>CABUCM010000021.1 GCA_902490005.1 uncultured Ruminiclostridium sp.
CCCGCATGAATACTGAAAAAAACGGGGTGACATCTATTTCGTCACCCCTTCTTGGGAAGCGTTGACAAAAAAGGCACCCTACCATAAACGCGAGTGAACTGACAAAATAAAAAACTGAACCCGGAACGCGAATTGCGTCCAAGCTCAGCTTGGTGGCGCGCTTGGAGGGACTCGAAGGCGGCCCTATTGCACACGGCGTTCCGCCAGTCCCTCATTTTTCCTTTTCGGCTTCTTTCCCTATCAGTTTCTCCCTACTTGCTCTCGGGGGTTCTTCGTCTGCCCCCACGCGTAAAAAAGCACCGTCCACGCTGGCGCGTGAACGGTGCTTTTGGAAGGGAGTGACGAAATTGTTGTCCACTGGTCTAATACCGCTTGGAATAAATTTATTAACCCAAGATCAAAAGGAACACTCAACAAAATGAGAATCCCCGGTTCAGAATAGATACATCTGATTGTTTTTACACCCTGTTTTTCTGTTTTTGCTTTTTGACGTCTCGTTTCTATAAAAAGAGATAAACCTCGAAAAATGGCTTAAACGCTGGGTTTTAGCATAGAAAAGAGGCCGGAATCTGGATTGTCTCATTTATGAGTTCCAAATTTCGACCTCTGTTCACAAATTACGATAAATTTCGATGAAAAGTCCCCTGCCTGCTTTCCTGTTGATAAACTGGAAAGCAGTTTTTTATTGGGCTGAAAAATGTCTTCAGGCAGCAGGATGCCGGCAAAAGCAAAAAGGAAGATCCGGAAGGTGTAAAAGAATATGAACGGGAAAAGGCGCCAGCTATTCCCACAGCAAAACCGGAGCGAGTGGTTTTGCTGTGGGAATAGTTGAGCTTTATTTGCCCTATGTGTTTGGGAAAACGTTTATGAGTTTCTTGCCTGACTTCAGCCTGCAGCATAGTTCAAATACAGGAAAGGAAACTGCTTTCAGAGAAAAGGATACAAAAGGTTCCTTCTCTTATGAGACAGAAATATTTATGAGGACGCAGGATATTTCAGGAAAATGTAGGGACAGGAAGCTGTTTGCAGGCCATTGGCCGCTTTTCCCTTTTTGTGCCAATTTTATTTTTGCAATAAAAAATACCTATAATAATTAAAAATATATATTATAATTTATGGAAACTGGATATAAAAAGTTAAGAATTACTGAAATTAGATAGATTGAGTTTGCAGAAAGAATTTAATATACTAAAAACAAGGAATTCCAAGACACTGTGCACAGAAAAACACAAAGACTGGAGGAAAAATATGAAAAAGGTTATCTCGATTTTTCTTGCGTTGGCGATGAGTATAGGATTAGCAGCTTGCAGTGGAAGTCCAGACCCCTCCGGCGAAGACTCCGGTTCGTCCGGCTTATCGGCATCTTCGGGAGGAGAAATCAGTACACAGACACAGGAAATGACAATTACGGTTTACCACTATATGGGAGAAGCGACAAAGCAGGCGGGGCTGGAAGCAGTGCAGAACGCCTTTGTAGAAGCTAACCCGGAATATGCAATTACCTGGAACAATGTATATTACAATCAGAATACAGACTATTTTCCCCAGCTGCAGACCGCTCTGGCTTCCGGCGAGCAACCTGAGATCATGCACGGAAATCCCGGCTTGTATCCCGATTTGCTGGACGAAGGATATGTGGCGGATTTGACAGATAATGAAGTAATCAAATCCATGAATCTGCCGGACGGAGATTTGGGGGACGTTTCCAAGGACGGAAAAATTTACGCTTTCCCCCTGGATTTCAAGAGCTGGGGTGTTTTCTACAATGTGAAAATGTTTGAAGATTTGGATTTAGAGGTCCCCACTACGCTGACGGAACTATCGGAAGTAAGCCAGGCACTGGCCGATGCGGGAATTGATCCCTGGATTTATGGCTATGCCACAGCGGCAAATCCTGATGCAGAAGTAAAAAATACGATTCTGACCTGGGCGCTGGATAACGGGGACAATGATATTTTTGAAAACATATGCAATGGAAGCAAAAGTATCTTAGACTATCCCTATTATGAAACCGCACTGGAAAACTGGGCGGAATGTTTCCAGTGGTTGGGGCCGGATGCGCTGACTACGGATCAAAACACTGCTCTGGAACGGCTGGTCGCCGGCGACGGGGCCATGACGTTAGAGGGAACTTGGGTTATCGGCGATTTGGAAACCATGATCGAAGGCAGCGATTTTGAGTATGGGTTCTTTGTGAAGCCTATCGATGATACGCCGAATTCTGCACGGCTCAATGTGATGGTGGATCAGTGCTTTATGCTGAATCCCAACGCAGAAAATTATGATACTGCCCTTGAGTTTTTGGAATATTGGGCGGTAGACGGCGCAGATTCCTGGTCTTCGGTATCCGGTATTCCCCTGCTGAACGGCTCAGTGGGCCAAGATGCACCGGAAGTCGTAAAAGAATTGGCTGAAGTTAAAAAGAGCGGAAACATTTCCCATATGGGTGATTTTACAGCTCCCTGGACCTCTCAGTTTACCACGATTTACCGGAAGCACCTAACCGCTTTTATCGAAAGCTATGTCAAAGGATCACCGATGACGGCTCACGACTGCCTGGTAGCCATGCAGGCTGAGTTTGATCAGGCTTTGGCGGAAAGCTGATTTAATTTTAGCGGCCTGTGCTGTAATGGCACAGGCCGCTGTCTCAGGGAGGAATCAGATGATAGCGAAAAAAAAGGCCCTTTCCCGGTATCACTTTCGGGAACATGCCACTAACCTTGCTTTTCTTTTACCGGCCACGGCGCTGTTTGCGTTTGTGGTTCTTATCCCATTCTTTCAAAGCATTCCCTATTCTTTTACCGACTGGAAAAGCATTATGAGCGATTCCTGGAACTGGGTGGGATTCAGAAATTATGAACTGATGTTATCCAACCAGTATTTCCGGAACGCCTTTGTACATACCCTTCACTTTACGATTCTTTATGTAATAGGCGCAAACCTTCTGGGCTTGCTGCTGGCACTGCTGCTGCAGATGTCCTCTAAATTCAACAATTTTGCGAGAACCCTTATTTTTCTGCCTTTTACCGTAGCGCTGACCAGCGGTGCGATCGTCTGGAGCTATGTGTTTACAGATGTATACTGCAATATTTTCGGCACTATCAGCCCTTTGGGAGACTCTTCTCAGGTTATCAACGGCATGGCGGTCATTGCCATTTGGCGAGATTTGGGATACTGCATGCTGATTTATATTGCGGCTCTGCAGTCGATTCCCCAGGATTATTACGAAGCGGCCACTGTGGAAGGCGCCGGAAAATTACAGCAGACGTTCCGCATTACGCTTCCGCTGATTGTGCCCGCCTTTACCTCCAATATTACCCTGCTGCTGGCATGGGGACTGCGTTGCTTTGATTATCCGATGGCTGTAGCAAGAAATATGGAAGCGGCCCAAACCACCGCAATGTTTATTTACGATTATATCTTTGGATACAGCAAAGCAGGCCTGGGCCAGGCCGCCGCAATCATGCTGACTCTGGTTTTAATTATTATTACGCAGTTTGTGACCAGAGCATTGCGCCGAATGGAGGTGGAAGTATGACTGTTTCTCGGAGCGGGATCCTATCCCATAAAAGAAAAGCCGTTTCCACTACCGGCCATATTCTCAGGATACTTGTCATTTTAGGTATCATTGCAGTTTTCCTGCTGCCCTTTTACCTAGGATTTTTATATTCCATTAAATACAAAAATGAAGTTACCCTTGATCGCCTGGCATGGCCCCAGCACCCTACGCTGGATAACTTCATCCGGGTAATTACGGAAAACGATCAGTTTTTAATTGGATATAAAAACAGCATTCTCACCACCATTCCCACTGTGCTTATTTTGATGATCATTACTTCCATGGCTGCATGGGTGCTGGCCCGGTACAACAATAAATTTTATAACGCTGTTTATATGATTTTTACGCTGGGCATTTTAATTCCCTTTCAGTGCATTATGCTGCCCCTGTATGTGAATCTATACGGCTTAGGGCTAGTGAACAATGTGGCGGGGTTTGTTATCGCGCGCACAGGAATTCAGATTTCCATCAGCATGCTGGTGGTCACAAGTTTTGTTAAAACAGTGCCAAAGGATTTGGAGGAGGCCGCCAGCATCGACGGCTGCAACCGTATTCAGACCTTCTGGGTAATTGTCTTTCCTCTTATGAAACCCATCAATGCAACCCAGGCGGTTTTGAATACGCTGTTTGTCTGGAACGATTACAATACCGCAGTAGTTTTGCTGCGCGAACCGGCCAGCCGAACGCTTCCCCTGGCACAAATGACCTATTTCAGTGAAACCACCGAGCTGAATCTTGCTTTTGCTTTTTTCATTATGGCAATGCTGCCGATTTTAATTCTCTATTTATGTTTGCAGAAGTATATTGTCAGCGGGATTACCGCCGGCGCCGTAAAGGGATAACCCCGGCGGCAGGAAGACTGTTTGTTTCGGCTGTGCCCAGGCACAAGGATAAAAAACTGCGCTTTTTTAACAATTATTGATGTTTCTAAATGAAGTTGCAATGGCGTTCAACAGCCACGAGATTCAAAGAGTATACGGTCTAAAATAACGACAGAAGAAGGCTCATGCCTTTATTTTCCATTGATAGATTCAACATTTTTTGACACAGCCATATTTGCTTCTGTTATGATAAGATTACGAAAAACTACAAGAAACAGAAAGCGGGGAAGATTATGGCTTATCGGGTGGTTTTAATCGATGACAATATTACAACGGTCACCTCCTTGCAGATGACGGTGGACTGGATTGGGTTAGGGTTTCAGGTGGCCGGCGTGGCATACGATGGGCGAAGCGGCTTGACTTTAATTCAGGAATTAAAACCGGACGTCATCATTACCGATATTCACATGCCGGATTTAGATGGCTTGATGATGGTGGAACAGGCCCAGGAATTTTTGGAAAATGCCAGAGTAATTGTGATTACTGGATACGACAAGTTTCAATATGCAGCGCAGGCCATCCGGCTTTCTGTATTTGATTATGTTTTAAAACCTATCGACAATGAAGAATTACAGAAGTCGCTTCTTCGGGCGGCAAAAAGCCTAGACAAAGAGCGCCAGCAAACCGATCGCATTCACCAGATGACTTTATACCAGCGGCGCACTCAGCTGGTATCTTTGCTCAATGAAAGCAGCGAGACATCAGAAGAGATTCCGGTTTTTTTGACAGATGAAAATCTTCGCGCCTTTTTCATCATGCTTGTTTCCGCCAAAGGCGGACTGGCACGTCCCGATTTGCAGCGGATAGACGATCTGGCGGTTCCGAATCCTCTCCAGGTCACCAGCGTTATTCTGAACCAGGATCTCGTTTTATTCTGCGGATTAAAAAAGGAAGTGGCTGCCTGGCAAAACTATGCCCAGGAATTGGCAGACCAGATACAAACCTTTATGCCGGAGATCAGAATGGCGGTCAGCACACTGCACCGGAATTTTTCTGATATCGGCACGGCCTATCAGGAGGCAAGACAGATTGTAATGGGGTATTGCCTTCTGGAGCAGCCCAGCCGGCTGAATTTTTATGATAAGGTGAAGCTTCACCCGGCCAAGGATCAAAAGCTTTCTGACTTGGAGCAAAGATGCCGTCAGATCGCTGAAAGGTTTGGACAGTATACCAGCGACGAGACTTTTGCTTTATTAACAGAGGATTATTCCGGAGAAATCGGCGTGCTTCGTATTATGCTGTTGATGTACAGCGCAAAGGTTCTGCAGCATCGGCTCCCAAACGGCCAGTGGCCGGAATCCCTAGAGGATATTATTTTTAAAATCTCGCAGATTGCTTCCGAAAGAGAAGTGGCGGCGTGGCTGAATCGCTTTTATCAGCAGATAAGCCAAACCCAAAACGGCGTTTCCGTACTTATCAGCAATGTGCTTCATTACATACAAACCCATGTAACCGAAGGACTGAAAATGGAAAATATAGCCGCTCAGTTTCATGTGAGTGCAAGTTATCTTTCGGCAAGAATCCGCAAGGAAACGGGAAAAACGTATCAGCAGCATGTGCTGGCAGCGAAAATTGCCGCTGCCAAACAGCTGTTGGACGACACCAGAATGCGCATTGAAGACATTGCTTATTCCATTGGTTATGAAAACTATATCAGTTTTTATAACATCTTTAAACGGCTGGAAGGAATGACCCCGTCAGAATACCGTTTTCGCAACTGCAAAGACGGCGCGGAGGACAAAGAATGATTTCGCGTTTCAAAAAGATGCCGTACATGCGGAAGGTAATGGCAGTGGTTATTCTGGTGCTTGCAGTAACTCTCAGCATCAGCACCATTCAGCAGACCCATGTTACGCTGGAGGTTATGAAAGAGGACGCGCAGGGGAATGTTTCACTGCTGACGGAACAGGTTTTAATCAACATGGAAGAGGTTAAAACCAAGCTGGAAAAAGAAATTTACACCAAAATGGACTCTCTGGATCTGGCGCATTTTTTACAGGAACATGATCAAGCCCCTGGAATTGTCGTCAGGCAGCGCCTTCAATATTCTCTGAATCAGATGATAACCAACACCTCTGTATATGATTTTGTACTGGTTGAATCAAAACTCGGCAAACAGTTCTGCGCCACAAGGGCGTCTAACGGCTTTCAGGGAGAACAGACTGCCCAGCAGCTGTTGGAGGATTACCCTGACAGAACCTATGGATCCTGGATCTGGGTGAACGATGAAAAAGGAGATATTTATCTGCTTAACGACATATATTCGTCCGATCCCCTGCGCTATTCCGGCAGGGTGACTCTGCATATGAAAACAGAGCGGATTCTTCCTCTAGGAAGAAATAACATCAACTATTCTATCGTTTTTTACCAGCCTAACCATGGCCTGATTTTTTCTATTGGAGATCCGGTCAGCAAAAAAGTAGAACAGGAAGCGGTTCAGCTGGTGGAGGAATCTGCCCTTTCCCGCCAGGTTTCCCTGGACGGGAAAGAGTATTATGTGGCGGTAGATCATACCAGCAACTTCTGGGCCATCGGTTTGTATTCTACAGATCATATGGTATCTGCCAGCCAAAACGTGCTTTTTACCGGGGCTTTGTTTGGGGTCATCTGCCTGGCAGCCGCTACGACAGCCATTTTGCTGATGCTGCGCCCTCTTTCCCGGCAGATTTTCGTTCTGACGAAAACAATGGATGCCATCAGCAACGACGATATACTGCGGCAGGTTCCTGTATGGGGAGATGACGATATCAGTCAGATGGCGGTGCACTTCAATACCATGATCAGGCGAATTTTAGAGCTTGTAGACCGGGTAGTGGAAGAAGAAGCCCAGAAAAACAGAGCTGAGTTTCAACTGCTGGATTACCGATACCGAAACCTTCAAATGCAGATTAATCCGCATTTTATTTACAATGCCCTGGAAACCATTAACGCGCTGGCAAAAATCAGCGGCAATTATGATATCAGCGAGATTGTGCAACGCATCAGCCGGTATTTCCGAAGCATTACCGTCAATATGGATAAGCAGTTTATCACAGTGAAACAGGAGCTTCTGACGTTAAAGGATTATGTCCAGATTTATAACAATATCTATCACAAGCAGTTGACCACTGACGTTGTCTGTGGGCAGGAAATGGAAAAAGCGCTGCTTCCTACAATGATTTTACAGCCCATTGTGGAAAACGCCCTGGTGCATGGCTTGTCCAAGGTAAAAGAGAATCCTGTATTGACCATACGGATACAGGATGCCGGCGATTCGGTGCTTCAAATAGAAGTTGAAAATAACGGGCCGGCGATTACAGAAAGTCAATGCCGGCAGGGCATGTCCAAAAAGAACGGAAACCCAGGTCACAGCGGCATCGGCCTTGCCAATGTAATCGAACGGCTGAATATTCTGTACGGGGGTCAGGCATCTTTAAGCATCCACGGCAGTTCCCGGGGAACGCTGGTGCGAATTGAAATTCCCCTTGCCTTCAGCAGCCCTATTCATAAAAACGAAACTTAGGAGGTACCTTTGATGAAAGCAATTTTAGTCTGTGAAAATAATTCGCTTCGCTGGAGCGATGTGCCCGATCCTGTTATCAAGGAGGACGAAGTTTTAGTTGAAATTCATGCAGCGGCTCTTAACCGTGCGGATCTGATGCAGAGGGAAGGCGATTATCCTCCGCCTTCCGGCTGCCCGGAATGGATGGGGCTGGAAATATCCGGCGTCATTATTCAGATGGGAACCGTTGCAGAGGCCAAAAGCGCATTCCATATTGGCGACAGCGTTTGCGCCCTGCTGGGAGGAGGCGGTTATGCAGAATATGCAGCGGTAAAATACGACATGCTGATGCCCATTCCCAAAAACTGCTCTGAAATTGAGGCGGCAGCCATGCCGGAGGCGTTTGCCACCGCCTATCTGAATCTATTTCTGGAAGCAGATATCCAGCCGGGAAACACCCTGCTGATGAATGCCGGAGCCAGCGGCCTGGCAAGCGTTGTAATCCCCATGGCGAAAGCCTTTGGCATTCGGGTTATCACCACCGTTCTTTCTGCAGAAATCGCCCGGTCTATTGAACCGTTAAACGCCGATTTGGTTATCGATACTTCTGCTGAGAAGGCAGAGGATGTTTTAAAAGAAGAACTAAGGCAGGGAAGACCGGTGGATGTGGCAATAGACTGCCTGGGAGGCCCTGCTTTGGGCAAATGCCTGCCGTATCTGTCCTATCAAGGACGCTGGATAGTAATTGCCGCTTTGGCAGGCAGAGAAAGCTCTGTCCCTCTGAAAACCATATACGAGAAAAATATTCGTATTATTGGCAGTACGCTGCGATCCCGCACCCCGGAAATGAAGGCGATGATTTTAGCCGGCCTGGTTCGAAATGTATGGCCAAAGGTGGAAGAAGGGCTAATCCGTCCCACCATTTATAAGGTTCTCCCTATTACGCAGGCGGAAGAGGCCCATGATATTTTGTACCGCGGAGAAAATGTAGGCAAAGTAGTGCTGAAAGTGCGGTAAAGACCGCTGAGAGGTGTACAATGGAAAAGTTTATCTTTGATTCCGGCAGACAGCGCCCTTATTTAACGGTGTCCACCAGCGATCGAACCGCTCTGGACACTATTTGCACGATGCGCCAGGCCGCCTACGACGGTGCCGACGCCTTTATGATTCATCTGGAAAAATTAGACAAACAATACTTTAATGAAAAGGATCTGCGAGAAGTTTTCAGCTTTGCAGGCAGCCGTCCTATTGCAACACTGAATTACAGCGATAATCGTTCGGAAAAAGCGGATGAAGAGCTGGCAGAAGGCCAGCTGACTGCCATTGCGGCAGGCTCAGGCTGCTGCGACATTATGGCGGATATGTTTGATCCCCGGCCAGAACAGATGACCAGGGATCCCAAAGCGGTTAAGCGCCAGGAGGAATTGATTCAGATCATTCATTCCCTGGGAGCCCAGGTGTTGATGTCCACCCATCTTTGGAATTTCACCGAACCGAAACGGGTAGTGGAACAGCTTCAGGAAATGGAAGCCCGGGGGGCCGACATTGTGAAAGTGGCAATGCGGGTGGAAAAACCGGAGCAGATGCGCGACGCTATCAACCTGACTATGGCGTTAAAGGAAAACCTGCAGGTGCCTTTTCTGCATATTTGTGCAGGAAAGTACGGAAAGGCGCACCGAATTCTGTCGCCCCTACTGGGTTCCTGCATGGTTTTATGCGTCGAAAAATATACGCCGCGCAGTAACAAAGACAAGCCTCTGCTGAAGGCGGTGCACAGCATCTACGACGCTCTGGATTGGATGCCCTGCCGCTATGAGTGGAACAAGGAAATCGCTTCTCCGTAAGCTTTCAATCGAAAAGCATTCCGGCGGCGATACAAGGGGGAAGCAGGGCGTTTTTTCAGCCAGTCTTCCTTTTTTCAAAACTAGACCGGGAGGGAGAACCGCTGCAGTCAGAGGCAAAATGGAAACCCTGGTTCCAGAATGTCAAAGTGCAGAGGCTGCGCCCGCAAGCAAAAAAGTCAGAAAAATTTCCGCTTTTGAAAATGCTGGTATGAAAACAGGAATTATCAGCGCTGCAATACCATAACCGGCCGCTGTCAGCGGGATGAACTAAGCCGCCAGCCAGGAAATGCCCTGTTGTTTTTTTGATGCCGACCGAAGAAAGGAGACTAGTATGAATTTTAAAAATCAAAATGCCCTTATTACAGGGGCCTCTCATGGGCTGGGATTTGCAACAGCAGAAATGCTGGCCCAAAAGCAGATTGGAGGCCTGGCCCTGATGGATATTGACGAATCCTCTCTGCGGGAAAAAGCACAGTATTTAAAACGCTATGATGTCAAAATCCATACTTATCCATGTGATGTTTCCCATGAGGAACAGGTGAACAGAACCGTTCAAAATGCTCTGGAGGCCTTCGGCAGTTTCCAGATTTTGATTAACAGCGCCGGAATCTACCGGGGAGATGCGCTGTTTGCACAATCAGACAGCAAGGTGTGGAAACAGAAGATTGCGGTGAATATTCTGGGCACCATGTATGTGACCAGAGCTTTGATTAACAGCATGATAGATAACCGCTATGGGAGAATTATTAATTTTGGATCGGTAACCGGCATTTACGGGAAAGCACGGGCGGTAGATTACTCCATGACCAAGGGAGCAATCGACTCTTTTACTAAGGCGCTGGCAAAAGAGGTTGCCGAATACGGAATTACGGTGAATACTGTGTCTCCGGGTTCTGTGGTGGTGCTTCCGGAGGACGACCGCCCTGGTTATACCTTTGTGGGACGGTGCGGCAGGCCGGAGGAGGTTGCAAATCTGATTTGCTTTTTGGTCAGCAGCGACGCCGGCTATATCTGCGGGCAAAACTATCAGATAGACGGATTAAGAAAGCAGATGTAAGCGGAGACAAAAAAGACAAGGATGCCGCCCCAATCAGGCGAAAACGGCCTTCGCCATAACCATCGGCTTAACCGGTGGCTTAAGTAAACCCCAAAAAGGAAAAAAGTGTGCATTGCCGGCAAGCCTCTTAAAAGGATCCGGAATTGATGTCGCTTATCACTTGCCCTCAACCCGCAGATGGGCGAAGTGCTGTTCTAATGCAAGCCTCCTGTTTTTAAAAGGCTGCTGTCAGAAGATCACATCATTCGATGCTTAAAGCGAAAGCTTTCTACGGGAGGTCTGCCGGCAGAACTGGTGATTTCCGCAGTTAATGAAAGGGATGAGCCGGCGGCTTAAAACGCTGACTCATCCCTTCGAAAAATGCGGCTCTGAACATGGCTTTTCAGCAGGCAAAGAATGTTTTTTAATGGTTAAAATACTTTTCACGGTTGTACTTTTCAAATTGATACCGGGCAGGCGCTGTGTTTGACTGTACGCCAAGCCCCCAGCCTCCGTCTACCACATAATTCTGGCCCGTGATAAAGCCGGATTTAGAGGAAGCCAAAAAGGTGATGACGTTTGAAATGTCCTCTGGGGTTTCGCTTCTGCGGATAAACTGCACATTGCTGGTGTCCCGGTTATTCCGATCCACAAAGGCGGGAGACACGCAATTTACTGTGATATCAAATTCTCCTAATTCCATGGCTAGGGATTTCGCCAAAACAGTAACGCCGCCTTTGGCAGCAGAATACTCTGCGTAGCCGCGGTTTCCCTGAATTCCCACCACAGAAGTTACAAAAATAATACGCCCCTGCCGCCGTTCGACCATATAAGGCACAGCTGCATGGGCAAAATACAGCTGGCCGTATAAGTTAATATCAATGTTGTTTTCAATGACTGAGATATCCTGATCAACAAAATAGCACATTTTTTCTCTGGTGCTTCCTCCGGCTGCGGTGATCAGAATATCTATTTTTCCATATTTTTGAATGACGGCGTCCACAACCGCTGCGGCTTCTCTATATTGGGTGACGTCAACCGCTATGGCTGAGGCTTCTCCGCCCAGTTCCCGAATTTCCCGGCAGACGGCGTCGGCCTTCTGGACGTTCAGGTCACACAGTACCAGTTTCGCTCCTGCCCTTGCGAAATCCAGGGCGGTTGTGCGGGCGATGTTTCCGCCGCCTCCTGTAAGCAGAACCACTTTATCGCGAAATTCTTCATTCATATTACGGCTCCTCCTTTCCGTTTGCTTCTATATTGCAGGCTTTTAAAAACACCCGGTGCATTGCCGTTTCGTAATCATAGGTGTAGGGGTTTTCTTTTCCTTCGGCGACAAACCGGTAAAAGTCCAGCATCATCTCATGATATCTGCCGATGACTTTCTCGTAAGGGAAAACAGTTCGGATGTCCCGGTAAAAGTTTCCGGCTGTTTGATCGCTGGTTGACAGAGAAAGTCGGCACCAATGGGCAGGATCGTTTGTCTCCAGCGGCTTAATTTCAACAGTCCCCTTAGTGCCGCAGATTACCAGCTGCCGTCGGCCGTAGCCGTTTACCTCAGTAGATGTTGCCCGAATCGTAGAAATCCCGTGGGGATAACGAAATACAGCAAAGCCATGATCAATGGAGTTGACATTCTCAAAACCAGTGGACAGGTGAAATGGAATGATTTCCTCCGGTTCCCCCATGATGCGGTAAACCAAATCCACCATATGACAGCCCAGGAAAAACATATTGCCGCAGGGCAGACCGTTCAGCCAGCGGCGTTTTTCAGCGCTGTGCTCCGTGTCCATAATGGCGTCAACTTGGTAGATCGTTCCCAGACGCCCGCTTTGAATCAGGGCCATGGCTTTCTGTACTGCCGGGTTGTAACGGTACATGTATCCCAGCTGCACGGCAAGCTTTTTTCCTTTGGCCAGTTTCATCAGCTTCACCGTGTCTTGAAAGCGAAACCCGGCCGGCTTGTCCAAGTGGATTGGCTTTCCCGCTTCAATGCACCGGAGTCCGGCAGGCACCAGGTTTTGCTCCTCTGTTTCTACCAGCACCGCGTCAATCTGATTTGACGCAAGGATGTCTTCCTGGCGCACCCATGGCAACCCAGCATAGGACGGGTTTTGCCTGTTTGCTTCCAAAAGAGCCGGATTGGGTTCCGCGATTGCCGCAACTTCAAAATAGTCCGGCAGGCTGCGCACACAATCCATCTTTTGAGAAGCATGGTCGTGTCCAGTTCCAATTTGGGCGATTTTTAGCTTTTTCATAAAGGCTTCCCTCCTTGTGCTGCCAGTATAACATAAGGAATCGTTTCATAGAAATAACGATTCCTCTGATTTTCGGGTAGTATTCTATCCTTTTGTATGTGTGCCTGTAAGGCTTATGCATCCAAGGCTGAGAATGGCAGGCGGTTCATCTTTGCAAACGCAGGAATAAATGCAGAAGAAAAACTGATCTGATATGCATGGGAGGAATCTGTTTTGGATTTTTCAAAAAAGGAAGGGCAAGTTCTCCTCAGCAAAATGAGAATTATCAAATGCGAATATTCACACCATTTTCAATCCGACTATACTTCGGGGTTTCCCAACGACTGTTTTGGTTATATTCTCACCGGCCGGGGCCGTTTTGTTACGGAAACAGCCACATTGGTAGTCGACCAAGACGATATTATCTGTGTGCCCAAAGGAACAAAGTATTACTCCGACTGGGACGGCTGCCCCCAGATTGGATTTTTTTCTCTGCAGTATCAAATCCCCAAAAGAGCCTATCGGTATAAGCTTCAGACATTAAATAATGTCAAGGAATACCGGAAACTGTTTTTCCAAATTTACGATGCTTCCTTAGAAACGGAAAAAGCCTCGCTCAGTCTCAGCTATTTTTACCGTTTGGAATACCTCTTGGGGAAAAGACTGGATAAATCCTGTTTTCAGGACGCCTGTATCGGAGAGTCCCTATCTTATTTAGAGCAGAACCTTTTCAGTGAAGTTCCTGTTTCTGTTCTGGCGAAAAGCTGCAATTTGAGCGAATCTTACTTTTACGCCATGTTCAAGAGGAATACAGGCTGCACGCCTATGGAATATAAAAATCGGTTGAAAATTGAAAAAGCGGTGGAGTACCTGAGAGAGACGGATTACACAGTGGAAACCATCAGCAGCCTTTTGAATTTCAGTTCTCCTGCCTTTTTCAGAAAAATGCTGAAACGCTTTACAGGGGAAACCCCCAGCGGAATTCGAAAAAGCGGCTGAAAACAGGAAGTTTTTAAAATTAACCCATTTTATCATGGAAAGGAGTCTTATCATGGAATTTCAAAATCAGACGGCAGTAATCACCGGCGGCGCATCAGGCATCGCGCTTGTAACCGCTCAAAAGCTTGCCAAAGAAGGGGCGAATCTGGTTTTGCTGGATGTAGACCAGAAGAAGTTGGAGGAAGAAACCGCCCGGCTGAAACAGGAAGGGTGTGCTGTATTAGGAATTGTCACAGATGTGCGGGACTATGGACAGGTTCAAAAGGCTGTGCATCAGGCAAAAGAGGAATTCGGCGCCATTGATATTCTAATCAACTGTGCAGGGGGAAGCGCCGGACGGGTTTTTCATACGGAACGGTCTTTGGACAAAATTCCGATAGAGGTGCTGGACTGGGGCATCGATGTTAACTTCCGGGCACCGTTGTACCTGTCTCGTGCGGTGATCAATACCATGCTGGAACAGAAAAGAGGCGTTATTATTAATGTTGGTTCTATTATGGGGATTACCGGAGGAACAGATGCAGAATACTGCGCGGCCAAAAGCGGCATGATTGGCCTCACTAAGTCTTTGGCGCTTATTGGAGCGCCTGCCGGAGTTCGGTGCTGCTGTGTTACACCGGGGCCTGTGCTGACCCGTCCGAATATGGCGGAGATGTACACGCCTCTGGGCAGAGCGGCCCAGCCTTCAGAAATTGCAGATCTGATCTTATATCTTTGTTCCGAAAAAGCGGCCTTTATTACCGGCGCAAACTATATGATTGATGGGGGACGTGCCTGTGGGGCAAAATAAAAATTAAAAAACCAAAGCGTTAAAACGGACTGCACCCCACTTGTTATTCAGTATATCATACTGTCTAACAAGTGGGGTGCAGTTCAGTAACAGGAAAGCGGTTTTTTGCCTTTTTGCTCTTTTTGGGGTTGGACATCCACGGTGGGACGATTTTGAAAAATCCGCCCTAAAAAGCCCGGAAATCCGCATGAATACTGAAAAAATCGGGGTGACATCTATTTCGTCACCCCCTTCTTGGAAAGCGTTGACAAAAAAGACACCCTACCATGAACGCGAGTGAATTGACAAAATAAAAGACTGAACCCGGAACGCGAATTGCGTCCAGGCTCAGCCTGGTGGGAGGGAGTGACGAAATTGTTGTCCGGTGGTCTAATATCGTTTGGAATAAATTTATTAAATAAAATCAAAAGGAACACTCAGCAAAAAAAGAATCACAGGCTCAGAAGAGATGCATTTGATTGTTTTTACAACACGTTTTTCTGCTTTTTGACGTCTCATTTCTATAAAATGAGATAAGCCTCGAAAAATGGCTTAAGCGCTGGCTTTTAACATAGAAAAAGAGGCCGAAATCTGGATTGTCTCATTTTTGAGTTCCAAATTTCGACCTCTGTTCATCTCTAGATGTTTTTAGCCTCTATAACTCTTATAGTACGAGCTACAGCTTCCTCAATTGGCATTTGCGAATATCCATATATGCTCGACTTAAAAATTGGACGTACAGCATGTTTCCATGTGTCATCGATCGCCTTACTACCTAAAGAAATTCCAACAATAGAACCGACTGTTGCTCCGTTGCAGTCAGTATCAAAACCGCTAAGCACCGCCTGACAAATAGCTTCGCTATAATTGGAACCAAAATATAGAATACTAGCCGTCACAATTAATGCGTTAGGAATTGCTAAACACCAATCGAAATTATTATTTTCATCGTAATCGCGGTGAATACTATTAATTATTTCATCAAAAGATTGTCTTTCATCAAACTTCTTTAGTAGCCCGGCTACGGCGTGATATAATCGACAAGTAGCTGGTATTTGCATTAGACCTTCCTCTACTACACTCCGATAATCCGAGATCACTGCCGCAGCAGAAATCATTGCAGCAATAAACATTGCCGCATAAACACCGTTTTTAGACTGCGCAACTATTGCATCTCGGTATGCCATATGTGCCGCTTGTTGCGGATTTCCTGCGCAAATGTAACCATAAAAATCTACTCGGATCTGTGCACCAATCCATTCCCGGAAAGGATTTAAATGAATTCCCGAGTATGGCGGAAGAATCTGATGCAATAGATTACGATAGGCAACTCTTTCGGCAGTGCAGGCATGGAGAGCAGGGAAGCTAAACAGCCAGGCTTCCGCTACATCATTGGATGAGAAGTTCATTCCATATCTCTCTAATATTTTCATAGACAGCATCGTATAATTTAAATCATCATCTACCGGGTAGGTTTCTACATTATCAATCCAACAAATCTTTTGTCTATCATATGGCGTTGCGTAATCCACATCCTGGATAGAAAATTTATTTCTCACTTTTTCCGGAACTTTAGATGTCATAAAATGTGTTAATGGATACTGACCGCTTTCCTCCAAGAATCCTCTGATTTTCTGTCTGGGCCAGCATTCAACCGGAATTCCCAACAAGCAGCCGGCCGCTCTGCCAATCCATGCTCCTTCCAAAGCATCTTTTTTTCTACTTTCAGGCAAGCTTTCACAGATACCAGATTTTGTTGAAAAATTTTTAATTTCTAAATAATCTTCCGGTTCTTTATACGGAAATTTTTTTGAAACTGGGCGGTTCTCCATTTTCACCATTATTTCTTGGGCGCTTTTTTCTTTTTCTTTGCCTTCTGGCATTTCAAGAATCTTTTGACATTCAGGAATCAAATCTTCTATTTCTTTTCCTTCGCTTCTGCATTGGCGAATCTCATCCGGCAGATTCTCGCTTTCTTTCATCCAGCGCAGTTTTTCGATCAACATAAAAATTTCCTTTCCGCATCTTAAATTTGGCCTATTTCCTATAATTCTGTTATTTATTCGAGGAATACAGGACAAACTACTTTTCAAAAAGATGATAAACTTCAAATCAGCCACAGATATAGGCCAATATGACAACTCACTAAATCATCTCTACAGCTATCTCTCCAATCAAACAACATCTGACTTCACATTCGGCTGTTTTTTCTAGATGAACCGTCAAAGTTTTGCTGACTGGGTTATAATGATAGCTAATCTCCCCATAATAAGTTGGAAATTTTTCAATAGAGAAAGGATACTCCATCCATTCTTTGGGAACACCACATCCTAGATAGATCGTTCCTTTATCATCTTCACGGACCATTATATCGCGTACCATGCCTAGCATCAGGGAACCGCTCCAGCCATGTGGAGTAACGAATGGCGCTCTATCCCAGCCGCGAACTTTTTCCCAGGCGAGGAAGATAGTATTTTCGTCCTTCCAGCTTTCATGCCATGTATACATCCCCGGACATGTATGATGATCAAGATAGTAATCAAAGATTTTCCAAGCCCGTTCTCTTTCTCCGATTACTAACCGATTTCTTGCATCGCCCATTTCCATGTAAGTCCACAACGGCTCGTGAAATTGAACTCCTTCCGGACAAAGCGCCTTATTCCAATAATAATCATACTCTTTAATTAAGCACTCATCATCCAAGTCTCCCCAGCCCCCTGGATAAAAGCAAGAACTGGTGTCATGATGGCTAAATTCTTCTTCTTTTCCAAGATCTCCGGGATGGCATTCATCATAAAAACTAGACTTATCTTGTACTCTTGCAAAATGTCCCGGCACATAATCCAGCAGAGCTTTCTTCATTTTTTCAGCAGCTTTCCCATAACGCTCAGCATCCTCTTCCTTTCCGAGAGCTTCTGCGCAAATTTCCGCCCGTCGCAGTCCCAAATAGCAGAAACTATTGCAATAAAACACTGGATAAAAGAAATCCATTCTTCCCTGGCAAAGCCCATTAACAGAAGGGGCACAGGTAAATGCCAGCGTGGGCCAGTTGACTGACTGATGAGTGGCACATTCATTGAAAAAGGTCAACGGAATATCCGTCGAACACATCATCAAAATTTCCTCAGCATTTTCTACAACATATTGATAATTTTTTTCAAGATAGTTCTGGTCACGAGTCAACAAATAATGTTCGCTGATGACCCAAATCCTACATCCTTGTAAATCAGCTTCAGGCCCAAAAGGCGCCGACACTTTATAACGTCCTGCATGTTCCGCACAACGGCGGGCAAAATCATACAATCCAGCCTGCTCCAGTGCAGTACAAATATACGCAGAATCTCTCATCCACCATGTTGGATAAGTAATTGGAGAAATATGAGGAGCATCCAACCCCGCCGCCATATATAAGTGGTTGATCTGCGCATAAAACGCGTCCTTCACTCGATGATCCGGTACACTTATTTTTGCTTTGGTAATCTTATCCCAATCTGCCTTTAAACTTGCTTTCCGTTCATCATATTCCAATGGGAAATCAATCGGCTTTAACCATTTGTACATTTCGCATTCCGCGTGCAGATGAAAGGCGAAATCGTATGAAATGCTTTCATTCGGAGCAAGCGTTATCGAATAGCGCAGCGCTCCGCTGGCCCATTGTTCCGGATCTTCCGTTTCTGTTGTAATCGGAAAATTTCCTTCCTTCAAAAATACGGATATATCCTTTCCTGTCTCCGCATAGCTAATGGCTCCAAACTTTCCCTTCTGCTCTGCATAAATAAGTGGAGCACCATCCACAAAAATAATTCCATCTTTTTCTCTCAAAGACTTAATTGGACCACCAGATGCTCCAAAGGATCGAACTACCAGATCAAAATGAAGGCTTTTCTCTTCTAGCGCCTCATTTTTCAAGGTAACACGGAAGTAATCTCTATAGTCAATTAAATCACCATTCTGCCAGGTGAATAAAGAACTTTTAATTCGGATCTTTCCGGCCATCCACTCGGTATTGCTCACAGGATACTTTTTCTCCTCGAACTCCCAAATAAATTCCGATAGCTCGCATTCCTCAGGGGTATAAAGGTTACCGTCTACAGTTATCCAAGTAGACACTCCATAGGTGCCCGGCCCCGGTGAAAACGAGTTTCCCGCTTCCACAATTGTGGCAAAAGTATCATTTGCTTCTGGTATTTTTAAAAACATATGAGTATCGCTTCTATTCCAGATCCAGTCCGGATGCTTTTCCCGCATAGGTCCCATTTTCAGTTGTTCCATACGCTCTGTATAAAAACTCATATCTATCCTCCTGCCTTTTTAAAGAGAAGCCGCAGAATTCAGTAACACCTAATTCCACGGCTTCAAAACATTATTACTGTAAAGCCTTCTCGTTAATATAAAGTTTTCAGAACTTCAATCATAGAATCAGAAGCTTCCATGCCGCCTGCCGCCTTCCACTCTTCAATAAAGTCGGCCCAGATCTGGCGAGCTTCATCATCAGATCCAGCCTGCCAGGCATTTAGAAGCGCGCGGGACAGGAGATCTTTTCCTGTAGCTTCGAATGCCGACCACTCTGTAGTGGTAAGAGCATAACCGTAGCATGGGGTTTGATACCGACATTGATTGTCGCGCATTTCATAGTACCAATCCGCATATGCCTCGTCTTTTCCATACAAGAGATTGAAATCCTGCCACTCCTGAGTCTGCCAGCTGACAATACCAGAGGCAAGCGGATGGGCGCCATTAAGACCGCTCTCTTTTGGGAAGCCATGCTCGTATTTTGCCTCTAAACAGGTATAGGTATCGGTAGCCGCATCATAAGTGTAATCGACATTTTCGACCCCAATCGCTGTCAACTTTTCGCCCTCTTCGCTGATCAGATAATTAACAATTCTAGCCGCGCCCAAAGTATTGTTGTAATCACAGCCTCCAATGACATTAAGGGTACCCCACATAGGCTGCTGAGTATAACCGCGCGTTCCGCCTCCGCAATCAAGCGCTTGGCACATGTATTCTTGATAACTGTCGTCCACCAGCGCCATATCATTTTGTGTCCTACCGATATGCCCGCCACCGTTATAAATCATTGAACCAGTAGTACCCGACACAAAAGCAGATTTTACCATTTCCGCGCTGTATGACAGACTATTGGGATCCACTAACCCTTCAGCAAAAAGATTTCGGAAAGCTACAACCGCCTCAGCCACCGGATCGGCGGTAAGCCAATACTGAAATTCTCCGCTGCTGTCTTTATACCAGCCGGTGAAAGGGATCCCATAGGAGCCAAGATATGCGTTCATTGCACTTTCCAGCTTATAGTGACTGTTATCCGCAACAAAAGCTACGCCATTGATTCCCTCTTGTTCCACACAAACTCGAAGATACTCCACATATTGTTCCCATGTATCGGGGATCTCCATGTTATACTTATCCACAATATCTTTCCGAATATGGACCAGTCCTTCATTGGGATCATTATCATTTCCCCAATACAACGGCTGGAAATAAATTTTCCCGTTTAACTTTAATTCGTTTAAATTTTTGTTTTCTTCATAGCGGGCTACCACATTGGGGGCTGCTTCCGCTACATCGCCTTCATATGCCGCAATAATATTATTGTCTACCAAAGACTGAAGAAAGGTTTTCGAGGAGTCATCAAGAGCACATGCCATATCCGGAAAATTTCCAGAGGCAGCGGCAGCGGTTAAAAGCTCTTCAATACTGCTGCTATCAACCCATTCAACTTTAATGTCCGTATCCGTAGCCGCCTCAATTGCCACCAAAATCTCATCATTGTCCCAATCCGACACACCTCCGCCGGTTCCCGGAACCATGATACGAACTGTTTCATTTTCAGCTGAAACTTTTTCCGATGAAGATGTTTGAGCCACTGAAGAATTTTCATTGCCGGAAGAATTGTCCATGCCGTCAGAAGAAGCGCAGCCTACACTTGACAAAAATAGCGACATCGCCAGGAACGTTGCAACTAGCTTTTTCATAAAAATACCTCCTAAAAAATTTTTATAGAGCTTCCGGATTTCACCGGAATTCATCCCTTAACTGATCCGGCAGTAAGGCCGGCAATAATAAATCTCTGCAGAAAAGGATAAATAATCAGAACAGGAATAATCAGACAAGCTGCAACCGCAGCCTGATAACACATTGGTTGTGTCTTCAATCCGGCTCCCAAACTCATTAACAGCTTTTGCTCATTAATAAGCGCATAAAGATGAACCGGTGCGGTCCAAAACTCCTTTCCTACTAAAAGTCTCGTATAGAAATACTCGTTCCAATGAAATACACCGTACATCATTCCGATTGTAGCGACTAGCGGAATATTGGTAGGCCAGACAATCTTCCAAAAAACACGAAACTGGCCTGCACCATCAATTTTGGCAGCCTCAAGAATTTCCTGCGGATAGCTGGAAAGATTGGCTTTGGCCACAAAGAACCACATAGGAGTACAGAGATAAGGCAGTATCAGTGCCCAAAAGGAATTGGATAAACCGTACGCATGAATCGTAAGGTAAAAAGGAATCACGCCGGGTGAAAAAAACATAGGAATTATAAAAAAAACAGAAAAAAAGTGCTTTAATTTTAAATTACAGACCGCCAACGCATAAGCTGCCAACATGGTGCAAACCACGCTTAAAGCCGTACCGACCACAACACGAAGAAAGGACATTAAAAAACCATGAGGGAGGCTGGCGTCTGTAAAGATCTGCTGAAAATATGTCAATGTAAAACCATTGGGATAAAAATGCACAGGAGCACTGACATAATTTTCATAAGGCATTACCCCTAATGAGATAACATAAAACAAAGGATAGGCTGTGAGAATAAAAGCTATAAACAATACGCTCACAATAAATATAAATCCTAACGGTGCATCACGGAATCTTACCCTCAGCCGCTCTGGAGGAGCATTATTCTTCCTTATCTTATTGCTCAATCCGCACACCTCCCTATAATACTTTTTCTTCTGATTTTCGAAGAATGAAGAAATTTGCAATCAATACTATCAAGGTGGCCAAAACCGACTGCATAAATCCAATTGCTGTGGCAAGTCCATATCGGTATTGCGTCAGCCCCAACCGGTATGAATAAGTCTCTACAATATCGCCCGAAGCATAAACACCAGGAGAATATTGGGCGAATACCTGTTCAAAAGGACCAAGGACGATATATCCGGTCAAAAGTACAAACATTGTGATAAGCGTTGGCTTAATACAGGGGATTGTGATAGAAAACATTTGCTTCCATCTTCCCGCACCATCCACGGTAGCTACCTCATAAAGGGTAGTATCCACCATTATCATCGCCGAATGATAAATCACAGCGAAATACCCCGCGTATTTCCAAGCATCCTGCAAAATAATCACCCAAGGAAAATATTGATTGCTGATGAGAAATCCAATGGATTTCATGCCAAAAACATGAACTAATATTTCATTAACTAACCCTCCGTCGGGTGCCAGCAAATTCTTAAACAAAGCGCTTACAACAATCCACGAAATAAAATAGGGTAAAATAGTAGCAGTTTGAACTATTTTTTTAAACAGTTTTCCCACTTCGAACAAAAACAAAGATAGAATTACGGAAACTGGAAAAGTAATCAATGTTTCGCTGAACTTAATGAAAACCGTATTTTTGAACGCCTGCCAAAAATATTTATCACTTACAGCAACCCGAAAGTTTTCCCAGCCTACAAAGGGGCTTCCGGAAATACCTTTTATTGGGTCGAATTCAAAAAAAGAAACTGACAGAAACACCATCGGGCCGTAACTGAATAAAAGCACCCCTATAAAAGAAGGTAAAATAAAAAGATAAAGCGCCCTATTATTCACCATATCTCTCCAAAGACCATTTTTGTTCAATTTCATAACCTATCCTCCTATTTTGGCTCTCCGTTTACATCCTTTTAGCTTCTAATGAATTCACCTCTTTTTACATCTCAACTACACTGTAATTATATCGCGGAACGATAAAGAACAAAAGGCCAAAAAGCATAGATCTATTGTTTAAAAAAGTTACTTTTTTCTATATTTTCATTTAATTTTTGTTATTAATGTTATAGTATAATAGTAGATGATATAGTGCTAATGGAGGGATTATAATGATCAAAGCGGTTCAAAACTTTTTTGATAACGTTAAGTTCAGGAATAAATTAATTGCTATTACTACAGTAACAGCAGTGATTATTGGCGGTATATCCATTATGGGATACGAGTATACGGCAAAACGATATAATTCCCTTCTTTATGATCAAACGGCGATTTCTCTTAATTATATTTCGATTGACTTGTCTGCTAAAATTCAGACCATCACCAGTCTTTCCCAAATGCTTTCGCTCAATAAAAACATGCAGGAAAATCTAAGCAACTATATAGACTCTCCGGATATTATCAAAAAAAGGGATGCCCGATCACTTATTATTCAAAGTATCTATCATTATATCGATAAAAACATTGAGTCGATCGATATTTTACTGGAAAATGGAGACCTTATTCAGGGTGGGGCTTTCTTCCAAGCCGAGTCACCTGAGATCTACAAAAAAATAAAAGAAGAGTGTCAGCGCAAGCAGGGAGCGGCGGTTTGGTTTTCCTCTAATTCGGATGATAGAACCATATTCTGCGCTCGCCAAATCAGAAAGACATCTTATTCCGATTTTCTTTCTAGTCTTGGCTACTTGATAATTCGGATTGATTTAAAAAGTATTTTGCAGCAATCTTCGGTCTTGACCGAAAACAGTTTTATTTACATTTCTGATGATTCAGATAATCCTATCTACTCATCAGACTATCCCAACAAAATATCGTTTTCGGTTCAATCTGAAAATAATAAAAAATATGAAATCAAAAAATCAGGTGGACAAACTTTATTTATTGTCCATGGACACTTATCTTCCCCTTCTTGGAATATCTGTATGGGGATCCCCTATACCGATGTCTTCGAATCAGTAATATTAGCTAAAATTGCAACAATTCTTCTCATTATTGTTTCTATAGTTTTAACTTTGCTACTTTCTGGTGTGTGCGTTCAAAGTATTACAAAACGTTTTGATATGCTCATTTTTAAAATGAACCGTTTAAAGTCGGGAAAACTTGAAGTTTTAGAATCCGATAATCCTCCTGGTCAAGATGAACTTGGACTCTTGAACCAATATTTTGATGAAATGACTCTGGAATTCAAAGCAATGATCGATGACAATTATGTAAAACAAATGTTAATCGCTCAAGCCCAATTAAAAGCTTTAGAACAACAAATTAATCCACATTTTCTTTATAACACCTTAGACACTATCAAATGGTTTGCCAAGCACTGCGGCGAAAAAAATATCCCTGTTATTGTAGAATCGCTGGGTTCTCTTCTTAGAAACAGTTTAAGTCAGGATAGCGATGTTATCTCGTTAAAAAAGGAGCTTTCTTTCGTGAACAATTATTTGCAAATTCAGAAAATCCGATTTCCAGATTTGTTAAATCTGGTAGTTGACGTTGACGAATGGATTCTTGAGGTCAAAACTCCTAAAATGTCAATTCAGCCATTAGTGGAAAACGCTATTACATATTCTATGAAAGAAATCCAAGATGTTTACACAGTCAATATACGGATCAAAGATACAGGAGACACTGTTACAATCTCTGTAGAGAACGATGGATCCCAAATAGATGAAAATATTCTGGAAAAGTTAAATAATAATTCTATAAAGCCAACCGGACATGGAATTGGTCTGGTAAATATAGACACCCGAATCAAACTGATTTTTGGGGAAAAATATGGTCTGTCCTTTTCTAGTTTTGCCAATCATGTTATTGTTAGTTTTTCTATTCCAAAAAGTTACCAAAGTAATTAAGAAAGGTGAATAAGTATATGTTAAGGATGATCATAGCTGACGACGAACGGATAATTCGTGAGTCTCTTCTTTCTTTAATAAATTGGGCAGATTTAGGAATTGAAATTGTTAATTGCTGTAAAAATGGAATAGAGGTATTGGACTCTATAATTGATGATTCTCCGGATATTATTTTGACCGATATTAAAATGCCTGGATTTAGCGGGTTGGAGCTAATTGAGAAAATTCAGCAAACAGACCCTGAAATTGAATTTATTATTTTGTCTGGTTATAAAGAATTTGAATTTGCAAAACAAGCAATGGAATTTGGAGTTAAGCATTATTTATTAAAGCCGATCTCTGAGTCCCAAATGATTACCGCGATAGAACAGGTCAAAACCACTTGCATTCAGCGGCGTTCTGTTAAAAACCTACTGGATGGGCAAAAAAAGCTACAGGAGGTAATGACCGCTTTTTACCAAAAACAATTTTTGTTTGAAATATTTTCCAAACAAGAAAAGTCTATCGTCAGCCTATCGTCTCCTTATCTCCCTTACTTTTTATTTCCTGAATGTACTTATCAACTGTGTTACTTTTTGGGGCTTAGCGAGCAAGTACTATTGAGTTTTTCACAAGAATGGATGAATTTTATTAATAAACCCGGAATTAATCCCATTTTTCCTCTTCTCTACGTCAAGAATTTAGGTATTGCGATGCTTACGATTCCTAATCATCAAGAACCGGAACTCAGCCAGAAATTTTCTTCATCGCTTCCGTCGCTGTGTCAAAAAATGAACGTTACTTTTCAGGCGGAAATTTTTTCTGATCCCCAGTCATGTCTAAATCAGATTAATAGAGATCTTTCACAATATTCAAAAGTTTTACTCTTGAATAAAAATCTTGAAGCCTCGGAAATTTACAACTCAACTATCATAGAACGAATTGAACACATTTCTAAAGAATTGTGTTCTTACTCACAGAAGGGTGCTCTTACCGAAGCAGAAATATGTTTGGAGCATTTTTGGGATTCTATTCCTAATATTAACCAGACCAAATCACTCGGCGCCTACCTGCTTTTGTCCTTATACGAACTAACGGGAAAAGAAAAAAATGTTCTGGGAATATTTGATTCGATATATCGAGAGCTCGATATTTTGAGGCTTCAAGAAGAATTGACCCAAACAATTTTGGAATTATTATTTCCTACTATTACGCAAACCTCCAGACTAGTCGATAAGATGATGAAATATGTGCAAGACAATTTGTCCGATCCCCGTCTTTCTCTTAAATGGCTCGCAGAAAATTATTTTTTCATGAATTCAAATTATTTAAGTCGGCTATTCGTTAGTCAAACACACGAAAAATTTTCGTCCTATCTTAATCGTCTCCGGATGGAGAGAGCAAAAGAACTTCTATTAAAATACGATGTAGATAAAATTTATCGAGTGGCTGAACTGATCGGTTTCGGAAACAATCCTCGTTATTTCAGCCAAATGTTTAAAAAATACACGGGACTAACTCCTTCTGAATATGTCGGCACCGATAAATCCTAATTTTATAAAATTGCCGGTTTTTATATCATACTGGTACGCAAATGATAGGTTTTATATGGAACCAGAAACACAGACGTTGTTTATAAGAGTATAAACGATAGCTTCACACATCAAAAAAATTTTTTCTGGGAAGCACCATTCTTAAGTTTATCATCTTTTGTGTAAGTCCGTTTTTCCTGCAATCTTATGCCCGTTGTAGTCGGCTATCTTCAAAAAGACAATTTAGAGCGTAAGCTTGTCATCTTTGAAAATGAGGTGCAACAATTTCATATCCTAGATGTTGTCCATTAAATACTCAACATCCTCACCGGGTAGATTCAGGCCCTGTACTGAAATCAAGTCCATATGGAACGACCACTTCGTCCGCCGCTACAGGTATGGGCACTCTCGGTTGAACTCAGCCCAATCGCATGTATGCTGGCGCTAGGCCGTATTCTCGTCCATCCCTAGTGCTCCAAGCTTTGTTTCTTTTGCTGCTTCCTATTTGAGCAAAATTTTTTAACAGTATTAAATATATGGATCTATTGGCCACTGCAGTAAAAATTAAAAACCGTCTTTCTCTCTAAGATTCATTGTACAGTCCAGCTAGATATAAGTTATTAGCACGGGGAAGGATAAGCCTTTATTTGGCTTTTTCCCATCTCATGCATAAAAGCTAGTGGTGAGCACCACACACCGACGGGTATGGACCGACTCTCGTTACAGGTTCTTTTTCTCCGCTATTTCAGAACAAGCGTTGATCAAAACACCGCTCCCAGGAAATTCGTCCACTCCCCGTTTTATCGTCTGAAAAACAGTCGCCCCTTTCTCGTGCACTAAGATGGAAGTTTGATTAGGCGGGTAGATCTCACCGATTTTCATCTTATGGTCCTTCTCCTGCACAGTCCTAATTATCTTTCGGATATCCTGATATTCTTCATCTGTAAGCAGAGTGTATCGCCCGCACATTGTAAACTCCTCCTATTCAAATTAATTTAAGTATTCATTACTTGCTGTTCTGTTTTTAATTCTATTCCTTGGCCTCTACAAACCACCGGGTTTCTTCCAGTTATAAAATTTTTCCCGGCCGAATCCGGCCAAAGGCAGACCCGCGCCAAGGTTCACGGCACATTCTCTTTTTTCTCCACGCTGCTGGATTTCTTTTGCGATAGCTGCCAAGGTCAAAAGGTAATAATTGTCGTTTTCCATTTTGTTTCTCAGAATCGGCTGCCTGCCGGTTCCGCACACATAATACTTTCCCTGGTATTCCAGCGTGTTTTGCAGGGTATATGGTTCGTACCGGTAAGCTGTGATACCGGCTGGGAAGGAAAAATGCCGGGTTTTGACTGCGTAGTATCCATGATCGACTCCAATGTTCCTGTTTTCCTCATCCTTTCGCTTGCTCTGTTGAAAACTTATTTTTCCGGTGGGAAACTAGAAAAAACTTCCTGCTGTAAGGGCTTTGTTCTTTCCCAGCCGGTAAATCCTGGGGGAGAGTGTGTAGGGGAGAGAGTGTGAGAGAGGGGGAGGCGAGAGGGGGAAAACGGAAAAAGCGCCCCGGCTGCTTTGCCGGGGCGCTTCTAAAAAAGGGCGCACTTCCCCCATGTACCTTTTGGCTGTTAAACTGGCCCGGTGAATCCGGGCTTACAATCTATAGATAAACCGCTGGAACAAACCAGACGGGAATTGGAAATCTAATCTTCTGGAGGTAATGGTTGTGCAGTATTTTCGCACGATTGACGGGTTAGGAAGAATTGTTCTCCCTGCTGAACTTCTCCATCACTTAAATTGGGAAAAAGGGAAAATGTCTGTTTCCATGGAAGAAAAAGATGGCTGTTTAATCGTTTCTTCCGTCCCGGCTGCCGGCAAAAAACTATTGCCTCCTTCCCCTGTCAAACTCCAGGACAGCCCGAACGGACCATCGAAAATCATTTCTCTGCCGGTGTCTAAAAAATGACAAAACCGCTTCCCTATCTTTATTAGGAAAGCGGTTTTTTGCTGTTTTTGCTCTTTTTGGGGTTGGACATCCACGGTGGGGCGATTTTGAAAAATCGGCCCTAAAAAGCCCGGAAACCCGCATGAATACTGAAAAAATCGGGGTGACATCTATTTCGTCACCCCTTCTTGGCGCGCTTGGAGGGACTCGAACCCCCGACCTACTGGTTCGTAGCCAGTCACTCTATCCAGCTGAGCTACAAGCGCATTTTTAACTGCCGTAATATAATATCACATCTACCACGAAAATGCAAGGGCTCGTCCTGAAAAATTTATCATCAAAAGTAAAAATCCTGCTTTCTTTGTTGACAATCATACTGTTTTGCATTATGATTGATAAGAAAAGAGAATACTGGGGTGCTGATGGAATCGGCTGAGAGCGGGCGGTAGCCTGTAACCCTTAAACTTGATCCGGGTAATGCCGGCGTAAGGAATCACTTGCAAAATAGATTTTATTTTTGCAATTATTATGCCGTCCGCACCACGCGGATGGCATTTTTGTTTTTATAATGAAAAGGAGATGTTATGATGAACGCAAGCGTAGCGATTCAGGTTCTTCCCACTGTTACCTCCGATGATGAAGTGGTGCGTATCGTAGACGAGGTGATCGCGTATATTAAAAGCACAGGGAATTCCTGTTATGTGGGCCCCTTTGAAACCACCATTGAAGGTGATTACGACGAGCTGATGGACATTGTGAAGGAATGCCAGCATATCGCCGTAAAAGCAGGCTGCCCCGCATTGATGTCCTATGTGAAAATAAGCTACAAGCCTGATGGCGAGGTGCTTACCATTGACCAGAAAGTTACGAAGCATCACCACTAAGCTTTCCGCGGGCATTTTAATCTGCGCGCTGCTGATTTTGTGGCAGATCGCTTCCGACAGCGGCCTGGTGCCGAAATTTATGTTTCCCTCCCCGGTGGATGTGGGAATCGCCTTTGTCTCGGACTTTCCCACCTTGATGGCCAACTCCGGCACCACCCTCACCGAGGGCTTTTTAGGGCTTGGGCTTGGCGTCGTCCTTGCCTTTGTTGTGGCGGTGCTGATGGACCGCTATCACTTTCTCTATAAATCCCTATACCCAATCCTGGTGATTACCCAGACGATTCCCACGGTAGCCATCGCGCCCCTGCTGGTGCTTTGGATGGGCTACGACATGACTCCTAAAATCACCCTAGTGGTGATCGTCTGCTTCTTTCCCATGGCGGTAGGGCTGCTGGATGGTTTTCGGTCCGCGGACCAGGACACCGTTAATTTGCTGCGGTCTATGGGGGCTTCCAAAGGGCAGGTTTTCCGTTTGGTAAAGCTTCCTTCGTCTCTGGGCCGTTTTTTCGCCAGCTTGCGCATCTCCGTTTCCTATTCCATCGTAGGGGCTGTAATCGCTGAATGGCTGGGAGGCAACAGCGGCCTGGGCGTGTATATGACCCGGGTTCGAAAATCCTATGCTTTTGATAAAATGTTTGCTGTGATCGTTTTGATCTCTTTCATCAGCCTAATCTTAATGTGGCTGGTCACCGTCATCCAAAGGCTCTGCATGCCTTATGCCAAATTTGGAGGAAATGAATCATGAGAAAATTTCTTGCTTTACTCTTATCCGGGGCCTTGCTCCTTTCCGCGGCGGCCTGTTCCAGCCCGCCTCAGGGAGAAAGCCCCGCTGATCCCTCTTCCACGGAGAATCCTTCCGGCGCTTCCCAGGGGGCGGACGCTTCTTCCCAAGAGGCTAACGAGCTGGAAACCATCACCTTTGTTCTGGACTGGACCCCTAATACCAACCACACCGGCATCTATGTAGCGGACAAGCTGGGCTATTTTAAGGATGCGGGCATCAAAATCGACATCCAGCAGCCGCCGGAGGACGGCGCTACAGCTTTGGTTGCCACCGGAAAGGCCCAATTCGGCGTGGACTTCCAGGATTATCTGGCACCGGCCTATCTTTCCGATCTTCCCGTTACCACTGTAGCCGCTTTGATCCAGCACAACACCTCGGGCATCATCTCCTTGAAGGAAAAAGGCATGACATCCCCTAAGGATCTGGAGGGAAAAACCTATGCCACCTGGGACCTGCCGGTGGAGCAGGCCACCATGAAAAATGTGGTGGAAAGCGATGGCGGCGACTGGAGCAAGGTAAATCTGGCCAGCGTCACCGTCACTGACGTCATCTCCGCTTTACAGACCAATATCGACGCGGTTTGGATCTATTATGCCTGGGATGGCATTGCCACCCAGGTCAAGGGGCTGGATACCAACTACTTCTATTTTAAGGACATCAACCCGGTATTCGACTATTACACCCCGGTCCTGGTGGCCAACAATGATTACCTGGAGCAGAACCCGGAAACCGTCAAAGCGTTTTTAGCCGCTGTGGCCAAGGGCTATGAATACGCCATTGAAAATCCAAAGGAAGCCGCCCAGATTCTTTGCGAAGCGGATTCCACTCTGGATCAGGATATCGTCTTAGCCAGCCAGCAATGGCTGGCGGATCAATACAAGGCGGAAGTGGACCAATGGGGGTACATCGATGCTTCCCGATGGGACGCCTTCTATCAGTGGCTGTGGGACAATCAGCTCATCGAGGATGAAATCCCGGCGGGCTTTGGGTTTACCAACGACTATCTGCCGGAATAAGGATTCATGGTATGAACAAACTAGAAGCGGTATCTATCACCAAAAGCTTTGACCAAACTGCTATTATCCAGGACGTCAGCCTGCGCCTGGGCGCCAGGGAAATCGTGTGCCTGCTGGGGGTCAGCGGCGGCGGGAAAACTACCCTGTTTAACATCCTTTCCGGCCTGACCCTGCCAGACCAGGGACATGTATACCTAGATGGGAAAGAGATCACCGGCCAGGCCGGACACATCAGCTATATGCTGCAAAAGGACCTGCTTCTGCCCTACCGTACCGTGCTGGACAATATTGCTCTGCCCCTCATCATCAAGGGCATGTCTAAAAAGGAGGCCCGGGCAAAGGCCATGGAGCATTTTGACGGGTTTGGGCTGGCCGGCACCCAGAAGCAGTACCCCGCCCAGCTTTCCGGAGGCATGCGCCAGCGGGCGGCCCTGCTCAGAACGTATCTTTGCAGCGAGGGGGCCGCGCTTTTAGACGAGCCTTTCAGTGCTTTAGATGCCCTGACCAAGGCTTCCATTCACCGGTGGTATTTGGATGTAATGAGCCAGCTGGAGCTTTCCACCCTGTTTATCACCCATGATATCGATGAAGCGATCCTTCTTTCCAACCGAATCTATATTCTTTCCGGAAAGCCGGGGCGCATTACCGCGGAACTGGACCTCCACAAGGAACGCCGTCCCCAGGGTGATTTTACCCTGACCGGCGAATTTTTGGAGTATAAAAGAAAAATCATCTCTCTTTTGCAGTTAGACTCTTAATCTCTTGCAATTTAAAAAAGCTTCGGACGGCGATAAACCGTCCGAAGCTTTTTTAGGTTCCTATGAAAGGCTCACCCTTTTATTCTCCGGGAAATAAAAAGATAAAAATAAAAAGGAGATGAGACCGAAATCTCATCTCCCTGAAGTACAGACCTTACCATTTATAATCTGGTATGCCCTTGCGGGCAGGCGCTGATTCAAATATATCGCGCGGACCTCGATTGTCCGTCTGGGTAACTTCTTGTTACTATAATACCCCAATTCGCGTCATTTGTCAAGATTTCAGCGGAATTTATTTTTATTTCTTGTGTAATTGTTACAAAATTATTAATTCCTTTCAGGAAGTAATTATTTTAAGATACTTGTCAGGTTTTCCTTTCAACTATTTCATCTTTTCGACATAATTTTATGTTATTTTTATAATATTATGTTTTTGAGGTGTTTAGAATGCGGTATCGAAAAGCAAAAAATCCCGTACAGGCCTTTTTCCTAAAACCTGACAACCGAAAATGGCTGATCGTCACAGGAGGGCTTCTTGCAATTATTATTACCTTGTCCGTCATTTTAGTGGCCACCCTATCCAACAGCGGCGCTGTTTCCGGCGTGGGACAGGACCTCGCATTCCAACGGGAGGCCGTAACCGATATTGATGGCGTTCCGCTGCATACCGTCTTTATTCCGGAAGAAGCTCCCGGCCGGCCCGGGGTCCAGCGGGCGGTGACAAGCGTCACCATTCATGAAACCGCCAACACCAACGAGGGGGCCGGCGCCCAAGCCCACAGCGATTACCTCACCACCACCTCTGATGAGGTATCCTGGCACTACACCGTGGACGACCATGAAATCTATCAGCATCTTCCAGATAACGAGGAGGCATGGCACTCCGGCGACCGGGAGGGAAACCACTCCAGCATCGGTGTGGAGCTTTGTGTGAATGCCGACGGAAACTTTGACAAAACCATGGAAAATGCCGCTAAGCTGACGGCGTTTCTTTTGAAGGAATATAACCTGACGATTAACGATGTGAAACAGCATTATGATTTCAATGGAAAAGACTGCCCTCTAACCATCCGGCAGGAGGGCCGCTGGGATGAATTTCTCGCCATGGTCCAGCAAAACCTGTAATTCCCCATTTAACGAAAGACGCGCTTTTCTTCTTTAAGAACTGTTCAGCCACAGTCAAAGAAGAAAGCGCGTCCTTTTTTATTGATGAAAACGCTGCCGCCAGAAGCTCCGGCGGGGGCTGGAACTTCGCAGAAAAGCGGCAAAACAAGAATGTGGAGGCATCATACCTCCACATTCAATCAAATAAATTACAGCAATTCGATGATCGCCATTTCGGCGGCGTCGCCGCGGCGGGGCCCCAGCTTGGTAATTCTGGTGTAACCACCGTTTCTATCCGCATATTTCGGGGCGATCTCCTCAAACAGCCTCTTGGTAACGCCTTCCTTGGTGATGAAAGACATGGCCATTCTCTTATGGTGCAGATCGTTGACCTTTGCGAGAGTAATCATTTTCTCGGTCAAGGAACGCACTTCCTTGGCGCGAGTCACTGTGGTTTCGATTTTGCCGTTTTCCAGCAGAAAGGTAACCATCGCCCTCAGCATCGCGGTTCTATGAGCAGTGTCTCTTCCGAGCTTTCTTGTTCCGGGCATCGAAAATTCACTCCTTTACCTTGGTTTATCCGGACGGCTTATTCGTCGTCCTTGCGAAGACTGAATCCGAGGGAGTTGAGCTTATACACAACCTCCTCCAGGGACTTGCGTCCCAGGTTGCGAACCTTCATCATATCGTCCTCAGACTTATTGATCAGGTCCTCCACTGTGTTAATGCCGGCGCGCTTCAGGCAGTTGAAGGAGCGGACGGAAAGATCCAACTCTTCAATCGTCATTTCCAGAACCTTTTCCTTGCCCTTGTCGTCCTTTTCCACCATGATCTCCGTGTTATAGCCCTTATCAGAAAGGTCTACAAACAGGTTCAGGTGCTCGGTCAGGACCTTAGCGGCTAGGGAAACCGCCTCCTGCGCGTTGATGACCCCGTTGGTCCAAACCTCCAGCGTCAGCTTGTCATAGTCGGTGATCTGACCCACGCGGGTGTTTTCCACACCGAAATTGACCTTCAACACAGGTGTATAAATAGAATCGATAGGCAGAATGCCGATCACATTGTTCTGCATATTGGCTTTATTTCTTTCAGCGGAAATATAGCCTCTGCCTTTATCCAGGGTAATTTCCATATAGAGCCTGGCCCCGTCACCGAGGGTTGCAATGTGCATTTCGGGGTTGAGAATCTCAACCTCGCTGTCGCATTTGATGGAATCCGCGGTAACCTCGCAAGGACCCTCCGCACTGATTTCCACGGTTTTGGCACCGTCGCAGTGCAGCTTTGCCGTTAAGCCCTTCATGTTGAGGACGATCTCAGTCACATCCTCTTTCACGCCTGGTATCGTGGAAAACTCATGGAGAACTCCGTCAATCTTGATGGAGGTTACGGCAACGCCCGGCAGTGAGGAGAGCAATACCCTTCTCAAGCTGTTCCCCAGCGTTGTGCCGAAGCCGCGCTCCAGCGGCTCCACCACAAACTTGCCGTAAGTTCCGTCGGCAGATAATACTTCGGTATCAATTCTAGGCTTTTCTATCTCGATCATTAGCGACCCTCCTTGACCTTAGGCACACAGTTGTAATTGTAAGTGATGCCAACGCGTATTGAAACCAACCGCATGGGCATTATTTCGAGTACAACTCGACGATCAAGTGCTCTTCGACAGGAAGATCAATATCCTCACGGGTAGGCATGGTTACAACAGTACCCTTCAAAGAACTCTTTTCGCGCTCCAGCCAACGAGGCACCGTGACGATGGGAGCGTCTTCGCCGGTCAGCTTGCTGAACTTGACGGAAGAGCGGCTGGTTTCCGCTACTTCGATCACATCGCCGGGCTTAATCAGGTAAGAGGGAATGTTGACCTTCTTGCCGTTCACCGTAAAGTGGCCGTGGTTCACCAGCTGTCTGGCATCCCGGCGGGTGCTGGCGAAGCCCAGGCGGTATACCGCGTTGTCCAGGCGGCGCTCCACCAGGATCAGCAGGTTTTCGCCGGCCTTGCCGGGCATACGGGTCGCCTTCTCATAATAAGAGCGGAACTGGCGCTCTAAAATACCATATACGAACTTAACCTTTTGCTTTTCAGCCAGCTGAAGCGCGTACTCGCCCTTCTTCTTTCTCATCTGGCTGCCAGGGGAACGGGTCGTGGTCTTTTTGCTGTAACCCATGACTGTAGGAGAAATTCCCAGAGCATGGCAGCGCTTTGCAACCGGCTGCATATTTTTAGCCATATCTTATTTTCTCCTTTCGATTAGACACGTCTTCTCTTGGGAGGACGGCATCCGTTGTGGGGGATCGGGGTCACGTCTTTGATCATGCTGACCTCGAGCCCTGCGGCCTGCAATGCGCGGATTGCGGCTTCACGGCCTGAACCGGGTCCCTTTACAAAAACCTCGACCGACTTCATGCCATGCTCCATAGCAACCTTTGCTGCGGTTTCCGCCGCGGTCTGCGCGGCGAAGGGAGTGCTCTTTCTGGAGCCTCTAAAACCCAGCTCACCGGCGCTTGCCCAAGAAATGGCGTTGCCTTGGGTGTCGGTGATGGTTACGATTGTGTTGTTAAAAGTGGACTGAATATGCGCGGCACCGCGATCAATATTCTTGCGCTCACGGCGTCTGCGAGTGGCGGTTTTCTTGCCGCCCTTTTGAGCTGCCATCGAAACCCCTCCTTATTTCTTCTTGTTGGCTATCGTCTTCTTGGGTCCCTTGCGGGTTCTGGCGTTGGTCTTGGAACGCTGTCCTCTTACGGGCAGGCCCTTACGGTGACGGACGCCGCGATAGCAACCGATTTCAATAAGTCTCTTGATATCAAACGCAACATCCCGGCGAAGGTCGCCCTCCACGCGGCAGTTGTGGTCAATATATTCTCTCAGCTTGGAAACATCGTCCTCGGTTAAATCTCTCACCCGGGTGTCGGGATTTACGCCGGTCGCCTTCAAAATTTCCGTGGCGGTCTTGCGCCCGATCCCAAAGATATAGGAAAGGCCGATTTCGATTCTTTTATCTCTTGGCAAGTCTACACCTGCTATACGTGCCATGCCTTGCACCTCCTGATAAATTCGTTAGCGCCTTAACCTTGGCGCTGCTTATGCTTCGGATTCTCACAGATCACCATAACTTTTCCCTTGCGCTTGATGATCTTGCATTTTTCGCAGATTTTCTTGACAGAAGGTCTGACTTTCATTTCGTTACGCCTCCTTATTTAGAACGCCATGTGATGCGGCCTCTGGTCAAGTCATAGGGAGACATCTCCAAAGTGACTTTATCCCCGGGCAGAATCCGGATGAAGTTCATCCGTAATTTCCCGGAAATATGGGCCAGGATCATATGGCCGTTGGGAAGTTCGACCTGAAACATTGCGTTTGGCAGTGCTTCCTTCACAGTACCTTCGATTTCGATAACATCCTGTTTCGACAAAACCATAACCTCCTCATGGTTAAGACTGGGGATCCTTCTCCAAATAACACCGGATCCCTCGGCGAATCTCACGATTGGTTTTCATTGCCTCTTCCGGCAGGACCATATTGGTTACCGCCAGATGCCTGCAGTTTTTCTTTTTTGGCCTTTCCAAAGGCCTGTGCTTTCCGTCACAGATCATGGCATATTCCTGATCCGCCGACAGCACTACAAAAAAACCGTGTTTGTCATGTCCCGCTTTAGACTTAACAAGCAGTCCTCGTTTCAGTTCCATTGGCGCCCTCCTTTTCGGTCAATCGTCAGGAAGGGTGAGGATCTGGGGACCATCGGGGGTGATTGCCACGCTGTGCTCAAAGTGAGCGGACAGCTTGCCGTCCGCTGTTACCGTTGTCCATTCATCCGAAAGGATTTCGACTTCATAAGTGCCGGCATTCACCATAGGCTCTATGGCAATGGTCATTCCGGGTAACAGGCGTACACCCCTACCGGGTGTACCGAAATTTGGTACGCTTGGATCTTCATGCAGCTTCGCACCTACGCCATGGCCGACAAAATCTCGTACCACCGAGTAGCTGCGCGCTTCTACATACCGCTGAACCGCGCTGCCGATATCACCGATGCGGTTTCCCGCTTTCGCCATTTTGATTCCCTCAAAAAGGCTTTCCTTTGTGGCATCTAAAAGGGCCCTGGCTTCTGCGCTTATGTCCCCGCAGGGGAACGTCCAAGCGTTGTCTCCGTGAAAGCCGTTAAAATGGGCGCCGATATCGATGCTGACGATATCGCCTTTTTGCACAACGCGTTTCTTGCTCGGTATGCCGTGGATGACTTCGTTGTTGACGGAAATACACGCGCTGGCTGGAAATCCGCCGTAGCCGAGAAACGAAGGGGCGGCCCCCTGTCCCTCGATATACTTGCGGACGATCTCGTCGATTTCCCAGGTGGTAACGCCTGGTTCCACCGCCTCGCCCGCCAGCTTTAACGCGTTGGCGGAGATCCGTCCTGCTTCCCTCATCGCTTTGAGTTCACGGCTCGTTTTGAGTACAACCATGGATTAAGCCTCTAACGCTGCCAGCGTTAAGCGGGTGGTGTCGGCGACTTCCTCCTGGCCATCTACTCTTTTCACGACGCCTTGCTTTTTGTAATGGGCGATCAGGGGCTCTGTCTCTTTATGATAAACTTCCAGACGCGCCTTCACGGTGTCCGGATGGTCATCCTTGCGCTGAATGAGGGTGCCGCCGCAAATGTCGCACACGCCCTCGGCCTTCGGCTTTTTGTAAAGCAGATGGTAGGTGGCGCCGCATTTTTCGCAGACACGGCGTCCGGACATTCTGGCGATGATCGCCTCGTCGGAGACTTCCAAGTCAATGACCTTGTCGATCTTCACCATTTTGTCCAGAGCCTCGGCCTGGGGAATGGTGCGGGGGAAGCCGTCCAGGACGTAACCGTTTTTGCAGTCGTCCTCCTGTAAACGCTCCTCGATGATGCCGATGACGACCTCATCGGGAACCAGCTTTCCCGCGTCCATATAAGCTTGGGCCTTTTTGCCCATCTCAGTGCCGTTCTTCAGCGCGGCACGGATAATATTACCCGTGGAAATTTGTGGAATGGAAAGGTGGTTGCAGATTGCCTCCGCCTGGGTTCCTTTCCCAGCGCCGGGGGCGCCCAGCAAAATAATTTTCATGCTAACGACTCCTTCCTAACCCGCGTTAATCCAAGAATCCCTTGTAATGGCGCATCATCATCTGGGATTCCATCTGCTTCATGGTATCCAACGCAACGCCCACCAGAATGATGACGGAGGTTCCGCCCATCATCAGGTTGTGCATGCCTGTGAACGCGCTGAACGCCACCGGCAGCAGGGCGATAACAGCCAGGAACAAAGCGCCGATCAAAGTAATCTTTGACAGAATTTTCTGAATATAATCAGAAGTCGGCCTTCCGGGACGAATTCCAGGAATGGTGCCGTTATTCTGACGAAGATTATTGGCCATTTCTATGGGATTATACTGAATCGCCACATAGAAATAAGCAAACATCAGAATCAGCAGGAAATAAATCAACGCATAGACCCAGCCTGTGGTGGAAAGGGCATCTAAGATCGTTTTCCAGAAGCCCGTAGGATTAACAAACATCTGGATCGTGGATGGAATGGTTAAAATAGAGCTTGCGAAGATAATCGGCATAACACCGGACATGTTGACCTTAATGGGTAAATGGGTAGACTGTCCGCCGTACATCTTTCTGCCGACCACCCGTTTCGCATATTGAACCGGGATTCTTCTTTCCGCGTCGTTCATGAATACGATGACCCAGATAACCGCCAGGAAAACGAGTATGAACAGCGGTACAAAGAAGTAGAATTTGCCATAGGTGTCGGGAGCCTGCCACGCGGCCTGGAGAGACTGGATCAGAATGTTGACGGTATCCGGCAGCCTTGCCACGATACCGGCGAACAACAGAATGGAAATACCATTGCCGATACCCTTCTGGTTGATCTGCTCGCCCAGCCACATCATCATCGCGGTACCGGCGGTAAACACCAGCACAATGACGATAGCGGTAAACACGCCCGCCGCGCCCTCAGTATAACTGACAATGGGTGTGCCTTCAAAGCTGCTGCCCCTCAGATACAGATAATAGGCCAGGCCCTGAACCAAACCCAAGAGAACGGCTACATAACGGGTGATTGCGCCGATCTTTTTCCGGCCGTCCTCGCCCTCCTTGGCCATTCTCTCCAAGGGAGGAATCGCCACTGTCAGCAGCTGCATGATAATGGAGCTGTTGATATAGGGGGTTACGGACATGGCGAACAGGGTCGCCTGGGCGAAAGCGCCGCCGGATAAGGTGTTCAAATACGCAAACGCATTAGCGTTAGAGGCATTGTCACCGCTTGTCACAAAGCCCATCAGGCCAGCCAGCGCATCCATGTTCAGGAAGGGGGCCGGCATATTGGCGCCAATTCGGAAAATAACGATCACCATCAGGGTGAACAGGATCTTCTTTCTTAAATCCGGGATTTTCCAGGCGTTCTGCATTGTTTTGAACAACTTAGATCACCTCAGCCTTTCCGCCGGCCGCCTCGATCTTCTGCTTCGCAGATTCAGAATAAGCACTGACCTTAACCGTCAGGTTTTTAGTCAGCTGTCCGTTGCCGAGGATCTTAATGCCGTCGCAGGCTTTTTTCGCGATGCCGGCCTTAATAATGGCCTCATTATCGACAACCGCGCCGTCTTCAAACACATTCAGAGAGCCAACATTGATGGCAACGATCTCCTTGGCGAAGATGTTGTTGAAGCCTCTCTTCGGAACGCGTCTTTGCAGCGGCATCTGGCCGCCTTCAAAGCCCGGACGCATCCCTCTGCCCGCTCTGGCCTTTTGACCTTTGTGGCCTTTTCCGGCAGTCTTGCCCTGGCCGGAGCCATGTCCTCTACCGATACGCTTGCTCTCTTTGGTGGAGCCTTCCGCCGGTGAAAGTTCATGCAGTTTCATTGGATTCGCACCTCCTTGCTTACGCTTCTGTTACCTCGATGAGGTGGATGATCTTTGCCACCTTGCCCTTTGTCTGCGGGTTATCCGGCTGAACGGTCTCGTCGCCGATCTTACGCAGACCCAAAGCCTGGGCGGTTGCAATCTGGTCCTTTTTGCTGCCGATCAGACTCTTGACCAGCTTTACCTTTAGCTGTGCCATATTGCTACCCCCTTACTTATAAGATTTCTTTCACGGATTTGCCGCGGATCATCGCGACTTCCTCCGCCGTACGCAGGCTCTTCAGGCCTTCCAAAGTCGCCCGCACCACATTGCAGGGGTTATTGGAACGAAGGGCCTTGGTCCTGATATCCTTGATACCGGCCGCCTCGACCACGGCACGCACCGGGCCGCCGGCGATAACGCCGGTACCGGGAGCGGCGGGCTTCATAAGAACCTTGCCGGCGTCGTAGATCCCGATGACCTCGTGAGGAATGGTAGTCCCTCTCAGAGAAATCTTCACCAGGTTCTTCTTGGCGTCCTCGATTCCCTTGCGGATAGCGTCCGGAACCTCGCCGGCCTTGCCGATGCCGAAGCCCACGGTGCCCTTTTCGTCGCCAACCACAACCAAAGCGGCAAACTTAAAGATACGGCCGCCCTTTACAGTCTTAGATACACGGTTGATCGCGACTACGCGCTCTTTGTATTCGCTCTCAGTCGCTTTTGCGTCAAATCTAGCCAAAAGTATTCCTCCTTCTCTTAGAACTTGAGGCCGCCCTCACGGGCGCCTTCGGCCAGCTCTTTGACGCGGCCGTGGAAAATATAGCCGCCGCGGTCGAATACGACCTCGGAAATGCCCTTTTCAGCGGCACGTTTGGCAATGAGCTCGCCAACCTTCTTCGCGGCTTCCTTGTTTCCGCCGTTTCCATCAAATTCCTTGTCCAGCGTTGAGGCCGCCGCCAGGGTTACACCCTTAACGTCGTCGATCAACTGGGCGTAGATGTGATTGGTGGAGCGGAAAACGTTCAGGCGCGGACGCGCCGCGGTGCCGCTGATCTTACCGCGCACTCTTTTATGGCGGTGTAATCTAGCTTTATTGGTATCAGCCTTATTCACCATCGTTGATTCACTCCTTTAATTACTTCTTGCCGCCCTTACCGGCCTTACCTTCCTTGCGGCGGATGACCTCGTCAACATACTTGATGCCCTTGCCCTTATAAGGCTCCGGCGGACGCTTCTCGCGGACCTCCGCGGCGAACTGTCCGACCTTCTGCTTGTCGGCGCCATGAATGATGATCTTGTTCGGGCCCGGTACCTCAATGGTAATATCGTCTGTTTCAGACATGGTTACCTGATGAGAGTACCCCAGGTTCATCACAAGGTTTTTGCCTTGCTTCTGCACACGGTAACCTACGCCGTTAACCTCCAGCTCCTTTTTGAAGCCCTCGGTCACGCCGATGACCATATTATGGATCAGGGTACGGGTTAAGCCGTGCAGGCTGCGGTTCTCTTTCTCGTCGTTAGGACGGGTAACCAGAATCTCGCTGCCCTCGACCTTAACGGTCATGTTGGGATGAACCTTCTGAGTCAAAGTCGCCTTGGGGCCTTTGACTGTTACAACACCGTCGCTTACCTTTACGTCAACGCCGGCGGGAATATTTATAGGTTTTCTTCCAATTCGAGACATATCAACACCTCCTTACCAAATAAATGCAAGGATTTCGCCGCCTACATTCTCCTTACGGGCCTGACGGTCAGTCATAACGCCCTTGGAAGTGGAAACGATCGCGATGCCCAGGCCCTTTAATACCTTAGGCATATCCTCTACGCTGCTGTAAATTCTCAGGCCGGGCTTGGAAACCCTGCGAAGGCCGGTGATGACCGGGGTCTTTCCCTCGCCGTATTTCAAGGTTGCCCGGATCATGCCCTGCTTGCCATCCTCGATGACGGTAAAGCTCTTTACATAGCCCTCGTCCACCAGAATCTGCATAATCGCTTTCTTCATGTTGGAAGCCGGGATATCAACAGTTTCATGCCTGGCGGAACTCGCGTTGCGGATTCTCGTCAGCAAATCTGCGATAGAATCAGTAATTTGCACTGCCGTTTACCTCCTTTGCTCTTGCTTACCAGCTGGCTTTTCTAACGCCCGGAATCTCGCCCTTATAGGCAAGCTCCCTGAAGCAGATACGGCAAATTCCGAATTTGCGAAGGTAGGCATGCGGCCTGCCACAGATTTTGCATCTGTTGTATTCACGGGAAGAATACTTCGCCGGTCTTTGCTGCTTGATTTTCATAGATGTTTTGGCCACAACAATCCCTCCTTATTTCGCAAACGGAGCGCCCATCAAGGAAAGCAGCTCACGGGCTTCTTCGTCATTATTTGCGGTGGTTACGAAACAGATATCCATTCCGCGAACCTTATCGATCTTATCGTAATCGATCTCAGGGAAGATCAGCTGCTCCCGAAGGCCCATGTTGTAATTGCCCCGGCCATCGAAAGAGTTGGGGTTGATGCCTCTGAAGTCTCTTACACGGGGCAGAGCCACGTTGAACAGCCTGTCAAGGAATTCGTACATGCGGTCGCCTCTCAGGGTAACCTTCACGCCGATGTTCATTCCTTCACGGAGCTTAAAGTTCGCAACGGACTTTTTCGCCTTGCAGACCACCGGCTTCTGGCCGGTGATAGCGGCAAGATCGGTGCTGATAGCGTCAATCACCTTGGCGTTGTCCCGGGCTTCGCCGGCGCCTACGTTGATTACGATCTTGTCGAGCTTGGGAATCTGCATGACGCTCTTATAAGAAAACTTTTTCATCAAAGCGGGAGCCACGTCCTGCTTGTAGTAATCCTTAAGTCTAGCCATCTTTTATCCTCCTTACAGCGACTCGCCGCATTTTTTGCAAATGCGTTCCTTAGTGCCGTCCTCATAGATCTTATGGGCGACACGGGTGGGCTTGCCGCAGCGGGGGCAAACGATCTGGACCTTGGAAGCGTACATGGCGCCCTCGGCCTTTACAATGCCGCCGGTTTCACCCATTCTGCGGGGCTTCATGTGCTTGGATACCATGTTGATCTTTTCCACGATGACCTTGCCCTCTTTGGGGCTGACAGCCATTACCTTGCCTTTTTTGCCGCGCTCCTTGCCGCTTAACACGACTACGGTGTCACCCGTTTTTACATGAACCTTATTAATCATCAGTGAGCACCTCCATTAAAGCACTTCGGGCGCAAGGCTCAAAATTTTGAGGTAATCCTTATCGCGCAGTTCTCTCGCCACCGGCCCGAAAATACGGGTGCCGCGAGGGTTCTTGTCGTCACGGATAATGACGGCCGCGTTCTCATCGAAGCGGATGTAGGTGCCGTCATCACGGCGAACGCCTTTTGCGGAGCGGACGATGACCGCCTTGACCACGTCGCCTTTTTTTACCACGCCGCCGGGTGCTGCTTTTTTCACGGAAGCTACCACCACGTCGCCGATATTTGCATACCTTCTGCGAGTGCCGCCCAGAACGCGAATGCACATAAGCTCCTTCGCGCCGGTGTTATCGGCAACTTTGAGGTAAGTCTGCTGCTGTATCACAGTGCGTTCCTCCTATTCAAGTTTATTGGCTGGGGGCCTTACCCCTTCAGCCAGCAAAACACTCCTGAGCGGATTATTTCGCTTTTTCAATGATCTCTACAAGACGCCATCTTTTCTCTTTGGAAAGGGGACGGGTCTCCATAACGCGCACGCGGTCGCCGATGTTGCACTCGTTGTTTTCGTCATGCGCCTTCAGCTTCACCGTACGCTTGATGATCTTTTTGTAAAGGGGATGCTTTACGCTGTCCTCAATGGCGACAACGATGGTCTTATCCATTTTGTTGCTGACCACCTTGCCAACATTGGTTTTTCTCATATTTCTTTCGCTCACGGCTTAATCCTCCCTTCCCTTACGCCTTAGCGCTGTCGTTCAGTTCCATCTGGCGAAGAACGGTTTTCACTCTTGCGATGTCCTTCTTAACAGCACTGATGCGCATCGGGTTGTCGAGCTGATTAATGGCAAGCTGGAAACGCAGGTTGAAAAGTTCAGCTTTCAGGTCTTTGAGCTTGCTTTCCAGTTCTGCGGCGCTTAATTCTCTAATCTCTGAGGCCTTCATTACTGCTCAACCTCCGTTTCTTCCTTTTTCACGAACTTGCATTTAATCGGCAGCTTGTTGGCAGCCAGTCTCATAGCCTCCCGGGCGGTTTCCTCAGCGATTCCGCCGATCTCGAACATCACTCTGCCGGGCTTAACCACGGCCACCCAGTACTCGGGAGAGCCTTTACCGGAACCCATTCGGGTTTCAGCGGGCTTTTCGGTGATGGGCTTGTCGGGGAAAATCTTGATCCAAACCTGTCCGAAACGCTTGGTATAACGGGTCATGGCCACACGGGCGGCCTCGATCTGATTCGAGGTGATCCACGCCGGCTCCAGGGCCTGCAGGCCAAACTGGCCGTAAGTTACTTTGTTACCCCGCATCGCCTTACCGGTCAAACGGCCTCTGTGGACTCTGCGGTATTTTACACGCTTGGGCAACAGCATTACTTATTGCCTCCTTCCCTGCGGGCACGGGGACGGCCGGCGTTCTGGAGCACTTCGCCCCGGTACAGCCAAACCTTTACGCCGATGCGGCCGTAGGTGGTGGCAGCCTCGGCAAAGCCGTAATCGATGTCCGCTCTGATGGTCTGCAGCGGAATAGTACCCTCGTGGTACTGTTCGGTTCTGGCGATTTCAGCGCCGCCCAAACGTCCGCCGACTTGTGTCTTGATTCCCTTGGCGCCGAATCTCATAGCGCGGCCGATGGCCTGCTTCATGGCGCGGCGGAAGGAAATTCTCTTTTCCAGCTGCTGGGCAATATTCTCAGCAACCAGCTGCGCGTTCAAATCCGGGGATTTGACCTCTACGATATTGATGGCAACCGGCTTGTTCAGAATCTTTTCGCACTCTAAACGCAGCTTTTCAATTTCAGTGCCGCCCTTGCCGATGACCATACCAGGCTTTGCGCAGTGGATATGGATACGGACTTTGGAAGCGTCACGTTCAATTTCGATCTTCGGCACTCCGGCTCCATAGAGCTTTTTCTTCAGGTGCTTGCGCAGGTTATAGTCCTCGACGAGGGTGTCGCCGAAATCCTTATCCTTCGCGAACCAGCGGGAGTCCCAATCTTTGATTACGCCCACGCGAAGACCGTGGGGATTTACTTTCTGGCCCATACTATCAGTTTACCTCCTCTACTGCG
>CABUCM010000022.1 GCA_902490005.1 uncultured Ruminiclostridium sp.
AGAATCCTACATTTTTTGTTCGGCGCTTTTTTACATTTTATCACTGGCGTTGACAGTTTTATAAGCAAGATAAGGCTTGTGTTCTCGTCATTGAAGTGGATGGCTTTGCGTTCCATGAAAATAAACCGGAACAGTTAGCAAGGGATGAGCTGAAGGATAATGTTCTCCGAAAATATGGAATTCGGTTTTTGCGGCTGCCCACGAACGGAAGTGGGGAAGATGAAAAAATCCGGAATGCGTTGAGAGATTGCGTGGTACGATAGAAAGGCTGCAAAAAGGGATGCACAGGCTAATAGTCAATTATAGGTTGCCTTCAGTGGAAAATAAGTAGAAAATAGTTGCAAATTCCATATGAAACACACAATCTGAATAATCGGAAAGGGAGGCGGTGATTTGATTTATTTTACTGCAGATACACATTTTGAAACATGCTAAAAAGTCATACATGATACATGGTCATATTCATAATGATGCGTCGGAAGACTTTTGGCAGCTTCTTCAAAAGCGCGATAATGTGTTAAATGCGGGGGGTAGATATTAATCATTTCACTCCTGTTACATTTGATGAACTGCTGGAAAATAATCGTCGTTTTACGGAGGATAAGATATAAAAAATCAGCCGTCCTGCAAACTCAAAACGACTGATTGGTATTTTATTCTGTTTTTATATAGGGTTACAGGGGCATCTTCCGAGAATAATCCTGTGCGATGTTTTCTTCCACATCATCTTCGGTGGAATTCGTCTGTACTGGTGCCTGCGTCATAGATAGCTGCAACAGGTTCTGGATCCGCCGATGGGCAGTTTCCACTATGGCTTTGATCCGGTTATCGTCCATATATTCCTTTGCGCCCTCCGCAGACAGGGTATTTGTAATCAGTTCTTCCACATCAGCAAGACGTTCGAAGTCAATCCAGCTAAAGTCAGATACCAGCTTAAGCTGCTCGGTATGGTGCTTTTTGAAGGGCTTGCATTCCACATCGCGCTCCGCGCGGATCTGCCCGGCGACCTTATCATAGCCGAGGGAGGAACCGCTGTCGTAAATCGGAGCCATGCCGATCCATTCCAGCGTTTCCGCGTTGCGGAGCAGCCCGAAGTTGTTCAGATGGCGGTCTTCGTTGGCGATGATATAATCGAGTACGATCATGCGGTCAAGAAAAGGAACAACATCCTTTACACCGAGCGATTCACAGCAGTTTACAAAGTGCTGATACACGGAGGTGCTGTTGTCCTTTTTTCGTGTCTGTATGATGCGCCATGCGGGGACAAGCTCTGTATCATCTGCGACAAAGTCTTCGCAGACGCAGTAAGGCGCACCTTTATTCCATGTGACCGCATACGGCACATGAGGAATTCCAATCCGTTCCATGATTCCGGCCGCAATCACTTCGTTAAAGGGCTGCTGACGGAATGGATTGGAACCGCCTTTTACAAGGCAGCGTTTGCCGTCGATGATCTTCCATCTTTTCTTCAGATTACCGTCCGAGGTGTTATCGGGGGAACTGAAATCCAAAACATTCATCTTTTTATTCGTGCCGAACAGCACATCTCCGATGTCATCCGAGAAGTCGTTATAAAAAAAATTGACCTTATCCCAGGTGAGACCGGAGCCTTCGGGACAAATCCAGTACTGATCGGAAAGACTCAGTCCGTAGCAGCGGACAAGAAGCATTTTTGTGTTGGATAGTTCCAGCGTTTCAAGTGCTTCACGGATACCGGAACGACTTGCCGGGATAGAGCGGTCCGTCCACCATTCGTTTAACGCCGCACGATCCGCAACACCTCGGCGCACGGGAACTCCTACAGGTAGATGCGCCGGAGCATACACAGTATTGATTTTTTGTATAAAGCCGGTGGCGTCATCAAGCTCGATATCGGCAACGGCTGTCCGTTTATGCATTAAGGAACATTTCATCTTTGCCACCTCGTTTTGTATTTTCGTTTCATTGCCACTGCTTTTAGTGGCTTTTGGAGTCCGACGCAGATTTCGAAGCTGTTCCTGTAATTCTTTCCGCAAATTGATTTGTTCGGAAAGTGCTTCAATCTCATCGTCTTTCAGATACTTGCTCTGTTTTTGACCTTTCTCCGACCATTGATGATAATAATACAGATTCCCGTTAATGGATTTCTTCGAAATATATCCTTTCGGCAGCTCATTGATTTTTGCTGTCAGTTCTGTTATTTGATTCAAAATCTTATCATTCTGCATCCATACCGCCTCCGTTTATAGAAACTATTATACCCTGTTTTAACCCCTTTTGTCAATGCAGTGCGGTGTAGACAAGAAAAGCTCAAATTGAAGAGCATAAACACGTGTATTTTTTGTCCTTCTATATTGACTTCTCCTACTGAACCTGATATTATAAATATACAGAAAAGCGGTGTAGGGGAAGTGCCCCTGCACCGTTCGTTTTTTCCAGATGCAATGTATATTGGGTGAGTAAAAATCTTGACAAGAAAAGGACCCGCAAAGATTCTCGGAACATATATATCTGTACACTTATAAACATCGTATAGACAAAATGGTCGGAGGAGATATCTATGAATGACAGACGACAGCTTATTGTAGATATATTAAAACTTGCATCCCATCTAGACCCAGACGTATTAAAATGTCTATTGTTAATCCAATGTATTTGCACAATGCCCGGCGAGGAACAGCGTTGCAGCGGAGTGGTGAAATACTGTAATGGTAAAATGCTGTGGGATATGATAGTACAAGAGACATGCAAGACCGATGGGCATACCTTAGAAGCGATAAAATATGCCATTGACCAAATAAGCCCCAAACTGTCCTTACCGGCAGATTTGGCGGATCGCTTGCGCACTGTTGTTGTGGACGAGTCCGCACTGAAAAACTTTGTGTACCTGCTGTCAAACAGACCACCGGATAACGATTTTTTACTCTCTGTTTTTGAGTATATCCTAGCACGGGAAGTAAAAAGTGCTCCGTCCAGCTCCGGTGATTTTTATACACCAAATCAAGTTATTCAATTGATGATAGAATTGCTGGGAAATGAAGATGGTAAGAGTATATACGATCCCTGCTGTGGGAGCGGTGCAATGCTGTGCAGTGCCGCCCTTGCTTATGCCGGCAAAAAACTGCGTTTATATGGGCAAACACTTGATGCACAAACTAATTTTATATGCAAAATGAACTTGTTGTTACGTGGCCTCTTTGTAGACCTAGGAGATGGTCCAGCCAATACGCTTCTGAATGATATGCATCGAAATCGGCAGTTTGACTATATTCTTACAAATCCACCGTTTAATTGCTCCAGTTGGTGTGAAAATGAGCCTTGCTACAGGAATACATGGCAATATGGGTTACCACCGAGAAAAAATGCTAATTTTGCGTGGCTCCAGCACATTATCAGCCATTTATCTCCTGATGGTTGTGCAGTTACCCTTCTTCCAAACGGAACGTTAACGACACAGAATCTTGCAGAGTGCGAGATCCGTAAAAGGATCTTTCTTGATGGATGGATAGAAGCAATCATTGCGCTTCCTCCGGGACTCTTCTATGCTACAAAAATCCCCTGTTGTATTTGGGTTATAAATCAATCTGTTAAACGTGACTCCGTACTTTTTGTGGACGCAAGGCAACTGGATATTTTCAACCAGCAAGACAGTAAAAAAATTTCTGCTCTTCTGTACCAGTATCGGAATGCCAAGAAACTTGAAATGACCGAATGGTACGCCGTGGCAGCCCGCGAAGAGATCGCCAAAAAGAACTACATTCTAAGTCCTAACCTGTACACTCGCCAGAAAGAACTTTCGATACCTTCGCTTGAACAAATTTCTGAAGATTTTAACACACTGGCAGATACATTAAGCAACCGAATTTCGGCATCTCCTCTTTGTAAAAATATAAATAAGTGGAAAGCAATAAAAATTCCTATGGATTGGGAAGATGTGTATTTATCCGAAAGGTATAATATTTTCGGAGGCGTATGTGCAAAGAAAGACAAATTTGGATGTGGTACTCCTCTGGTAGACGTAAAGACAGTTATTCACAACATATTTCTTCCGGATACTCTTTCTTCCCGTGTTGAGTTGTCAGATACGGATGCCGAAAAATATAGTATTCGACGCGAAGATGTGCTAATGAATCGGACAAGTGAGACTACAGAGGAGTTAGCTTGCTGCAGCGTAGCGTTAAAAGACCAAACTGCTGTATATGGGGCTTACTTGAAACGCCTGCGGCCCATAGAAGATGGCTGGGCTGATCCACGATACATAGCAGGATATTTTCGCAGCAAGATATACCGGCAAGAAATCGAACGGGTTTCCTTTGTTTATACCACTCGTGCGAATATCAATCTCCATCAGCTATCACTGATACGCTTATATTATCCTAGTATGATGTGGCAACATGAAATTGGAGAAACATTGTTTTCTGTGCTCAATTTAAAGCAAGAAAATCATGATATGGAATTGGGCCGATTGATAGACCGATTTGTTGAGGTATTCATTGAGAAGTTTATCACATATCCTATTTTACTTTTTCAGAAGGGACGTAACCAATAATGACGCAATTGGAGCAAATGAAGCTGGTTCTTCTTTATTCCATGAACGAAATGGGCGGTGGCGGAAAACGTCATTTGGTACTGAAGCATATTAACGACAGTAACTACTGGTATAAAAATGATAGAAATGATATTAGAGGTAGGGTACGTCCATCAGAAGCAAAATGGCGGAATAATTTTTCATATGAGCGGCAGCATTTAGTAGATGATGGCTATATGAAAGCTGGCGGAGATGGAAACTGGTTCATAACTGAGAGCGGAAAAGGTTATCTGACTAAGCTGATAAATCAAGCTCGCAATATGACTTCAACAGAGAAACGCTTGTTTACACTATCATTCTATCAAAAACTTCTTTCTGTATATCTGTCCCCAGTAGATAATATTCTCGACGAAGAAAATGAGGAAGCGCGATATATTACACAGATGGCTCTAGAAAGAATAAATACTGAATCTGTACCAGTTGTCTTTTCAAATGAACCGGAAAGAAAACCTACTTCGCATATTTCAGGAAACCGAATTATCTATCCACGTGATCCATCTGTGGCAAGACGCGCACTTGGCAGGGCAAACCATTTGTGTGAGATAAATCGGGACCATGCATCATTTCTACGTAGAAATGGACACGTTTTGTACATGGAACCGCATCACTTGATCCCAATATCTTTCACCGACTATTTTGGAGTAAATTTAGACAGAGAGCAAAACATTTTTTCCCTCTGCAGCAACTGTCACAATCAAATTCATTACGGGACAAAGGAAGACGTTAGAAAATTAATCACCAAGCTGTTTCTTTCAAGAGCGAGAGAAATATGTTTGATATTGGGCAGAGAAATCAGCGTGGAAGAAATTTACAGAATTTATGGAGTTTTGTAATAGGTAGATTCAAGCAGAAAATAGTGAACTATGGCGCAATGCACTGTATTTTCAAATGGCAAGCAGAAGAGTAACAAAAAGAGCCAAGACCTGTTGGTTAGAGAATAAACGAATTATCCGATAAATCTCAAAAAAGCACCATCTAATATAAATATACAGAAAAGCGGTGTAGGGAAAGCGTCCCTGCACCGCTCGTTATATTAGGCAAGTAAAATTTGGAGGGAAAAAGATCCGCAAAGGAGCGGTACCGCTGAGATCTCGAGGTTTTTATACCCGATTCCAAAAACAGCTTTTGGGGCCAAAATTGGGATGAAAGGATGTTTTTATGCCAAACTTTTGTAAGAGTTTGGGAGATGAATCTATGAATATAGATGCGCTATTGTTGTATGCATATTTTTTGCTTTAGCCGCTGTATGATAACAGGATCTCAAACGATGACGATGGGGTTACAGAAAGGCCGCGCCGCCGGCGATATGATCGACGGTCAAAGGCGGAGGCTGAAGTGCAAAATAAGGCGTGGATATCCCGTTCAGCAGAACTTACGATACCGGAAAGGATCAGACTGAAGATATAAAGATAAGTAAAAAATCATTCCCTTGGCTCACTGCTTGAGCCGTCTTTATGGCGAATAGCGCCTATGTTTTTGATATCTTTGATCTCATACGCGGTTTAATATTGAAGAGATACCCCATACTAGTTACTAAGTTAAAAATGAAGAATGCGATTAACTTAAAGAGAAAAGAGCGGGTGTCGTAAATGTGCAAAAAACTATTGAAAGCGGTCGCCGCGGTGATCCTATTTTTTCTGGTTTTTCAACTTTCCGATCTGCTGGGAACCAAACTTTATCAATGGCTGGAGCGAGAACATACAGCGATACTTTACCAATATGCAACGGATGGGCAATTCTCTGATAACATTTACATTTCCGAGGAAACAGACCGGCGGTTCGGCGTTCCGGGGATTCTGCTGGGAATACCCGCCTCTGAAAGTTTGTCTGGCATTGCCGGGCAAATAACAAAGGAACAATGGGAAATGGCTAGAATCCTGGAAGGAAATAAGCCGTATATGGAATACCTGCAAGAGCTTGGAACCAGCTTGTCGGGTTTATTCTCCTTTAGCGAACGGTTGGCCGGGTTTCAAGACGGCCTAATTTATGCCTGCCGGTATGTGCTGTTTTTACTGTGGGTCGTTGCGCTCCACCTTCTCATGCGGTGCCGGCCCGCGTTGTACTTCGCCATGGGTTTACTTTGCATCTTTGCCACCTGTATCCGGTTGTCCGGTAAACTGCCGTCCGTTGTGCTCATTGGTTCCCCGGTGCAGCATATGATAGCGGACGGGCTGGTTCCGCCGCTGCTGGAAGCCATGCTTACTTTCCTGATTTTTGACATTACCATCTCTTCCATAGAGAAGGTTCGCCTCGGCCATAGGCTGGAGGCATTGTATCAGGATTTACCGGCGCTCCAATGCTTGACGGTTTCTCTAGCACAGAATATAGAGGGAGAATGCCTGTACCGCAGCGACATTTCTCGTCTGCTGCCCCATTTCAGCGCCTATCTCCAACAAGGAAAACGAACGAGGAAAAAGGCCATCCGTCTGATTCAATCGATTGAAAGCCTAAATGGCCCACATACCAACCGCTCCTTTTTGAAAGCGGTGGTAGAACTGCAGACGATTATGCCGTGTAAATAATTCTCTCACATTAAGTACGTTTGCGCAGCAGAGGAAGGTGGTTTATGCCTGTCTTTTTCTCGCTTTGATTCTCCCGGTTAAAAAACCATTGACAAAACAGTATGGAAAGAAAAGAAGCGGCAGGCGCGGAAAAACCGATGTGGAACATGGATGGATGAGCCGCGTGAATGAGCAGCCAGGATAACGGAATTCGTATCAGAAAAGTGGAAATAAGGCTGTGAACCAGCGGAAAAAGGGTATGCCCGCTGCCGGTGAAGTAGGCGTTCATACAAAAGACGAAGCAGACCAGCACGCAGTCAAGGCTATAGGAACGCAAATATAACGCGCCTTGACAAATCACTTGCGGATCGCTTGTAAATAATCCCACCATAGCGGGGGCCTGCCATTGGGCGAGGGTCAAGCAAGATATCCCGAAAAGGAGGGACAGGCCGATGGAAAGACGCATACAATATCGCGCCCGGCTCATGAGTCCGGCGCCGTAATGCTGGGCCGTCATGGCGGAAAGCGCGGCGGAAAAGGCCGTGGTGGGCAGCATACTGAAAACAATGAGCTTTTCTACCACGCCTACCGACGCCGACGCGATGAGGCCCAGACTGTTAATCATGGCGGTGAGAATCAAAAAGGATACATTGACGAGGCCTTCCTGTAAAGCAATGGGAAGCCCCGCCGCCAGTACGCCCTTGGCCGCGTACAACCGAAAACAGGGTTCGCTGCGGTGATATTTCCGCAGCAGGCCTTTTGCCCAAAGATAGATTAAGGCCAGCAAAAGGCTGATAATTTGAGCAAGGACGGTGGAAACAGCGGCTCCGTAGGCGCCCATGCGCAATCCGCCGACAAAGAGCAAATCGGTGGAGATGTTAATCACGCATCCGATTGTGATGAGAATCAGCGGCGTGCGGGAATCACCAACGCCCCGCAGAATACCGCTGACCACATTGTACCCTACAATGAAGAGAATGCCGCAGGCGCAAACAAACAAATACTGTCGGGTGATTTCCACCGCCTCGGCAGGGACCCGCATGAAAACGCAAATGGGATCGAGAAGCAAAATGGTGGCGGAGGTAAGCAGCAGAGAGATCGCCCCAAAGACGACGATCATGGTTTTGACGGCATGGGCGATATTCTGTTTTTGCCTTGCGCCGAAGTAGCGGCCGATGAGCACAGTGCCTCCTGTTGTCAGGCCGATTGACAGGCCGGTGATAGTCTGCATGACCTGGCCTCCGGTGGCGACGGCGGAGACCCCGATGGAATCAGAAAAGCGCCCGACCATAAAAAGGTCGGACGCTCCGTAGCAAGCTTGCAGAATGTTCGACAGAAGAAAAGGCAGGGAAAAGCGCAATAAGGCGGTTAAGGGTTTTCCTTCTGTAAGACGTCTATCGTTTGCCATTTGTTCTCCTCCCGCATCGTAAAAGCAGAGCGGCACTCAATGTCCTGCTTTATACTTATGCGAAAAGGACGAACGGTATGTCAAAGGAAAAGGGAGAGGTGCAGCCCCAAAACCAGCAAGACAGCCGCCGCCACAAATAGCACCCATATGCGGTACTCCCGGTCCATCTTCCGCTTTTCCTCCCAGGTAGGCGGGGCGGGAAGCGGCGGAAGGGAAATCTCGCCGCTGTGCCGGCGTTTTCGCCTGCAGATACAAAACAGCAGCATCCCGAAAAGACACCAAAGAATGCCGGTAATCACGGCTGTTTTGTCAAGCTGAGTCATCAAAAGCAGATAAATTAGAACACTGACCGGCGCGCCAGCCCATAACAGGGGCGCCCGGTAGGGGCGCTTTAAATTAGGGAGCTTTACCCTCAGGGCGCAAGCCGCAGCCATACCCACGATATAATAAAGCAGGGTTGCAAACAGGGATAGGGACGCGATAATCGATAGAGAATCAGTGGCGATCAAAAGCAACATGAGCCCGCCTAAAACCAGGATGGCCAATACCGGCGTCTTATAAGTAGGGTGAAGTTTACCAAAAAATCCAGGCAGCGATCCATCCTTGGCCATGGAGTAGAGATACCGCGCCGGAGCGGCCACGCTGGCATTGAGAGTGGAGAAATCGCCGCCGAAAGCGATGCCCAAGCAGAGCAGGACCAACGGAAACCCCACGATGCCTGCAAGCTTCATGCCCTCGGCATAGGGTGCGGCCGCCTCTGCGAGAGTGGCCAAGCTCTCGGTGGGAATGATACACACCAAGGCCCATTGGAATAGGCCGGTAACAGCGAAAACGAGAAAGGGCGCCAAGAATAGCGCGCGGGGCAAATTGATCTGTGGATGCCGTATTTCCTCTCCCATAGCGCAGCAGGTTTCAAACCCGGCGAAACACCACCAGATCATGGCGACACAGGGGAGAAACCCGGTGATTCTAAGACTGCCGGAATTGGGAACCGAAACGCCATTGCCAAAGTGCATGGAAGGCAGCGTTGAAAGAATCCAAACAACGGCTACGCCCCAGAAGAAAAAGAGAAATCCATTTTGCATCCGCCCGGTCATCTCTACCCCCCGTATGGCGAGAATCAAGAATCCCGCCACCGCTAGACAGGCAATCCATCGGTCGTCTATGGGCAGCGAAATGCCCAACGCTTCCAAAAGGGTTCGTATGTAAAAGCTAAAGGCAAGCGATTCCCCGCTCGCGACCGACACCATGGAGATAATAAAACACCAGCCAGACAGCATACCGAAGGGACGCCCCAGGCCAAGAGAAGCATATTGGTAGGTACCGCCTGAAAAAGGAAGAGCTGCCCCCATTTCCGCGTAAAGCAGGGAGGGGTAGACACTGATCAGGAGGGCGGTAACCGTGGCGAGAATTACCGCGGATCCAAGCAATCCGACCACATTGGCGCCGACTGTGAACAAGCCCACCCCAATTACCGTGCCGGTGGTGATTGTTATGGTTTCACGCAAGCCCAGGCATCGTTTAAAACAGGCGGATTTCTCCGTTCCCTTCATATCTATCGCTTCCTTTCCGAAGGAGACCGTTTCTTTATCCTATGCGTGAAAAACGGAATTGGCCTATCTTTTTTGCGTCCGCCGGCTTTTTGGGGGGACGAATGGCAGCGCCATTTCCATCTGATAGGACAAATCACCAGGAAAGAATTAGAACGGCTGACAGATGTGTTTCCAGGCTTTCAGGGGAAGACGCCAGCCTACGCTGAGTTGCCGGACAATGGTATCCTTTTGGTTACTACAGTACAATATTGTGCGTACTTTACAATCACGCTACAGTGACTATAATGAAAGTAAAAGTTAAGGGCTTGTGGCTCAGTAAGTGGAATGGGCCGCCCGGCAGAGCTGAAACAGTTTTCAGCAGGAGATCAGGAGGTACTAAAAATGAAAATGGCAGTGGTATGCGCAAATGGAAAAGCAGGAAAATTGATCGTTCAGGAAGCTCTGAATCGGAACTTCGACGTGACGGCGTTTGCCAGAGGCGAGAACCAGACCGCCGCTCCGAAGGCGATAACAAAAGACCTTTTTGACCTGACTCGAAAGGATATGGCGGATTTCGACGTGGTAGTCGACGCATTCGGCGCGTGGACCGAAGATACGCTGCCTCTGCATAGCACGTCGCTTAAACACCTTTGCGATATTCTGTCCGGTACGGATACTCGCCTTATCGTGGTCGGCGGCGCCGGAAGCTTGTTCGTTAATCCGGAGCACACCGCCTGCGTGGCGGATGGCCCCAATTTCCCGGACGCCTTCAAACCGCTTGCAGCGGCTATGGCGAAAGCGCTTGGCGAACTACGGTTAAGAAAAGACGTCCAATGGACCTACTTGAGCCCAGCCGCGGATTTTCAAGCCGATGGAAAACGCACCGGTCAATACATCCTCGGGGGCGAGGAGCTCACGCTCAATTCCAAAGGCATCAGCGAGATCAGCTATGCCGACTATGCTGTCGCCCTGGTGGATGAAGCGGAAAAAGGCCGTAATTACCAAAAGCGGATTAGCGTGGCAGGTGTTTAGGATACAAAAAAGCGATATAGAAAAATAAAATAAAAGAAGAGGGGAGCCGCGCAACCGGTTTGCGGGCTCTCCCGTTTTGTGTGAGGTGTGAAAAGTGACGGCAACCGAATGTTTGCGCTGTTTGCAGCAAGATATCCATACCGTGGTCGCGGCGACGGTTGACGGCCAGGGCCTGCCGGCGACATGCGCAATTGATGTGATGGACTGCGACGAAAGCAGCCTTTATTTCTTAACCGCCAAAGGCAAAGGATTTTACCGCCGCCTGAAAAGCCAGGGGTACTTGGCGCTTACCGGGGTCAAGGGTACCTGTACGATGGCCAGCACTGCGGTCACGGTGCGGGGCAGCGTGCGGGAGGTGGGCGCAGAAGGGCTGCCGAGGCTTTTTGACAAAAACCCCTATATGTATGAAATTTATCCCACCGCGGCGTCGCGCGAAGCACTGACGGTATTTCAGTTATATGAGCGAACGGGGGAGCGGTTCGACCTTTCGAAGAAACCAATCGAACGGTTTTGCTTTACCTTTGGGGGCACGGAAGCTGGAATGGAAGGCTACTATATTACCGGCCTTTGCAACGGCTGCCAAGCTTGCGGCCCGGTCTGCCCGCAGGGATGCATCGATTTTCAAACGATGCCGGCGGTTATCAATCAGAAAAATTGCCTCTGCTGCGGGAACTGTCTCGCCGTTTGTCCCCAAGGCGCTGTTATCAAGGAGGGATAGGCGTATGACGCAGGCGGAACGAAGGATCTATCTGATTAAGGAACTGCTGAAAGAGCGGAGTGAATACGGTGGGCTGAAGATTCCGGGGGGCGAACAGGAACAGAAAAGGCTCCTTCGCTCGCTTTGGAACATCCGTATGCCCTTGCCGGTCAGCGAAGAATTTCTCGCAGTGCAGGACGCCTATTTACGGGAAGAAACCGCCCGGAAGGGTATCACACACTGGAAGGATACGGAGCGGGCCGATGGGGATATCTACCTCTGGCGGGGCGATATCACCACTCTGGAATGCGACGCGATTGTCAACGCGGCGAATTCGCAGATGCTCGGCTGTTTTATACCCTGCCATGGCTGTATTGATAATGCCATCCACACCTTTGCCGGGATTCAGCTTCGCGCCGCTTGCGCGAGACTGATGAAGGAACAAAATTCCCCGGAACCGGTGGGTAAGGCGAAAATCACGCCGGCGCTCAATCTTCCCAGCAGGTTTGTACTGCATACCGTAGGCCCGATGGTACAAGGCCGGCCGACCGAAAAAGCCTGCGAGTTGCTTGCTTCCTGTTACTGGTCCTGTTTGGAACTGGCGGAAAAACACAGATTAACCAGTGTGGCGTTTTGCTGTATCTCAACAGGAGAGTTCCATTTTCCCAACGACCAGGCCGCAAGGGTCGCAGTGGATACGGTAAAAAAATATCTTGCGCAGGCGCAAAGTGGAATAAAGGTGATTTTTAATGTTTACCAAAAGCTTGACGAAAGTATCTACCGGAAATTGCTCTGCGGAGCTGGAAAAACTGGAGAATGAACTCAGCCTTGCCGACGCGGTGGTGGTAGGCGCGGGCGCAGGCATGTCTGTTTCCGCAGGGCTAAACTATGACGGCGCGCGCTTTAAGCGGTATTTTTCAGATTTCCATCAGAAATATGGAATCATGGATATGTACTCAGGCGGTTTTTACCCTTATGAGACTCTCGAAGAATACTGGGCGTGGTGGAGCCGCCACATTGCCTGCAACCGTTATGACCAGCCGCCCGGAAGGCCCTATACCGCATTACTGGAATTGTTAAAGGGCCGGAATTATTTTGTTCTTACCACCAATGTGGACCATCAATTTCAGCTTGCCGGTTTTGATAAGCAGCGGTTGTTTTATACCCAAGGGGATTACGGCTTGTGGCAATGCTCCAGAGCCTGCCATCACAAAACCTACGATAACGAAGCCGTGGTTCGAAAAATGGTAAAAGAGCAAAAGAATCTGAAAATCCCCACAGAGCTGATCCCCAGATGCCCGGTCTGCGGCGCGCCGATGGATATGAACCTGCGCTGCGGGGACAACTTTGTTGAGGACGACGGTTGGTATGATGCCGCCTCTCGTTATGATACCTTTATCCGACGCCAAAGCAATTCCCGTGTGTTATTTCTGGAACTAGGTGTAGGGTCGAATACACCGGTAATCATCAAATACCCTTTTTGGCGGTTGACGGCTGAAAATCCACAAGCAACCTATGCTTGCGTCAACGTTTCAGAACCGGGCTGCCCGCGTGAGATTGCAGAGCGGTCTATTCTGATACAGCAAGATATCGGCGCCGTTTTGACCGGCTTGTTGGAAATTGGTTCTTCAAAACAAAAGATAACTTCGTAATAATCGGTAAAAAAGCAGCTCGAATCGGGTTTCCCAGCAGATTTTCTAGTAAACTAGGAAAAAGCTATGACGGCAAGGCAGAACGCTTTTTACACAGCGTTCTGCCTTGCCGTCATGCTTTAAGCCTTCTTCGGTAGCCTTTCGGACGATTTTTAAAGAATGTATTCGGGGCTGTTCCCGCCCATATGATCTGTTTATATCTGTAAATTTACGTGAGATACTTGATCGCGCTTCTTTCCTATTGTATAATAAAAAACGGTATTTTGGTAATGGAAACTGAAACAACAAAGTTTTTGCAAAAGATTTTCTAAACGTACGAGAATGTTTCCAGTGTTGTCGCCATTGGCCGAATTTTGACTGAGGGTTACTGGCAAGGTACAAGCTCCCGGCTTATGCTTTGCGGGACGACGACGCCTTAGACGGCCAACATGTTAACAAAATCAATTGAGAGATCAGGATAGAATTGGGGAATGAAAATGAAACAAGACATGATCGTGATTCTAGATTTGGGCTGCCAGGAAAATACCGCAGTAGCCCGCGCCATACGCGCTATGGGGGTTTACAGCGAGATTTATCCTCATGATATCACCTCCAAGGAGCTTGCCGCTCTGCCAAATGTCAGAGGCGTGATTTTAAGCGGTGGCCCGAACCGTGTTGTGGACGGCGCCGCCATCGACGTTTCGCCTGAAATCTATCAATGCGGTTTACCGCTGCTTGCGGTATGCCATCCGGCCGCCCAACCACATACTGAATGCGCACATCTAGAGGATTGGCCCGAGGGGGAGGATGCGCTGAAAAAAGTATTGCAGCCTTTTGTGTTTGAGAAATGCGTCGCGCAGCCCAATTGGAATATGGAGAACTTCATTGCCGACCAGGTGGATTTAATCCGCCGCCAGGTCGGGGATAAAAAAGTCCTTCTGGCGCTGTCTGGCGGCGTGGATTCCTCTGTGGTGGCGGCTTTGCTGCTCAAAGCTATTGGAAAACAGCTGACCTGCGTCCATGTGAACCACGGCCTGCTGCGCAAAGGAGAACCTGAGCAGGTGGTAGAGGTTTTCCGCAACCAAATGAAGGCCAACCTGGTCTATGTTGATGCAAGCGAACGTTTTCTCAAAAAACTCACTGGGGTTTCGGACCCTGAACAGAAGCGCAAAATTATCGGCGCGGAATTTATCCGGGTTTTTGAAGAAGAAGCCCGGAAACTCGAGGGAATCGATTATTTAGCCCAGGGGACCATTTATCCGGATATTATTGAAAGTGGTACCAAAACTGCCAAAATGGTGAAATCACATCATAACGTCGGCGGCCTTCCGGAGGACTTATCCTTTGAACTGGTAGAACCCCTGCGCCAGCTTTTCAAGGATGAAGTCCGTGCCTGCGGCGTTGCTCTTGGCCTGCCGGAAAGCATGGTTTACCGTCAGCCATTCCCGGGGCCGGGCCTCGGCGTCCGGTGCCTAGGCGCAATCACACGTGACCGGCTGGAGGCAGTACGGGAATCCGACGCGATCCTTCGGGAAGAATTCCACAACGCCGGGCTTGACAAAAAGGTATGGCAGTATTTTACGGTAGTACCTGATTTTAAGTCTGTCGGAGTCCGCAACAACGCCAGAAGTTTTGAATACCCCGTAATCCTGCGCGCCATCAATACAGTGGACGCTATGACCGCTGATGTTGAACGTTTGGATTGGGATGTGCTGGAGATAATCACCAAAAGAATTCTGTGCGAAGTAGAAGGCGTCAACCGCGTTTTATACGATGTGTCACCGAAGCCTCCCGCCACGATAGAGTGGGAATAAGCTGGTAGTCCGAGAAAACAACATTATTTATGCGGGTTTCCGGCATTCTTGCAGGTCTTTTGATAACAAATTGATAACAGTCCTATCAGAGCAATTATTCTCGCCGTCCAGTGGTTTTGGAGTGGCGGAATGGTTGACAGGTGGTTTGCAGTCTACATATATTTGTTTGCGTGTGAAAGCGCCAAACATAGATATTTGCGACAGCGCTTGGCTCTGAATGAATCCATATTGTAACGCCCTTAGCTGTGGGTAAAAACTCATAGCTAAGGGCGTTTTTTTGTTCTTATAATCTTTTTTGGCTTTGTATGTGAGATGCTCCACGAATGCTCTGTTCTTTAACAGGTTTCTAAACAAGGCGCTGGCAGCTTTTGAAATGCCGGCGCGGTAACAAGAAGATAAAAATTGTTTTCTTTTGAAGGAACTAATGACAATAAAATGGGGTGGAAAATTTTAGAAAAATAAGCTATAATGTAAATAAAATAGATAAGAATTATATAAAAAACAAACAGTAATGCTTGAAATGAAAGCTTATTAATTTAGAATGTGATTTTCCTGGGGTTCAGAGATCGCAATTCATAATTTATTGTTCTTTTCTGGGTAAAATAAGCTACAATATAGAAAGAGCGAAGTTAGTTGGATATAACCACATGGAATTTATAAATTTCCTAAGGTTGTGAAAGTGTAAAACTCAGAAAGGATGAAGAAACCCTATGAATACATTTTTCATTGAACGTGTTATAGGCCGAGAAATCATCGATTCTCGCGGAAACCCTACGGTGGAGGCAGAAGTATGGCTTACGGATGGTACGATGGCAAGAGGAACCGCTCCCAGCGGCGCTTCGACCGGTGAGTTTGAGGCTTTAGAGCTGCGGGATGGAGACCAAAACCGGTTTGGAGGAAAAGGTGTTTCTAAAGCGGTCGAAAATGTGAATACAGTGATTCAAGAGACACTGAAAGGGAAAGATGCTTCTGACATTTATGCTATAGATCAGGCTATGATCGCGGCAGATGGCACAAAAGATAAATCCAAGCTGGGTGCGAATGCCATTTTGGCGGTATCCATTGCTTGTGCTAAAGCAGCGGCTCAATCGCCACGCATTCCCCTTTATCGATATTTAGGAGGAATCAACGGAAACCGTTTGCCGGTTCCAATGATGAATATCCTGAACGGCGGCGCCCATGCCGCCAATACGGTAGATGTGCAGGAGTTTATGATTATGCCCGCCGGAGCAAATAGCTTCCGCGAAGGGCTGAGGTGGTGCACGGAGGTTTTTCACGCCTTAGCCGCTCTTTTAAAATCAAAAGGGTTGGCTACTTCCGTTGGCGATGAAGGCGGTTTCGCGCCAGATTTGGACAGTGATGAAGAGGCAATCCAGTATATTTTAGAGGCTGTCTGTCTTGCCGGTTACGAGCCTGGAAAGGATTTTGTTTTAGCCATGGATGCGGCCTCCAGCGAATGGAAGAGCGGTAAAAAAGGCAAATATCTGCTTCCCAAGAGCGGAAAGCAATTTACTTCATCTGAATTGGTAAACCATTGGAAGATTCTTTGCGGCAAATATCCAATTTACTCTATCGAAGACGGCCTGGATGAAGAGGATTGGGAAGGCTGGCAACTGATGACCAAGGAACTGGGTGATAAGGTTCAGCTAGTGGGAGACGATCTGTTTGTTACCAATACACAGAGACTGTCGAAGGGAATTTCGCTTGGCTGCGGTAATTCTATATTGATTAAGTTAAATCAAATCGGTTCTGTGTCTGAAACCCTGGAAGCCATTAAGATGGCTCATAAAGCAGGCTATACCGCTATCGTTTCCCATCGGTCCGGGGAAACAGAGGATACCACCATTGCTGATCTGGCGGTTGCGTTGAATACCTGTCAGATCAAAACCGGCGCTCCCAGCCGAAGCGAACGTGTGGCTAAATACAACCAGTTGCTCCGCATTGAGGAGAAACTGGGGGAAAGCGCCGTTTATCCAGGTTTTCATGCGCTTGGAATCAATCGGTAAATGGCAGAACGCAAACAAGAGATGGATTTATACTAAATACCGTTTGGTAATTTTTAGCAAGATAGCCGAATATGTTCGGCTCTTTAGTAAATACTTTTTAATACAGTAACGAAAGAGAGGGATTTTTTATGGTCAATCATGAGAAAATTCGTGTGGTGCAGTATGGCTGTGGGAAGATGGCAAAATATACCTTGCGCTATCTCTATGAAAAGGGAGCGGAGATCGTGGGAGCGATCGATGTTAACCCGGAAGTCGTCGGCATGGATGTGGGTGACTATGCCGAGCTTGGCGTAAAGCTGAACGTTCCCATTCGCAACGACGCCGATGCGGTTTTAGATGAGTGCGACGCCGATATCGCGATTGTCACCTTGTTCAGCTTTATGACTGATGTGGTAGGCCATTTTGAAAAATGCCTTTCCCGCGGCATTAATGTGGTTACCACCTGCGAGGAGGCTATCTACCCCTGGACGACCTCTTCCGCGATTACCAACCGGTTGGATCGGATGGCGAAGGAAAACGGCTGTACTATCACCGGCACCGGCATGCAGGATGTTTTCTGGGTGAACTGGATTGGTACGGTGGCGGGGGCTGTCCACCGTATCGACCGCATTGAAGGCGCAGTCAGCTATAATGTTGAGGACTATGGTTTAGCTTTGGCTAAGGCTCATGGCGTGGGCTTGACCCCGGAAGAATTTGAAGCAAAGATTGCCCATCCTACCACCCTGGAACCCTCGTATGTGTGGAATTCAAATGAAGCTTTATGCAACAAAATGGGATGGACCATTAAGTCGAATACTCAAAAATGTGTTCCTTATTTTTATGATAAGGATCTGTTCAGTGAAACTACAGGAGAAACCATTCCCAAAGGCAATTGCATTGGCATGAGTGCCGTGGTCACCACGGAAACCTTTCAAGGCCCTGTGATTGAGACGCAGTGTATCGGCAAGGTTTACGGACCGGATGACGGCGATATGTGTGATTGGACCATTAAGGGAGAACCTGATACGGTGTTCACTTTGGCAAAACCGGATACCCCAGCTCATACCTGTGCCTCTGTGGTAAACCGGATTCCTACTATTTTAAATGCTCCTGCCGGTTATATTACGGTGGAAAAGCTGGATGAATTGGAATATCTGGCTTGGCCTATGCATCTATATGTCTATTAATTCGCGCAGATTAATAAAAACACGCCGCAGAGGATCTGCGGCGTGTTTTTATTTGGCCCATAACAATTAGGTTTCGATTACACTATTTTGCGCGGGCAGTTCTTCACCGCCGTCTAAGTCAGCAAACTTTTTCAGCATTTTTCGGGAAAGAACCGCCAACAGGATACTGACGGCACCCGCCAATAAAACAATGGTGAATGAGTAACGTTGCGTCCAATCAAATAAAACCCCGTAAAGAGCCTGGCCCAAAGGCAATGCGCACATACAAATTACCATAATAAAAGAGGAAACCTTGCCAAGCAACCCTGTTGGCGTTAACTTTTGAAGAATAGTTTGCGCATACACGCTGAATAAGGTAGTACAGCACATCATAGCCGTTACGCTCACCAGAATAATACCAAAGGAAGCCCAAGGCCACTGGCCTGTGATCACCGACAGCCCCATGGGAAGCGTCATAATGCCTGTGACCAGTAAAAGAACATGGGAATTGGAAAATTTCATCTTTTTAGCCACTACGCCTGCAAATATGCCTCCTAAAATTGAACCGACCCCCATAGCGCCTTGTGCCAGCCCATACATCTGACTGGATAGGCCAAGGAAAATTTTAATCAGATATGGCAGCCCCACAATCACCATGGCGGAGAAGAAAAGGTTAATTCCCGCCACTAAAAAGAGCAGCTGCAAAAGGCCCTCGCGCTCCTTACTGAGAAAATGGAGTGCTTCAGAAAAATCAGTGACCACAGTACGAAAGGCGCCGCCCCGTTTTTCTTGCCTGATAAATGGAATCCGGAGAAAGCACTCCATTACCGCAGAGAAGAAAAAGCAAACAATGCTCACGTACAAAACAGGAAAGAGGCCAACTACGCCGTACAAAACCCCGCCCAAAATGGGACCTAGTAAATTTGCCAAAGCGTTTACTTGGGCCACGGTACCGTTTGCAGTCATTAATCCCTCCTGCTCCACCAGGGAAGGGATGCTGGCCTGAACTGACGGCTGGTAAAAGGATTGGATGATAGAAAGAATTACCATAGCGGCGCCGATAAGCGCCACTGACGGCGTAGACTGAAAAAAGAATGTAAACACGATAAGCATTGCCGCGGTGACGAAATCTAGGGCAGCCATAATTCTTTTTCTGCTCACCCGGTCCGCCAGCACGCCGCCCACAGGAGATAATAAAATAGTAGGTACCATGGACAATGCGGAAATCCCCGCAAAAGCTCCTGCGGAACCGGTCATATCCAGCACGCACACGGAAAGGGAGAACCTTAAGATGGCGTTGCCGAACAAAGAGATGATCTGTCCAATGACCATCAAGGTGAAATCTCTGCGAAATACTTTTTTAGGGCTTGTCGATAATGATTTTGGCATAACCGCGCCTCCTGAATTTAGTTTTTAATATTAATACCAACCGTCGGTATGTATCACACGCTGAAAAAAGGGAATTGCTTCCCTTCTTTATTTATGTGGATTCACGTATAGCGCACATACCAGTGGAATCTTCAGAAAAATTTTTCCCGTTTTGAGAGAAGTAAAGAGTGTGGTCATAATATTTAATCATTTGATCCGTCAATTCGTCATCAAAAAGGGGAAGTCCCAGGCTAGTGACCACCTGTTTGCAAAGCGTCACCTTGCTGATGAATTTTTCCTTGCTGTCCGCAAACATGCCGATCCACATATTTGCCATCAACAGGGTCAGCTCTGCGGTTTCCAACGGCTGTTCAACAGAAAGAGAGCCATCTTGGTTTCCTTCCTCTATGATTTTCGCCAACATAGGAGCGGTTTCTTTAATATTTACACGCATGTTTTCCCAAAGAACCCGAGAATCATTAATCCGTGTAAAATAGAGCTGGTCCACGGAAAGCTTTTCCACATCGGATATTTCGTGATAAAATAAGGATTTTAGCTTCTCCAGACCATTTTTTGTGGGATCAGTAATGATTTTCTCAAACCAATCCCCTTGAGAATAGTAATGGATGATCGTTTTTTCAAATAAATCCTCTTTTGATTTGAAATGATGATAAACGGCACCTTTCGACATCCCCAAAGCGTCCACAATATCCTGCATAGAGGTATTATCATATCCTTGTTTCAAGAACAGCTGGGTAGAAACATCTAATATCTTTTTTACTGTTTCTTCTGGATATTTATTCCGGGCCATGAGGAATCCCCTTTCTCAATACATACCGTTGGTATGTATTGAGAATAACCCCTTTTCTATGTTTTGTCAAGGCCCAAAACTATTTTTTCATTTATTTACAAGTATCTTACGATTTGATTTCACAGGAAAGAGGGCTTGCCGCTCTTTGCGCAATAGCGTATAATAAAATTTAAAGTGAAAAATACCGCAAAGGCTTGTCCAGCGGCAGATAGTATATAAAAAGACAAATGAACGATTCAGGATAAGAAGGCGAAAAAGATGTACCGGATTTTAATTGTTGAAGATGACTCAGGCATCGCGGAAGCTATCAAAAAACAGGCGGAGCTGTGGGAACTTGAGGCGAAATGCGTCCAAAATTTCAGGAATGTTCTCATGGATTTTGCGGAATATGAGCCCCATTTGATACTGATGGATATCTCTCTGCCATTTTTCAACGGTTATCACTGGTGCCGGGAGATCCGAAAGGTTTCCAAGGTGCCGATTATTTTCATATCATCAGCTTCTGATAATATGAACATCGTCATGGCCATGAATATGGGGGCAGACGATTTTATCTCCAAGCCCTTCGATCAAAGCGTGCTCATCGCAAAAATACAGGCTCTGCTGCGGCGTACTTACGATTTTGGCGGAACGGTACCGGTATTAGAACATCAAGGAGCGCTGCTGAACACCGGCGACAATACTTTGATCTATCAGGATCAAGTGATCTCACTGACAAAAAACGAATACCGTATCCTGTTCTCTCTGATGAAAAACAAGGGGAAAGTGGTCAGCCGCGAAAAGCTGATGGAGCAGCTTTGGGAAACCGACAGCTTTGTGGATGACAATACTTTAACTGTGAACGTAACGCGGTTGCGAAAAAAGCTAGAGGCCGCGGGACTGCCTCGTTTTATTACCACTAAATTCGGAATCGGGTATCTGATCGGCTGATTTTTCTGAAAGGAAGCGGTTCTATGAGTTTTTTCTCCGCTTATTGGAAACAGCGCAAAATCGGAATCGGTGTATTCCTTTTATTCTGTCTTGTTTTCATCTGCGTCTTTGCGCTTTATCATCTGCCGGTGGAAGCGGTGCTGTACCCGGCGGGCATCTGTGCGCTGCTGGGAATTTCTTTTTTATTTTTTGATATGCGGAAAGCATATCAAAAACATAGAAAACTCCAGGCTCTGCAAAAGATGGCGGCTTCCGTTATGGAAGGCTTCCCGGAAGCCGTTACCCAAGACGATGTGGATTATCAGCAAATTATTTACCAGCTGATAGACGAACAAAAGCAGATGGTAAATGAAATGAACTGCCAATATTCGGATATGGTGGAATATTACACGATTTGGGCGCACCAGATCAAGACGCCTATCGCATCCATGCGGCTGCATCTGCAAAATGAAGATTCCCCATTTTCCAGAAAGCTTTCGGATGACCTGTTCCGCATTGAGCAATATGTGGAGATGGTGCTGATGTTCCTGCGCCTTGACTCCGCCTCTACGGATTATATGCTTCAGGAATACGATCTGGATTCTATCGTAAAACAGGCAATCAAAAAATATGCCTCTCAGTTCATTTATAAAAAAATACACTTATGTTACCACCCTTTGAATACCAAGGTTCTGACAGATGAAAAGTGGCTTTTATTTGTCCTGGAACAGGTGCTTTCCAACGCCTTGAAATATACGCCTGAGGGAACTGTTACGATTGATTTAGAGGCGCCGAAAACCTTGTGCGTGGGGGATACCGGCATTGGCATCGCGCCGGAGGACCTGCCACGGGTTTTTGAAAAAGGGTATACGGGCTATAACGGAAGAAGCGACAAAAAAGCCAGTGGTATCGGGCTTTACCTTTGCCGGAGGATTTGCCAGAACCTAGGGCATACTATCACGGTGAACTCTTCCCTGGACAACGGCACGGTAATCCGGATTCACCTTGAAAGGAAGAAGCTGGAATTGGAATAATATCCTTGCGAAAATGTAAGAAATACGGGGGAAATGTAAGCCGATTCGATGTAGGCGCATTTCCCTTTTTTGCTATAATAAGGACATCAAAACAGACACAGGAGGAATTCTATGAGTATTCTGGAAGTGAACGGCCTGAAAAAAATTTATACCACCCGATTCGGTGGAAATAAGGTAGAGGCCTTAAAAAACGTGTCCTTCAGCGTAGAAGAAGGGGAATATGTGGCCATCATGGGAGAGTCTGGTTCTGGTAAAACCACTCTTTTGAATATTCTGGCCTCTTTGGATAAGCCCACCAGCGGTATGGTAAGCCTGGATGGTCAAAACCTATCCAAAATAAAGGAGTCCGCTATTTCCGCGTTCCGCCGGGATAATTTGGGCTTTGTCTTTCAAGATTTTAACCTGCTGGATACCTTCTCCATCGAGGACAATATTTATCTGCCGTTGGTTTTGGCGGGTAAGAACCCTTCTGAAATGCAACGCAGACTGGCTCCCATTGCCCAACAGCTTGGAATCACCGATATTTTAAAAAAATATCCCTATGAGGTTTCCGGCGGGCAGAAGCAAAGAACCGCCGTTGCCAGGGCGCTGATCACCGATCCGCGATTGATCTTGGCCGACGAGCCTACCGGCGCCTTGGATTCTAACTCTACCGATGAGCTGTTGAGCCTATTCAGTGAGATTAACCGCAATGGGCAGACCATTTTGATGGTAACCCATTCCGTCAAGGCTGCCAGCCACGCCGGAAGGGTGCTGTTCATCAAGGATGGCGAGGTGTTCCATCAGATTTATCGTGGAAACAGCACCAACCAGCAGATGTATCAAAAGATTTCCGATACCTTGACCATACTGGCGACAGGCGGTGACAGGCGATGAAACGAGGCTTTTATCTCAAGCTGGCTTGGACGGGGATTCGTAAAAACAAAAGATTATATACGCCATATCTTTTGACCTGCATCGGCATGGTGATGATGTATTATGTGGTCACCTTTCTCAGTAACTGTCAAGTGCTGGAAAGCATGCGGGGTGGAATGACCCTGCAAAGTATGTTGAATTTTGGCAGCTGGGTGATTGGAATTTTCGCTCTGATTTTTCTTTTTTATACCAATTCTTTTTTGATCCGAAGGCGTAAAAAAGAGTTTGGACTGTATAATATTCTTGGTATGGGAAAAGGAAACCTGGCTCATATCCTATTGTGGGAAAGTCTGCTGGTTGCCGGTATCGCTTTGGCCGCCGGGCTATTGGTTGGCATTGTCATCTCTAAGCTTGCGGAATTAGGGATGGTCAACCTGGTAAACGGAGATATCACCTTTACCATTTCCCTAAGTCCCGACGCGGTGATGAAAACGTTACTCCTGTTTGCCGTGATCTTCTTTCTTCTTCTCCTCAATTCGCTGCGGCAGATTCATTTGACGAATCCTATCGAGCTGCTGCACAGCGAAAATACTGGAGAAAAGCCGCCTAAGGCAAACTGGCTTTTTGCCATCGCCGGTGTTGCTATTTTAGGAATCGCTTATTTTATCGCCTTAACCATTGAAGATCCGGTAGAAGCTTTGGTGTGGTTTTTCGCCGCGGTAATTATGGTAATCGTGTCTACCTACTTGCTTTTTGTCTCCGGTTCGGTGGCGCTTTGCCGCGCCTTGCAAAAGAACAAAAAATATTATTATAAAACCAACCATTTTGTTTCAGTATCCTCTATGGTCTACCGTATGAAACGAAACGGCGCGGGGTTGGCCTCTATTTGCATTTTATATACGATGGTGCTGGTAATGCTGTCTACCACCGTTTGTCTCTACCTTGGAACAGAGGATACCCTGCGGACTCGGTACCCAAGGAATATTACCATAAAATCTATGGTCAGCGATTTAGAAACCTTGAATTCTGAAAAGCCGCAGGCGATAACAAAACTTTCGGAACAGGCGGTAACGGATAATAACCAGGAAATGAAGAATATTTTAAATTACCGAGCCGCTTCCGCCTCTGGCTTTTTCGATCATGGAACCATAAGAATAGGGGAAGAGAGGTTTTATGATTCTCAGTTGGATGTGTCCGAAATGTGGTCTTTTTATGTAGTTCCTATCGAAGACTATAACCGGATGACCCAAAGCAATGAGGAGTTAAAGCCGGGGGAGGCAATCATATATACCACAAGGCCCGACGCGGTTTCCGATACCATCGCTATTGAAAACGCCGGCCCTCTGACGGTCAAAAAATCAATTTCGGATTTTGCGGATTATGATATTTACCCTGACTCGACCTATCCAACACTGTATGTTTTTGTATCGGAATATGAGGAATATCTAAAACCGCTTCTTCAGGTTACCACGGAAAATGAGCCTTCTCCTGTTGGATTGAATTGGTACTATGGCTTCGATATGGATTGTGATGATGAGACGCAAATAAAAATTGATAAGGAAATTCAGAAAAAAATATCTCAGCTTCCTCGTGAGGATACGGAAAACTATTTTGAACTCTGGTCTCAAAGCGTTGCCGCGAATCGCTCTGAGTTTTATATCAACAACGGCGGCCTGTTTTTCCTTGCTCTCGTTTTGGGCGTGGTATTTCTGTTTGCCGCTGTGCTGATTGTGTATTATAAGCAAATTTCAGAGGGTTACGAGGACCAGTCCCGGTTTGAAATTATGCAGAAGGTAGGTATGACCAAGAAAGAAATCAGAAAGAGTATCAATTCCCAAGTTTTAACAGTGTTCTTTTTGCCGATCATTACCGCAGGCGTCCATTTGGCATTTGCGTTTCCTATGATTTCAAAACTGTTAGTGCTGTTCGGCCTTACCAATACAAAATTGTTGATTTGGGTTACGATGGCTTGCTTTCTGATTTTCGCTTTATTTTATATTTTGGTCTATCGGATTACCTCAAGAGCCTATTATTCTATCGTAAGCGGCGCCAAAGAAGAAAATATATAAGCTTTACTAAAAAAGCAACCGGCCTTTAAAGGCTGGTTGCTTTTTTATAAATCCACTTTTTCAAACCTTTTGGCCGCAATATGATACGCTAAAAACACACCGCAGGCATAAAAAAGAATACCGAAAGCTAAAATGGGAAGCTGCCGGATAAGATTTTCCGGCGCGGTACTGTCAAGCCAGGTGAGCTGAGGGACATAAATGATTCCCTCCACGACCGTCATCAGCAAAACGACTGGAATCATTGCCGCAAGAAAAGATTTTCCGGCTTTGTAACCCGATTTGTAATAAGCAGGGAAGAAAACCAAGTCAAATACCGCGAAAATCACCAAACCAAAACCATACCAGCCCACAGTAGCATCCATACCCACAGGATTGTTGGGGACATTGAAAGCAATCTTCAAAACAGCGAAGGGAATAGAGATCACCAGCTGCCCTAGCTGCACTGATATAATTAACAGGCATTTCGCCTTTACGGTTTCCTGCTTTTTTACCGGCAAAACAGCCGTAAACCAGGCGTCGTTATTCTCTCTGGCAAACATAAAAGTAATGAATGGCGCAAGACAGCCAAACATAAAAATTACGGAATAAGGGTAAGCCGGAACAATCACCAGGCACCCCAGCAGGGTAAAAATGATAAGAGATGGGTGGGCCGCCAGCATAAATTCCTTATAAAGCAGTTTCATCAAAGTGAGTCCTTTCCGTCCGCAGCATGATTTCTTCTAAAGTAAGGGGAATTTTATCTTCAGGTGTTCTCAAATGTTCAAAAGAACGCAGAAAGGTTTCTTTATCCGCACTTTTCAGTACGTTCCCGTTTTGGATATAGGTAATATCATCAGCACAGCGGTCTAAATCTGAAGTGATATGTGTTGAAAATAAAATTCCACGTTTTCCGTCCGCTACAATTCTTTTAAAAATATGCAAAAGCTCATCCCGGGAAACCGGGTCTAATCCGCTGGTTGGTTCATCCAGAATTAACAGCTTGGCGTGGTGGGAAAGGGCCAACGCCAGAAGATATTTTACTTTCATACCATTAGAGAGTTCTTTGAATTTTTTTTGCTCATCCAATGCAAATTGCCTGAGGTAATCCAGGTATTTTTCCTGATCCCAATCCCGATAAAATTTTCGGGTGACAGCGGTGATGGTGGAAAGTTTTTTCAGGGGGTAAAAATCAATTCCGCCAAATACGACTCCGATTTCTTGTTTACATTCCTTTTCATGCTGGTAAAAATCTTTTCCAAACATATTCACATCGCCGGAATCCGGATGAACCATATTAAGAATCGCTTTTAGCGTGGTACTTTTCCCAGCGCCGTTTTTTCCAATCATGCCCATGATACGCCCGGCAAACAGGGAAAAGGAAACTTGGTGCAAAGTAAAGCCAGGATAGGCTTTGCACAACTGATTGACAGAAAGAAAATTATTCATAGGCCATTATCCTCATCCTCTTTATCGGTTTCATCCTGCTGGACGGCTTTTTGAAGAAATTCCATAGTTTTTAAAAAGGAATCTCCATGTACAAGAGCGATTCCTGCCCGTTCCGGGTCTTCATCCCCCAGCACTACCAGAAGATCGCCAGACTTAATCTGAAAAATATCCCGCGCTTTTTTAGGAAGGACAATCTGTCCGCGTTCACCAACCTTTACCGTCCCAAAAATATGCTTCCCTTTGGGAGGAATTGGGATAGTCTTTTGGGATTGATCATAATGAATCAGATCATCCACAGAGACACCATACAGCTCCGCCAAAGCGTCGCAGTTTACAATATCAGGAACCGTGTCTCCGGCTTCCCATTTTGCTACCGCCTGCCGGGAAACACCAATTTTTTCCGCCACATCCTCCTGGGAATATTTATGAAGCCGCCGAAGAACCGTTAAATTCCGAGAAATATAGATATTCTGATTTTTCATACATTTCGCACCTCTTAATCCTTATTATACCGTTTTATAAGCTGAATTCCACCAACTAACCATAACATAACCTGTTATTTTCTGTTACAACCCTTTGAAAAGGTTGCATAAGTAAAAGAAATAAAACCTTATATAAGTCGCTAGGCGTCAGGAGTTTTTCTTTTAAAATTTATTCTGACTTACGATTTTGGATATCATCAGGCAATAATAGTAGGGTACTAGACACTAAATTTGCAATTTACGGCCTAATTTGGTATAATTTCTGTAATATTATGCCAATCGAATTTTCGGTGATGCATTAGCAACAAGGGGTCTAAAAGAAAGGATGTTTTGATTTTATGAAGGCCAGAAAAATAAACGGGCTTCTCTGCCTGTTAGTGGTCCTGCTTGCGGTATTCTCTGGGTGCAGCTCTCAGCAAAAGGTTAAGGACGTTTCCTTACAAGAAATTTTTGATGCAGTTAAAAACGCTTATGGCGATACCTATCTTCCAGACAGCGAAATTCCTGAAGAACTTTTAAACACAGAATTTCCTTTAGATTCCAGTTTGGTGGAGGAAATCAAAGGAGAGATGCCTATGGTCAGCTTCCATCCTGACCGTGTGGTAGTGGTAAAAACGAAAGAGGGCAAAGGGGAAGATGTAGAAAAGGCCCTGAATGAAATTAAAGAGAATATAATCGAAAATTCTCTGCAGTACCCAGCAAATCTGGCTAAGGTAAAATCCTCTCAGGTAGTCCGCCATGGGGATTATGTGGTATTCCTTTTAGTGGGTGGCATCAACGATAACATAGATGCTTCCGAGGAAGACGCTCTCAAATTCGCCCAGGATGAAACAGCTAAGGCAGTGGCGGCGGTTAATAAATTATTTGAATCTTAACAACTAACCATTCAATCAAAATGAAAGCGGGAACGGCTTATCTGCTGCTCCCGCTTTTTTAAGAAATAAAAAGCGGGGTGGAAAATCGATGGTCTTTAGCAGTTTGATTTTTTTAGTTTATTTTCTTCCCCTCATCTTAACGCTTTATTTTGTAGCGCCGCGCAAAATAAAAAACGGGGTTCTTTTTCTTGCTAGCTTGGTGTTTTACGCATGGGGAGAGCCTGTATATGTGGTGCTGATGCTTTTCTCCACTTTGGTTGACTATGTCCATGGGCGGCTGATTAACCGGTTCTGGAGAACCCGTAAGGCAAAATTAGCGCTGCTTTCTTCCGTCGTGATAAATTTAGGATTACTGGGCTTTTTCAAATATTCAGATTTTGTAATCCAAACCGTCAATCAAATATTCCGCGTGCAAATTCCATTATTAAATTTACCGCTTCCTATCGGTATTTCTTTCTACACGTTCCAAACCATGTCGTATACCATTGACGTTTACCGCGGCATTACCAAACCGCAAAAGAATATCATTACCTTTGGAACCTATGTAGCGTTATTCCCTCAATTGATCGCCGGACCCATTGTAAGGTATTCCACTATCGCCGATGAATTAGATGGTCGCAAAAAAAACCTGGATTCTTTCGGCGAGGGAATGCAGCGCTTCGTATTGGGACTGGGGAAAAAGGTACTGCTGGCCAATAATATCGGCTTGGTCTGGTCAGAGCTATCATCCCAGAGCGAACTCAGCGTATTGGGGGCTTGGCTGGGAATTTTAGCGTTTGGTTTCCAAATTTATTTTGATTTTTCCGGTTATTCCGACATGGCAATCGGTCTGGGGAAAATATTTGGCTTTCATTTCCCGGAAAATTTCAATTACCCCTACATTTCAAAAAGCGTTACTGAATTTTGGCGCAGGTGGCATATCTCCCTTGGCGCCTGGTTCCGGGAGTATGTATATATCCCTTTGGGTGGGAACCGCAAGGGCCTTAAGCGTCAGCTTTTTAATATTTTTATCGTATGGCTTTGCACTGGTATTTGGCACGGAGCAAGCTGGAATTTTGCCGTTTGGGGTATTTACTACTGTATTCTTCTGATTTTAGAAAAAACATTCCTACTGAAACTGCTGAAAAAGCTGCCGCATATCATCCAGCGCTTTTACACCTTCCTGGCGGTATTAGTTGGGTGGGTGATCTTTGCCTTCGACTCTTTGCCGGAGGGCCTTCGATATCTAACTGTAATGTTTGGAGCGGGCGGCGCGCCAGCTTCCGATCAAAGAGCTGTTTATTTGCTTCTGGGAAACTTAATTCTATTTGTAATTCTGATACTGGCCTCTACGCCAAAGCCTTCACAATGGATTTCAAAACTTCTCAGCAAAACCAAAGAGCCTGCGGCAGGTGTTTTGTCCCTGCTGTTTCTAGCAAGCGTCACTGTTTTATGCTTTGCATACCTAGTAGACAGCAGCTATAATCCGTTTTTATACTTTCGTTTTTAGGGGGTGCCAAATGAAAAAAAAGATTACCGCCATCGGCTTAGCGGCGTTATTTATGGGATTATCGATCGGGAATTTGTGCGTCCCTGATAAGGCTTATTCTGAACGGGAACGACGGTATTTAGACCAAGCCCCGTCTTTATCCTGGAAAAAGTTGTTTTCCGGGGCTTTCACACAGGAATTTGAAAGCTATTCCACAGATCAGTTCCTTTTTAGGGATCAGTGGGTGATGATGAAAATAACTGCGGAACAAGCAAGACAAAGAAAAGATTCCAATGGGGTTTATTTCGGTCAGGATGGTTATTTAATCGAACAATTTGATCAGTATGATAAAAATCAGTTTTTAAAAAATTTACAGTCCGTAAGCAGGTTTTCCCAGGCTGTTTTAGAAAAAACAGGGATCCCCACCGATTTTTTATTGATCCCCAATGCGTCTGGAGTTCTCACCGATAAGCTTCCGTTTTCCGCACCCGAAATAGATGAAGCTGCTCTTTTCGCTCAGGCGCACCGTCAGGTCAGCGGCTTTTACAACGTGTGCGATGCTTTAAAATCCCACAATCAAGAGGATATTTACTATCGCACCGATCATCATTGGACTTCATTAGGGGCTTATTATGCTTATCAGGAGTGGCGCAGGCAAAAAGGGGAAGAGGGGTACGCTCTTTCTTTTTATCAAACCGAATGCCTTACAGAACAATTTTACGGAACTACCTATTCCAAAGCTGGGACCTTCGCCACACATCCTGATTCTATTTTCGCGATGATTCCAGAAAAGGGAGGAGATATCCAAGTAGAATATCAGTTTGGCAATAAGAAAACTGATAGCTTTTATGAGAGAGTACATCTGTCAACGGCAGACCCATATAGCGTGTTTCTAGATGGAAACCAGCCTATTACAAAAATCACGACTCAGCAAAAAAATGGAAAACGGCTGATGCTGATCAAAGACTCATTCGCGAACACCTTTGCCCAATTCCTTTTAAACGACTATGAGGAGATTTATCTAATCGATTTACGATCTTTTCAAACAGCGGTAATTCCTTATTTAGAAGAATATAAAATCACGGATATTTTAATTTTATACCATCTGAAAGGCTTCTGTGAGGAAAAGGGTCTTTTTTCTTTGGAAAAAGAATAATTTGACCTGAAATAGTTCTTGACTTTTAGGCATGAAAAAAATATTATATGACTATATAAATAAATTAGTCATATGGTTGTGATGCGTCAATGGCAGTGGGTTTCACCCCAGAGGAAAAAGAAAGAATTTTGATTTTATTAAAGCAAGAGGCTAAAATCTGTGTTTCTTCCATAGGAATGCGCAAGACGACGGTGGACAGGTTAGCGCAGGCTGCCGGAATTTCCAAGGGTGCTTTTTATAAGTTTTTCGAAAGCAAGGAATTGCTGTTCCTGGAAGTATTGGAGGACTGGCATAAAGAAATTTACGATACCGCCCTATCGGTCATTCAAAGGCTTCAAGGGCTTCCCCAGGCGGAGCGGGCGGCTCAGGGCTTGCTTGCTGCCTTTCGTATTATCGTTTCTCACTCCTTGACAGAATTTCTGGTTGCTGATACGCCCTTCTTACTTAGAAAAATCCCTAAAGAAATAGTTCTAAAGCGTTATCACAGCGACGCAGTGCATTTAAGGTATATTATTAGTGTTTCCGGCCTGCGGCTTAAAACCTCTGAGGAATTGGCGGTTACCGTTATAGTAACTTTAATGCAGGCGTTAAAAGGGCGCGAAGCTGACGACGACTTGTTTTGGCAGTCCTATGAGTTGATTGTCCGCGGTGCCTGCAGCCGTCTTTTTTAAAAAGTTGGGTTTGACAAACTTCGTTGAAAAAGGAAAATCCTTATGGTATCATAAATACACCTTGTAAACAGGAGGCGATCAGATTTGGAAATTCATGAGTCTGGTGAAAACTATTTAGAAACAATTCTTATGCTAAAACAAAAAATCGGACAAGTGCGTGCCATTGATATTGTTCGGTATTTGAATTTTTCTAAGCCGACCGTTAGCGTGGCGATGAAGCGTTTCAAAGAAGACGGCTATATTCAAGTGGATAAAGAAGGCTATATCATCTTAACGGAAAAGGGGATAGCAATTGCTGAAAGGATCTATGAACGGCATGTGGTAATTGCAAAAGTGCTGATGGTCCTGGGGGTAGACGAAGATACCGCTTATGAAGATTCCTGCCGGATTGAACATGATATCAGCGACAAAACCTTCCAGTGTATTAAACAATATTATCTTCAGTCAGAAGCTGTCAAAGATAACTAAAATCTTAGATATGAATAAGATTTTGAAAAACTATTGACAGGAGGGAAACCTCCTGTTATACTTATTCTTGTGGTTAGTTATCGCTAACCAAAGAAAAATGAATAGCTTTTTTATTTTGCAATATAGTTAGTTTTTACTAATTATAGATTTCAAAGGAGGAAGCTTATGCTGGAGGAATCTTTGGTACGGCACTGTTCGCCGACCTTGGCGGGATTGAAATCAGGAAGCTTGTTTAACTATTCTTATCAATCCTTGGATTCTCTTCTTAAGCAGATCAACTATTGGAATACGCTTTGCGGGCACAAGGGACTTCGGTTGGCGTTGCTAGATGCCGATCACAGAAAATCTCTTATTTACGTTTACCGGCCGGAAAACCTGAAGAGAGATTGGTCTTGTCCAAGAATTTCAGCATTTCTAAACTCCACGGGGTATGACCCTAAAAATCCAGAGGGCTCCATTGCGTATTTATCCTATCGAATTCGGAAGGAAAAGGACTTTCCCCATGAAATCGGCTTATTTTTAAGCTATCCTTTCGAAGACGTTATTGGATTTATTAAAAACAGGGGACAAAATTGTAAATATTGCGGCTGCTGGAAAGTTTACTGTGACGAGGCGGCGTGTAAGAAGCTTTTTCAAAAATATAAAAAATGTACTGCGATCTATTGCGATTGTTTTTTACGCGGAACTTCTATCTTGAAATTGACAGTGGCGGCTTAAATCAATAGGAAAGGGTGTCTTTATGAGCAAAATTGCCGTTGTATATTGGAGCGGAACAGGAAATACCGAGGCTATGGCTAACGCTGTTTTAGAGGGAGCCAAAGCTGCCGGGGCAGATGTCTCATTATATACTGCATCTGATTTTTCTTTGGAGGATTTTAAAAATGTCGAGGCCATCGCTTTTGGTTGTCCCTCTATGGGGGTTGAGGAATTAGAAGAATCTGAATTTCAGCCTATGTTTTCTTCTATAGAGGGAGAGTTAAAGGATAAAAAAATCGCTCTATTCGGTTCTTATGGCTGGGGAGACGGCGAATGGATGAGAAATTGGGAAGGTAACTGTCGGGATTCCGGCGCCAATTTGGTCTGTGATTTTGTAATCGCCAATGAAGCCCCTGACGATGAAGCGATCAAAGCCTGCAATGCCCTGGGCGCTGCTTTGGCAAGCGCCTGACCTATTAAATTTGCTTACAAGTATTCGCATACAAATTTTCATTTTCTTGTCACTGCAGAAATCCCGCCTGGACGTCCAGGCGGGATTTCTGCTTTCTAAAAGGACGATAGGAAAACAAGCCGTCCTCTTTTCATTGACGAACCTCAGGGAAGCGTTTATAATAATACTATTGTGCGATTGATTATATTTGAGGTGTATTTATGTATGAATTAAAGCGAAAAGAGGGCAGCGCTAGACGCGGCTCCTTTTCGACGGTGCATGGAACCGTGCAAACTCCGGCATTCATGAATGTGGCTACCTGCGGCGCGATTCGCGGCGCGGTATCCGCTTTGGATTTAAAGGAATTAAAATGCCAGGTCCAGTTGTGCAACACGTACCATCTACATCTCCGCCCCGGAGATAAGGTGGTCAAAGAACTGGGCGGTATCCGGGAATTTACCCGGTGGCCTGGCCCTGTGTTGACTGACAGCGGCGGATTTCAGGTATTCTCTCTGGCTTCTTTGCGAAACATCAAGGAGGAGGGCGTTACCTTTGCTTCGCATATCGACGGCAGAAAAATATTCATGGGCCCGGAAGAAAGCATGCGCATTCAGTCCAATTTGGCCTCGACCATCGCGATGGCCTTTGACGAATGTATTGAAAATCCGGCGGAGTACGACTATGTAAAAAAATCAGTCGCCAGGACTACTAGGTGGCTCCACCGTTGCCAGCGGGAAATGAAAAAACTGAACAGCCGGGAAGGAACGCTGAACCCCCATCAAATGCTTTTTGGGATTAACCAGGGAAGTACGTATGAAGATCTGCGCATTGAGCATATGAAGCAAATCAGGGAACTGGATTTAGACGGCTATGCCATCGGAGGTTTAGCGGTAGGGGAGTCCGCCCAAGAGATGTATCGTATTATCGAGGCGGTAGAGCCCTATATGCCGGCGGATAAGCCTCGTTATCTGATGGGCGTGGGAACTCCAGTGAACATTTTGGAGGCTGTATTCCGGGGTATAGACCTTTTCGACTGCGTAATGCCAAGCCGTAACGCCCGGCATGGCCACTTGTTTACTTGGGAAGGTATTCGAAACCTGAATAACGCGAAATATATTTTAGACGACAGTCCTATTGATAAAACGTGCGATTGCCCGGTTTGCCAGAATTTTTCCAGAGCATATCTTCACCACCTGCTGAAAGCCAACGAGATGCTAGGAATGCGTTTAGCGGTGATGCACAATCTTTATTTCTACAATACCCTGTTGGAAAAAATCCGGTTTGCCATGGATCAGGGAGACTTTGAGGGTTTTTACCGGCAATATCGTGAGAGTTTGGCGTTAAGAATCTGAAAATATGCTTGCGCCTAAGACATTTTATTGATATAATCAAACTATTAATCGTGGAGGTGCTTTTTTATAATGTTAAATTTTAGTCCTGTTGTGAAGAGCTTTGCGTTGGAAGAGGCGGCGGCCAACAATGGCGGCGGTACCATGAGCATTATTCTGATGGTGCTCGTTTATGCCCTCGTGATCGGCGCTTTGTGGTTCTTCATGATGCGTCCTCAGTCCAAAAAGAGAAAAAAAGAAGAGAAAATGAGAAAAAACCTGCAGATCGGTGACGATATCACCACAATTGGCGGTATCACCGGCAGGGTAATCAGTATTAAAGAGGAAACCGACTCTCTGGTCATCGAGACCGGTGTGGACCGCAGCAAAATTCGCATTAAGAGATGGGCTGTCGCCAGCTGCGATACCATTCATGATGATGTGGAATAATGATGGCATATCCTTTTATCTTCCTGAATAATAATAGTCTAACAGGACGATTATTATCTAGGGGGTAGAAGCATTTGAAATATGACAAGTCTTCTCGTGCGGAAAATCCTATGATGGATGCTTTGAAAGCGATTATACTGGGTGCCAGCTTCGGCGCGGTATTTTGTATGATCGGACTGATTGCCTGCGCCCTTATTTTTATGGGCGCAAAATCCATCCCTTATCAGATGATTCAGCAGATCATACTGGTAATCTGTGGGCTAGGCGCGCTGATCAGCGGTTATCTTTGCGTCCGGATTTTAAGGAAAAACGGGCTGTTGTTCGGATTTTTGGCGGCTTTGTTGCTTTTTTTGCTGATGCTGCTTGTCAGCGCCGTAGCGATTCAGGAACCGTTTACACAGCAATCCTTATTGCGGGGGCTCCTGATGGTGATCGCGGGCGCTATCGGCGGAGTGATCGGTGTGAACAAAAAGTCTAAAAGAAGATAATTGTTATTTTTTGTTTTTTGGATGTTGTTTTTGTTCTGAAACCTTGCTATAATGAATGAAAGAACTTTTCAAGAAGGATGGCGTTACCATGAAACATATTAAAACCTTAAACAATGCGAACTTAAAAGAAAGCGCTGTCAAGGGTGGCTGCGGCGAATGCCAGGCTTCCTGCCAGTCTGCTTGCAAAACTTCCTGCACGGTAGCTAATCAGAAGTGTGAGAAGTAATCGCTTCGAAACAGAACAGCTTTAAGGGACAGGAAACTGTCCCTTAACTTTTGTCAAAATTTATTGGAGAGTATGGTATGATACATAAATATAAACTAAATGGATTTCCTATCTGTCTGGATGTAAACAGCGGCGCGGTCCATGTTTTGGATGACTGCTCTTTCGATCTCTTAGATTATTTATCAGAGGATCATTTCCCAGAGGAAATGCCGAAAGAAATTGAGAAGGCTTTATCTGACGCCTATTCTAAAGAAGAGCTGGCCGGGGCTTATCAGGAGCTTTGGGAGCTGAAAGATGCCGGGATCCTATTTTCTGAGGATTCCTATGAACAATTTGCCGATATGATGACGGCCGCCCCGGTGAAGGCGATGTGTTTAAACGTAGCCCACGACTGCAATCTGAGATGTGAATACTGCTTTGCCGCAAAAGGGGATTTTGGCGGAGAACGGATGCTGATGCCTTTTGAGATCGGTAAAAAAGCGGTTGATTTTTTGTTGGAAAAATCCGGGACCAGGCATAATCTGGAAATGGATTTCTTCGGCGGAGAGCCGCTGATGAATTTTGATGTGGTAAAGCAGGTGGTTGCCTATGCCAGAAGCAAGGAGAAAACGTATCATAAAAATTTCCGCTTTACCATTACTACCAACGGCCTTTTGCTCACGGATGATAAAATTGAATTCATCAACCGGGAGATGTCTAATTGTGTGCTTTCGTTAGATGGCCGCAGAGAGGTCAATGACCGGCTTAGAGTAAAGGTGAATGGAAAAGGGTGCTACGATCAAATTGTGCCCCAATATCAAAAGCTGGTGGCCAATAGAGGGGATAAGGATTACTACGCCAGGGGGACCTTTACCAAGTACAACCTGGATTTCACCCAGGACGTTCTCCATATGGCGGAGCTGGGATTCGACCAAGTTTCCGTGGAACCAGTGGTTTCCGATCCTTTGCTGGACTATTCTATCAAAGAAGAAGACCTTCCCAGAGTCTTTGAAGAGTATGAAACCTTAGCAAAAGAGCTGATCAGGCGGAAAAAAGAGGGAAGAGGCTTCAATTTCTTTCATTTCATGATCGATTTGAACCAAGGCCCCTGCGCGATTAAACGGCTTAGAGGCTGCGGCTGCGGCAATGAATACGTAGCGGTAACTCCTGATGGAGAAATTTATCCCTGTCATCAATTTGTGGGAAACCCTGAATGGAAGATGGGTGATTTAAACGATAGTAGTTTTGACACGGATATGAAGCTTCGATTTGCAAAATCCAATGTATACAGCAAACACGACTGTAGAAATTGCTGGGCCAAATTTTATTGCAGCGGAGGCTGCAACGCCAATTCCTGGCAGTATGAGGGGGATATCCTGAAATCTCATAAGATTTCCTGCGATCTGGAGAAAAAACGCCTGGAATGCGCTATCATGATCAAGGCGGCTCTGGCGGCAGAAATATAATCTTTTCCCAAAACAATCGATGCACCCGTCCACTAAGGAGCGGGTGCATTTTTATGCAAACCCGGTTCACAAAATCAAGTTTACATAATTTATTTGTCAGTTTACATAACTATAATTACATAAATTTATCAAAACGGATAAATTCTTATTTTTCCTTATGTTTTTCCTTGATTTCAATTTGAAAGTGTATTATGATAATATCACGTGTTAAAAGAAGGTGTTTATTGATTGAAAACTCTTAAGATTGGTTTTATTGGCGCTGGGAATATGGCTACCGCGATTATTCGCGGTATTCTTGGAAAAGGCGATTATAAACCCAACGATATCTCTGTTTATGATTTGAATCCGGCGCAGATCGAGAAAATGTGTGCTATGGGCGTTCGGCCGGCGGATTCTGCGGTAGAAATCGTAAAACAATGCGATCTTGTCTTTTTGGCGGTAAAACCACAAAATTACGAGGAAGTTCTGGCTGGGATTCGTTCATCAGTAGCAAAAGAAACGATTTTTGTCACTATCGCGGCGGGGATTTCTACAGAGTATATTATGAAAGCTTTGGGGGTTTCTTGCCCTGTGGTACGAGCTATGCCTAATACTCCCTTGTTGTTAGGAAAGGGCGCTACAGCCCTGTGTAGGGCCTCAAACGTTCCGAACGATATTTTTCATTCAGTAATAGATATCTTCTCTGCTTCAGGCGATGTGGCGGTTTTAACAGAGGATAAAATGAACACCATTATCGCGGTCAACGGCAGTTCCCCGGCTTACATATATTTATTTGCCAAAGCGGTAGTTGACTGGGCGGTTACACAAGGCATCGACAGCAAGGTTGCTTTGGATTTAATTTGTAAAACCTTAGAGGGAAGCGCCGAAATGCTACGTTCCTCCGGAAACACCCCAGACGAATTGATTAAGATGGTTTCCTCTCCGGGAGGAACCACGTTAAAGGCTATGGAAGCTTTGGAAAAGCACGGCTTTTACGAGGGCTTATTGGACGCGATGGATCAATGTACCAAACGCGCCGAAGAGCTTGGCCGATAACAGGTTCATAAAACAGATGACTGTCGCATACTTATCCTACAGATGAAGGTTATAGTAAAAGGATGTGTATGCGGTTATGTTTCGAAAAAAAAATCTGGCAACTTTTAACGTAAGTCCCAAAGCGGCGGAAAAAATAAAATCGGTTTCTCGCCATCCGAAATTTCCTACGCTTCCTTCTGGAAAGATTTCTTCCGGGAAAGTGGTTTCCGTCCAAACCGCTTCGGGAAAATCCATTCTTCACTTAGTAAAGGCTCACAGCCTTTTTCTGGGATTTATTCTGGTACTGCTCGTGGGAATGATCGTAGGGGCTATCGCGGCGAAAAACGCCGACGAGAACCTTTTATCTCAGTTGGATTTTTTATTTGCCAGCAATTTTAAAGCCAGGCTTAATCAGCCTGCGGGGAATACTTTTGTGGCTTCCTTGGCATCTTCTTTTTTATTTCTTTTTGTTATTTTTCTGTCTGGCTGCTCTTTATGGGGTTGCCTTAGTATTCCGTTGGTCACTTTTTTTCGAGGCTTTGGCTTAGGAATCTTAACCGGCTATCTCTATTATTCCTATGGCTGGCACGGCTTTCTGTTTCATTTGCTGGTGGTTCTGCCGGGAATGTTTCTATCTTCCATTGGTATCGCTTACGGCGGGGAAAAATCCATGCGTCTTTCCCTCCGGCTGCTGACAGCCCAAAGGAAAGAAAATACCGGTATCTCGATAAATTTCAAGCAATATTTCTTTTACATGGGAAAAGCCTGTATGATCATTACCTCTGCGGCATTATTGGATATGATCTGTACCGCTTGCTTTTCTGGCTTGTTTCAGCTTTAAAATATCTTAAGAATAATAAGGAGGAGGAAAGAACGTTATGACGCCGTTTTTGACAGGTTTTCAAGACTACCTAAAAAATCAAAAATGTGTTTCCTCCAATACAATGCAGTCCTATATTCGCGACATCGAGCATTTCAGTATGTATTTAGAATCCATCGCCTTGAACGAACCTACCGCTGTTTCCGCGGAGGATCTGCAGAGGTACATGGAAAGCTTGGAACAGTTGGGAAGAAGCGCCTCTACTATTACAAGAAATATTGCCTCTATCCGCTGTTTTTATCAATATTTGATTTTAATCGGTGCTGCTTCTGAAAATCCTGCTAAGGAAATCAAACGGGAAAAGGCAGAAAAAAAGCCTCCCAGTATTTTAACTGGGGAGGAAATTCGCTTGCTTTTGAATCAGCCTAACGTAATGGATCCAAAAGGCTGCCGGGACAAGGCAATGATCGAGCTTTTGTATGCTACTGGAATCCGGGTTTCGGAATTGATCGATTTGAATTTGCAGGATGTGAATTTAAAGACTGGGATGCTTCATTGCCGCAGGCCGAAAAGCGACCGGGTAATCCCGATTTACGCCGAGGCGGTGTCGTCGCTTTCTGATTATATTTCCCGGATCAGAAAAATTATTATTGATCCCGCTGGGAAAGACGGACAAGCTTTGTTTGTCAATTTAAACGGCCATCGGCTGACACGGCAGGGATTTTGGAAAATTATCAAGGGTTATGCTGCGCAAGCTAGAATTACCAAGGATATTACCCCACATACCTTACGTCATTCTTTCGCCTTGCATCTTCTGCAAAATGGCGCGGATCTGAAAGATATCCAAGAAATGCTGGGACATGCTGATATTGCTTCGACTCAGGTTTATGCAAATCTGTTAAATAATCGTTTTCAAAATGTTTACAATCATTGTCATCCAATGGCGAAAAAAGCTTAATTTTTGTGCTATAATGTTATTGTTATTTTTGTTTCATTAGCGAGTTAAATTAGGGAGTGGATAGTATTGTCGATTTTTAGTAGGTTAACCCATTATGACCGGCCGGGTCCCGGTGTGGATAAGGATGGCCCTCAAAAACCCAGAATCGTACTTTTTTTTGAAATTCTGTTTCGAAAATTTTTTAATTTTTGCAAGCTGAATCTTCTATTTTTAATCCCGGTGGTAGCAGTCGGCGCGATCATTTATTTGGCAATGAATCTGTTGCTGATGGTTGGGGTTAATAACTTATTTGTTGCTTTGATTCCGGTAGTTTTGATTTTTCCATTTGTGGCCGGTCTTACGTATGTTACTAGGAATTACGCCAGGGAAGAGCACGCTTTCATTTTTAGTGATTTTAAGGACTGCGTGAAAGAAAACTGGGGAAAGTTCCTGATTCACGGTATCATTACCTATGCTTTATTCTGTCTATTCTATATTTCCATCACTTTTTATTACGCGAACCTTTCCACAAACCAGTTTTACTATGTACCTTTCTGTTTATGTATTTTCATGGCGCTGGTAACCCTGTTTATGCAATTCTATATTCCAATGATGATTGTTACTTTTGACCTAAAGCTGATCCAGATTTACAAAAACGCTTTGATTTTCGCCTTTGTAGGCGCTTTGAGAAACTTTATGCTGCTGTTGATTTTCGCAGCAATGTTTGTACTTTCTTATTTGCTTCTGTTGATTTCTTTCCAGCTAATTATTGTTCTGATTTTACTTTGGATTTTCTTTGCTTTTGCATTCATTTCTTACTTGGTTAACTTTACGATTTATCCATTGATTGAGAAGTTGATGATTATTCCGTATTATGCAAAACAAGAAGATGGTGAAAAAGAGGACAGTGAGGATAGTTCAGAGAAACCTGCGACCTCTCCCGCTCTAATGGAATCCGAAGAGGATTTGGAAGAAGGGGAAGGGGAGCCTAAACAGAAAAAGGTAGAATATGTGTATGAGAACGGGCGCTTAATCCGTAAATATAACGACGATATTGAACCCGTTTTTGAGGATAAACGAATTCTTGGAGATCCGGATAGAAAATAAATAAAAAACGCTTAGCTTTTTGCTAAGCGTTTTTTATTTATTTCTAGAAGAGGGTGTTTTTACCTTAGATAAAGGGTTTGCATCTGCAGCGTCTTCCATTTGCTTGCTGGATAGATGTGTATAGATTTCTGTTGTTCCTAGATTCTGGTGGCCCAAAATATCCTTTAACACACGAACATCTACATTACCATGCTGATACATTAGTGTTGCTGCAGTATGCCTTAATTTGTGGACAGAATAACCTTGGCCGTCTAAACCGATTTTTTTAAGATACTTTTGTACAATATTTTGCACAGCTTGTCTTCCCAAACGTTTGTTTAAATGGCTGATGAATAGCGCTTTTTTATCCATAACAGATACAGGATTGGGACGGACTTTTAAATAACGCTCTAACGCATCCTGACAAGCAGCGTTAAGGTATACGATTCGTTCCTTATTACCCTTACCGATCACTCTCATGGTGTGGTCAGGGCGGATATCGCTTAAATTCAAACCTACCAGCTCGGCCAACCGCAGTCCACAATTTAAAAACAAGGTTAAAATACAATAATCCCGTTCCTGATAAGGGCCGTCCACTGCATTCAATAAATCGATACTTTGTTCGAGTGTTAAATACTTAGGCAAAGATTTTTTTTGTTTTGGCGTTTCCAGCTCCTGAACAGGATTTTCATTCAGCTGGTGGGTCTTATTGGTGAGATAACGGAAGAAGGCCCGTAAACTGGCAGATTTTCTGGCTCTGGCAGCGTTTTTATTATCACGCTCCGTGGTTACAAAATTCATAAACTCATAGACGTCTGTCAGAGTTACCGTAGCCAAAAATTCAATTGAGATATCATCAACCGGAATTTCAGAAAATTCTAGATTATCAGAAATTAGATTTTTTTTCATCTTCATAAAACGAAAAAAGGTTCTCAAATCAAAAAAATATTCTTGGACTGTTTTTGGTGATTTTCCTTTGATCGTTTCCATATAACCCAAGAATTCCTTAAGAACCGGTGGCGATTCCGCTAATTGAACTGGATTCAAGATTTGGCCCTCCCTTAACTATACAAAATATTAATTTTGTATAGTTATCTATAATTTTTCTCTTCTTCTTTTACGCTTAATGAGGTTCTTTTTCTATTTTACCACGATCCAATCTAACAGGCAAATTTGATATTAAAAAGCCACCCTTGAGAAATTTTTAAATCTCAAGGGTGGCTTTTTAATCTATTTACTTTCTGCAGGAATGGACGAATTCACACAAGAAACCGAATTTTTTATAAGCCTCTTGGTCATGCTCGCCGGTCAAAGCGCCGCCGACTACAACCCAGTCCACTCCCTGCTTGATGGCGTCGATTACGTTGCCGTAAGCATCCATACCGGTGCCCTTTCCGGGAGGCGCGTAACCGCAGCAGCAGCCAACCGGAACGTCGCCAGCGACTTTTTTACACTCTCTTACGCCGTCGGCCATTTCTCTCACATAGTTATAAAACCACTGGTCGTCGCCGTAATGTAAAATAACAGCGTCCACGCCAAGGCCGCACAGCTCTTCGGTTCTCTTAGGCAGATCCTGAAGCTCTGACCCGCAGAGGTCTGCGATCACTTTAATCCCGCAGTCTTTCCTGGCTCTCAATCCCTCAATAATAGCGGGATCGTTTCCGCCGGCACAGGAAATGGTCGCCACATCGCAGCCAGCCTCTTTGGCCTTTAAAAAGATATCGTAAACATTGGTGCGAATCTTAAAGTCCACCATAATCGCCGCTTTGTCCCCGGCGATTTTTTTCAGCTCCCGGATACTCTGCAAGCCCTCTCCGTAAATTAAGGGGGTGCCTACCTCTACCCAATCCACGCCGCAGTCAACCGCCATCTGAGCGCAGGGAATTGCTTCCTCCAACGTGAATTTATCTATTGCCGCTTGAATCCATGGTCTTTTTCCGAAAATCTCCATTGAATACAACTCCTTTCTTATTCCGCTTGATAGCCGCCGTAGCCGCCGCTGGCTGCCGTACCGCAGCCGCGCTGATAGCTGTGTACAAAATCAATGTATTCCTTTAGGGTTTCGTAGCCCTGTTCCGGTGCTTTGTTGACCACATCGCCGGCCAGACAGATGTAATCCGCGCCGTCCGCTAGCGCGTGAACGATATCCTCTTTGGTCCTTACCACGCAGCCTACCGGAATCGTCGCAACGCCCTTTGCCTCTTTCACGCCATCCCAGCTCCTGGAGAACATGTAGCGGTATTTCAGCTCGTCGTAGGTCTGATGGACCCGAACCGCGTGAATCCCGATGTTCTGCAGTTCTGCCACATAATGGGGAATTTCCTCCACTGGTACGGTGCACAAATCGCCGATGATTTTAATTCCGGTATTCGCGTAGGCGACCATCGCCTGACGGGCGCATCCGTAGTTGAACCGGGTGCTGACAACACTGTAATCCGCGCCGCACTTCCTCGCCTGGGCGGAAAATCCGTTTCCCCCGTCGTGAATCTTGATATCCGCCACCACCGGGATATCCCCGGCGATTTCCTTTACCGCAGGAATGGAATGCATGAATCCACAGGCATACATATTATTCGTTCCCACACTGATCCAGTCGCTTCCGTATTCCACGGCCTTTTTCGCGATTTCTTTTGTCGTCTCCAGATCAAACGCGTCTATGATCGTTTCAACCCAGATCTTTTTTTCGCTCATAACCACTTCTCCTTTACTTTGTTTTGGGGATTTTGTGAACTTGAATTAATTTTGTTTGCGAATTAATTTTCAAAATGAATATATCATTTTTTTATGGAAATGTCAATACTTTTTAATGATATTTACGATTATTTTTATAAACATTATTCTGCTATAGAAAGAACCTTCTGTTCGTATTTTTGTACGAACAGAAGGTTCTCTAAAGTTTTGACAACCATTATGCCGATGGTTCTTCTTCCAGTAAAGTCAATGGATTTTTGAGAATTCGGTCAAATACCACCGCAGCAATCCCTATTAAACAAGGGTCCTGGTCAAGTGAAGTAAACTGCAAATCAACATTTTGATAAAAGAACGGATAAATATGGTGCCGTACGGAAATATTGACTTGGTCTAAAAAAGGAACTCCCAATTTTTTAAAGCTTCCTCCCACAATGACCACACCAGGATTAAACAGATAAACAATATTGGCGATTCCAATTCCAAACATTTCTGCGGCACGATTTACTATTTCAGCTACAGCGGGGTTACCAGCCCGATATTCCTCAGCCAGTTCATCAAAATCATGAATAGCATGGGGCAAGGATTCTGTTCCCGCCAATATGGCTTGTTCGCCATGGGAGAATGGTGGTTCGGAAACAGT
>CABUCM010000023.1 GCA_902490005.1 uncultured Ruminiclostridium sp.
GCCCGCGGCAAGAAAGCTCCTTCCCCGGCCCGGGTCACCATAGGATCTCCCCGATTAGCTGGTTGGAAACCAAAAAACCCCGCCGGGTAAGCCGGATTCCCCGGCCGCCCGCCTCTGCCAGGCCGGCCTTGTGAACCAGCCCGCGGCAAGAAAGCTCCTTCCCCGGCCCGGGTCACCATAGGATCTCCCCGATCAGCTGGTTGGAAACCAAAAACCCCCGCCGGGTAAGCCTGATTCCCCGGCTGTCCGATTCCGCCAGGCCATGGGCCTGGAACCGGCGGGCGTTTTTCCGGTAGCGTGCCGGCAGGGGCCTCCCGAATTTCCTTTGGTAGCCCTCTTCCGTCAGCCCCTCTGACAGCCGCAGCCGAAGCATGGCGTATTCCTCACCGCTTCCCGGGGGGATGGCCTCATCCTCCGGGGCCTCCGGCAGGTACTGGGGAGCCTGTAAAAAAGCCGGAAGGCTTTTGGGGGTATAAAACCGCCGGCCGCCGAAAAAGGAGTGGGCGGAGGGCCCCAGGCCGATATATTCATCCCCGTTCCAGTATTTCAGGTTGTGGCGGCTTTCCCTGCCCGGCAGGCTGAAATTGGAAATTTCATATTGGGAAAATCCCGCCTGCTCCAGCGCCTGGCAGGCGGCAAGATACAGGTTCGCGGCTTCATCCTCGCCGGGAAGGCGAAACGCTTCCCTTTGCTGGTAAAACCGGGTGCCCGGCTCCAGCTTCAATAAATAGGCGCTCACATGGGATACCCCCGCGTCACGGCAAAAAGCCACCGATTCCTCCACGGAACCGGTGGTTTGTCCTTCCAGGCCCAGCATCAGGTCAAAGGAAATATTGTCGATTCCCGCCTTTTGGGCGGCCGCCGCCGTGGCGAGGGCCTGCCGGGGCGTGTGCCGCCGGCCTAAGAATTTAAGCTCAGGGCCAAGGGCGGACTGAAGCCCGATGGAAAGCCGGTTGGCCCCGGCTAGCCGCAGGGCGGAAAAATCCAGGTCCCCGGCGGAGCCGGGATTTGTCTCTACGGTGATTTCCGTATCCGGGGCAAAGGGAAACGCTTTTTGGGCGGCCTCTATCAGCCGGGCGAGGCGGTCCGCGCCCAAAAGCCCGGGGGTGCCGCCGCCGAAATAGAGGGTATCCACAACGCCGGGGCGTTTGGCGCCCCAGGCCAAAAGCTCTTCCCTAAGCTTTTCACAATAGGCGTCCATGGTTTCGCTGTCGGCGGCGAGGGAATAAAAATCACAATAAGGGCATTTTCCGTCGCAAAAGGGGATGTGGAGGTAAAACCCCATTGGCTTTGGCGCCGCCGGGGTCATGATTCCACCTGGGCTTTCGTGGCGGCGATGAAATCGATGCCGCCGTTATAGGGATGGAAAATGATCCCGGTGACGTTTTCAGCGGAGGCGAAATACCGTTTTTCATAGCACAGGGGGTAAAAAACCAGATTTTGAATCAAATGGTTCTCCGCCTGCAGGCACAAGGGGGCGCCGGCTTCTCCCGGCGTGGCCTTAATCTGGTTCAGCAGATTGTTGTAGTCTTGATTTTGGTACCCGGCGGGATTATAGGGGTTCTCTGACGAGAACAGGGTCAGCAGCTCGGAGGGGCCGTCGTTGTCCGCCCGCAGGGGGCACAGGGCAAGCTGGTAGCCGCCGCTGCGCAGGGCGCTTTGCAGCTCGCTTGCGGACACCGGGTTCAGGTTCAAATAATAGCCTAAGGCGGTATTCCAGGTTTCCACCAGGTTATTGACGATGGCCTTGGTGCCGGGGCTGTCCAGGCAGAGAATGGTCACCTTGGGAAGAGAGTCCAGCTGGAGCTCGGCAAGGCCCGCATCCAGATAAGCTTTCCCCTGGCCCGGCTCATAGCCCGGCAAGGAACATTCCCCGGCCAGCTGGCGGTAATCCTCGCCGGACAGGGTGGTCTGAGGCGGGATGACGCTTTGAGCCTGGGTATAGTTTTCCGGCAGGGAGGAAAGGACGAATTCCCGGTTCAGGGTTTTTATAAACGCGTTGCGGATATTGGCGTTTTTGAAAACGCTGTCCTCCAGATTGAAGCACACGCCCCAGGTGGTATCCTCAAAGGAGGTCAGATTCATATTGGAGGCGTGGGCGCTTTCCAGCTGGCCGCCGTTGATGGGGGCGGCGTCGATGGTGCCGTTGGCGATAGCGTTGGCGTTATTCATGATTTCCGCCCCGATGGTAAAGCTGACGCCTGCGGGAACCGGCTTTTCCTCGCCCGCGTACAGGCTGTTGCGGGAAAGGTAGATGGACTCGCCGTGGGACCAGCTGTAGGACGTGGAAAAGGTATAGGGGCCGTTTCCCAGGGTGGTTGAGGCCTCCAGGCCGTATTGGCCTTGGGTTTCGGTGAAGAATTTTTCATTGCAGGGCATGGCGGGGGAGGTGGCCATCAGCTCCGGGAATTCCTCGTAGGAATAGGCCAGATCAATTTGCAGGGTTTTGGCGCTGACCGCGGTGATCCCCAGCTGGGAGGGGTCGGCCTGGCCATCCAGCACCTGCTGGCCGTTTAAAATACAGGTCAGGGTCCTGGCAAAATCCGACTGGGTGCGGGGGTCCAGGGCACGCCGGAGGGCAAACACGAAATCAGCGGCGGTCACCGGGGTTTTATCTTCGTCCGTCCAGCAGGCGTCCTCCCGCAGATAAAAGGTAAAGGACGTGTAGTCGCCGTTATGCTCCCAGCGCTCCGCCACCCCCGGCTTGGCTTCCCCGTCCGGGCCGATGCGGGTCAGGCCCTCAAACAGGCTCATTATAACGATTTGGGCGGACTGGTCGTCCGCGATTTGGGGATCCAGGGAGCTTGGCTCGTCTTCTAAATTATATTGAATCGTCTGCTCATAAACGGGGTCGGTTTTTTCCCGGCAGCCAGCCAGAGAAAACACAAAAAGCAGGGTGAGAAGGATGCACAGGCTTTGTTTTACTTTCATAGGGCGCTTCTTCCCTTCGGCATATTATGTAATCTATTACCTTGTTATCTTACCATTAAATTCCTGCCTTTTCAATGAATTTGCTATGAACTTTCTCTTTCATCGGCGTAAGAAAAAAGAAACCGCGGAACCCGGCGAAAACGCCGGGCTGCGCGGTTTTCCTTTGCCTTAGGTTAGCCCTTGAAAATATACTGGACGTCGTCGATTAGGTTGCCCACCGCATGGGCGGCTTTGCTGGCTTTTTTCTTCACTTGCTTTTGGTTGCTCATCAGCTGGGAGCCAACATAGCCCACCATCATACCGGCCGCCAGGCCGGTGCCGATGCCCTTCATCAGGCCCATAGTATCCTTATTCATTTCATTTCCTCCAAAATTTTGAATGCTGTTTTTTTGTAGAAGGTTTTCCTTCCTGTTTTAGTGTACCCGGAAAAATCCCAGCCAGCAAAAAAATAGTTGGCAAATTTAGATACCAACATTTAAAAATGAAAAGCAGAGTGATATAATAATATTATTAATCAAAAAATGATTAAATTTAATTTTAATAATGGAAAGGGGTTCGTCAGTATGAATGATGTTATGATGAATATGCTGGAAAGAAGAAGCATCCGCGAGTATGAGGAGACTAGGGTTTCCAAAGAGGATATGGCGGAGGTTCTCAACGCCGGCGCTTGGGCGCCCAGCGCCATGAACCGCCAGGGCTGGAAGCTGACCGGCGTCATCGATCCGGAAAAGGTTCGGAAACTGGCGGCCGCGGTAAAGAAGGCCTTGGGGTTATCGGAATCGGAGGCATACTCCTTTTATGACGCTCCCGGCTTTATTATCGCCAGCAGCGCCAAGGGATACGCCAACGCCGCGCCAGACTGCGCCTGCGCCATGGAAAATATGATGCTGGCGGCCCGTTCCATTGGGCTGGGCACCGTTTGGATCAACCAGCTGAAGGATACCTGCAACGACGCCGGGGTGCGGGCGCTGCTGACATCCTTCGGGGTCCCGGAGGATCATGACGTTTACTCCAGCTGCGCCATTGGCCGCGCCAGGAGAGAGGCCAAGGCGCCGGACCGTGTTCCCAACGCCACCGCCATCGTGGAATAAAGGAAAATCAGCGCCGTTGAACCGGAAGCCCTTTTGGGAGTCGAAAGGGGCTTCCGGTTTTTTGCGCTTGAAAGAAAAAATTCTCCGGGGTATAATAAAGGCCTAGGATGGTTTTGCCGCCGGCGGCCTTAAAAGCGGTGAAGCTTTTGCACCGGGCCGCACAGCCTTATTCCATCAACGCTGCTGCCGGGAGGTGGGGAAATGGCCCACGAGCATTTTTATATGAAGCGTTCAGAAAAGGAGAACTTGATCCAGCCGGAGCTGATTTATACCGGCCTGCTGGAGGATGCTCCCAATTGGTTTAATATTCAGCACAGCCACGATTTTTGTGAAATTCTATACGTTGCCGACGGCGCGGGAGAAGCGGTTCTGGAGGGGAAGAAATTCCGTTTGGCGCCGGGAGACCTGGTGGTGGTCAACCCGGGAACCCTTCATGAGGAAAGATCCGACGCCAAAGCGCCCCTGCGGCTGATTTTTTTGGCCATTCACAATTTCACCCTGCCGGGCCTGCCGTCCGGATGTCTGTCCTCTGAAAAATACCGGGTTCTTTCCTGCGGGGAATACCGGTATAAAATGGATATCTACCTGCGGGAACTTTTGCAGGAGACCTCCAGCCAGATCGAATTTTACCGGGAAATTTCCCAGGGGCTGGTGTCGGCCCTGATGGTGCTGGTGATGCGCCTGATCCGAATCAACCCGGGGGATGAGGCGGCCCTCAGCCCGGAGTGCCTGAAAATCAAAGAATATTTGGATCAGAATTTTACTTCTCCCATCACGCTGGATTCCCTTTCAGAGACCGTTTATATCAGCAAGCATTACCTTTCCCACCTGTTCAAGGAACAGACCGGGGTTTCCCCTATCAAGTACCTGACATCCAAGCGGATGGAAAAGGCCCGCGAGCTGCTGGCGGAGACGGAACAGCCGGTATCGGAGATTAGTAAAGCCGTCGGGTATGAAAACCCGCTGTATTTCAGCCAGGTGTTTAAGCGTGTTTATGGGATTTCTCCAGTAAAATACCGATTGGGACGTGCATAATCACGAATTTTTATAAAAATGCAAAAATATGAAAAAAGAGGTTGCTTTTTTAACGGTGGTTCTTTATAATAAATATGAACTTTTTGTTACAGTTTAATGGACAGCCGATTTAATGGGAATAAGGAAAAAAAAGACTGTTATTCTACCGGTTAAGATAGAATAACAGCCTAAAATTTGTTGTCTATTAAAGTGTAGATTTTAGGAGGGAATATTTATCATGGAACAAAAACAAACTAACGGCATGGCTGTTGCCTCTCTGGTACTGGGCATTGTTTCCGCGGTGTGTATCTTTTTCGGTTACTTTGCTTTCATCGGTATCATCACTGGTATCATCGGCTTAGTTCTGGGCATCATGGCCAAGAAGAAACAGCCCTGTGGCATGGCCACCGCCGGCATCGTTCTTTCCGCTGTGGCGCTGGGCCTGTGCGTCATCACCTTCATCGCTTGCTTTGCCTGCACCGCTTGTGCTCTGGGCAGCGCTGGTGGCTTGAGCTATCTTGCTTAATTTCCACAGTACTTATCAGCATCGTTGAAGAACATTCGGAAAAGCGAGGAAGATTTCTTCTTCGCTTTTTCTTTATCCTGATTCCCTCTTAACCCCTTGGTTATCTCATATATTTTTTGAAAGCTAGGTGAAAACAGCCGTGTTTCCTTTTATCCATATTGGTTCGTTAACCATCGGCGTCTACGGCCTTTGTATTTTGATCGGCGCAATCGTCGGCATCAGCGTGGCTTTGGTGCGGGCAAAAAGAAGGGCGTTCCCGGTAGAGGATACCCTTTACCTCTCCTTTTTCGCTTTGATCGGCGTTGGCGTCGGCGCTAAAATATTATATCTTATCACGATTTTGCCGGAACTGATTGAACATTTCCAGGAGATTTTTACCAGCCTGGAGGCCATTAACCTGCTATTTACCAACGGCTTTGTGTTCTACGGCGGCCTCATCGGTGCGGTGTTGGCCATCTGGTGGTATACCCACCACTTTAAACTGGATTTTTGGCAGTCGGTGGAGCTGTTGATCCCCTCGGTGCCGCTGATTCACGCCTTCGGCCGTATCGGCTGCTTTTGCGGCGGATGCTGCTACGGCATCCCCTTTGACCCGCCCATCGGCGTCGCTTTTACCAATTCCCCGGTGGCGCCTAACGGAATCCCCCTGTTTCCGGTCCAGCTGCTGGAGGCGGGCCTGAATCTGCTGCTGTTTTTCTTCCTGCTGTGGTTTGCCAGAAAGCCCAGGCCCCAGGGCCGGGTGCTGGGCGCTTACGCCATCGCTTACGCGGTGATCCGGTTTGCTTTAGAGTTCCTGCGGTACGACTACGCCCGGGGCATTCTCTGGGTTTTCTCCACCTCCCAGTGGATCAGCCTGATTTTGCTGCCCATCGGCATTTGGCTGTGCCTGCGGAAGGAAAAGGATAACAAGGGGGCACCTCGGGAGAAGGCCGGAAATCAGGAGGAATAGAACCCCGCCGGGACCGTATTCTTTTTAGAAAAACAGTCAAAATCTCCGGCTGGGCCGGAGACATGAAAAGCCCTAGAAGGGCATAATAGGGACTTAGCGCTACAAAGGGCGCTGGATTATTGTCATGGCAATACAGGTACTGCCGCCGGGAAACCGGCGGCGTTCCACAATATTTCGCTTTATGATATCGCGGGATTGCTTTTTTCACTGCCTGAGGCGGCAGCTTCCCGCGGAAGCCTTTTGCGAAAGCATTTTTACCATCTCCAGTAGAACCGGGGTTTTTCTCTTGCTTAAGCGACAACAAAAAGAAACGCACCCATTGCTTCCGGGCAAGCGCCCGGGGGATGGGTGCGTTTTGTTTTGCGTGCCGCCGGTGACCCGCCGCCGGCAAAGCGGTTTCTACTGAAAACGGTATTCGGCGATGGTAACGGAGTGGGGAGGCAGCGTGAGAGCGCCGCCAAAAGGCGCCCATTGGGAATGGTCGGGGAATATTTCGTTTTTATCGATATCGTTGTAGGAATCTATGGCCTTGCCCGTCAGGGTGTGAAGCCGGCATTCCTTGGGGATGGCGCCTAAATCAACATCCAGCTTCAGAGCCTTTTCAGGATCCTTGTTCACCAGGGACAGGGCCACGGAGCCGTCCTTCACCGTTGCCAGAGCGTCCAAAACCTGGATATCCTCCAAAGCCCCGGCCTTGCTTTTTACCGTCATCCGGGGCGCGTCTTCACACCAGCAATCGACGACGGTGCCGCCCAAAAGATTTACATACAGGTCGAAAACATGGTAGGTGGACCGAAGGACGATTCCATCTGAATAGGTGTAGATACAGCCTCTGGTGTTTACCGTCGGAGCGAAATTGGCCATTTTCACAATATCGCAGTGGCGGTTGCAGGCGTTTAGAAAGCAGGCGCTGAACACGGCGTCGGCCATGGTGTAAGTGGCGTTGCAGTCGTTTTCATCCCGGGGGGTTAGGTATTCCTCCTTGGTTACCCCCATAGGGTTATGGAATACGTTGGGGTGGTACCAGCTTCGCAGATTCCACTCGTCAAAGGCGATTTTGATTTTTCCCTTCAGGTTCATGGCGGTGAGCAGGCCCTGGATGTTTTCGATGGAATCATCCACATGGTTGGTGTAGGCCAGAACCTCCTCATAGGTGGCGCAGTCGTTTTTTTCCTGCAGCGGGTCCCAATATTCGTGAATGGAGATCCAATCCAAAAAACCGGCGCAGTTTTTCAGCAGGTTTACGTTCCAATCCAAATCGGTGAGGGCCGCCGCGGTCAATTCCGTGGTGGGATCGATGTGCTTAATCATTTTCGCGGACTCTTTTACCAGCCGCCCCCATTGTTGGGCGGATTTGGCGCCGATCTCCCAGTCGCCGTAGTTTTCATTCCCGATGCTCCAGTATTTTACGCCATAGGGCTTTGAGTGCCCGTTTTGAATCCGCCATTTGGCGTACCGGCCCTCCTGCTCTAAATTGCAGTATTCCACCCAGTCGCTCATTTCCTCTGAGCCGCCGGTTCCCGCGTTGGTGCAGATATAGGGCTGGCAGCCCAGCTTTTGGCACAGGTCTATGTATTCGTCGGTGCCGAAGGCGTTGGATTCCTCCACACGCCAGGCCTTGTCAAAATAAGGGCGCCGGTTGGGGCCCACGGCGTCCTTCCAGTGGTAGGAGGACGCGAAACAGCCGCCCGGCCATCTCAGAACAGGCACCTTGATTTTTCGCATGGCCTCCAAAACATCTGTCCTCAGCCCCTTTTCGTCGGATAAGGGGTTTTGAGGGTCGTAGATTCCTCCGTAAATCTGCCGGTGGAAGTGCTCGATAAAATGTCCGTATATCATCGGGTCCCGTTTGCCGAGGACCCGCTTTGGATTTACCGTGATACGCATGGGATCCATCCTTTCTTCTGTGTTGGATAGGCGGCTTGAAAAGGGGGGGAAGGCAGGGGGTTACCCCTTGGCGGGCTGAGAAAAATACTGATGGCAGTTTCCAAGCTTTGTGAAAAGGTCGCGGAAAACCGCGTCCCGGTTAATTTGGTTCACACAGCGGATGAAGTGCCGGCCCTCGTCAAACGTATAGCTGTGGGCGGAAACCGCCATAGGGGAGTGAATTAAACTGGAGGGCGTCCAGCTGCTGTTTACCAGAAACGCCACGGCGCCAATATCCCAGATGGGCTTGGACCAGGCGAAATGGTCGCTGGTGAAGGCTTTTACATTGTCCACCAGGTAATCGCAGATCGGATTTTTCCCCGCCAGGCAGGCCTCCAGCTCGGGGACGGTGGTAATTAGGAAATTGGTGACGCCGAAGGCGGGAACCTGCACCAGCGGCACGCCGCAGTTAAATAAAACCTGTCCGGCGGTCAGGTCCTGGCTCAGATTGAATTCGTCTGGGGAAGTCCAGTTCCGCGCGTTGCCGCCCAGCCACACCACCACGATGTTTTGAATAATATCGGGGCTTTTGATGATGGCGCTGGCGATATTGGTGCAGGCGCCGATCCCGATGACATAGAGGGGCTCCTCCCCTGAGGCCTGCCGGGCCTTTTGGATCAGGTCCTCCACCGCCTCGCTTTCCTGGGGGATAACAGGGCTTTTCAACGGCTGAGTACAGCCCCTAAACACGAAGTTTTCCGGGCTGCGGTTGGTTAAACGGCAGATTTTCAGGATTTCCTGATAGCTTTTTTCCATGCCGTCCGCGGGAGAAGCGGAGCGCTCGTTATAAAACAGCGCGGCGTAAACCGCTTGCAGCTCGATTTGTTCCGGCGACAGCATGGCGTATAAAATGGCGAACTGGTCGTCAATTTCATTATAGGTATCCGTATCCAGAACGGCTTTTACTTTATGGTTGGGAGGGCACAGCCTCTCCGCTTGGTGGGAAACTGATAATTTTGGGTAAATGATTTTCATAAAAGCCTCCAATTGCGTTCTATTAGGCGCGGGATGGAACACTGCCGGCCCTTCACGGAATCTTTTGGCAGGGTCCGGTAGTCCCCTCGTTATAAATTTTAACCGGCAGGACCCTGGCCTGCTTGGGCATGCTGGAGTTCGCGATTCGTTCCAGCAGAAGGTTCACGGCAATTTCGCCGATATTATATTCCGGGGCGCAGAAAACGCTGGTCAAAGGCGCGTGATAAGGCACATATTTGCGGATATGGTCGAATCCCATCAGGGAAACATCCCTGGGAATCCTGATATGGGCGGCCCGGAAAGTATTGATGACCTGATAGGCGATCTCATCGTTAAACGCCAAAATGGCGGTGTAATCAATGGGCTCCAGCAGGTCCAGGATGGAATTATGCTTAATGGCGTGGTCGATCTCACCGCAGTCAATTATGCGGATGCCGGTTTCCGGAATTCCGGATTCCCGCAGGATTTTCACAAAGCCGGCCTCGCGGTCCACCTGGGAGCTGTTGTTCAAAGGCCCCCGGATGTAAACAAATTTTTTATGGCCCAGTTCTAAAAGATGCTTTCCCGCCAGATATCCGCCGGCAAAGTCGTCGCATCTTACCAAGTCCGCCGAAACGTCGGAAATCCAACGGTCCACCAGCACGAAAGGAACGCCGCTTTGCTCCAAAAAGTCGATCACTGGCTTATCGTCGCTGTAGGGGAAATACAGAATGCCATCCACAGACTGGGAAATCGCCACATGGACCATCTGGGTGCCGATCTGCTCCCCTTGCTCAGCAATCTGAGTGCAAAGGATCATCATATCATATCCGGCCTGGCGCAAAAAAAGCTCGATCTCACTAATCATGGTGGAGAAGTGCTGGTTCCGGATATCGTTGACAATCACCGCGATAATATGGCTGGCCCCGGACCGCAGGGAAGAAGCCAGGTTGTTGCGGATGTAGCCCTTTCGCTGGGCGGTTTGTTGGATTTTCAGGCGGGTTTGCTCCGGCAGCTTCGTGTCCCCGCGCAAGGCACGGGATACCGTGTTGACAGAGTAACCGCATTCATTGGCAATATCCTTTAAGGTGATACGAACTGGTTCCAAGATAATCCTCTCTTTTTCGGTATGAGAAACGATGATTCCGCTTCCCATCTGTTTTTTGATAACGCCCAGCGGTTCCCCAAAGGCCCGCGCGCAGCACCGCGCTCAAAAAATAATCAGCCCTAGGATAAAATTTATTCTGCTTAGTAAAAAACGCTGATAAGCTGTTTTTTCATTGGCTGGACATGATTATAATAACATTCTCGCCAAATCGGCGCAAGCCAAACTTGTTAGCCTGTTTTTATTTATTTTAATAATGCCGGGCCTTGCCCCCTAAGAAACCGAAAAGGGATGTTTCGGCGGCGCTGAGAGGAAAGCCGGAGGGGGTATAAGCCTGCTTCCCTTTTGAAAGCGTATGGATTCCTGAATCATTGGCCGCCACGCCCAGCCGGCGCCTGGAGCTGAGAGGCTACCGGGGGAGGACGATCACATTGACGGAATGCTTTTTCACGCGGATGGGCTGGCCTGCGTCGATGGAGAAGCTGGCCGGCACCACGAGATCCGGCTTTTTGTGGGTGTTGGCGTCCAAAATGGAATCGCTGTACAGCTCCAGCATCCGCGCGGCCTTTCCAGAAGCGCCGGGGACCTCTAAGGTGAGCTGGCAGTCCTCGTCAAGGGACTGGTTGATAATGGACAAATAGACCATCTTTCCATCCGTGGTTGCCACCGCGTCGATGGCGGGAATCTCCTTGTCGATGACCGCGTCGGTGACCACATGGTTTTTCTTGTCGATGTTGATGCCAAAGGGCAGGCGGCGGATATCATGAACAATAATGCTGTTGTCGCAGTCCACGTCTGTCCGCACAAGCTGAGAGCCCGTATGGTTAGAAAGCAGGTCGAACACATAGAAGGGGGTGCGCTTCAGGCAGCCTTCCTTGGTGACGTGAAGGGCCCCGGTGATATTGACAAAAGTGGAATACATGGCCATTTTTACCGTATCGCAGTTTCTCACCAGCCAGTTGAGAATCAGCGCGGTAATGATCGCGTCGTGCAGGTTGTAGGTTTCGTCCTGGTTCACGGCGCTGAAATTCCAGCCGAACATATTCCACTCGTCCCAGGCAACCTTGATATTGTCCTTGACGCCGTTTTGCCCGGTAATGATAGAGGCCAGGGTCAGCTTGTGGCGCTCGTCGATCTGGTAGGGGATATACAGGGTTTGCTCATACTGCTGGGAAACGTCTCCGAAATCCTCCCAGCCTAAGCCGTAATAATGGGCGGAAATCAGGTCAATATAGGGGGAAAGCTTTTTCACCACCGTGTGGTTCCATTCGGCGTCCTGCTCCATGCCGCAGGCCACCAAATGGATGCTCTCATCCACCTTTTTCATTGCCTTGGCAAATTGAACCGCGGCGCCGGCGTACTCCTCGGCGGTCTGGCTTCCCATTTGCCAGGGGCCGTACATTTCGTTGCCCAGGCCCCAGAATTTTACACCGAAAGGCTCCTCGTACCCATGGGAGCGGCGCAGATTGGCATAGTAGGTGTCTAGGGTGCCGTTGCAGTACTCCACCCAATGCATGGCCTCCTCGGCGGTTCCAGTCCCCATGTTGACACAGATCAGGGGCTGCGCGCCTACCTTGCGGCATAGCTTGATAAACTCAGCGGTGCCGAATTGGTTGCTTTCCGAGGTTTCCCAGGCGAAATCAAACCGCTTTGGGCGGTTTTCCTTCGGGCCGACGCCGTCCTCCCAGTGGTAATTGGACACAAAATTGCCGCCGGGGTATCTTAGAACAGATACCTTTACCTGCCGCAGAAACTCCAGCACATCCGTGCGGAAGCCGTCCTCGTCGGCCAGCGGGCTGCCTGGATCGTACACGCCGCCGTAGATATTGCCGAAGGCGTGCTCCATAAAGTGGCCGAAGAGGTTGCGGTCGATTTCACCTAGCTTTTTTTCCTGGTTGACTGTAATTTTCGCTTTCATCAAAACATCTCTCCATCACGGTTATTATGGCAATGAAATCCCGCCGCGCCGCCGGCTTCGCGCCCAAGGGGCCGCTGGCGTTTCCAGCCTCCGGGCTTGTTCCCTTTTTATCGTGCACGGACACGGAATTTGGTTTCAATATATCACAAAAGTTGAAATTGTCAATCACGCTTTCCGCTGGTTTTCAGCTCCTTGCCGGCCAGGGGCTTCTCCTTTTTCCCCGCCTGACACCGGGGGAAACAAGGAGAAAATAAAGGCTGTTCAAAAGCGGAATTTGCTAGGAAAGGCGGTATTTTTCTCCGTTTTTGAAAACCGAAAAGGAAGCCTCGGGAAAAAGCGGTTTTCGTGCCGGTTTTAGGCTGATTTTTTAGCGCAAAAAAATTTTGTTCGTGAAAAATATATATTTTTTACAAAAAACGTATTGACAAATTATAGAGTTAACGTTATTCTATAGTCAGGGTTATCGATAATCCCAAACAGGCATGAAAAGTCCTTCCGGAATCGAAAGAAAGCGAGGAACAGAGGGCGGGCCTGTTTTTGAAGTTAGAAAGGTTGGATTCCTGAATGAAGCAAGCGAAGCTACACGTTGACCGATATTTTCAGGTAGGCGAGGTTGATAAACGCATTTTCGGCTCCTTCATCGAGCATCTTGGCCGCGCCGTATACGGCGGCATCTATCAGCCGGGCAGCCCTTTGTCCGATGAGGCGGGCCTGCGCAAGGATACTTTGGAGCTGGTGCGCCAGCTAAAGGTTCCGGTGGTGCGCTACCCAGGCGGGAACTTTGTATCGGGGTTCCATTGGGAGGACAGCGTCGGGCCCAAGGAAAACCGCCCGGCGAAAGTGGAGTTGGCCTGGAACGTCATCGAAACCAATGAATTTGGCCTGAACGAATTTGCCGATTGGGCAAAGAAGGCCGGGACCGACGTTATGATGGCGGTGAATTTAGGGACCCGGGGCATCGACGATGCCAAAAACCTGTTGGAATACTGCAACCTGTCTGGGGGAACCTATTACAGCGACCTGCGGCGCAGCCACGGCGTTCAGCAGCCTCATGACATCAAGCTTTGGTGCCTGGGCAACGAAATGGACGGCCCCTGGCAGATCGGCAGAAAGACCCCCCACGAATACGGCCGCCTGGCCGCCGAAACCGGCCGCGTGATGAAAATGATGTGCCCTGAGATTGAACTGGTGGCCTGCGGTTCTTCCCTATGGGAAATGCCCACCTTCGGCGTTTGGGAAAGCGACGTGCTGAAAGAGTGCTATGATGTGGTGGATTATATCTCCATGCATCAGTATTACGGCAATTACGATAACGATACGGCGGAATTTTTGGCCAACAGCACGGCGATGGACCGCTTTATTACCCAGGTGGTTTCCATCTGCGACGCGGAGCAGGCCAAGCAGCACAGCAAAAAGAAAATCAACCTTTCCTTTGACGAGTGGAACGTCTGGTATCATTCCAAGGAGGCTGATGCCAAGCTGGAGCGGTGGACCAAAGCGCCCCATCAGTTAGAGGATATCTATAACTTTGAGGACGCGCTGCTGGTAGGCGAAATGCTGATTACGCTGCTTCGCCACGCGGACCGGGTGAAGATCGCCTGCCTGGCCCAGCTGGTAAACGTCATCGCGCCCATTATGACAAGCGACCGGGGCGCCTGGCGGCAGACTACATACTATCCTTATTACTATACCAGCGTTTACGGCCGTGGAAAGGTGCTGCAGACCTTGGTGGATTCTCCCCTGTACACCACCAAAAACAACGGGGACGTACCTTATCTGGACGCGGTCCTGGTGGAAGGCGGGGACGGCTCGCTGACCCTGTTCGCTGTCAACAAAAGCCTGGAGGAAGATATCACCTTAGCCTGCGATCTCAGGCAGTATGAGGGTTTCCAGGTTTCTGAACACATTGTGCTCTGCCACGACGATATGAAGGCTGAAAACACCGAGGAACAGCCCGATACCGTAGTCCCCCAAAGCAATGGGGAATCCAGTATGGAAAACGGCCAGCTTTCAGCGGTGCTGAAGAAGCACTCCTGGAATATGATCCGTATGACCCATAGAAGCACAAACGACTAATTAAGGAGGAGCAAAAAATGAAAAAACTTGTTTCCGGCATTCTGGCAGCCCTGTTAGCGGTAACGGCTTTCAGCGCCTGCAACACCAATTCTCCCGCCAGCTCGGGCAGCAGCGCCGCCAGCGGCGATACTTCCAGCGCGGAGGCGTCCAGCGGCGACGCTCAGACCCCTATCACCATCCAATTCTGGACTTCCTTTACCGGCCCTGACGGCGAATACGCCCGGGATATCACCAAGCGTTTTAACGAGCTGGACAACGGCATCACCGTGGAGTTCGACGCCATGGGCGCCGATATCCTGACGGAAAAGCTGGCAACCGCCCTTTCCACGGACAACGCCCCCGACCTGGTGTTCCAGTTCAACCTGCAGGTTGGCCTGCACGGTAAAAACGGCACCATGAGAGATTTGTCCGATTTCTGGGAGAAAACCGGCGTTGACGAAAGTGATTTCGTGGAAAATTCTATCACCGCCCTTCAGTATGAAGGCAAGCAGATCATGCTTCCCTTCCACTGGTATTCTACCTATCTGTATTGGAACAAAGACCTGTTCGAGGCCGCCGGCTTAGACCCGGAAACGCCTCCCACCACCTGGGAAGAGGTTTACACCATGGCCGAGAAGCTCACCGACCCCTCTAAGAACGTATACGGAATCGGCCTGCCCACCAGCGGCGCTGTGCCGTGGTTCTATTCCATCATGCGCTCTAACGGCGGAGATTTCTTCGATACCGAAAACATGAAATCCCTGCTGGACAGCAAAGAGAATCTGGATACCCTGAAGTGGATCCAGGATATGGCCCAGAAGGGCTTTACCCCCGCCAACAACACCGGCGCCGACCTGGATAACGTCATGATGGCGGACCAGCTGGCGATGTATGTAAACGGCCCCTGGCTGTCTACCGGCTTGAGGGACAACGAGATCAACTTTGGCGTAACCGGTATGCCCGCCGGCAGCAAGGACACCATCGGCGTTGCCGAGGAATATGGTTTCTGCGTGCCCAAGGATACGCCTGACGCCAATGTGGACGCGGCTTACAAGTATATGGCTTATTGGTACACTCCTGAGATCGCCTCCGAGTGGTGCCTGAAGAATGGCTATCCTCCCTTCATGAAGTCCCTGGTTGAAAACGAGGACATCAAGAACGACGAATACGTCAACATCTTCTCTCAGATGCAGGATTACGGCGAGGTATCCTGCGTGGGCCTGACCACCGGCCAGCAGATTCAGAGCGACGTGCTGTTCCCCATGGTGGAAAACATCATGGCCGGAAACGACGCCCAGGCTGAATTGACCAAGGCTTCTGATGAAGTAAACGAGATTTTAGCAACGGAAAAATAATTAGATAAGTGGCGAGGTTTGTCCTGGTTGGAGGCTAACGCCTTTTATTGGGGCAAACCTCAAGTTTTATCGAAGGGGGATGCCAGCTTTGCTGAAAAAACTTGGCAGATATTGGAACCGTCCCGGCAGGGCGGCGTATGTCTTTTTATTGCCATCGCTAGTGATTCTTTTCGTTTTTGCTTTAATTCCACTTTGTGCTTCCATTGTGATCGGCTTTATGCATATGGACATTTATTTCAGTGATGTTCATTTTGATGGATTTACAAACTTTCTTCGGGCGTTTGGGGACGACCGGTTTTGGAACGCGCTGAAAAACACCTTGTTTTTCGCGGTTATCGAAATGGCGCTCCAGATCGTGGTGGGCCTGCTGGTGGCTAACGCGCTGGTGAACTCCACGTTTTTCAATAAATTTTCCCGTACCATTCTTTTCATTCCGGTGGTCATTTCGACCGCCGCCACCGGCGTGATGTTCGGCCTGCTTTTGGATGAAACCATCGGCTATATCCCCTATCTGTGCGGCGCGCTGGGTTTCCCGGATGTGACGTTTTTCAGAAATTCCTCCACCGCCATGGGCACGGTAATCGCCATGACGGTATGGAAAAATTTTGGCTATACCATGTCTATTCTGCTGGTTGGCATTCAGGGGGTATCCCAAAGCTACTACGAGGCCGCCCGGATCGACGGCGCTTCCAAGGTGCAGCAGTTTTTCTATATCACCCTGCCCGGTATCCTGCCGAATCTGGGATTCTGTATTATTACCAACCTAATCGGCGCCCTGCAGGTTTTCGACCAGGTGTTCGTTACCACCCAGGGAGGTCCGCAGTATTCCACCGAGACCTTAGTCTTTTACATCTATAAGACTGGCTTCCGCGACCCCTTCGACCTGGGCTATGCCAGCGCCATGTCGGTTTTGCTGCTGGTCGCTATTTTAATCCTAGCCGTGCCGGTCTATAAAAAGATGTTTATGTCTAAGGATTAGGAAGGTGCACAGATTATGAAAAAGACAAAAGAAGATATTGTATTAGGCATTATCAAATATATTTGCATCGCGGTCCTGCTGGTCGTGGTGGTGTTTCCGATTCTCTGGCTTGTCGCCGGATCCTTTAAATTGGAAAAAGAAATTTTGTCCTTCCCGCCTACTGTTTTCGGCGAGCATTTCAGCGTGAAATCCTTTCAGCGTATTTTCGACGCCATTCCCTTTTTACAATATATTACCAACACCGTGATTTTTGCCCTGGGCGCCACTGGCCTGGCCCTTGTTTTTGACTCCGCGGCGGGATATGCCTTTGCCCAGCTGGATTTTAAAGGGAAAAACATACTTTTCGTTCTCGTTTTGCTGACTATGATGGTTCCATTCCAGGTAATGATGATCCCCCTGTTTTTGGAGTCCAATTACCTGGGACTGTTAAATACTTATATGGGCTTGATCTTGCCCAAGGCCACCACGGCTTTCGGCGTCTTTATGATGCGTTCCTATTTTGCCCAGCAACCCCGTGAGCTGGGAGAGGCGGCCCGGATCGACGGCCTGAACGAGATCGGCATATTCTTCCGGATCTTTCTCCCCCTGGTGGTGCCCGGCCTGATGACCCTGGGTATTTTCCACCTGATGAATAACTGGAACGATTTGCTGTACCCCTTGATGATGACCACGGAAACCAGGATGAGAACCCTCTCCGCCGGCCTGGCCCTGTTTGTGGGGGAAAGAAGCACCACCTATTTCGGGCCTCAATTGGCAGGCGCCTTGATTTCCATTTTGCCCCTGATGGTCCTGTACGCCTTCTTCCAGAAATATTTCATCGCCAGCGTCGCTACCAGCGGCCTGAAAGACTAATGGGAACATGGAGCGGAATTTGAAAAACGCGGCCCGGGTTCTCCTTGCCATGCAGCGCATGTCATGGGAGCAGGGCGTGGCCGCCCAGGCGTTTTTTGAGTCCGGGGAAGCCTCTACTGGGCTGCTCCTGGTCAAAGAGGCTATGCGCCGCGGCGACGGGAACGGGCTGCTGGGGATCACCAACCCGGCGATGGACGCCGTCGACTGCGGGGCCAACGGCCTTCCCGCCTATTATGCTTATTTACATACCAAAGACCGCCGCTACTGGGAGGCTTTGGATCGGCTGGCTGATTGGCTGGAGTTTTCCGCCCCCAGGGCGGTCTCCGGCCAATTGTACCATAACCCGGGAAGCAGCCGCGCGATGATCGACGGGATTTACCATATTGTGCCGCCGCTGGTTGCGGCGGGGCGGACCGCGTTTGCCATGAACCAGGTAAGCCTGTTCCACCACCGGCACTATGACGCTAGGACCGGGCTTTACCGCCAGTTTTGGGATGAAGCGGCAAACAGTTTTTGCCGCCGCGGCCTTTGGGGCGGCGGGCAGGGCTGGATGGCCGGGGCCCTGGCCCTGGCGTGCCTTTATCTGCCCCCGGAATGCCAGAAGGACAGGGAATCGCTGGCGGAGCTTTTGAACCGCCTGTTGGCCGCCATGAAAAACTATCTTCGGGCAGACGGCAGGTTTCACGACGTTTTAGACGACTCCTCCACCTTTCCCGAGGTGACCGCCTCCCTGATGATGTGCTATGCCGTCTATATTGGGATTCGGGCCGCCGTGGTGCCCCTGGATGAAAAAACGGATGCCGACCGGGTTTTGGCGCTGCTAGACCGCTATGTGGATGAGGAAGGTTTTGTCAACAGCGCCTGCGCCTCTCCCGGTTTCGACCGGCCCGGAAATTCCGCCGAGGCCCAGGCGTTTTATCTTTTGTGCCATTCCGCCAAACGGGCGCTGGAAAACAATAACCCTATCATGAGGTGAAAAAATGACTTTACACAACAACCCCTACGCTGGGGTCAAGGGATTTAACTATTGGCCGTCCTATGCGATGGTTTTAAACGACGTCATGGACAAATTCGACCTAAAAACCATTGGGAAAGAGCTTTTGGGCGCCCAGGCCCTGGGCGCCAACTGCGTCCGGGTGTGGGTCAGCAGCGTGAGCTGGCAAAGGGATTCCCAGAAGTTCCTTTCGGATTTTGATACCCTTCTGTCCGCGGCGGAAAGCCGCGGCATTACGGTGATGCCGGCCCTGTTCAACCGGTGGGTGGACACCGATTACCCCGTAGGCGAGCTGGACTTAACCACCGTGATGATGCCCTTGTCCAAGGCCAACCGGGAATATCTCCGGTCCTTTTTAGGACGTTTCCGGAATGACCCCCGGATCCTCATGTGGGATCTTTGCAATGAACCCTTTTACTATGCTCTTCTGCCATTGGAAAAGGGCGCGGTCCAGGAGATCAAAAAGCTTGAGGTTGGCTACTGGCGGGAATGCCTGGGAGAAATCCGGGAGATCGCGCCTAGCCAGCCGGTAACCATGGGCTTTGCCGGCCCGGCGGATCCGGAGCTGGAAAGCCTCTACCAGGCACTGGATGTGATTTCCTTCCATCCCTACGCCGAGTATTGGAACGAGGGCTTCGGAAAGTTTACGGATGATTATATCCAAACCGCCAACCAGCTTGGAAAACCCCTGCTTTGCACCGAAACCTGCCAGGGCAGCTTAAACGACCAGGTTCGGGGCGAGGTGGTGAAGCTGACCCTGGATGCCCTGGAGGAACGGAAAATCGGCTGGCTTGCCTGGCATTTATGCGAGGGGAAAGTAGTGACCGGAGACCGGGCGCGCCCGGATGGAAACTGCCGGCCCGGGGAATTGGGGTATATGCCGTTTCTTTTGTCCGACGGGTCGGTCCGGCCTTTCCATGAGGTGGTTCTAAACTATACAAAACCCAGGCGGGACGGCTGACGGCCGCGCTGGAAACATAAAAACGATGAAGGTAGACAAGGAGTGTTATCATCATGGAATATAGAAGAATGGGGCGCAGCGGGCTGAAGCTCAGCGAGATAGCTGTCGGAAGCTGGATGACCGACCTGAAGGACCAGGAGGCCTGCGCGGTGGCCAGGGATGTCCTGCGCCGGGCTTATGACAGCGGGGTGAATTTTTTCGACTGCGCCGACGCTTACAGCGGCGGACAGGCGGAAATCTTTCTGGGAAGCGTACTGAAGGAGTTTTCCAGAAGCTCCTATGTGGTTTCCAGCAAAGTGTTTTTCCCGGTAGGCGACGGCCCCAATGACCGGGGGCTTTCCCGCAAGCACATCATAGAACAGCTGGATAAGTCCTTGAAAAACCTCCAGGTGGATTATTTGGACCTGTATTTCTGCCACCGGTTCGACCCGGAAACCTGTATGGAGGAGACCCTGGAAACGCTCAGCGATATGGTGGCCCAGGGAAAAATCCTGTATTATGGCGTGAGCGAGTGGAGCCCTGTGCAGATCACCAAGGCCCTTGGGCTGATTCAGCAGCACGGCTACCGGCCTTTGTCCGTGATTCAGCCCCAATATAATATGGTGGACCGCTATATTGAAGACGAAATTATGGATATTTGCCAGGAGAACGGGGTGGGGATCGTTCCTTTTTCTCCCTTGTCCCAAGGCCTGCTGACAGGAAAATACAGAAAGGGCCAGCCGATTCCAGAGGGGTCCCGGGCGACCCACCAGGTGGATAAGCAGATCAACCAGCTCCTTACCGGCGAAAATTTGGATAAGGTGGAAAAACTTTTGCAGGTTGCCCAAAGCCTGGGAGTTTCCCTGTCGGTGCTGGCACTGGCCTGGATCCTGCGGAAGCCGGCGGTTGCCAGCGTGATTACCGGCGCTTCCAAGCCGCGGCAATTAGACGGCAACCTGGCGGCCAGCGGGTTCCGCATTCCCAGCGACGCGCTGGAGGAGATTGAAAAGATTTTGGATTATCACCCCTTTGTGAGAAAGATCGGGTAATACCAAGTAAAATAGTCATTATAAAGCGTAATAAAAGCTGGGGTATGACCGGAAGTGATTCCAATCATATCCCAGTCGCTGTACCATAGGAATTGAATTTGGAAATAAGGAAGGAATCAGCGCATGAAAGGGTTTAAAAGCAAGCTTCCCGCCGTCCGGTGGGAAGAGGGGCTGCTGTGCGGAAACGGTACCATCGGCGCGGTGGTGATGGGCTGGCCCAAGGAAGAAACCGTCTACTTTACCCATGAAAGGTTGTTTGCCCCCTTCGCCCCCAAGCGGGAACCGGTGCATACCGCGGAGCATCTGGGAACCATACGCAGGATGATGCTGGACGGAAAGTATGAGGAAGCGGCGGAATTTGTGGCAAACCTTTCCTTCCAGGAGGGGTATGGGCCGCGGATCGAGCAATGGACCGACGGCTTTACCGTGGCCTGCGATATGAAGCTGCGGATTCCCCAAAGCGGGGAAGCGGGGGAATATGAAAAATCCCTGAATTTTGAGAACGGGGTGGCGGAAGTCTCCTTCCTGCTGGGAGATATCCAGGTGAAGCGGGAATTTTTTGTTTCCCGGGCGGCTGGAATCGCCGTGATGCGCGTCCGCTCCTCAAAACCGATGAGCTTTGAAGTCTGCCTGGAAAAGCATCGGGAAATCCAGGAGGCCTGCGAGCCCTATTGGCAGGAGGTGGGATATGACCGCCGCATCCTGGAGCCGCTGGTGACGGTGGGGGACAACACCGTCTTTTATGAGGGCGTGTATCAAGACACGGATTTTGGGTACCGGTGCGCCGCGAAAATCTCCAAAACGGACGGCGTGGTTTGCGAGGAAGGAAACCATATCACGGTAAAGGATGCCCGGGAAACCCTTTTGTTTTACCATTTGCTGCCGGTGCCGGACCGCCGGAAAGCTGCTCCCCGGGCGGAGGACGCCTTTACGGGGCTGCCCCTGTCCTTTGACGGGCTGCTTCAGGACCATACCCGCCTGCACAACGCTATTTACAGCCGTATGGAACTGAAGCTGGAGGATGCCGGCGCTCCCAAGGAGGAGCTGGCGGAGGAGCTGTGGGAAACGGGCCGGGGAAAGCAGCCGCCTAACCGGTTTTTTACAATGGTCTGCGACGCGGGACGGTACCAGGTGATTTCCGCCAGCGGAAAGACCCCGCCCTTATTGCAGGGCCTCTGGACCGGCACCAACCATGTGCCGTGGTCCGGGGATTATACCCGCAACGGCAACGAGCAGACGGTGATCCTTTCCAACCTGCCCGGCAATATGTTCGAGTGTATGGACAGCTTTATTTCCTATGAGGAAAGCCTGGTCCCGGAGGAGCGGGAAAACGCCAGGGTGATGTACGACTATCCGGGCATTTTAAGCGCCTCCCGCACCAGCAGCCATGGGCTGAACAACCATTTCAGCGTGGAATGGCCCATGACGTTCTGGACCACCGGCGCCGCTTGGAACGCCCACTTTTTCTACGATTACTACCTTTATACCATGGACAGGAATTTCTTTTTAAACCATGCCCTTCCTTATATGAAAGAGTGTATCGTGTTTTTTGAGGAATTTCTCATCGAGGACGAAAACGGCCAGTGGATGTTTATTCCCTCTTATTCCCCGGAAAATAAGCCCGGCAACTCTCCTGGAATATCCCAGGCGTGCGTCAACGCCACCATGGATATCGCCTTAGTCAGCGAGCTACTGCGAAACTTGATCCAGGGCTGCGAAACAGAGGGCGTGGAAAAAGAGAGCGTTCCCAAATGGAAAGCCATGCTTTCCAAAATGCCGCCCTATCAGGTCAACAAGGACGGCGCTTTAAAGGAATGGTGTACGCCCCGGCATGAGGATTTTTACGACCACCGCCATTCCTCCCATCTATACCCCCTTTACTATGGCGTTGCTCCGGAGTTCGAGAACAACCCGGGCCTAATGGACGCCGCCAAGAAAGCCTATGAAATGCGCATGAAATATAAAAAGCAGGAAATCGGCGTCATGGCGTTCGGCACCATTCAAATGGCCATGACAGCGGTCCATCTTGGAGATACGGATACGGCGTGGAAGCTTTTGTGCTCTATCGCGGAAAATAATTATTACAATACCTTTTCACCGTCCCACAACGCCGGGCCCTTTATTTTCAACTGTGACATCAGCGGCGGCGTGCCGGGCTTGGTTTTAGAGATGCTGGTCCAGTCCAGGCCGGTAACCGACGGGGAGGGGAAGATCCGTTCCTTTGAAATCCGGCTGCTGCCCAACCTGCCGGCCCCTTGGAAAACGGGAAGCCTGCGGGGCGTAAGGGCGAGAGGCGGGTTTGAACTGAATTTTTCCTGGGAAAACGGAAAAGTGTCCCAGTGTGAGGTAATCCCCCATTCCAACTATGAGTATACCTTGCTCTCGTAACCATCCCGGCGGATATCTAAAATTGATACCGGCAAATTGATTCCAAATCATCAGGAGGAGCGACTATGAAATTCACGGTTCTGGCCTATACCCGCGAGGAATACACGGAGCTGCAAAGCGCCATGCATTTCGCCGCCGTTCAGGAGGACGGCTCCCCAAAGCCGCTGCAAAATGGAAACGGCGTGTTATTCGCGAAAGCGGACTTTCAGGAAGGCCCCCTGTGCGGCACCACGAAAATTTTGAGAAAGCCCTGGGTGTTCCGGTTAAAGGACAATACCTTTGGGGTGGTCTGCCTGCGGCGGAACGTGGGAGGCGGCCTGGAAGCGGGAAAAGAGCACTGCGTTTTGCTGTTTACCTCTCCGGACCTGCTTTCCTTCCAAGAGGTGGGCCTGGTTCCCGTGGCGCCGGAGGGCGCCTGCGTTACCGACGCCCGGTGCGCATGGGATGAAAATGCCGGGTGTTACCGATTGACTTGGTCAAATGGAACCGGCTATTACACGTCGGTATCCAAGGAATTGGGTTCCTTTTCCGGCATGGAAAAGGCCGCGGCGCCGGAGGCAAGGCCTCCGGTAGCCCTTCCCGGCGCGGAGGACGGATGCGCAGTTTCCCTTTCCCAGGAGGAGTATGAAAAAATCCTGCGCCGGTATTCCCCGGTTTTCCAGACAGGCTGCCTGCCTGTTTTCTGCAAGGCCGCCCCGGGGGAAAAGATTTCCCTGCCTGGCCAGGTGACCCTGACCTATTCCGACGGGTCGGTGAAGCCGATGCCGGTGAAATGGAAGCCTTTTACCCACACCCTGCCCGGCGTGTATACGGTGGAAGGCGCCGTAGAGCAGGAAAACTGGCCTTTCCCGTTTTTAGAGGAGCGGGCGGACCCGACGATTATCCATTTCGGGGGCCGCTATTATTACATGGCCACAGACGACGGGAATGGGCAGACCACCTTGAAAATCCGCGGGAGCGATACCATCGGCGGCCTGCGGGAGGCGGAGGAGCATGTGATCTTTACCGCTAACCCGGAGGGGTATATGTCCGGCTGCCTGTGGGCGCCGGAGCCCCATGTGGTGAACGGCAGGCTGTGCGTGTTTTTCGCGGCGGGAAACCCCCATTGGTATACGGTGCAGTGCCATGTGATGGTGATGGCCGGCGGCGACCCGCTGGACGCCGCCAGCTGGGAAACGCCCCAGCGTTGCCGCACCATAGAGGGCGGCGTGCTGTGCCCAGACGGCATCACCCTGGATATGACCTGCTTTACGGTGCATGAGACCCCTTATGTGGTATGGGCCCAGCGGGTGATGCGGCTGGAGGAGCAGGAATTTGGGAACTCGGATTTGTATATCGCTTCTGTGGACCCGGAGAAGCCCTGGCAGCTTACCAGCGAACCCGTGTGTATCTGCCGGCCTTCCTACGGCTGGGACCGGATAGACACCACGGTGGATGAAGGCCCCTTCGCCGTGGAGCGGGGGGACGACCTGTTTGTTACCTTCGCGGGGTCCAGCGTCAGTGTACTATACTGTGTCGGCCTGCTTCACGCTAAAATTGGCAGCGACCTGCTGAAGCCTGAAAGCTGGGAGGAGCTGGGTTATCCCATCCTCACCAGCGAAAGCGTTCCCGGGCAGCTGGGGCCGGGGCATAATTCCTTTGCCAAAGACAGCCGCGGAAACGACCTTGTGGTTTTCCACGCCAAGCTGCCGGTGGCGGATGGCCATGACTCCGGCATGACCAACCGGCATACCGGTTTGCGTCCCGTCCATTGGGACGCGGAGGGCCTCCCCCGGTTGGATATGACGCCGGAGCGGGAGCTTTCCCCCTCTTTCCGGATTTTCGCCACAGTGGAAATTACAAATTCCTGAATTAAAAAAGCGCCCGCATGTTATTGCGGGCGCTTTTTTGCGGCTTAAGCAAGAGAAAACCCCCGGTACCGCCGGGGCCGGTAAAAACGCTTTTCCTAAAGGCCTACCGTGGGGAAGCTATCGCCTCAGGCGGTGAAAAAGTCAATCCCGCGATATCATAAAGGGAAACATTGTGGAGCGCCGCCGGCAAACCGGCGGCGCCTGTATTGCGATGATAACAATCCAGCGCCCTTTGTGGGGCTAAGTCCGTATTACGCCCTTCTGCGGCTGGCGCGTACCGCCGCTTTTGCGGCGGTTATGATTGTAACAATCCCGGATATACAATAAAGAGCCCTCCAGCGATTTGCGCTGGAGGGCTCTTTTCGCGGCCGAAACCGATAAAACGATTATTTATACAGCGGGCCGTAAGTCTTGCAGGCGTTGTAATCGGCGGCCATGGGGCAGTCCACGCCAAAGGAAGCCCAGGCGTGGGGACGGAAGATTTCCTTTTCGTCCAGGTTGTGCATGGACACCGGGATTCTCAGCATAGCAGCCAGGGTAATCAGGTCCTTGCCGATGTGGCCGTAAACGAACGCGCCGTGGTTGGCGCCCCAGTTGGCCATAACGGAGTAAACGTCGGTGAAGGGGCCTTTGCCGGTGAGCTTGGGAGCAAACCAGGTGGTAGGCCAGGTGGGGTCGGTGCGCATATCCAGGGTCTTGTGAACCTCGTCGGGCAGGGTAACGGTGTAGCCCTCAGCGAACTGGAGCACCGGGCCCAGGCCCTCCACCAGGTTCAGGCGGACCATGGTCACAGGCATTTCAGCCTGGGTCTTGAAGTGAGAGGAGAATCCGCCGCCGCGGAAGTAGCCCAGGTCGGCATGGCACCAATCGGTGGCCTTCAGGCAGCCGTCAATGTCCTTATCGGTCATGTCATACCATTTTTTCATCACGTGGTTGCCGTTTTCATCCATGCTCATACCAGTGGCGTCCAAACCGGCGGCGCCAGAGTTAATCAGATGGATAAAGCCGCCCGCGGCCTTGCCCTCGGGCTTCCAGCCGGTAACGCGCTCTACCGCTTCCGGGCTCCAATAGGTGCGCACGTCGGCAAAAATGCTGGCTTGGTTGGTGAGCAGGTTGCCGAACAGCATGGAAACGCCGTTCAGGCCGTCGTTCTCCGTGGCGAACGGGATCGGCTGCTTCTTGCCGCGCCAGTCAAAGGTGGTGTTCATCATGGCCTCGGTGAAGTCGCCGTTAGGCTGCCAGTCGGACCACATACGCTGTCCCTGGAAGCCGCCCAGGATGCCGTTGCGGCCCATGGCTTCTTCTTCCCAGCCCATTTCCGCCAGCTTGGGATTGCCCAGCATCAGGTCGCGGCAGATCAGGGTCATCTTGACCACAAACGCCCACTCTTCTTCCTTCTGGGCGTCGGTATGCTTCTTCTCCGGCGGGTTCTTGTCAAAGCCCTCGGGGCAGTTTGCCCTGGTCCAGGCGAGAGCGCGCTCGAATTCCTCGTGGTCGTAAATCTCCAGCTTCATGCGGCGGAGCACCTCGGTCATATCCACCCACTCGGCGCGGATACCCAGGTAATCCTGGAAGAACTGGGGATTGCAGTAAGAGCCCATGATGCCCATGGAAACAGAACCGATGCCCACATAGGCTTTATTCTTCATCACGCCGACCGCGCAGGCGCAGCGGGCGAAACGGAGGAGTTTCTCTTTTACGTCGCAGGGAATGGTGGAATCGGTAACGTCCTGGACGTCGTGGCCGTAAATGGAGAAAGCAGGCAGGCCTCTCTGGTTGTGGGCGGCCATTACCGCCGCCAAATAAACCGCGCCGGGACGCTCGGTGCCGTTAAAGCCCCAAACAGCCTTGATGGTGGAGGGGTCCAGGTCCATCGTCTCGCTGCCGTAGCACCAGCAGGGGGTAACGCTCAGGGTGGCGCACACGTTCTGTGTGGCGAACTGCTGGGCGCAGCGGGCCGCTTCCTCGCCGCCGCCGATGGTGCAGTCGGAAATCACGCACTTCATGGGGGTGCCGTCGGGATAGCGGATCTCAGATTCGATGAGCTCCTTGGCCATCTTGGCCATCTGCATGGTCTTTTCTTCCAGGCTTTCCCGGACGCCGAACCGGCGGCCGTCGATGATGGGGCGGATGCCAATGGTAGGATAATTTGTCATGGAAATTGACCTCCTTATGGTAAAGTAAAATCACTCTGCCCAAGCTGGCAGAAATCCAACATTTTAGAAGCGAAAGGGCCAAAAACAGGAATCCCTCCGCCTAAAATATGTACAAGTTCATTATAAGGAAAATAAAAATCAAATTCAATAGGTTATTCTGTTTTCCATATCAGAATTGTTGCTTTCTTCCAGCCTGGGGTGCCCCTTGGGTTGTTAGGATATATCATACGAGTGACATATCAAGATTTAAAATTTTTAAAGAAAAGCGGATAATTTTATCTTATATTACTTTTTGTATAAAAAATTTCAGTTATATTTAAGAAAATACCTAAAAATTTCTAAATATAATATGTCAAACGGTTGACATTTCAAGAAAAGGATTTTATAATAGGCTCAGATAAAGAAAAAGAGCGGCTTTCTCCCCGGAAACTGACAAATTTTTAGCCCGGAGCGGTTTTTTAAATTGAGAAGGAGGAATTGTCTTGAAAGCAAAAATTTTCTGCTTGGTGCTGGCGGTATTGGTGGGGATCACCGTATTCACCGATTTCCGCGGCGCGGCGGGCACCGGCGGGGTGTCCATCACCATGCTGAACACCAAGGGGGAAATCCAGTCGGAGCTGGAAAGCATGGCGGCCTTGTACGAAAGCAAAACGGGAGTACATATCAACGTGATCCCGGCGGGAAGCGGCACCTCGCCCCTGGCGAATATCGCGGCGATGTACAGCTCGGGCAACCCTCCCACCCTGGCGATGCTGGATACCACCGACGTGGTGCAGATCGCGGAGGAAAAAGCTCTGGACCTGTCCGGCGAGCCGTGGGTATCCGAGGCGGGCAATATGGCCTACCGGATCAAGGACAAAGTACACGATGAGGAAAACGGCGCGGTGTACTCTTTCCCCATGGGGGCGGAGGCCCCGGGGCTGATCTATAATAAGACGGCCATTGAAAATACTCTGGGAATTTCCTTTGACCCCGCGGAGTATAACACCATTGAAAAGCTTCAGGGGCTGATGGAAGCTTTGCGGAACCACGGGATGGAGTATCCCATGATTATTTCCAAGGAGGACTGGTCCCTGGGCGCCCACTATTTGGGTATTTTCTATTCGGACCAGAGCCTGGACCCGGAGCAGGTGGATCAATTTATCACACAGCTGAAGCTGGGCCAGGTGGATGTGGCGGAGAACGGCGTGTACAACGGCCTGCTGGACACCCTGGATATGCTGAAGCTTTACAACGTGAACCATAAAGACCCGTTGTCCGCGGTTTATGAGGAAGACCCCAGCTATCTTGCCGACGGCACCTCGGCGTTCTGGTTTAACGGCACCTGGGCCTGGGCCAACGTGGAGGACTTCCTGGATAAGGGGGATGACCAGGAATTCGGCATCATGCCCCTGCCGGTGAGCAATGATGAAAACGACCCGATGAACCGTTATTTTACCGGCGTGGGCTCTAAGCAGACCATGATCGACCGGGTCATGTCCACCCCGGAGGAGCAGCAGGCGGCGAAGGACTTTTTGAACTGGCTGGTATATGACGCGCAGGGCCAGGACCAGCTGGTGAACACCCTGGGCATGGTGCCGGTGTTTACCAACGTTACCTTAGAACCGAAGGATCCCCTAGGCCGTTCCCTGAAGGCTTCCATTGACGGCGGGGAAACCGTATTCGGCCCCATGCTGCCGGCGGACCACTGGGCCCAGCTGGGCGGGCAGATGCAGGGGTACCTGGCGGGGCGCGTGGACCGAGAGGCCCTGGCGGGGATGATACAGGATTATTGGGCCAACGTGCGGCGGCGGGGGGAATAAGCCTCCGCTTGAATGTGAGACATGAGGAAAGGGTGTTTTTCAGTTGAAAGAAAAGACAAGGCTTGGAAACCTAAAGCTGTTTCTGGTGTTCGCCGGGCCCGCCACCGTTTTGTTCGCCCTGGTGGTGCTGGTTCCGTTTTTATACGGTATTTTTCTCACCTTTACCAACTGGGATGGGTTCTCCAGCGCGGTGGACCTGGTTGGCCTGCGGAATTACCAGGCCCTGGCCCAGGACGGGGCGTTTTGGGAATCCCTGGGCAAAACCATTCTGTATGTGCTGTGCTCGGTGGCGCTGATTAACTTCATCGCCTTTGTGCTGGCGTATCTTCTCACCAGCGGCCTGCGGGGCCAGGGGGTCATGCGTTCCGCGTTCTTTACCCCCAATCTGATCGGCGGCATTATCCTGGGCTTTATCTGGCAGTTTGTGTTCAATAAATCCATCGTGGCTGTGGGCGAGGCGCTGAATATGGATTTTCTCTCCTCTTCCTGGCTGTCCGACCCCACCAAGGCTTTCTGGGCCATGGTCATCGTCACCGTGTGGCAGTATTCCGGCTATATGATGATTATCTATGTGGCGGGCTTCACGGGCATTCCCAACGATTTGATCGAGGCCTCTAAAATCGACGGCTGCACCGCCATGCAGACCACCCGCAAGGTGGTGCTTCCCCTGATGGTGCCGTCCTTCGTCATCTGCCTGTTCCTTTCGGTGCAGCGGTGCTTTATGGTGTACGACGTGAACCTGGCGCTGACCAATGGCGGCCCTGAAAATTCCACGAAGTTCGCCGCCATGTTCGTGTACCAAAAGGCATTTACCTCTCAGGAGTACGGCGTGGGCCAGGCGGAGGCAATCGTGCTGTTTTTGATCGTGGCGGCCATCACCATGGCCCAGACCTATTTAGGAAAAAGAAAAGAGGTGGATGCCTGATGAATACCCAGGGAATCGTAGGCGGGCAAAAGAAACGGGTGTTTACCGTCCTGAAATTCGTGTTCCTGATCGTCATGCTGGCGGCTTATTTAATGCCCTTTTTCCTCATTGTGGTCAATTCTCTGAAAACCAAAAAGTCCATCATCAAGCAGCCTCTTTCGCTGATCGACCCCTTGGGGCCCACCTTTGACAACTTTATCGGGGCCTTTGATAAAATGAATTTTCTCCAGTCTTTTATGAACTCTGTTTTAATCACCGTCATCAGCGTGTCCCTGATTATCGTAATCACCTCTATGACCGCCTATTTCTTTGTGCGGGCCAATTGGAAAATCAACAAGGTGATCTTTTCCTTGATGATCGCGGCGATGGTGGTGCCGTTCCAGGCCATGATGATCCCTTTGGTGCAGGTGTACGGCGGCGTGTTCCGCATGATGGAGTATAAAAGCAGCCTGATCTTCTTCCATGTGGGCTTCAGCCTGGCGATGGCGGTGTTCATTTATCACGGCTTTGTGAAGAGCAACGTGCCCATCGCCCTGGAGGAGGCTGCCACCATCGACGGCTGTACCCGGACGCAGACCTTTTTCAAGGTGGTGTTTCCCCTGCTGAAGCCCACCACCGCCACCCTGGTGGTGCTGAACGTGCTGGCGATTTGGAACGACTTCCTGCTGCCGTCCCTGGTGCTGAAGCAGAATAAGCAAAACTTCACCCTTCCCCTCTCTACTTACGCTTTTTACGGCACCTACTCGGTGGACTACGGCATGATTATGGCGGCCCTGGTGCTGACCACCTTCCCGGTGATTGTCCTTTATTTGTTTTTGCAGAAGCAGATCATCAGCGGTGTGGCGGCCGGCGCGGTCAAGGGTTGATTTTTACCCCGGGAAGGCGGAAACAAGCCTGGTTTCCGCCTTCCCTCTTTTTTCGGTCAACCGGTTGTCATTCCGATGGGTTCGTGCTACAATCAACCTGTATGAAACTACACGGAAAAGAGGAAAGCAATGGCGACTTTAAAAGATGTGGCCCGGGAAGCCGGCGTCACGGTAACGACGGTATCCCGGGTGCTGAACAATAGGGGCTATATCAGCGACGCCACCCGGAAAAAAGTATACCAGTCCATGGAAAAGCTGAATTACCACCCCAACGAGGTGGCCCGGTCCCTTTCTCAAAAGCATACCAACTGCATCGGCGTGATCGTCCCGTCGGTGCGGCATCCCTTTTTCTCCGAGGTGGTCAGCTTTTTAGAATACCACGCCTTTGAACGGGGCTATAAGGTAATGCTGTGCAACTCCTACCACCAGAAGGAAAAGGAAAAGGAATACCTGGGGATGCTCCAGTCCAACAAGGTTTCCGGCATCGTTCTTTGCAGCCGCACCGCCGGGGTGGAGGAAATTTTAAAAACCAACCTGCCGGTGGTGACCTTTGAGCGGATGGTTTCCCCGGAAATCTGCGCGGTTTCCTGCGATAACCTCCAGGGGGGCTATTTAGCCGCCGCCCATCTGGTGGAAAGAGGCTGCAAAAAGCTGATGCACATCGGCGGCGTGTCCCAGCTGCACCTGCCCGCCGACGACCGGCAGACGGCCTTTGAGCAGGTCTGCCGCCAGCACAATATCCCCTTTGAGGTGCTTTATACCCAGGAAAGCCAGTTTCAGGCCATGGATTACGGCGGCTTTTTGGAAGAAGCCCTGGAACGGCACCCGGATGTGGACGGGGTTTTCGCCAGCAACGATATCATCGCGGCCCAGCTGATCCAGGCCTGCGCCAAACGGTCCATCCGGGTGCCGGAGGATTTGAAAATCGTGGGCTACGACGACATCCGCCTGGCGTCCTTGACCACGCCGGCGATCACAACCGTCCGGCAGCCCGTCAATGAAATGTGCGAAAAAGCGGTGGAAAGCATTATACAGCAGCTGGACCAGAAATATCCCCCGTCCCGCACTACCCTGGGGGTAACCCTGGTGCGGCGGGAAACCACTTAAATAAATGATGTAACGCTAGGAGGCGCTTGTAATGGCCATCAGCTTTCTGCCGGACAGCGGCGTGTTTACCCTGGAGACCCAAAATACCACCTATCAAATGAAAATTTCCGACTGCGGGTATCTTCTTCATAGCTACTACGGTGAAAAAGCCCGGGGGGATTTGTCTTACCTCCTTTACCGGGCGGACCACGGCTTTTCAGGAAATCCCAATGACGCGGGCAGGGACCGGACCTATTCCATGGACGTCCAGCCCCAGGAATATTCCGGGTGCAACACCGGGGATTTCCGCACGCCCTGCCTGGCGGTGCGCTATCCGGACGGCAGCCTGGCGGCGGATTTGCGCTATGCCTCCCACCGGATCCTCAAAGGCAAGCCGGCGCTGGAGGGCCTTCCCGGGGTTGCCTGCGGGGAAAACCAAGGGGAAACCCTGATTGTCACCCTGAGGGATAAGGCGGCGCCGTTAGAAGCGGAGCTTCAGTACACGGTGCTGGAGGAATATGATGTGATTACCCGTTCCTGCCGGGTTGTGAACCGCGGGAACGAGCCTGTGGCGTTGGAAACGGCCCTGTCCTGCTGCTTGGATTTTCTCAGCGGGGACTGGGAGCTGCTGAGTTTTTACGGCCGCCACGGTATGGAGCGGAATGTGGAGCGGACCCCGCTGCGCCACGGGAAAATCGTGGTGGACAGCGTGCGGGGGACGTCAAGCCACCAGCAGAACCCTTTTGTGGTCCTCTGCCAGCCGGGAACGGATGAAAACCACGGCCTATGCTACGGCATGTCCTTTGTTTACAGCGGCAATTTCAGCATGACCGCCGAGCTGGACCAATTCAGCCATGTCAGGGCGGCGATGGGCATCGCGCCCCAGGGCTTTTCCTGGCGCCTGGCGCCGGAGGAAAGCTTCCAGACGCCGGAGGTGGTTTTGTGCTGTGCCCAGGGCTTTGCCGCCCTTTCCAAGAACTACAGCCGGCTTTACCGGGAGCGCCTGTGCCGGGGGGCCTGGCGAAACCAGCCCCGGCCGGTGCTGATTAACAGCTGGGAAGCGGCCTACTTTGACTTTGACGATGAAAAGCTGGTGCGCATCGCCGCGGAGGCCCAAAAGCTCGGCATCGACCTGCTGGTCATGGATGACGGCTGGTTCGGCAAGCGGGATGACGACTCCAGCGGCCTGGGAGATTGGACGGTGAACCCGCAAAAGCTGAAGGGCGGGCTAAACGGCCTGTGCGCCCGGGTCAACGCCGCCGGCTTAAAAATGGGAATCTGGATTGAGCCGGAGATGGTTTCCGAAGACAGCCGCCTGTACCGGGCCCATCCCGATTGGTGCCTGCGCATCCCGGGGCGGGAGCCCTGCCGCAGCCGCTATCAGCTGGTGCTGGACCTTTCCAGGGCTGAGGTTGTGGATTACCTGTATCAGGCCGTTTCAGCCGTGCTGGAAAGCGGCAGCCTGGAATATGTGAAATGGGACATGAACCGGCATTTGACCGACGTTTACAGCGCCGCCCTCCCCGCCGGCAGGCAGGGGGAGGTATCCCACCGGTATGTGCTGGGGCTTTACCGGCTGCTGGAACGGCTGACCCAAAGCTTTCCTAAGGTGCTGTTTGAGGGATGCTCCGGCGGCGGGGGCCGGTTCGACGCGGGGATGCTTTACTATACGCCGCAGATCTGGTGCAGCGACAACACCGACGCCGTCGACCGGGTCGCCATTCAGTACGGAACATCCTTCGGCTATCCGGTTTCCGCGGTGGGGTCTCATGTGGCGGCGGTGCCCAGCCACCAGACGGGCAGGATCACCCCGATGAAAACCCGGGGCGTGGTGGCCATGGCGGGCACCTTCGGCTACGAGCTGGACCCGGAAAAGCTTTCCCCAGAGGAAAAGGAAGAGGTCAGGGCCCAGGTTGCTTTTTATAAAAAGTGGCAGGATGTGATTAATTTCGGAGATTACTACCGGCTGACGGATGTTTCCCGGCAAAAGGAATTTGCCGCCTGGCAGTTTGTCAGCCAGGACCGGGAGCGGTCCCTGGTGGGCTATGTTTCCCTTCGCTCCAGGTTCAATATGCCGCCGGATTATCTAAAGCTGGCGGGGCTGGATGAGGAAAAAAGCTACCGGGTAGCCGTTGACGGCGGGGAGGCTTTTACCCTGTCCGGTTCGGCTTTGATGAACGCGGGGCTGAAGCTGACGCCGCCTAAGGGCGATTACGCCTCCCTGCTGGTGGAGCTGGAAGCGATAAAAGAATGAAGATGAAAAAAAGGCTGGACCCAAAAGGGTCCGGCCTTTTCTTGCTTTGAAAAGGGACTGGTTCCAGGCCGCCGGCGGAAAAACGGCCGGAAAGCGCCCTGGCCTTACTGAAAAAATCAGAAAGGGAAAGGGGGTTATTGGTTATAAGCGGCGGAAGGCGGCGCCGTGACAGAAAATCCCGGCGGAGTTTTTGAAATATGGGCCGGCAGCCTCCATTTCCCGAAAATAAGTTTAAAAACAGCGAAATATCCATTGACTTTGGGGTGGAGGATGTGAATAATTAAGAATAGTAACGTTCATATCATTTCTTTTGTCATTGAGGGGAAAAGGCGCTTTCCCGGTTGCGGCCCGGGAGAGCGCGGCGAGAACATAGGGGGGCGGAAGCTTGCGCAAGGATTTCAACGACCTGACCAAAGGCGGCGTAACGGGACAGCTGGTCCGCTACGCCGTTCCGATGGTGATTACAAGCCTGCTGCAGGCATGTTACAGCATGGCGGATATGTTGATCGCGGGGCATTTTATCGGCAGCTCCGGGATTTCCGCCATTAATAATTCCAGCCAAATCGTTTCCATTTTGACCAACATCGCCATTGGCTTGACCACCGGCGGCACCATCCTCATCGGCCAGTGCTTTGGCGGCGGCAACCAGGAGCGGCAGAAAAGGGCCACCGGAACCCTGGTGACCATGTCCATGGCCTTAGGGCTGTTCAGCGCCGCGGCCCTTTACGCGGCGGCGGAGCCTATTTTGAAGGCTTTAGGGGCCCCCAGCCTGGGGGAGGCCAAGGCGTATCTCCAGACCTGCGCCATAGGCATGGTATTTGTGTTCGGCTATAACGCCCTCAGTTCCGTTCTGCGGGCGGTGGGGAATTCCAGGCAGCCCTTTTATTTTATCATTGCGGCCACCGCCGTCAACGTGGTTCTGGACCTGCTGCTGATGGGTTACTACCGGCTGGGGAGCATGGGGGCTGCCGCCGCCACCACCATCGCCCAGGGGGTATCCTTTATTTTGGCCCTTGCTTACCTGCTGCGGCGCAGCGAGCTTTTTCAGATGAAGCTGGAGTTTTTAAAAATCCGTATGAACGAGCTGAGGGTGATTTTAAAGCTGGGAATTCCCGGCGCTATCCAGATGACCATCGCGGGGGCTTCCTGGCTGGTGGTGACCTTCTTAATCAACCAATACGGGGTGGATGTCAGCGCGGGCAATGGCGTCAGCATCAAAATCAAGGACTTCTGCCAATTGTTCATTTCCGCCATGTCCACCTCCGCCTCCGCCATGATCGCCCAGACCCTGGGCGCGGCGCTTTATGACCGGGCAAAAAAGGTCACCTATACGGCGATGAAAATTACGGTTGCCATGTCGTTAGTGCTAATTGCCGTGGTGGAGCTGCTGGCGCCTCAGCTGGCGGCCCTGTTTACCGACGATCCCAGCGTGCGGCAGGCGGCGGTGCTGAATTTAAGGATTGAAATCGTGGGACAGCTGTTTTACGCGGTTTTTATGGTTTACCACGCCCTGGCTATCGGCGCCGGGCATACCGCCTTCGCCATGGTAAGCTCCTTTGTCAACTGCATTCTCTTCCGGGTGGTGCTGGCGGTGATCTTTAATTCCTTCTGGGGGCTCACCGGGGTGTACCTGGCCTGTATGATCGCTCCGGCCTCGTCGGTTCCCCTGGGGTACTTCTATACCAGGTCCAACGCGTGGCGGCGGTCGCTGGCATAAGCGTGAAGAAAATAAAAAAGCGGAGGAAAGAATTCATCCGCTTTTTGGCGCCGGGACGGCGTTCCCGTCAGCCTGGGATAACCTCAGGCCCGACAAGAACCTGCAGCTGGTAATTCCATTGCAAAATGCCGGACAGCACTACCAGCTGGATGGTAAATTCCGGCCGGACGCCGTACTGGTCCCAGGCGGCCTGGGCCAGCCGCTCCAGCACCCGGGGCCTGGTATCCTCGGTGCAGTTGGCGCAAAGATAGGTCCCGGCGGGCAGCACTGTCAGCCCGGCTTTGTCCGGATACCGAAGGCAGACGGCGAACAGCCGGGAGCGGCCGTTCGCGGAATAAATGCCGGCTAGGTCCTCGAAGGAAAAAGCGTCCCACAGGGCGGGAGCGATTTGGTCGTAGAAATGGCTGTGGTAGTTCCAAAGGTTGTCCAGGCCGGGGTATTGCATGGTATCGGACAGCAGGATAACCCTTTCGGGAAGCGTTTGGGCAAACAGGTCTTTGGGGCCTTGCTGGTTAGGCGCTTTTTTTTCATAGTCCGCCCGGGCCCGCTGTATTTTTGATTTGGCGTATTGCAGGCGGGAAATTTTTTCATCCGCGCTTTTTTCCGCCTGCTTTAAAAAGGAGATGATTTTTTCTAAGCTGTCCAGGTCCAGCACGGCTTTGATCTCCTTTAAGGACAGATCCATACAGCGCAGGGCCTGTATGGTGTTTAAGCGGATGATCTCCTCCTTGGAATAATAACGGTATCCGGTCCATGGGTCCTTTTCACAGGGGGAAACAAGGCCGATCCGGTCGTAGTGCCGGAGGGTTTCACTGGTCATGCCCGCCATTTTCGCCGCTTCGCTGATAGAAAAATAATTTTTCATAGGATTCCTCTTGACTTTTGTGTTACAAAAAGGTTTACCATAAAAGCATACCACGGCAGGGGTGGAAAATCAATTGCCGGTGGGTTTAAAAATTCAGAAATGATAGCAGCCGTTATATATGGCTGGTCAGGAGGAAACAATGAAGAAATTAATGCTCGCGCTGTTTTGCTTTTCGTTAAGCGCCGTCTTTCTCGCGGGGTGCTCCTCAGAAGGCGAGGCCTTTGAGGAGAAAAGCTTTGAAGCGGAGGCCTCTCAGGTGCAGGCGCTCCAGATTGAGGTCACGGACCGAAAAATTGAAATCCGGCCGTCGGAGGATGGGAACGTGCATATCGGCTACCGGGAAAGCGATAAAAACTTTTACCATATTGAGCTGACGGATGGAAAAACGCTGGCAATGACCAGCGGGGAAAACAAAAGCTGGACGGATTTTATAGGGACCAAGCCGTCCCGGGAGAACCGCACCATTACCCTGGAAATTCCCGAAGCCGCCTTGGCGTCCCTTTCCATTGCCACCAGCAACGAGGATATTTTCCTGCCGGCGATGTCCTTTTCCGAAACGGTTTCCGTCCGTCTTAACAACGGGAACATCCAGGTGGAGGGCTTAACCGTGGGAAAGGGCCTGGATCTGGAAACCAAAAACGGGGATATCAGCGGAACGGTCACAGGCACCTACGACGATTTTTCCATTTTGAGCGAGGCCCGCAAGGGCGTCTGCAATTTGCCCGCCTCCAAGGAGGAAGGGGAAAAAGCACTGACGGCGTTTGCCAATAACGGGGATATTAACCTTCAGTTCGTCAAGGGAGCCTGATAACCCCGGCCCGGCGGTATTGGCGGCATTTTAAAAGGCGTGCCTGAGAAAATCTCAGGCACGCCTTTTTTATCGCTGGCGGGATTGGGTTAAAAGCTGAAGTTGTCCGGATCGGCGCCGAAGCGGCGATTCTGATTCAAAGCGGTGATGGCGTCCATATCCTTTTGGGACAGCGCGAAGTCGAACACGTCGCCGTTGGCGATAATGCGGTCCTTGTGGACGGACTTGGGGATCACAATGGTATCCCGCTGCAAATGCCAGCGGATGATAACCTGGGCGGCGGATTTTCCGTACCGCCCGGCGATTTCGTTAACCACGGGGTCGCCGAGCACAGAGCCGGTGCCCTTGCTGCCGCCTAAGGGGCTCCAGGCCTCCGGGGCGATCCCCTTCTGGCCGCAGTAGGCGATCAGCTCCTTTTGGGTGAGATAGGGATGGCACTCAATCTGGTTCACGGCGGGAACCACCTCGGCATCCTGGAGCAGGTCGTCCAAATGATGGATTTGGAAGTTGCTGACGCCGATGGCGCGGATTTTGCCCTGTTTGTAAAATTCCTCCATGATCTTCCAGGATTCCTTGTAAACCCCGGCCACCGGCCAGTGGATCAGCAGCAGGTCCAGGTAATCGGTCTGAAGGTATTCCAGGCTCTTTTCAATGTTCTCCCGTTGTTTGTGGTCCCGCATATCCTGGTTCCACAGCTTGGTGGTGATGAAAAGGTCCTCGCGGCGGATACCGCTTTCCCGAATGGCCTCGCCCACGGCGTCCTCGTTGTGGTACGCCTTAGCGGTATCGATATGGCGGTAGCCCGCCTCCAGGGCCCACCGGGTGGCTTGTTTGGTGTCTCCGCCGGACTGAAACACGCCAAAGCCCAGCAGAGGCATTTTTACGCCGTTGTTTAAGGTCTTGCTGGTCAAAAAGTCCATTGCTATTTCCTCCGTTCTTTGTTGACTGTCACTTTATAACGCCAGCTGGTAAATCGCCAGCGCATCCTGTTCCGATAATTTTTTCAGCCCGCCTAACGGCTTGCCGGAGCCGTCGGGCCAGTGGGTGGCTTTATAGGCCATCTGGGCTAGGTTTTGGCCGTCGATGCCCAGGCCCGCCAGGCTGGAGGGCTGGCCCATCTCTGTGAAGAACGCCTGAAGCCGCCGGATTCCCTCTAGGGCCACGGCGTCCAAATCACGCAGGCCGCCGGTGACGCCCATAACGTTCACGGCGAACTGGACAAAGATGGACAGGTGCTCCTTGTAAATATGGCGCATCCACGCGGGGGTGACCACCGCCAGGCCCGCGCCGTGGGCTACGTCGTAGATGGCGCTGAGCTCATGCTCCATATTGTGGCAGCCCCAGTCCTCCTCGCGGCCTAAGCCCAAAAGGCCGTTGTGGGCCACTGTGCCCGCAAGGGCCACTTCCGCCCAGGCGTCGTAATTGGTGTGGTCCCGCTTTAAAATCCTGGCGTTGTTCATAATGGTCCGCAGAACGCTTTCACACAGGCCGTCGGTGACGTCGGTGTGGGTGGTATTGGTGAAATACCGCTCCATGATATGGCTCATCATGTCGCACACGCCGTTGGCGATCTGGTTTTCAGGCAGGGTAAAATACAACTCCGGGTTCATAATGCTGAACACCGGCCGTAAAATGATGTCCCCGTAAGGAAGCTTCAGCTGGGCCTCCTCATTGGTCACCACGGTGCCGTCGCTGGCCTCGCTGCCGGTGGCGGGCAGGGTCAGAATGGTGGCCACAGGCAGGGCGGCTTCGATGGGCTTCCCGGTGGCGAAGAAATCCCACACATCCCCGTCGTTGCACACGCCCATAGCGATGGCCTTGGCGGAGTCGATAACGCTGCCGCCGCCCACCGCCAGAATAAAGCCGATACCTTCCTGGCGGCAGATGCCGATGCCCTGGCGGATCAGGGAAAGCCTTGGGTTGGGCTGGACGCCGCCCAGTTCCACAAAGGACACGCCGGCCTCTTTTAAGGAAGCGGCTACCCGGTCGTAAAGGCCGCTTTTCTTGATGCTTCCCCCGCCGTAATGAAGAAGAATCTTATCCGCGTAGGGTTTTACCAAAGCGCCTACCTGGGATTCTGTTCCTTTGCCGAAAACAATTCGCGTTTTGTTGGAATAATCAAAATTCAGCATGTTAAAATTCCTCGTTTCTCATCTTGTTTCCAAATCGTTTTTCCGAAAACCAAAAGCCAACTTCTTGTTTAGTTTACACTTGTTTAAAATCCTTTGTCAATGCTTATCCCAAAGAAATTTAGCCCTCCTCTGCAAGCGCCGGGGGCTTACCGGATAAAGTTTGTCTGCGCCGGGGCCTCCGGCTGGGGATAGGGCGCCGCGGCCCTGCCGGCCTCCAGGGCTTTCATCAGCCAGGCCATGTTGGCGCCTAAAACCCGCATGATCCGCAGGCCCTCCAGGTCCTTTTGCACATCCTCCTTGGTCATGCCGTGCACCATGTTCCAATAGCAGGAGGGCACCTGGACCATACCGCTGATGCCCAGATATTTGTTCAGCTGGTCGTAGGTGGCGGTGGTCCCGGCCCGGCGGGCGGAGCACACCACGCAGCCTGCTTTATACTGAAAACAGTTCCCGGCGAAAAACATCCGGTCCAGCATAGCGGTCAGGCTGCCGTTGGCGGAAGCGTAGTAAACGGGAGAACCGATCACCAGCCCGTCGCAACGCTCCATTTTTTCCAGCATCCGGTTGGTAATGTCGTCGTCGAACGCACAGCGCCCGTTTTTACACCGGCCGCAGGCGATACAGCCACGGATCGGCTTGGCGCCGATGTGGGCGGTTTCCGTCTCTATCCCGTGGCGGTTCAGCGCCCCGGACAGTTCTTTCAGGGCCGCGGCGGTACAGCCGTCCGGATGGGGGCTGCCGTTAATCAGCAATACTTTCATAAAGTCCCTCCTTACCATATTCTGCTACTGCCATTATATCACGCATTGGCCTGATGAAAACGGGGGAATATGGATTTTTTTCGGAAATCTTTATGAACCCGCAAAGGGGTAAAACTGGAATGTCGATGGGGAAAGGGTCGATATTTGCTAAAAAACCAGAAGGAAAAAAGAAAATTTTGTCAAAGAAAGCTGTTTTTAGTTGAAAGAAAGAATCATTTCTGCTATTCTAGGAAGAGATATTTTAACGGGAGGCCGGGGAATTGGAGACACAGCGGGATTTTACCATTCGGAAGGCGGAGAAAAGGGATGCCCAGCTGGTGCTGGACTTCATCAAAAAGATCGCGGAATATGAAAAAATGTCCGACCAGGTGGTGGCTACCAAAGAACTGCTGGAAGAGTTTGTGTTCGGCCGGCGGGGGGCGGAGGTTTTGATCGGCGAGGCCGGCGGAAGGCCGGTGGGCTTTGCCCTTTATTTTGAAAATTTCTCCACTTTCTTGGGACGGACCGGTATCCACCTGGAGGATTTATTTGTGGACCCGGACCAGCGGGGGAAGGGCTACGGCAAAAGGCTGTTCCAGGCGGTGTGTGAAACGGCGGCGGAGCGGGGCTGTCAAAGGCTTGAGTGGACTTGCCTGAACTGGAACCAGCCGTCTATCGATTTTTACCATTACATGGGCGCGGCGCCGCTGGATGAATGGACCACCTTCCGTTTAGCGGGAGAGGCCATTGAGGCGGCTTTGGAAAAATAGAAAAATTTTGAGGAGAGAGTTAAGTATGGATGCAACCTTTTGGGCGCTAATGCCGCCTATTGTGGCGATTGTGCTGGCGCTGATTACCAAAGAGGTGTATGTTTCCCTGCTCATCGGTATTTTGGCCGGGGGCTTGTTTTACGCCAACTTCCACGTGCTGGATGCGCTGGAGACTACCTTTGCCATTATGAGCGAGCGGGTGGGAAGCAACACCAACATTATTATTTTCCTGGTGCTCTTGGGAATGCTGGTGGCTTTAATGAGCAAGTCCGGCGCTTCCCGGGCTTATGGGAACTGGGCCTCCCGATCGATTAAGACCAAGCGGGGCGCCCTGTTCGCCACCGCGGGCCTGGGCGCTTTGATTTTCGTGGACGACTACTTTAACTGCCTTACCGTGGGGACGGTGATGCGCCCCGTTACCGAGCGGTATAAAATTTCCAAAGCGAAGCTGGCTTATATTATTGACGCTACCGCCGCCCCGGTGTGTATTATCGCCCCGATCTCCAGCTGGGCCGCCGCGGTGGGTTCCAGCCTGCCGGAAAGCAGCAGCCTGGACGGCTTTAACCTGTTTTTGCAGACTATCCCCTTTAACCTGTATGCCCTGCTGACCATTATTATGGTGATCTTTATGATCGTCATGCAGTTCGACTTCGGTAAAATGAAAAAAGCCGAAGCCCATCCGGAACAGGGGACCGCTATGTTTGAGGAAATCGACAACAGCCAGGCGGGCGAAAACCGGAAAGGCCGGGTATTCGACCTGGTGGTTCCCATCATTACCCTGATCGTGCTGTGCATCGCCGCCATGCTTTATACCGGCGGCATCCTGGAAGGGAAATCCATCGCCGGGGCGTTTGCCGACTGCGATTCCTCTCTTTCCTTAGTGCTCGGTTCCTTCTTCACCATTATCCTGGTGTTCCTGCTGTATATCCCCAGAAAAGTGATCTCTTTCGGTGAATTCGCCGCCAGCCTGGTGGAAGGCTTTAAGGCTATGGTTCCGGCGATCCTGATCCTGACTTTGGCCTGGACCCTGTCCGGCGTTTGCGGAGAAAATTATCTCAACGCCGGCGGCTTTGTCAGCCAGGTGGTCAACGATAACCAGATGGCCCACACCCTGCTGCCCGGCATCTTCTTCCTGATCGCCCTGGGCCTGGCTTTCGCCACCGGTACCTCCTGGGGCACCTTCGGCATTTTGATCCCCATCACCATCGCCATCTTCGGCGATATGGGCGGGCAGATCATGGTGCTCACCGTGGCCGCCGTTTTGGCGGGCGCTGTTTGCGGCGACCATATCTCCCCCATTTCCGACACCACCATTCTGGCCTCTACCGGCGCCAACTGCAACCATATCGAGCATGTCTCCACCCAGATGCCCTATGCGCTGCTGGTGGCGGCCTGCTGCCTGATCGGCTACATCGTGGCCGGGTTTACCTCCAACGGCTGGCTGGGCCTTGGCGTTGGCTTTGTGCTGATGATGGCGGCTTTAATCGTCTTTTACGCGCGGTTTAAAAGGAACCGCCGGGCCGCGGTCTCGGAAGAGGCCGTGGAATAAACCTTGGTTCCAATCCCCCCTCTTTCAGAAAGAGGGGGGATTTTTTGTGGAAATGCTGGTTTTTCAAATGAAATTTTAGGTAGCTTTCCGAATGAACTTTCCCGTATGTTGTGATACAATAAAACTGCGGCAAAATTGAATAGAAAAGGAGAGGTAGACAATGAAACTAGGTTTTGTCAGCGCAATTTTAGCGGATTTCACGTTCGAAGAGATGATTGACTGCGCCAGTGAAATGGGGTATGAATGCGTAGAGGTGGCCTGCTGGCCCCAGGGCAAAGCCGAGCGCCGGTACGCCGGCGTGAGCCACATCGACGTGGACGGCCTGACGGAGGAAAAAATCGCGTATCTTCAGGATTACTGCCAAAAGAAAAACGTGGAGATTTCTTCTCTTGCTTACTATCCCAACACCCTGGACCCCGACCTGGAAAAGCGGGAAGCGGCGGTTGCCCATCTGAAAAAGCTGATCGCGGCCTCTAAGAAAATGGGCGTCAACATGGTGACCACCTTTATCGGCAGGGACCAGGCCAAAACGGTGGAGGAAAACCTGGAGATTTTCGAGGAGGTCTGGAAGCCGATTATCGCCCTGGCGGAAGAAAACAAGGTGAAAGTCGCCATTGAAAACTGTCCCATGCTGTTCGACGCGGGCCAATGGCCCGGCGGGCAGAACCTGGGCACCACCCCGAAAATCTGGCGGGAAATGTTTTCCCGGATCCCCAGCGATTATTTCGGCTTGAATTACGATCCCAGCCATTTTGTGTGGCAGCGAATCGGCTATCTGAAGCCTCTGTACGAGTTCAAGGACAAGATATTCCACGTTCATTATAAGGATATTAAGCTGTATCCCGACCGCCTCAACGACGTGGGGGTCATGGGGTATCCTCTGGAATATATGGCGCCTAAGCTTCCCGGCCTGGGCGATGTGGACTGGGGCGCGTATGTTTCCGCCCTGCGGGACATCGGCTACGACGGCTGCACCTGCGTCGAGGTGGAGGACCGGGCGTTTGAGGGCTCCATTGAAAATGTGAAAAAGTCACTGCTTTTAAGCAAACGGTATATGGAACAGTTCGTCATCTAAGGCGTTTTCATGCGCTGGAATCTGCGGCCGCCGGAATTTTATGATTTCAGGCGGCCCTTTTGGGTAACGCGGCTTTCAGCCGTATTTTTACCAGGTTTCGCATGTTAAAGACTGTGCAACAGAAAAATTAATAAATAGTTGACTTTTCCCACATGATTTTGAGGTATAATAACCTCACGCCATAAGCGGCGGCAAAGCCGCCGATGGCTGAGAGAGCATTTGACCATGTACGAAAAACGACAGGCGTTTTTCATCTAAGGCGCAGGCTGTGCCAGCCTGTGGTTATGGTATAATAACCTCACGCCATAAGCGGCGGCAAAGCCGCCGATGGCTGAGAGAGCATTTGACCATGTACGAAAAACGACAGGCGTTTTTCATCTAAGGCGCAGGCTGTGCCAGCCTGTGGTTATGGTATAATAACCTCACGCCATAAGCGGCGGCAGAGCCGCCGATGGCTGAGAGAGCATTTGACCATGAACGAAAAACGGCGAGCGTTTTTCATGTAAGGGCGCAGGCTGTGCCAGCCTGTGGTTATGGTATAATAACCTCACGCCATAGACGG
>CABUCM010000024.1 GCA_902490005.1 uncultured Ruminiclostridium sp.
GGTGCTGACCGTTACCGCTTATCATGCCAAACAGAAAGGCTGGACAATGCCGGATAATTTATATGGATGGAACAAAAAGTCAATCGCCGGTATTTTGGAACGGCGGGAATACACCGGCTGTACCGTCAACTTCAAGACTTATACCAAATCCCTGAAATTTAAGAAACGTCTGGAAAATCCGAAAGAGAACCAGAGGATATTCGAGGGAACACAGCCAGCCATTATTGAGTACGGGCAATGGGAACGGGTACAGGCTCTCAGGGAAAATAAACGCAGACCGACCAAAACCGGCAAGACAAGCATGTTCTCCGGCCTTGTCCGCTGTGCTGACTGCGGGGCAAAGCTCTACTACTGTACCTGCAACAGTTACAAAGATGATTCGCAAGACCATTTTGTCTGTTCCAATTACAAAAGCAATACCGGTTCCTGCCAGATTCATTATATCCGTGAGATCACGCTGTATAAGCGGGTACTGGAATGTGTTCAGCGGACGCTGACCTATGTGCGGCTGTTTAAGGATGATTTCACACAGGAAATGCTGATGCAGGATGAAGCCAGCCGGAAAGCAGAACTGGCACAGAAACGAAAAGCCCTGTCCGGCGCACAGAAGCGCATGGAGGACTTGGATAAAATCATCCAGCGCCTTTATGAAGATAATGTTCTGGGAAAACTAAGCGACCTCCGTTTCCAGAAGTTATCTGCACAGTATGAGACGGAACAGATAGAAATCCGGCAGCTTTCCGAAACATTGGAGCGTGAAATCACAGAAGAAGCCGAGCAGGTTTCGGATGTGGGGCGCTTCTTACAGTTTGCGGAACGGTATTCCGATATACAAGAACTTGACGCTGCGACAGTCAACGAACTGATTGAAAAAATCGTCATCCATAACCCGGAGAAAATCGATGGAAGAAAGCATGTGACGATTGAGATTTACTTTACTTATGTGGGCAAAATCCAGATTCCACTTCAAAAACCGGAGCTGCCTGCAAGTACGGAAAAACCGGCGTGATTGTTACCACGCTGGTTCTACCGGGAATTTCATTTACTTCCTTATGAGCCTCCGCCTAAACCCTCAGAGCCTTTTTTCGCAAAAAGCATTTTTAAAGCCTGGATGCCTTGTTTTAATTTGTTCCTTTCATGCGGGCATTATCCCGGCGTTAAATATCCTTAGGGAATTCGATGATAATTTCATCGTCAAAAGGCTTCTCCACCGCCCGGCCCTGCTCCAGGGAGGCTTTGGAGTCGATGATCCGCTGGTTCTTAGACCCGCGGAATTTCAGCAGCATAGATTTTTGCTCCAAAAGGAACCGGCCGTCCACCAAGGTGTCGGTTTGTTCCAAAAGCTGTCTCCAGCCGGGGTGTTCATCCAGGCCGGCAAGAAGCTCCTCAATGGTGTATCCGGTATAGGTAACCACATCCAACCCCAGGCCATGGGCCTTTTCCGCCAGATCCGCCATCGCCTCCGGCTGGACAAAGGGATCGCCGCCGGAAAGGGTGATCCCCTTCAGCAGCGGATTTTTTTGAATGGCCGCCAAAATGTTTTCCGTATCGGTTTCATAACCGCCGTCAAAATCGTGGGTCTGGGGGTTTTGGCACCCGGGACAGCGATGGGGACAACCCTGCCCGAACACCACGAACCGGATACCCGGGCCGTCCACGATAGATTCCTTGATGACGCCCGCAAGCCGCAGTTTACTCATAGCCGTTGACTCCTGCCTTTTCTGAAATCAGCCCGAAGGCGAAAGAAGGGCGGACAAGGATTTCCCGCGTCCGCCCGTTTTTGTGAACAAAGCGATGATTACACCTGTTCCATCGCGCCGCTGCCGGTGCCCAGGGAATGCTTCACCCGGTCCCGGACCTCGGCCTTTTTAGCGTTATTGAAGCGGTCCACCGTGCCCACCAGATAGCCGGTGATGCGGCGGATCCGTTCAAAATTTTCATGGCCGTCATGCTCGGACCTGCCGCACAGAGGGCAGGTATCCCCGATAATGCCAGTATAGCCGCAGACAGGATCCCGGTCCACCGGATGGTTGATGGAGCCGTAGCCCACGCCGCTTTCTTTCATGCAGCGGACCACCTGCTCAAAGGCATCCAGGTTCTCGGTGGGATCGCCGTCCAGCTCCACGTAGGAGATATGGCCGCCGTTGGTAAGGGCGTGGTAGGGAGCCTCCAGCTTGATTTTATCCCAGGCGGAAATATCATAATAAACGGGAATATGGAAGGAGTTGGTGTAATACTCCCGGTCGGTGACGCCGGGGATTTTTCCGAACTTTTTCGCGTCCATGCGGACAAACCGCCCGGAAAGGCCCTCGGCCGGGGTTGCGATGAGGGAGAAGTTCATGCCGTATTTTTTGGTGGCCTGGTCCATGCGCTGGCGCATATAGCCTACGATTTCCAGCCCCAGGTTCTGGGCTTCCTTGCTTTCGCCGTGATGATAGCCGGTAAGGGCCTTTAGGGTTTCCGCTAGGCCGATAAAGCCCATGGTCAGGGTGCCGTGCTTCAGCACCTCCCGCACCTCGTCGTCCGGCTTCAGGTTGTCCGAATCCAGCCAAATCCCCTGCTGCATCAGGAAAGGATAATTCCGGGCCTTTTTCTGGGCCTGCAGCTCAAAGCGGTCCAGAAGCTGGTCGATGATCAGGTCGATCTTCCGGTCCAGCTGTTCAAAGAAAAAGTCGATGTTATGGTTGCTGAGGATAGCGATCCGGGGCAGGTTCACAGAGGTAAAGCTCAGGTTTCCCCTGCCGTTGACGATCTCTCTGGCGGGATCGTAGGCGTTGGCCATGACCCGGGTGCGGCAGCCCATATAGGCCACCTCGGTTTCCGGATGGCCCGGCTTGTAGTACTGCAGGTTATAGGGGGCGTCAATAAAGGAGAAATTGGGGAACAGGCGCTTGGCGCTGACCCGGCAAGCCAGCTTGAACAGGTCATAGTTGGGCTCTCCGGGATTATAGTTGACGCCGTCCTTAACTTTAAAGATGTGGATGGGGAAGATAGGGGTTTCCCCATTGCCCAAACCGGCTTCAGTGGCCAGCAGGACGTTTTTGATTACCATGCGGCCTTCGGGGGTAGTGTCCATGCCGTAGTTGATAGAACTGAAGGGGATTTGGGCGCCGGCCCTGGAATGCATGGTGTTCAGGTTGTGGACGAAAGCCTCCATGGCCTGATAGGTGGCCCGGTCGGTTTCAGAGCCCGCGTGCTTGAAGGCAAACTTCTGAATTTTTTTAGCGTGCTCGGCGCCAAAACGGTCCGTAAGAATTTGGAGCTCCGCCTCCATATAGGCCTCGCCATCCTCCAGTTTGGGGATAGCGCCGCTTTTTTCCACAGCCGCTTCCATAATTTCCTTGGAAAGGGCGCTGGCATCCTCGGCGTCCTCCACGATTTCCAAGGCCCGGGCCATGTTTTGACGATAAATCCGCTGATAGGTCTTCATAACGCCCTTGGCCATGGCATAATCGAAATTGGGGATGCTCTGGCCGCCGTGCTGGTCGTTCTGGTTGGATTGGATGGCGATGCACGCCAAAGCGGAATAGCTGGCGATGTCGTTAGGCTCTCTCAAAAATCCGTGGCCGGTGGAGAAGCCGCCGGTAAACAGCTTGTCCAGGTCGATTTGGCAGCAGGTAGTGGTCAGGGTCAGAAAGTCCAGGTCATGGATATGGATATCCCCTTCCCGGTGGGCCTTGGCGTGGGCGGGGTCCAGGATATACATCTCATAAAACTGCTTCGCGCCCTCGGACCCATACTTCAGCATGGTGCCCATGGCGGTATCACCATCAATATTGGCGTTTTCACGCTTGATATCGTTGTCCTTGGCGGATTGGAAAGTCAGATCCTCGTATATTTTCATTAGACGGGTATTCATTTCGCGGTGACGGGTGCGGTCGGCGCGGTAAAGGATATATTCCTTGGCCGTGCGGGAATGGCCGCTTTCGATCAGCACGCGCTCTACCACGTCTTGGATGTGCTCCACGGTGGGGACTGAAATTTTTTCTTCCTTTTCGATATAGTCCACCACTTGCTTGGCCAGTTCCTCCGCAACCTCCCGGTTGTGGCCGCCGATGGCCTCGGCCGCCCGGTAAATGGCGGTGGAGATTTTCTCAATCTCAAAGGGAACCTCCCTGCCGTCTCTTTTAATAATCGCCTCAATCATGGTTTTCCGTCTCCTTTGAACACTTTTCACACCATATCTTGTGTTTAATTCCAAATACATTCCTCATTATAGGCTAGATATAGGGAACTGTCAATAAGAGAATGGCACTATTATCGTTCTTTTTTTCTTATTTCAATTGGAGAAAAATAGATTTCAGCCAGCGGACATCCTCCCGGGTCAGGCTTTTCATGGCAAATAGAAGAAAAAGGTAGATTCCGCCGGTGACCACAAATTCAAAAACCACCCGCAGTAAAATATCAGGCAGAAGCTTTGCCACGATGGCGGAGGCTCCCATCAAGAGCAGGCCGGGAAATACCACAGACAAAACCGGTTTTAAAATCCAGCTGGAAAATTTCATTTTCAGATGAGTAACTTTCATCAGCCGGGCGATGCTAAGAGTGGAGTTTAAAATTTCACTGGCAAAGATCACCACGATCAAGCCGTTCAGCCCCAGGATTGGCAGCAGGGCTAAAATCAGGCCAACCCGCATGACCGAGTCGATTATGTTGTAAGAAAGGTAGCTCAGCTGCTCGTTGAGGCCTTTGAGCATGCCGTCTACCACGCTGTCCAGGTACATCAGGGGAATAACCGGCGCCAATACGCTGATGTAAACCCCCGGCGCCGGGTCGTTGTAAATGAGAAGCCCTAGGTCCTTGGAAAAGAAGATGAAAAACCCACAGACGAAAATGGAAAACAGGAAGGTGATCTGGAACACCCTCCCGGCGATATAGTGGATGTTCCTTTTGTGGTTGGCGGCGTTGGCCTCAGAAAGCTCGGGAATCAGCAGCATGGAAAACGAGGACAGGAATGCGGACGGAAAGGTGATTACCGGCATCACCATGCCGGTAATCATGCCGTAGCCGGCTAGAGAGCTTTCGTAGGAGGCGCCGTTTTTCTTCAGCCCTGGGGGAATCAGGATATTTTCCGTCATGGAAAGGCCGGAGCGCAGGCAGGAGCTGGCGGTGACCGGAAGGCAGATGGAGAGCAGCTTTTTGATGCCGCCCTTTCCCCGGCTTTTGTCAGCTTTGCCCCGCAGCTTCCGCATTTCACCCCAATACAGCAGAAAGGAATACAGGCAGGAGAAGATCTCCGCGCCGGTGGTGCCCAGCACAATGGCGCAGCAGGCGTATTCCAGGCCCATTGGAGCCAGCTGGTTCACAAACAGGGCGAAAATAAGAATTTCCGCAATCTGCTCCAACAGCTGTTCACTGGCGGTTTTGATGACCCGGCGAACCGCGAAAAAATACCCGCGAAAGCATGCGGAAACCGCCATAAACGGCAGGCTGGGGGCTAAAATCTTGAGGGATAAAATCGTGCGGCTGTCCTTTAACACCTGGCTGCCGATAAAATCGGCGCTGAAGAACAGGGCGCCGCCCATGGCCAGGCTGAAGAAAAGCCCCAAAGCCAATGCCCTGCGGACAGTTTGTTTGGCTTTTTGGTATTCCTTCTGGGATAAAGCGTCGGTAACCAGCCGGGTGACGGAAAGGCTGATGCCCGAGGTGACAAAGGTGGAGGCGAAGAGAAAGATGGTGCAGATCAGCTGGTAAAGGCCGATTCCCTCAGCGCCGATTTTGTTGCTCATATAAACCCGGAAGGATATGCCGATGATTCTGGAAAGCAGGATGGCGGAGGTGAGCAGCACCGCGTTGATTAAAAAAGCTTTTTTTCTCATAGGTTCCTCCTTGTCCTGTCCGGCGGCTTGCCAGGATTTTTCCGGTGAATCTAGGATATATATAGTTAGAAAAAAGGAATATTATGTGCTTTTCAGGAAAAAACCGAAAATAAGCGGGGAAACCTCTTTCCAAAATTTATGGGATAGGGTATAATAAAAAAATAAGCTGGGGTAGAAATATTTATGATAAAGATATACTTCTCCGGCCAGCTTTTGAAAGTGAGGGTGTTTCGTGAAAGATTATATTATTATTACGGATTCCGCTGGCGACCTTTCCCCTAAAATGGTGGAGGAGCTGGGTGTGGGCGTCATTCCCCTGGAATTTCAGTTAAAAGGGAAAAGCTATTTTAATTATCCGGACGAAAGAGATATTTCAACAAAAGAGTTTTACCGCATTGTCCGGGAAGGGGAAACCGCCACCACCAGCCAGGTGACGGTACAGCGTTACACGGATTATTTCGAGGAAGTGCTGAAGCATGACCGGGACATTCTTTATATCGCTTTTTCCTCCGGTTTGTCCGGTTCTTGTAATTCCGCCAAGGTGGCGGCCCAGGAATTGAAGGCAAAGTATCCCGATAACCGTATTGAGGTGGTGGATTCTCTTTGCGCTTCTTTGGGACAGGGGCTTTATGTTTATCACGCGGTGATGGAAAAGAAAAAAGGCAAGTCCATTGACGAGGTGATCCAGTGGCTGGAGGACAACAAGCTGAACCTGGCCCATTGGTTTACAGTGGATGACCTGAACCACTTGAAGCGGGGCGGCAGGGTGTCTCCGGCAACCGCGTTTTTCGGCACCATGCTGAATATCAAGCCCATACTCCATGTGGACGACGAAGGCCACCTGATCCCCATGGGCAAGGTGAGAGGCAGAAAGGCTTCTTTAGACCAGCTGGTCGAGCATATGGCCCAGACCGCCATCAACCCGAAGGAGCAGGTTGTTTTTATCAGCCATGGGGACAGCGAGGAAGACGCCAAATATGTGGCGGACCAGGTAAAGGCGAAGTTCAAGCCCAAGGAGATTTATATCAATCCTATTGGCCCGGTGATTGGGGCCCATTCCGGCCCCGGGACAATGGCGCTGTTTTTCTTAGGCAGCAAACGGTAAGCGTAAGGCGGAAAACGAGAGGTTCCCTCTCGGTAACTTCATAAAAGGGTGACAGGAGGCGGAGAGCGGGAGCGGGGCGAAAGCCTGCTCCTGGTGCCGTCTCCTTTTGCGTGGGAATACCCGGCCAATATATTTTCACAATAGAACGCGAGGAACTGGTATGTTTAAATTAGCCCGCTTTTTAAAGCCTTATAAAAAACAGGTGATCATCGGCCCGATTTTTAAGCTGATCGAAGCCATCTTCGAGCTGATCGTGCCCTTGGTTATGGCAAAAATTATCGATATCGGCGTCAAAAACAACGACGGCGCTTATATATGGAAAATGGGGGGTGTTCTGCTGCTGCTGGGAGTCATCGGCTTGTGCTCGGCGCTGGTGTGCCAGTACCTGGCGTCTATTGCCTCCCAGGGCTTTGGCACCGAACTGCGGAACAGGCTGTTCCACCATATCAATACGTTTTCCTACGCCGAGGTGGATAAATTCGGCACCCCGTCGCTGATTACCAGGCTGACCAACGATGTGAACCAAATGCAGCAGGCGGTGGCTATGCTGATCCGCTTGGTGATCCGGGCGCCGTTTCTGGCCATCGGCGCCATCGCCATGGCCATGATCCTGGATTTAAAAATGTCATTGATCTTCCTTATCGCCGTCCCATTCCTGGCGGGCGTGATTTTTCTGGTGATGAACCGGAGTATCCCGTTTTATCGGGGAATTCAAAAAAAGCTGGATAAGATTTCTCTTATCTCCCGGGAAAATCTCAGCGGCGCTAGAGTGATCCGGGCGTTCAGCAAGCAGCAAAGCGAAAAGGAGCGGTTCCAGGACGCCAGCGACGACCTGGCGAAAACTTCCATCCATGTAGGGAAGATCTCCGCGCTGCTGAATCCCGCCACCGCGGTGATCCTGAATATCGCTATTATCGGGATCGTTTGGTACGGCGGCCAGCGGGTGCAGATCGGTGACCTTTCCCAAGGGGAAATCATTGCTTTTGTCAATTATATCAATCAAATCCTGCTGGCGATGATCGTCATCGCCAACCTGGTGGTGCTGTTCACCAAGGCATCCGCCTCCGCCGCCAGGATCAATGAGGTTTTGGAAACCATGCCCTCCATTGAGGAAACCGCTAAGGAGCCTGTGGCTGCTTCTCCCCGGGAGGGAACCCCCAAGGTGGAATTTCAAAACGTCAGCTTCGCTTACGCGGGGTCCGACGAATATTCTTTGGAGGACATCCGGCTTCAAATTCACCCGGGAGAGACCTTAGGCGTTATCGGAGGAACCGGTTCTGGAAAATCCACTCTGGTGAACCTGATCCCCCGGTTTTATGAGGCGACCAAGGGCGCGGTGCTGGTGGATGGAGTGAACGTGAAGGAGTACCCCTTTAGGCAGCTTCGCACCAGGATCGGGCTGGTGCCCCAAAAGGCCACCCTGTTTTCCGGCACGGTTCGGGAAAATATGCGGTGGCGCAAGGAAGACGCCACCGACGAAGAGATCGCGCGGGCCTTGTCCATCGCCCAGGCGGCTGAGTTTGTGGACGCTTTGCCGGAGAGATACGACTCCATCATCGACCAGGGCGGCAAAAACCTTTCCGGCGGGCAGAAGCAGCGCCTTACCATCGCCAGGGCGCTGGTGGGGGAGCCTGAACTGCTGATCCTGGACGACAGCGCCAGCGCCCTGGATTTCGCCACCGACGCGGCGCTCAGGCAGGCTATCCGGCGGGAAACCAAAAACATGACGGTCATCATCGTTTCCCAGCGGGCCAGCACCATACGGAACGCGGATCAGATCGCGGTGCTGGACGACGGCCGGATCGTGGGCGTGGGCACCCATGAGGAACTGATAAAATCCTGCGGCACCTACCGGGAAATCTGCCTGTCCCAGCTTAGCGGCGAGGAGGTGGGCGCGTGACCTCAAAAGAGATTTTAAAGCGGCTGTTTGAATACGCTAGGCCCTATGTGGGCTATTTGATCGGCGGGCTTTTGTGCGCCGTTGTAAGCATCGCCCTGACCTTGCTGGGGCCGGTGCTCATCGGAAAAGCCGTAGACCAGCTTGTGGGCCCGGGCCAGGTGAATTTTCCAGAAACCCTGAAATATTTGGCGATGCTGGGAATCACCGTGCTGCTGGCAGCGGTATTCCAGTGGCTGATGACCCTGTGCACCAATAAGGTCACCTATTATACCATCAACGATTTGCGGCAGGCGGCTTTTGAAAAGCTGCACCAGGTGCCGCTGAAATATATCGACGGCAACCCCCATGGGGATATTATCAACCGCCTGATTAACGATATCGACTTTATTTCCGACGGCTTGCTGCAGGGCTTGACCCAGCTTTTCACCGGCGTGGTGACCATTGTGGGCACCCTGTGCTTTATGCTGGGGATCAATCCCTTGATCGCCTTCGTGGTGGTGCTGGTAACACCTCTTTCCTTGTTTGTGGCGGTGTTCATCGCCAAAAATTCCAACAAAATGTTCAAGGAGCAGACCAAGACCCAGGGCGAGCTCGGCGGCTGCGTAGAGGAAATGCTGGGCAACCAGAAAGTGGTCAAGGCGTTTTCTTACGAGGAGCGGGCGGAGGAAAAGTTCCGGGAGATCAACGCCCGGCTTTACAAATGCGGGCAGAAGGCACAGTTTTTCTCTTCCCTTTCCAATCCCAGCACCCGCTTTGTCAACGGGATCGTTTACGCGGCGGTAGGGGTTATCGGCGCCGTCTCCGTCATTAACGGCAGGCTGAGCGTGGGCGGCGTATCCTCATTTTTGACCTATGCAAACCAATACACGAAGCCCTTTAACGAGGTTACCGGGGTGATCACCCAGCTGCAAACGGCGTTTTCTTCCGCCAACAGGGTGTTCGCTTTGCTGGACCAGCCCCAGGAAACACCGGATTCCCCCAACGCCAAAACGGTGGAAAGCTGTGAAGGCAGGGTGAAGGTGGACCACGTTTCTTTCGCCTACCGCCCGGAACAGAAGCTGATTCAAGACTTTAACCTGGAAACCAAGCCGGGACAGAGGATCGCAATCGTCGGCCCCACCGGCTGCGGAAAGACCACCATGATTAACCTGCTGATGCGCTTCTATGACGTGAACCAGGGCGTGATCAGCGTCGACGGCGTTCCCATTAAGGATATGACCCGGGACAGCCTGCGGCGTCTGTTCGGCATGGTTCTCCAGGATACCTGGCTGTATTCCGCCACGGTGCGGGAAAATATCGCCTACGGTAAGCCGGGCGCCTCCATAGAGGAAATCCGGGCGGCGGCAAAGGCGGCTTATGCGGATGGCTTTATCCGCAGGATGCCCCAGGGCTACGATACCGTTATCAGCGAGGACGGCGGCAACCTGTCCCAGGGGCAGAAGCAGCTTCTCAGCATCGCGAGAGTGATGCTGGTGGACCCTCCTATGCTGATCCTGGATGAAGCCACCAGTTCCATCGACACCCTGACGGAAATCAGGGTGCAGAAGGCGTTCGATAAGATGATGGAGGGCCGCACCAGCTTTATTGTGGCCCACCGGCTATCCACTATCAAAAACGCCGACGTGATCCTGGTAATGAACCAGGGAGATATCATCGAGCAGGGAAACCATCAGGAGCTGCTGGCGAAAGGCGGTTTCTATTACCGTCTTTACAACAGCCAGTTTGCCAAAAACGAATAGGGCGATCCAAAGCCTTTCAGCGCATAAAGCCCCCTTCCGGCCTCATAGTAATGGGACGGGAGGGGGCTTTTTTATGTTGGAGCAAATCGGGGATTGGATTCACCGCCTGGTATGGGGGCCCGCCACGTTGGGAGCCCTGCTGCTGATCGGCGTCTATTTTACCCTGCGGTCCCGTTTTTTTCCGTTTCGCAGGCTGGGGCTTTGGTGGAAGGAAACCGTCGGAAGCTTTTTCGTAAAACCGGACCGTAATTCCGATCCAGAGACCCGAAAAAAGGGGATTTCCTCCTTTCAGGCCATGACCGCCGCCCTGGCGGGAGCCATGGGCACCGGCAATATCGTTGGTGTAGCGGCGGCTTTGGCCATCGGAGGGCCGGGAGCGATTTTTTGGATGTGGGTTTCTTCCCTGTTTGGGATGATGACGATTTTTGGGGAAAACGTGCTGGGGTACCGGTACCGGCAGAAAAATAAAAAGGGAGAATGGGTCGGCGGGCCTATGTATTACCTCTCCAAGGGGTTAAACAGCCGCTTTTTAGCAGGGATGTTTGCCGTGGCCTGTGTGCTTTCATCCCTTGGCATGGGGAACATGACCCAGGCCAATTCCATTGCCGGGGCGCTGGACGCGGGCTTCCAGGTGCCCGGCTGGGCCACCGGGCTGGCGCTTTCCTTGCTGGTGGGAATCATTATCATAGGGGGCCTGAAAAGAATCGCCGGGTTTACTGAAAAAATCGTGCCATTTATGAGCGTGTTTTATCTGCTCGGCTGCCTGGCGGTCATCGTGGTTCACGGGAAAAACCTGCCCGGGGTGTTTGGGAATATCTTTCAGGAGGCCTTTCAGTTCCAGGCCGCGGCGGGAGGCGGCGCCGGGTTTGCGGTGGCGGCGATGACCCAGGGAATCTCCAAGGGCGTATTTTCCAACGAGGCGGGTTTAGGCAGCGCCCCCATCATTTACGCGGCTTCTGAAGAGGGCGACGGGATAAAGCAGGGCATGTGGGGGATTTTCCAGGTGTTTGCCGACACCATCGTTGGCTGTACGGTGACGGCCCTGTGCATTTTAGCCTCCGGCGCTTTGAACTCCGGGCTGACGGGGGTGGCCTTGAGCACCCAGGCGTTTTCCAGTGTATTCGGAAAACTGGGCGGCGTGTTTGTGGCGGTGTCCATTGTCATGTTCGCGTTTGCCACGTTGGTCAGCTGGTCCTATTACGGGGAAAAAAGCCTGGAATACCTAGCGGGGGAAAGGCTGGTCCCGGTTTACCGGTTCCTGTACGCCGCCTGCGCAGCCCTGGGCTGTGTTTTGAGCCTGGATTCCGTGTGGAAGGCGGCGGATACCTTTAATGGTCTGATGGCGATCCCCAACATGATCGCTTTGGTCCTGCTTTCCCGGGAGGTGTTTGCGGAAATGAGCAGCCACCGGCTTTTGAAAAACGGCATAAAAAATAGAGGCGCGAAAACGCGCCTCACCCATTAAAAATGAATCAGAGATAACGGGGGTGTTCTTTAAGGAAGGGGTTTCTGCCCGGCGGGAACCCGGGCCGCGGTGGATTCTGGCGCCGCTGGGGCTGAAGATACTTCCGGCCGGGTTAATTCCGGGCGTTTTTTCCCCAGCCGGGCAAAAAACACACCGATGATAATGGTGAAATAATAGGTGATAAAGCGCCAAAGCAGCATGGCCTGCTTGACGGTTTCCCCCTGGAAGAACAAATTAAACAGCACAAGGAAGCTGCCTTCTGAGGTGCCGGCGGCGCCCGGCAGGGGAGTGTAGGCGGCGATCATGGTGACAAAGGCCTGGGCGGAAACCATATCGAAATACGGTGCGCCTGGGTTGTGATAGGCTTTGTATAGGAAAAAAGGAACGGAAAACAGCACTGTCAGCTCCAGAAGGGTCAAACCATAAAGCTGGAGGGAAAGCTTCCAATTATGGTTCATGGCTTTATTGTTGTCCAAATAGGATTCCAGTTGGGCGTGAATGCGCTTGCTTTTCTCCTCCGGGTGCTTGACCAGGTGGAGCTTGGAAAGCAGCCAGAAGAAAAATTGGATCAGCTTGGAGGTAAAGGTGCGGCTGACAGAGAATAAAAACAAAAGCAGCACCGACGCGGCCTGGGACAGAAAGCCCACCAGGGCCAGAGGAAGAAAACCGTGGATCTGGCTTTCAAAAAAGCCGGATTTCAGCAGAATCACCCCGAGAGAATACAGGGACAGGGTGGTTTGGTAAATCAAGAATTTCCGCACCACCACCGATACCGCCACGCCGGAGGAAACCCCCTGGCGGGAAAGGGCCACCAGCTGCATGGGCTGGCCCGCCACGCCAAAGGGGGTAATGGCGCTGAAGTATTGCCCCACCATGGTGACCCGGAAGGCCTGTTTCCAGGAATATTGGTGAGGATACACGCTGTTGACAATCAGATAGTAAAGCAGGGATTCCAGCGCCCATACGCCTACGATCAGCAGTACGGCGGGAATCAACCAGAAAAAATTCAAAGACGAAAAGGACTGGATCAAAATAGCCAGGTTGTTGTCTTTGATGCAAAAATAAATAATCATGCCAAAGGAAAGGCAAAGAAGGCAGATGTTAAACACCTTTTTCCAATCCAGGGCATGATTTTTTTTCATGAAATTCTCCTTTTATTTGGCTCCGCGCCTTTGAGGCTGTATCACGGGAAAAGGAAGGATGGGCTGTCCCTTGTGGGGACGGTAATCGTTGCTCATAAAATACCGGATAGACCGGTTGGAATTCTTTATGTTTTTCCACATGCCCCTCATGTTCAGGGTAATCACGTGAAGCCTGAGCACAGAATACCAATTCACCACTTTCATACGGCGGGCAAATTTATAAAAGGATTTCCGGAATGCCCGGAAATCGTCCGCCTCCTCCAGAAAATTCCGGATGTAGCCTAAGGTACGGATAAAGTCGTTGATTTTTTTTGCGTTCATGGATTTCAGGATACTCCCGCGGCGGCGGGTATAATTATAAAGGGGTTTGCTGGTGACGGCCACGCGCTTTGCGTGGTAGTAAAGCCGGGGCGAGGTGGCCACGTCCTCGAAATACATCTGGGTAAAGGCGACGTCGTTTTCCAAGAACAGGGAACGCCGGAAGAGCTTGTTCCAAGCAAAATGATGCATGGTCAAATCCCGGATCAGCAGGTTCAAAGCGTGACGGCTGTCGTAAACGGCGGTGCGGCACGTAACAGGCAGGGGCAGCCGGAACCCATTGTAGGGGAAATAAAAATAAAAGCTGCAATAAGAAATGTCACAGTCATTGGCCACACAGGCGTTATACATGTCCTCCAGGAAATGAGGCTGATAATAGTCGTCGCTGTCCATAAAAGCGATAAATTCCCCCTGGGCAAGCCTTAAGCCGGTGTTCCGAGCGGCGGACAAGCCTGCGTTTTCTTGGCGGACAGATTTAAAATTGGGGTATTTCTTCACATATTTTGCAATGATTTCCGGGCAGCGGTCAGTAGAGCCGTCATCCACGATGATAGCCTCAAAATTTTTAAAGGTCTGGTCCGCTACCGACTGGAGGGCCTTACGCAGGAACATGTCCACGTTATAAACGGGGATCACGATGCTGATAATAGGCTTCTCCTGATGTTCACTCAATGCTTGAATCCTCCAATTCATAGTGTTGACGTTTTTTTGTAAAAATAACATCCGGATATCTGGTAATGTCATCCAAGGGTTCAAAGTCCTTTTTCCCACAGGCCCATACCCGGTGGATAATTTGCTTAAAATTATGGCCTAGGCCGGATAGATTCTTCTGGCTTTTTTGAACCATTAAAGTTAAATAGCAGGTGGTAATGGCCACAAACAAACTGTGAAGCCGGTAAACGGCCCGGTATGGCGAAAAATCCTCTTGCCGCTCCAAAAAACCGCGAAGGTCCGCCAAAGCCCGCAGATAATCATTCAGCTTTTTAATGTTCAACGCGCCGATGGCGCTGTCCTTGTGCTGGACATAGAAATACAGCGGGTCGCCGATCACGGCGATCCGGCCCGAATAATAGAATCCCCTTTGGCAGACGGAAATGTCCTCAAAGCACATGGTGGGGAAGGTGATATGATGCTCAGTAAAAAGAGAGCGTCGCCAAAGCTTGTTCCAAATAAACCCCTTAATGCCCATATCCAGGATCAAAGCGGAAATCATCTCCTTGGGCGTATACATACCAGGAGATTTCCGGAATTGGGCCGGGCGCAGCTCATGGGTGACCGCGTTATAGCGGTAATAGCTGCAGCACACCATATCGGCGCGGTGTTTTTTTGCGGACTCATAAAGCCGCTGCAAATAAAGGGGGGCGATGTAATCGTCGCTGTCCATAAAAGCGATAAATTCCCCTCTGGCGGCCTGGATGCCGATGTTTCTCGCGTTGGAAACGCCGCCATTTTCCTGATGGATCACATGGGTGTTAGGGAACCGCCGGGCAAACGCCCGCAAAATTTCCAAGGAACGGTCAGTAGACCCGTCATCCACTAAAATGACCTCAAAGCCCTTCAAGGTCTGTGCCGCAATGGATTCCAGGCATTTGGGAAGATAATGTTCCACGTTGTAAACAGGAATAATCAGGCTGACGTTGGGTGCATCAGTTTTCATCCGTCAGGTCCATCCTTTCCAGTAACTCAGTTGTAACCATCAAGCCTCGGATTTTTCTTCTTTTTCCGCGTTGACCTTTTTTCCCAAACGTGAGAAGGGGGCAGTACACAAAATCACCAGATAATAGGTGATAATCCGCCACACTAAAACGCCGGATTTTAAGGTTTCAGGAGTAAAATACATGGAGAAGAAACCTAAGAAGCTGATTTCGGACGCGCCGGCAGCACCGGGCAGAGGAATAAAGCAGGTGGCCATGGTGACGAACGCCTGGGAACAAATCATATCAGACACCGGCGCGCCGGTTAAATTGAAGCTGCGGTACACGCAATAGGGGACGATGAAAATCGCGGTAAGCTGAACAGCGGTGCACACATATGCCGTAACCACCAGCCTGCGGTTTTTATAAAGCTCTTTGTTACAGTCGTGAAAACTTTCCAGCTGGCGTTCAAAGCCGCCCAGCTTGTCATAAAGCTTTTGCCGGTGAAAGCGGGTCAGAATTTTTTTGGCAAAGCCTAAAATGGCGTTAGTCAGCCTGCGGCTGAAGGAAAACAGCAAGAGCATGACAATAACAAACGCCTGGGAAAGAAAACCAAATAAGGCAAAACTCCACATCACGCCGCTGAGGGCGTCATCGAAAAAGTCCTGCTTTAAAAGCAGGGCGGCGGCGCTGTAGGCCACTAAGGTGGACTGGTAAACAACAAACTTTTGGGTCAAGGCGGAAACGCCCTTACCGGGCTCCACGCCGTATTTTGACATGCAGTAAACCTGCATGGGCTGCCCGCCCGTGGCGAATGGGGTAACGGCGCTGAAAAACTGGCCCACCATAGAGGTCTTCAAGGCGTTATGGAATTTAAAAGTGGGCGCCGAGCTCTTAACCAGAATATAGGTCATAAAAGCGTCAATGGCGATATTGAACACCTGACTGAGCACTGCCATAATCAGCCAGCCCTTGTCCAGATTTTTAAAGTTTTTCGAGAGCTCCACAAGCCCATTTTCAGAAAGACAAAAGTAACCCAGCATCACCAGAGAGATGATGATAACGGTGACATTGAAAATGGTCTTTCCGTTGATCTTTTTTTTCATTCCATACTCCAAAACGGCGATGAAACACCAGAATAAATTCGCATAAAGGTACGAATAACATCATATAACGACTTCTTCATGCTTGTCAAGACGAATAGGGAAAGATTGCGCTTTTCAACAAAAAACCCCTTCCGCCAGCCGGAGGAAAAGGGTTTCTTTCTCAGTTCTTTACCAGTTCCTGGATTTCATTTACAATTTTGGGACCGGAGGAAGACTTGTCGAAAGCGGAACAGGACCTCCGCATTTCTTCCAGCCGCTCCTGGTTGGACAGCAGATCGTAAATGGCCTCGGAGCAGGCGGAGCCTTTCTGAATTTTCACCGCCATATTATTGTCGATGAGAAAATCCGCGTTTTCCGATTCCTGCCCGGGGATCGCGTCGAAAATCGCCATAGGCAGGTTGCAGGCCAAGGCTTCGCTGACCGTGAGGCCGCCGGGCTTGGTGATAATCAGGTCGGAAATCTGCATATATTTGTGAACTTCATTGGTAAAATAAAGAAGCTTGGTGGGCTTTGACGGCTTAGGCTTTAATTTCACCGACACGTGGCGCAGCGGCTTTTGCCTGGCGTTGCGGATGATCAGCTTGTTAAACGCCTCATACAGCCGTTCGTTTTTGCCGGTGATGACGATGATCTGAAAATCCAGGTCAACCTTGATGATATTGTTGTAAATTCTCAATATATTGGAAACGCCGAAGCTTCCCGCCATAATTAAAATGGTGGGTTTATCCGGGCTTAGGCCCATCTGCTTCAAAACAGCGTCCCGGTCCATCTTCTCATAAAAGGACTCATCCACGGGAATACCGTAGGGGTGGATCTTCTGCCTGGGAGCGCCCATTTTCGCCATGGTGTCCACCATGCCCTCGTTGGAGACGATGTAGCTGTCCACATAAGGATGGATCCAGGCCCGGTGGGGGGCGTAGTCTGTCATAATACACACCAGCGGCACCGTGATTTTGCCGTCTTCTTTTAATAAAGAGATCATTTCGGTGGCGAAGGGGTGGGTGGAAATAATTACATCCGGCTGGAACTCATCCACCAGGGGCATCAGGTATTTGCGAAAAATATTACAGAAGAAATAAGTGGTTTTGCTTTTATCCCGGTTGGTGGATTTATATAGGGAACCGAACAGCTTGGGCGTCCGTTTGGCCATGGTTTCATAGCCCTCGGTAATGGTTTTGTCCAGCAGGGGACTGATATATTTCAAACTGTCCACAATTTGTACTTCACAGTCCTCCCGTGTTTCCATAATATACGACTTCAGAGCGGAGGACGCGCGAAGATGTCCGCCGCCGGTGGCCGCGGTAAGAATCAGGATTTTCATAGTAATCAAAAGCCCCCTAAAAGCTTAAACGTTGAAATCTTTAAAATAATAACGGACGCAGGACAGCGCGCCGAATATCAAGCTGAAAATCAGGCAGATCAATACATACGGGAACAGTCCTGCCGGCGCGCCGGACAAGGCCGATTCTATAATCAGGCCGGTGTTCAAATAATGGTATGGAGATAAAAACAGCATCCAGCCCAGCGCCGGAACCGCGCCGCCCACAATACCAAACAGCAGAGAAGCCAGCAGCACCGCGAACGCGGCGGCGGAAGCCTGACTGGAGTGGGATAAAAATACCGACAGCAGGTAGCCGATGGATAGATACATGACCTCCACCATAAAATAAGCGAAATGAAGGGTAAGGCAGGCCAGGGCAAACGGGCCGGCGTCAAACTCAGGCTGCATTGCCGCTATACCATAGCTTACGCTCCAAAGGCCCAAATTATAAACAAAAAGAACCAAAACCTGGGAAAGAAAAGAACTGACCAGAATACTGCCCCGGCTGATAGGCTGGGCATAGATCAGCACAATGCCCTGGTGGCTTTCCAGCTTAACCATAGAACGGCAGCCCCGGTAACAGGCGTAAAGGCAGCCTATGGCGAAAACGCAGTGGCTGGCCAGGGCAAAATAGGTTGAAAATTCGGAAAGCTCCGGCAGCTTGTCCAGCTGGAATTCCGCCAGGATTTCCTCCGGAAAGGCGGAAAGGGTTTCCTGAAGCTGTTCAGAAAAACCGGTCTGGGCCACGTAGGAAAAAGAACACAGAAAAACAGCCAACACCCCACCGCTGACCAGAAACCACAAAATCAGGCTGGGAATAGAACGGCGGAACTCTTTTGTAAAAATGGGCAGGGAGAATACTTTAGGCATGGTCCACAGCCTCCTGTTCCAGCTTTTTTTCATAGAACCGGATAATGGCGTCCTCTAAAGATGGCGGGCTCACCTGGAGATCCTGAATTTCATAATTGCCCAGCGCCTTAATAAACGGGTCCATAACCCCCCGGTAAGAAAAGGTGACCAGATCCCCGCTGACGGCAGGGTCGTTGATCTGAAACAGGGTGAACAAAGCGGATAAATTATCTGTGGTTTTCAGTTTTATGCGGCGGGTATCAGAGGATGAAAGGTTGTCTGTGTCGGCCACCTCTAAAATCGAGCCCTTGCGGATAATCGCCGTTTTGCCGCAAAGCTCCTGTACCTCGCCGATATCGTGGTTGCAGAAAAAGACGGTGGCGCCCTTTTGGTTTTCCTCTATTAGAAGATCCTTAAACCGGCGCTTGATGAGAGAATCCAGCCCAGAGGTTGGCTCGTCCAAAATTAGCAGTCTGGGACTGTGAAGCAAGGCCGTGACCAAGGCGATTTTTTTCCGGTTCCCCAGGGACATATGGGAAATACGGCGGACCGTATCCACTTCAAACAGGTCGCAAAGCCGGTCGATTCTAGCCTTGTCCCGCATTCCCCGCATGGCGGCGGCGTAACGAATCACTTCCATCGCCTTCATATCCATATAATATTCCAGGTCGCTGGGAACGTAGCCAACCATTTTTTTTAGGTTTCCGCTTTGGGACCGGGAATCCAAACCGAAAATCGTGGCGGTGCCGGAGGTGGGACGCACATAGTTCATCATCATGCGGATCGTAGTGGATTTACCCGAGCCGTTAGGCCCGACAAAACCGAAAAAATCCCCCTCCTCTACGGTCAGGTTCGCTTCCAGCACCGCGGGGACGGCTCCGAAAAATTTTGTCAGGTTTTTTAGTTCGATAACCGGCACTTGGCGAAGCCTCCTTTTAAGATGAAAATCAGCGCGGCGGCGAAAGCCGCTGTCATGCCGCCGGCGCTTTTGATGCTTTCATCATAATCTTAAGGTTAATTATACCATTTCCCCCCAAAAGGTTCAATAGATATTGATGGATTCCCCGTCTACAAACGTCCGGCTCCAAGAAGGCGGTATTGGATTTTTTTAAGAAAATAGGGGGAATTGACACATTTTACTGGCATTTTTCTAAAAACAGTAAATAAGATGTAACTTTACTTTTCGCCGTTTCCGTTGTATCATAAAAAACGTATTGTTAATGCCAATTTGCAATTTTCTTCAGTAGGTTAAAAGGAGGGGATCCGACTTGAAACGTGATAAAACCGTTCAAGGCGCCCAACAAGAATCAGGAAATAACCAGGGAGCGGTAATCCAAAGGGCTTCCCGGAAGAGGCTGCCGGTGTGGGCCTGGTGGACCATCGGCGGCGTGCTGGCGGTGGCATTGGCTGCGGGAGGCTTTTTTGGATATCAAAAATATCAAGAGCACCAGGAATATATCGCCATGGTGGACAAAGCCCTGAATGTGGATACCTTTTATACCGGTATCCAGGTAGAGGGGATTGATTTAGGCGGCAAAACCATGGAAGAGGCCAAAAAGCTTCTGGAGAAGCACGAAAAGAACCTGCTGCCGGATGTGAAGATCAAGGTGGTCTATGATAAAAAAGAATACACAGTGGATAACACCTATCTGAGCTTTGATTCTACTATGGAAGCCGCTTTGAACGAGGCGTACCAGTACGCCAGGGAAGGGGACCGGGATCAGCGGTATGCTTTGGTGCAGGCCCTGGAAACCCAGCCGAAAAACTTTGAGGTGAAACCCCAGTTCGACGCTGACGAGAAGAAAGTGGAAACGCTGGTGAAAACCGTTGAGAAGGATCTCAACTGCGAGGTAACGGAGGCCCATGTGTCGGAATTCCATCCGGATTCTGACCCTATGTTTGTTTATGAAGGGGGCTCTCCGGGAATCAAGGTCAAAACCGCGGAGCTGAAGCAGGACATTATCAAAGCTTTGGAGGCGAAAAACCAAAAAAGCGAAGTCAAGATCCAGGTGACGGAAACACAGCCCAAAACCACGGTTGAGGATGTCAAGAACCATACCGTCAAGCTTTCCGAGTATACCACCTACTCCACCAACACGGAAAACGGCACCCATAATATGGCGTTGTCTCTGGCTGCCGCCAACGGCACTGTGCTGAAGCCCGGCGATATTTTTTCCTTTAACGGCACCACAGGCGATACCACCACCGGCGCGTTAGGCTATTTGCCGGCCACGGGTATTTCCAACAATAAATCCGTACAGGTTTACGGCGGCGGAATCTGCCAATCCTCCACCACCATTTACGGCGCCGCCCTGCGGGCCAATATGGAAATCGTCACCCGTTACAACCACCGCTGGCCTTCCACTTACGTGCCAATCGGCCAGGACGCAACGGTGGACTATCCGTCCACGGACTTCCAGTTTAAAAATTCCTCCGAATATCCGGTCTATATCAAAGCCTATATGGACGGAAGAACCCTGGTAGTGCAGATTTACGGCCATCCCTCCGATGAATGGGACAAGATAGAAGTGGAAAGCTGGCAGACGGGCACGATTCCCCCTCCGCCCACGGAATATATTACCGATAACAGCCTGCCCCAGGGCACCAAAATGCTGTGGAATTATTCCTGCAACGGCTATACCGCCGAAGGGCAGAAGGTATTCTATAAAAACGGCCAGGAGGTCAAAAGAGAGCCGATCGATTCTTCCTATTATATGGAGGGCGCCACGGTCTATAAAGTAGGACCCAATACGGATCCCGCTACCGCCCGGGAAATCAATGAAAACGGAAGCTATGTAGACGGACAGCCCGCAAATACCTCCAGCGCGCCGCCGCCAGCATCCTCTGCCGAGCCGGCGCCCAGCAGTTCCCAGCAGCCTCCTCCGCCTGCCAGTGAGGAGACACCCTCTGAACCAAGCAGCGATCCGCCCTCTTCCGAAGGAACTTCTACAGGCGGGTGATTCAGGCCAAAAATACAAGAATTGAGAAAAGCGGTGTGAGGCGTTCACACCGCTTTTTGAACAAAGGAGGAATTCAGATGCCGTTTTCCGCTAAAACCCTGGACTTTTTGTTTGAAAACCGGCTTCAGGACAGCCGGGAATGGTTTTTAGACCATAAAGAAGTTTACCAGGCTGTATTGATAGAGCCAATGAAGGAGCTGGTACAGGCGCTGACCCCGGTCATGATGGAGATCGATGGCCAGCTGACCACGGAGCCCCGGGTAGACAAGACCATCAGCCGTTTGCGCAGAGATACCCGATACAGCCACGACAAGTCCCTATACCGGGATACCATGTGGATTATTTTCAAAAGGGGCAAGATGCATGGCACCGAGGTGCCTGGAATTTATTTTGAGATTACCTGCGACGGGTTCAACTACGGATGCGGCTTTTACCATGCTTCCGCGGGGTACATGAATACCATGCGAAAGCTGATCCTCCAGGGAGACCCCGCCTTTGAAAAAGCCCAGGCCGCCTATTTGTCTCAGAAACTTTTTCAAATTGAGGGAGAACGGTATAAACGGCCCCATTACCCTCACCAGCCGGAGGAAACCAGACAGTGGCTGGAGAGAAGGGGACTCAGCTTTATTGCGGAGAGCAACGACTTCGAGCTGCTGTTTTCTGACAGGCTTTCACATAAGCTGGAAAAAGATTTCCGCAGGCTGGCCCCAATCTATCGCTTTTTGCTTCATACCTCCCAGGTGGAAAGGCAAACCAATCCGGACCGTCCGGAACTTTTTTAACCCACAGGCCCTCTTGAAAAGCATTGCTAATTTGGCTGCTTTTCAAGAGGGCTTTTTGTGGCCGTTTTTCACAATTTATTGAAACTGGAAAATTTTTCATGCAATATGTAAAATATGGAAAAATTAGGATTTTTAACTATGGGGAGTATTGTCATGAAAAGGAGATTTTGGAGAATTTTATTTCCCACAGTAATTGCCGCTGTTGTCTTGCTGGGTTATACGGCGATTTCCGCCCAGGGTGAATATGTAAGAGAAACCTATGAAATCGAAAACCGGCTGCCAGAAAGCGAATTGAAGGACGCCTGTTATCTGGACAATGGAAAAATGCTGCTGATTGTGGGAAGCGATTATGAATTTTGCGGTGTTTTGACAGACACCGCCAGTCACGGCGCGCAGGTTCTTTGGCAGGTCAGCGGAGGCTTCCGCCGGTTAGCTGTTCTGGACGACAGGGTGATTGTAGCCTGTGAAACCGCTCGATACGTGGAGGGCACGGTGGTAAAACAGGTAAAGCTGCTGTCCCACGATAGAAACGATTTCACACAGCTTGATAAAACCACGGTATTGGAAAATTTGGATACCCTGTCGGCGAAGAGCTTTGCGGCCGCTTCCAATGGAGCGTTTTATTTTCTCAAGAGTACAGATCCCTCTGTTTTGTACACGGTAGCGGATGTGTCCGAGGATAGCCAAACCAAGGTTCAGGAGCTGGTCCCGTTTTGTGACATGAACGAGCCTATTGCCGAGTTAGTCACCGCTTCTCCCAGCGGCGATATTTACGCGGTTTCTGAAACAGGCGGCTTGTGGCTGATAGAGAGTTCCGAGGTCACGGCTTTCTCCGGCGACCCGGTGGGATCGGGCTTGCGGATGCTTAGCGAAGAACTGGCCATGGATGGGAACGGCGAGCTTTTCCGGATTTCCAAAGAAAATATGGCCGTGGAGCGGTTATACGCGTCTCAAAGCCATGGGGCCGCCTGCCTTTATCGGGAAGGGATTCTGGCGGATTTTGATTCGGCGTTGCTGCTTTTGGATGAAGACGGTGGGGTACTGGGCCAGGTGACGTTAGAAAAACGCTATCCGGCGTTTTTGTTTGCCGACGGCGATATGATTTACAGCCTGTCCAATTCCAATACGGGCGTGCGGGTGGAATATACCAACGGCATTACCAGTGAGGTTACCACCGAGGAATTTACAGAGGAAAGCAACGCGTTTTTAGCGAACCCTTTGCCGGGAATTTATCCGGTGGATGTAAGCCCGGAGCAATGGACCGTGGCCTTGAACCCGGAGCTTGTCAATCCCGGCCGGGGCAGCCCGGCGGTTACGGTTGTTCATGAGAATACGGGAGCGTCAGCCACCTGGACGTCTGATAACGGCTTGGGAATGGATGGAAACTTTTTGTATTTCCCTTCCCCGGAATTTTTGGAGGCTGGAACCTACCGGGTGGAGCTTTCCAATTTGTGCACCGCCGCTGGAATGCCCGCAAGATGCGTTTACACACTAACCTTCACAGAAGAGTCCTCAGAGGGCCCGGGCTCCTCTGGCGGGGACAGCGGAAGTTCAGGCGGTTCCTCTGAGGAGGAGGAGTCCGGCCGGATTACCAGCGAGGTTTATGACATTGACCCTAAGACCAGAGTGATGACCGGCGTGGAGCCGGGCAGCACATTGGCGCAGATTAAAGCTAATTTGCGCTATGATGGGGATTTGGTGGTGCGCAGCTACCAGGGAACCCGGGTTTCTTCCGGCGGCGTTGGCACCGGAGCCACTTTCACCCTTCTGCGGGACGGCATTCAAAGCGACCAGGTGACTCTGTTGCTTTACGGCGATTTAAACGGAGACGGCAGCGTCAATGAAAAGGATGTTTCCGTGCTGATGGAGCATGAGTTTTACCACGACAGCCGGACGGTTCTCAAGGGCCTGTTTTTAGAAGCGGCGGATAGTAACCGGGATGGAACCTACACCTTTGAGGATTTGGATCTGCTTTATAAATCCATTTACGAATACGGCGGGTCTTAACCCCCCTTTTTGAAAACGCGGTTTTATGTTTTTCATTGACGGTTGAAACATTCCCGGGGTATAATAAATATTAAAGCCTTTATTTTGAGATTGGGGAATGAACGCGGATGATGGAAAAAATCCGGCGGCAGGATAACCGCATTTTAGAATATATTCAAAAAAAGGTCCGTTGTTCCTTTTTGGACAAGGTGATGCCGAAAATCACCTTGCTGGGAAACGGCGGCCTTATTTGGCTGGTGATCGCCGCCGTTTTTTTGGCGAGGAAAACGGAGCGGCCTTATGGCTTTATGCTGGTGCTGGCCCTGCTTTTGTGCCTGGCGGTGGGCAATATCGCGCTGAAGCCCTTAATCGGCCGGGTGCGGCCCTGCAATCAAGATACGGATGTGGAGCTGCTCATCAGCCGTCCGCACGATTTTTCCGCCCCGTCCTGCCACACCTTGTCATCCTTTGCGGCCGCGGTAGTGATCTGTTATGCCAGCCTGCCTTGGGGAATCGCCGCCCTGGCGCTGGCGACCCTGATCGGTTTTTCCAGGCTGTATTTATTCGTCCATTATCCTTCCGATGTGGCCAGCGGCCTGATTCTGGGAGTGGCCCTGGGCCTGTTCGCCGTTTTCGCTTTTTATGAATTTTTGGCGTTTTTAGGCTCCTGGTTCTCCGTAAGGCACATATAATTAAAATAAAAAGCCCTGAAGCTGGAAACGCACAATGGCGTCCTTGGCTTCAGGGCTTTGTTTTGTGCTTTTATTCTATCGTGCCATACATGCTGTAAAGACTATGATAGATCCCGCCCAGCTCCATGAGCTGCCGGTGGCTGCCCTTTTCCACGATGCCGTCCTCTGTCAGCACCAGGATCAGGTCCGCGTTGCGTATGGTGGTGAGCCGGTGGGCGATGGTAAAGGTGGTACGACCCTTGGCAAGCTCCTCTAAAGAACGCTGCACCAGCTTTTCGCTTTCGTTGTCCAGGGCGGAGGTGGCTTCGTCCAGGATTAAAATAGGCGGGTTTTTCAGGAATACCCGGGCGATGCTCACCCGCTGCTTTTGCCCGCCGGAAAGCTTTACGCCCCGCTCGCCCACATAGGTATTGTAGCCGTCGGGCAGGTCCATGATGAACTCATGGGCGCCGGCCAGCTTGGCGGCGCGGATGATTTCTTCTTGAGTTGCGCCGGGCTTTCCGTAGCCGATGTTTTCATAAATGGACCCGGAGAATAAGTATACCTCCTGCTGAACGGTGCCGATCTGGCTCCGCAGGGACCGAAGGGTGATATTCTTGATATCCTGGCCGTCGATGAGAATCCGGCCGGAGGTGACCTCGTAAAACCTGGGAATCAAATTGCACAGGGTGGTTTTTCCGCCGCCGGAGGGGCCCACCAGGGCGATGTTTTGTCCCGGGGCCACGTGAAGATTGATGTTGGTCAGTACCTCCTCGTCCACGCCGGCGTACCGGAAGCTGACGTGGTCGAACCGGATATCCCCCTTCACATCTTCCAGCTCCTTGGCGCCAGGGTCGTCCCGGATCTCCACCGGGGCGTCCATGACCTCGATAAACCGCTCGATGCCGGTCATCCCCCGTTGAAACTGTTCGGTGAACTCTACCACCCGGCGGATGGAGGTCAGCAGGGTGGTGACATATAAAAGGTAAGCCACCAGGTCGCCGGGGGTGATTTTGCCGTAGATCATAAACAAAGAGCCCGCCACCACCACGGCGATGTACATGATGCCGTCAAACAGCCGGGTGCTGCTTTGGAATCCGGCCATATATTTGTACATTTCCCGCTTGATGTTCAAAAACTTTTCGTTGCCGCTGCGGAATTTCTCCGTTTCAATGGGTTCGTTGGCAAAGGATTTTACCACCCGGACCCCTAACAGGCTGTCCTCCACCTGAGAGTTGATTTCGCCGATCTGGTTTCTGGATTTTTTAAACGCCCGGCGCATCCGCTTATTGAAATACATGGCGGCCAGCAGCATCAGGGGAAGAATGGCAAAGATAATCACCGTGAGAAGCACGCTGCTGTTGCACAGGATCAAAAAAGACACCAGAATCTTTAAAAACGCGATAAAGAATTCCTCCGGGCAGTGATGGGCAAATTCGGTGACGTCGAATAAATCGCTGGTGATCCGGGCCATCAGCTGGCCGATTTTGGTTTCGTCATAATAGGAATAAGAAAGCTCCTGCAAATGGGCGAACAGGTCCTTGCGCATATCCGTTTCTATTTTCGCCCCCATCACGTGGCCCACGCTCGCCATGTAATAGTTGGCGGCGGCGTCGATGAGCCGCAGTACCAGATAGAACCCGCCCAGGGTTAAAATGATCTGTATGGTCAGGCTTTCCAGATGGTTCATGCCCATGTCGGTAATGTACCGCACGATTAAGGGGAATACCAGCTCGCAGACCGTGGTCAAAGCGGCGCAGAACAGGTCTAAGCATAAAACGCCCTTATACTTTTTAAAATAAGGGGCGAAGCGTTTGATTAAACGAAAGGTGGATATCTGGGGATTCATAAAATGCTGCCTCCAAAAAATTATCGTTTAAAATAAGCATAGCACGTTTTTGGGGAAAATGGAATGGGTTTGGAAACATTGATTGTCGGTGGAAAATATGATATTCTAATAGCAAGAACGTTTCAGGAAAGTACGGAGGGCTTGCCTTTCTGCTTTCAAAAAAGCCATGGAAAGCCGGAGGAAACAGAGAATGAGTATTTTAGAAGAATTAAGTGCGCTGCTCCAGCAGGGCCGGGCGCCGAAGGTAAAGCAATTGGTAGCCAAGGCTTTGGAGGAAGGAGTAGCGCCCAAAGATATTTTGGAGCAGGGGCTTCTTGCCGGGATGGGTGTCATTGGGGAGAAATTCAAGCAGAACCAGGTGTTCGTGCCGGAGGTGCTCATCGCCGCCAGGGCCATGAACGCGGGGCTGGAGGTGCTGAGGCCCGCCCTGCAAACCGGTGATGTGGAAAACAGGGGCACCGTGGTCATTGGCACCGTGAAGGGGGACCAGCACGACATCGGCAAAAATCTTGTGAAAATGATGATGGAGGGCCGGGGGTTAAAGGTGATCGATTTAGGGGTCAATGTGCCGGCGGAAAAATACCTTCAGGCCGCTCAGGAAAACAACGCCCAGATTATCGCCTGTTCCGCCCTTCTGACCACCACTATGGGAGAAATGAAACGGGTGGTGGAGCTGGTGAACGCTTCCGATTTTCGGGATAAGGTGAAAATTATGGTGGGCGGCGCCCCGGTGACCGACGATTTCTGTCAATCCATCGGCGCGGATAAGTATACCCCCGACGCCGCCAGCGCGGCGGAGGAAGCGATCAAGCTGGCGGCGATGGTGTCTTAAATGGAGAAGATGAGAAACGAGAGAAACAAAGAGGACGCGTCCCGTCCTCTTTTCGGTTTACAGGAAATGCCCGGCTTGCTCCTTAGCTGGTACGATCAATGCCGCCGGATTCTTCCCTGGCGGGAGGACCCCAAGCCCTATCACGTGTGGCTGTCCGAGATCATGCTGCAGCAAACCAGAGTGGAGGCGGTGAAGGAATACTACCTCCGGTTTCTAGCGGAGCTGCCGACGATCCAGGACCTGGCGGAGGCCAGCGAGGAAAAGCTTTTAAAGCTGTGGGAGGGCCTGGGTTATTATAACCGGGTGCAGAACCTGCAAAAGGCCGCCAAGGTTTGCGCGGAAGAATACGGCGGCCAGCTTCCAGGGGACTTTGAAAAGCTGAAAAAGCTGTCCGGGATCGGCGAATATACCGCCGGGGCCATCGGGTCTATCGCGTTCGGCCTGCCGGTGACCGCCGTGGACGGCAACGTGTTCCGGGTCATCACCCGGCTTACCGCCGATCACAGCGATATCACCAAGCCGGAAACCAAGGAGCGGATCACCGGTATGGTGCAGGCCCTTCAGCCCAGGGAACGTCCCGGGGATTTTAACCAGGCTCTCATGGACCTGGGAGCTACCGTGTGCCTGCCCAACGGGATTCCCAAATGTGAAAGCTGCCCTTTGGGGGTTCTGTGCCAGGGGCGGCGGCAGGGGAATATGACGGAATATCCGGTAAAGCCGCCGAAAAAGCCCAGGAAAAAAGAAGAGAAAACAGTGTTTCTCCTATTCAGCGAAGGCAAAACAGCCCTTCATAAACGGGGCAAAGAGGGGATTTTAAAAAACCTATGGGAATTTCCAAACACAGAGGGCGTTCTAACGGAGGCGGAAGCGGAGGCTTGGTGCCGCCAAATGAAAATGGAAGTGCTGCGGCTTGAAAAGCTGCCCGGTTACCAGCATGTTTTCACTCATGTGGAATGGAAACTGAGCTGCTATGGAATATGGGTTTGCGGGCAGCCGGAGGACTTCCTCTGGCTGGACGGCGATGGCTTAGAGCAAAAGGCCGTGCCGTCGGCGTTCAAGCCCTGTTATGAAGAGGCGAAAAAAAGGTTATCCTAATATAGAATCTGATGGGAGGCGGCGCTTTTGGCAAATCTCAGCGATATCGCAAGGCTGGCGGGGGTATCCCAGGCTACGGTTTCCCGGGTGGTCAACGGCACCGCCAGGGTGAACCCGGAAAAGCGGGAGCGGATCTTGAAAGCCATGCGGGAAACCGGGTTTCAGCCCGGAGAAACCGCTAAGGCCTTTTATAAACAGCCATCCAAGCTGATCGGCTATGTGGTCCCGTCGCTGCACAATCTGTTTTTAAATGAAATCGGCACGGCCCTGGAAGAAGCGGCGGAAAAAGAGGGCTATCAGGTGGTGGTGTGCCACAGCGGGCGGGAGCCGGAGAAAGAGCGGGATTACATCAAGCTGCTCAGCGAGATGAACGCCGACGGCATTGTCATCACCGCCAATAACGACGGCCTAGAAGAGGAGATCCGCCGGTGGTGGTCATTGACCGAAAGGCTGGGCGGGAGTATGAGGCTTCTGTTTTCTCGGACAATTATTTAGGAGGACAGCTGGCGGCGGAGCACCTGCTGGACTGCGGCTGCAAAAGGCTGGTCCACATGCGGGGCCCGCAGCTTTACAGCAGCGGCCAGATGCGGTTTCAGGGTTATTTGGACGTATGCCGGAAATGGGATATGGAGCCCCGGTTCCTGGACTGCGGCTACGATTTTGAAAGCGGCCTTGCCTGCGCGCCCCAGATTCTGGAACGGTTCCCGGATACCGACGGCATCCTCTGCTCCAGCGATATGACCGCCCTTTCCGTGTACAAGTATTTGGCCGGCAGGGGAATCCGGGTGCCGGAGGAAATCATGCTGGTGGGCTTTGACGGCGTGCGTTTGGGCAGCCTTATGACGCCGGAGCTGACCACCGTGGTCCAGCCGGCCCAAAGGATGGGAAGAGAGGCGTTTTCCATGCTCCGGGAGCTGATTGACGGCGCCCAACCGCGGAACTTGCAGCGGATGGTACCGGTCGCCCTGAAGCAAGGCGAAACCACCATACCGAATTAGGAGACAGAATATGAAACGGATTTTTTTAATTGTACTGGACAGCTTCGGCGTGGGGGAAGCCCCCGACGCGGCTGAATACGGCGACCAGGGCAGCGATACCCTGCGGGCCTGCTTTGACAGCGGCTTTCTAAACGTTCCCAACCTAAAGCGGCTGGGGCTTTTCAATATCGACGGGGTAACTTGCGGCGACAAAGAGAAAGCCCCCGCGGGGGCTTTCGGCCGGTGCCGGGAAATCTCCAAGGGCAAGGACACCACTACAGGGCACTGGGAAATCGCCGGCCTTCCCTCTCAAACCGCCATGCCTACCTATCCCGACGGGTTCCCGGAAGAGATTATTCGGGAATATGAACGGCTTACCGGGCGCAGGGTGCTGTGCAACCGCCCCTATTCCGGTACCGATGTAATCCGGGATTACGGGGAGCAGGCCCAGAAAAACGGGGATTTAATCGTTTATACCAGCGCCGACAGCGTGTTCCAGGTGGCGGCTCACGAGGGCGCGGTGCCGGTGGAGGAGCTTTACCGGTGCTGCCGTATCGCCAGAAAGCTGATGGCCGGCGGGCATGGGGTTGGCAGGATCATCGCCCGTCCTTTTATAGGGGAACCGGGCGGCTATACCAGAACCTCCAACCGTCACGATTTTTCCCTGGAGCCGCCTGGAGACACCATGCTGGACCGGATCGCGGCCCAGCCGGGGCTTTCCGTGCTTTCCGTGGGAAAGATCGTGGATATCTTCGCTCAGCGGGGGGTTACCGAGGCTTACCGGACCAAAAGCAACGCCGAAGGGATCGAACAGGCAATAGAGCTGGCCCAGAAGGATTTCAACGGCCTGTGCTTTGTAAACCTGGTGGATTTTGACATGGTTTACGGCCACCGAAACGACGCGGAGGGCTATGCCCGGGCGCTTTCCTATTTTGACAGCCGTCTGCCCCGGATTTTGGCCGGGCTGGGGGAAGACGACCTTTTGATGATTACCGCCGATCACGGATGCGACCCGTCTACGCCTTCTACTGACCATTCCAGGGAGTATGTGCCCTGGCTGGCCGCCGGCGCCAGGGTGCGCCAGGGCAAAAACCTGGGAACCCTGCCCACCTTCGCGGATATCTCCGCTACCATTTTAGATTACTTTGGTTTGCCGCCCCTTCCATGGGGGCAAAGCCGCTTGCCGGAAATGATAAAGGAGGAATCATCATGCTGAATACGCCTACTCCCCACAACGGGGCGATAGAGGGAGAGATTGCCAAAACGGTACTGATGCCCGGGGATCCGCTGCGGGCGAAATTTATCGCGGAAACCTATTTGGAAAACCCAAAATGCTTCAATACCGTCCGAAACATGCTGGGTTATACGGGAACCTACCGCGGAAGGCCCGTGTCTGTCATGGGCAGCGGTATGGGAATGCCTTCTATTGGCATCTATTCCTATGAGCTGTTCCACTTTTACGGGGTGGAGAATATTATCCGGATCGGCACCGCCGGAGGCATCGCGGACCAGGTGGGGCTGCGGGATTTGATTGTGGGCATCGGCGCCTGCACGGATTCCAGCTACGCCGCCCAGTACCGCCTGCCAGGGACCTTCGCCCCCACCGCCAGCTTTTCCCTGCTGGAAAAGGCCGTGGCGGCGGCGAGGGAAAAGAATTTCCCGGTGCGGGTGGGAAACGTGCTTTCTTCCGACCTGTTTTACGGCGACGACGAGGAATCCTTATTGAAGTGGAAAAAAATGGGGGTCTTAGCGGTGGAGATGGAAGCCGCCGCCCTTTATATGAACGCCGCCCGGTGCGGCAAAAACGCCTTGTGCCTTCTGACGGTTTCCGACTGCCCCCTGCGGGGGGAATCCCTGCCGGCGGAGGAACGGCAAACCGGGTTCACCCGTATGATGGAAGTTGCTTTAGAACTGGCATAAAGGGGGGCGGCCGCATGGACCGGGAGACACTGGGAAAGCTGGCGCTGAAGGCCAGAAAGAACGCTTACGCGCCTTATTCCCATTTTGCAGTGGGAGCGGCGCTTTTGGTAAAAGATGGAACGGTTTATACTGGATGTAATATTGAAAACGCGTCCTTCAGCCCCACCAACTGCGGGGAACGCACGGCGTTTTTTAAGGCGGTCAGCGAGGGAAAGCGGGAGTTTTCGGCGATCGCTATCGCCGGAGCAGGGGAGGGACAGGAGCCGGAAAGCCCCTGCCCGCCCTGCGGGGTTTGCCGCCAGGTGATGGCGGAGTTTTGCGACCCGGAAACCTTTGAAGTTTTACTGGTGACGAAAGATGGGGTGGCTCAAACTTATTTATTGAAAGAGCTATTGCCCCAGGGGTTTCAGAAAAGCGAATTAGGCTGAGATACCGTTTGCGTGGAAAGGCATATGATATGAGGATTTATGATATTATCGCGAAAAAACGGGATGGGTTTTCTTTGTCACAAGAAGAAATCCGTTTTTTTGTGGAGCGGTACACTCAAGGGGAAATCCCGGACTATCAGGCGTCGGCTCTGCTGATGGCGGTTTGCATCAACGGCATGGAACGGCGGGAAACCGCGGACCTGACCATGGCGATGGCGGCCTCCGGGGACCAGGTGGACTTATCGCCTATCGCCGGGGTAAAGGCCGACAAGCACAGCACCGGCGGGGTGGGGGACAAAACCACCCTGGTGGTGGCGCCGATTGTAGCCTCTTTAGGGGTAAAAATGGCGAAAATGAGCGGCAGGGGCCTGGGCCATACCGGAGGAACGGTGGATAAGCTGGAATCCATACCCGGCTTTCGGGTAGATTTAAACCGGGAGAAATTTTTCGATATTGTTAACCGGGTGGGCTGCTGCGTCATCGGCCAATCCGGGAACCTGGCCCCGGCGGATAAAAAGCTTTACGCCCTGCGGGACGTCACCGCTACTGTGGAGAGCATACCATTGATCGCCTCCAGCATTATGAGCAAAAAGCTGGCGGCGGGGGCGGACTGTATTCTGCTGGATGTCAAAACAGGAAGCGGGGCCTTTATGAAGAAACGGGAGGACGCCGCCGCCCTGGCCAGGGAAATGGTGGAAATCGGTACCCGGGCAGGCCGGAAAGCGGCCGCCCTCATCACCGACATGGACCGCCCTCTGGGCAGGAATATCGGCAACGGGCTGGAAGTGATCGAAGCCGCCGAAACCCTGCGGGGCCGCGGCCCCGGCGATTTGACCGAGCTGTGCCTGAGGTTGAGCGCTAGCTTATTGGCGCTGGCGGGCAGAGGAGATGAAACGGCCTGCTACGCCCTGGCCAAGGCGCAGCTGGAAAACGGGCGGGCCTTTGAAAAGCTGAAGGAAATGGTCAGCGCCCAGGGCGGAGACGCAGAAGTCCTGGAGGATTATTCCGGGCTGCCCAGGGCTTCTTTCAAAAAAGAAGCCCTTTCCCCGAAAGAAGGCTATCTGACCCATATGGACACGCGGTTAATTGGGGTATCCGCCGCACAGTTAGGGGCGGGCAGGGAGAAAAAAGGGGATTCCATCGATTACGGCGCCGGGATTACGCTTCACAAAAAGCCCGGAGATTTTGTGAAACAGGGTGAGAGCCTCGCTGCCCTGTGGGCAAGCCGTCAGGCGCTTTTCGCTCCGGCCATGGAAACGTTTTATCAGTCTTTGTCCTTCGGCGTCGCGCCCCCTAAACAGGAGCCGCTGATTTACGCCAAGGTTACAAAGGACGGCGTCCATTGGGCCAACGAAAACCGCAAATCGGGCGGCTAAGCCGGATGTGAAAAAATTCCGCCTGTCAGGGCGGGATTTTTTTGAAAAGGCGCGTTTTCATTTACAATCTTTCTTTACAGAAATGAAGAAAAAGGGTATCCTATAATTATAGTTAATTAACCCAAAGATCAGCCCGTCCTTATGGCCTGTTTTCCAGCCTGCCGCATTACTATCCTTGGCTTGCTTCGGCAAGCCGGCGCCGTCCGCCTGCAGGCGAAAGACAATCTTTTAAATTCTGCGCTGCTTTTAGAGTTAATCAACGATAGACCAAACAATGAGGTGATTCCATGGCAAGTATCCTGATCCGGGGAGCCCGGCTGGTAAACCCCGAAGAGGAAAGCTTTGAACAGCTTGATTTGCTGTCGAAAGACGGCGTGATTGCGAAAATCGGCAAGAATATACAAGGCCCCGCAGATAAGATTATCGACGCCCAGGGCCTGGCCCTGCTGCCGGGGTTGGTGGACATGCACGTCCATCTCAGAGACCCGGGGCTGACGGAGAAAGAGGATGTGTTTACCGGCTGCAAAGCCGCGGCGGCGGGCGGGGTCACTTCCCTGCTGGCAATGCCCAACACCAAGCCCCCCATGGATTCCCCGGCCTTATTAAAGGAACTGCTGCAAAAGGCGGAAACCGCCTGCTGCCGGGTGTATTCCTCCGTTTGTATTACCCGGGGGATGAAGGGGGAGGCGCTGGCGCCTTTTGCGGAGCTGAAAAAGGCGGGAGCCATCGCCTTAACGGACGACGGCAGGCCGGTGGAAAACTCCCTGCTGATGGCTGAAGCCATGGAAGAAGCCGCCAGGCTGGATATGCCGGTGGTATCCCATTGCGAAGATTTGTACCTTTCCAAAGGCGGCCTGATGAACCAAGGGAAGGTTTCCCAAGAGCTCAATATTCCAGGGGTGCCGGCGGCAAGTGAAAACGCCGCCACCGCCCGGGAGATCGCCCTGGCGGAGTCCTACGGGGTTCCGGTCCACATCTGCCATGTCAGCACGGCGGTCAGCGCCGCCATGATCCGGGACGCGAAAAAGAGGGGCGTCCGGGTCACCGGGGAAACCGCCCCCCATTACCTGATGTTGACGGAGGAGGAACTGAGGAATAAAAACGCCGACTGGCGCATGAGCCCGCCTCTGCGTACCGAGGCGGACCGAAAGGCTTTGATTCATGCCCTGCAGGACGGCACTCTGGATGCCGTCGCCACCGACCACGCGCCCCACACCGAGGAGGACAAGGCGGATTTTTACAAAGCGCCCAACGGCTCCATCGGGATGGAAACATCATTGCCCGTCTGCTATACGGCCTTGGTAAAGCCGGGGTACTTAACCCTGCCGGCGCTGGTCAAAAAAATGTCTTTGAACCCGGCCCGGCTGTTAAAGCTGCCCGCGGGCGTTCTGAAAGAAGGCGCTCCCGCGGATTTCGTCCTGTTTGACGAAGCGCGCCAGTGGACGGTGGATCGGGAAAGGCTGCACGGAAAATCCAAAAACACCCCTTTTCATGGAAGGACCCTTTCCGGCAAGGTGATTATGACGGTGTGCCGGGGTGAAATCGTTTATCAGGAAATGAAATAAAATCAGATAAGATGCAGGAGGAAATTACTATGTCGCTGGACCGTTTGATTGATAACATTAAAGCAAAAAATAACCCCACTGTAGCGGGCCTGGACCCGAAATTAAGCTATCTTCCCAATTACATTAAGGAGAAAGCCTATCAGGCCCACGGGAAAACCTTGGATGGGGCCGCCGCGGCGATTTTAGAATATAACAAGGGCCTGATCGACGCCCTGTATGACATTGTGCCGGCGGTAAAGCCCCAGTGTGCTTATTACGAAATGTACGGCTGGCAGGGGATGAAAACCCTGGCTCAGACCATCGCATACGCCAAGGAAAAAGGCATGTACGTCATCGAGGATGGCAAGCGCAACGATATCGGCACCACCATGGAGGCTTACGCCGCCGCCCATCTGGGCGAAACCCAGGTGGAGGACGCCGTGTGGGCCGCTTTCGGCGCGGACGCCCTGACGGTGAACGGATACTTAGGATCAGACGGGATCCATCCGGTAATCAAGGTATGCAAGGCCATGGATAAAGGGATGTTTGTTCTGGTAAAAACATCTAACCCCTCTTCCGGCGAGCTGCAAAACCAATTGATTTCTTCTGAGGATACCGTGTACTATACCATGGGCCTGATGTGCGAGCAATGGGGCAAAGAGCTGATGGGGGGTTACGGCTACTCTGGCGTAGGCGCCGTGGTAGGGGCCACCTATCCGGCCCAGCTGAAGGAACTGCGGGAGGCCCTGCCCCACACCTTTTTCCTGGTGCCAGGCTACGGCGCCCAGGGCGGCGGCGCGAAGGATGTGGTTCCCGCGTTCGACCAAAACGGTTTGGGAGCTGTTGTCAATTCCTCCAGGGGAATCCTCTGCGCCTGGCAGAAAGAGGGCTGCGACGAAAAGGACTATGCGGGTGCCGCCAGAAGAGAAGCAATTAGAATGCGGGATGAAATCGTCGGCTGCCTTGCCGCCAGATAAGGCTTGCCCCCGGTATTTCCCAGCTAAAACAGCGGCGCTGGAAAACAAAGCCGCTGGGAAAAAACTATTGAGGATTTCGGTGAAACACGTTACAATAAGCATAAAGTCATACGTTCCCTTTTGGGAGATGGGAAGGATGAAACATAGCATGAAGTATGATACCCAGTTCTGCCGGCTGCTGCGCAAAATAGAGCGCCGGCCCGGGATTTTTGACTTTACCGTGGAAAACCGGGAGTTTGCCGCGGAGGCGCAGCCGGGCCAGTTTGCCCACCTTTTGGTGCCTGGGAAACCCCTGCGGCGGCCCATTTCTATTTGCGACGCTGACCCTTGGCAGGGAATCCTGCGCCTGGTGTTTCAAGTTCGGGGAGAAGGCACTGAAATCCTTTCCCGGTTTAAGGAAGGCCAGTATTTGGATATTTTGGCCCCTTTGGGCCACGGCTTCACCTTGGGGGCCTCATCCAGAAAGGCGGTTTTTGTAGGCGGCGGCATCGGGGTGCCCCCGCTGCTGTTCGCGGCAAAGCCGTTTGGCAAAAACGCCACTGTGATTCTGGGCTTTCGGAATAAAGACGCCGTGATCCTCAAGGAGGATTTTGAGCGAGCCGGATGCCGGGTGATCCTCTGCACTGACGATGGAAGCGCGGGGCTTCACGGCCTAGTGATAGAACCGCTGAAAGAAGTATTGGAGCAGCCAAAAGATGTTGTTTTCGCCTGTGGGCCCACGCCGATGCTGAAAGGCGTGGCCAAAGAGGCGAAGGACCGGGGGGTCGCGTGCCAGCTCTCCCTGGAGGAGCGCATGGGCTGCGGAGTTGGCGCTTGCTTGGTGTGCGCCTGTAAGATCAAAAAAGCCGGCGGGGAAGAAACCTATCTTCACGTCTGTAAGGACGGCCCGGTATTCAGCGCTGAGGAGGTGCTTTTCTGATGGCTGATTTGTCTGTGAATATCGCGGGAGTTGCCTTTCAGAATCCGGTGATTACCGCCTCCGGCACCTTCGGCTTTGGACGGGAATACAGCGAGTTTTATCCGCTGAAGGAAATCGGCGGCCTTTCCTGCAAGGGCATCACCTTAAAGCCCAGACAGGGGAACCCGCCGCCCAGAATCGCTGAAACCCCTTCGGGCATTTTAAACGCCGTAGGGCTGCAGAACCCGGGGGTGGATCATTTTATTGAGCAGGACCTGCCCTGGCTGAAAGAGCAGGAAACCGTGGTCATCGCCAATATTGCCGGTAATACGCCGGAGGAATACGCGCAGATGGCGGAAAAGCTTTCCGGTTCCCAGGTGGATATGGTCGAGATGAATATCTCCTGCCCCAATGTGAAGCACGGCGGGGTCCAGTTCGGCACCTCCTGCCAGAGTGTGGGGGCTATCACCAAAGAGGTGCGGCGCCACTGCGAAAAGCCGCTGATGGTGAAGCTTTCCCCCAATGTGTCGGACATCGCTGAAATCGCCAAGGCGGCGGAAAGCGAGGGCGCCGACGCCTTGTCCCTGATTAATACCCTGACCGGGATGCGCATCGATATTAATACCGGCCGTCCCATTATTCACAATAACACCGGCGGCCTTTCCGGCCCGGCGGTGTTTCCGGTGGCGGTTCGCATGGTTTGGCAGGCAGCCTCCGCGGTGAAAATTCCCGTGGTGGGCATGGGCGGTATTTCCACCTGGCAGGACGCGGTGGAAATGCTGATGGCCGGCGCCGCCGCCATTCAAATCGGCACAGTGCTGTTTTCCGACCCCTACGCCCCCCTCAGGATCAAAGAGGGGCTGAACCGTTATTTAGACCAAAAGGGCCTCGCTTCCGCGGCCCAGCTTACGGGCACTATCAAGCCCTGGTAAATTTAGGAGATGACGCAACATGACAAAGATCATACTGGTCCGCCACTGTGAAGCGATGGGGAACCTGAACCGGCAGTTTCAGGGCCATACCGACGCGGAGGTTACGGAAACGGGAAAAAAGCAATTGGAGCTTTTGGCCCTTCGAATGCGGAATGTAAAGATTGATTATTTGTATTCCAGCCCATTAAAACGGGCCTACGCCACCGCCGAGGCGATTAACCAGTACCACCATCTGCCCATTCATGTGGACGCGGACCTGATGGAGATCAACGGCGGCTACTGGGAGGGCGGCCCCTGGAACGATTTTTCCACCCTGTATCCTGAGGATTACAGCTTATGGGAAAATGAGCCTTGGAAGTTCGCCCCGAGGGACGGCGAGCCTATGGCCCATGTTTTTGAACGGATGAAAAACTGTGTGACGAAGATCGCCCAGGCGCATGAGGGGAAGACCTCCTGCGTCGCCACCCATGGCTGCGCGATCCGGAATTTTCTCTGCTATGCGGGAGGAAAGCCCATCGAGGAGTTAAATTCTGTGGACTGGTGCGACAACACCGCCATCAGCGTGGTGGAATACGATAGCCATCTTGTCCCTCATATTGTCTGCCAGAACGACGCTGCTCACCTGAACCCGGAGATTTCCACTTTTGAAAAGCAGGATTGGTGGAGGCCGGAAAAAAAGAAAGGCAGCGCGTGATGGTAATCCTGGGGATTGATTTGGGGAAGGCCCGCACCGGGGTGGCGGTGTGCGACCAAGGCGAGGTGCTGGCGTCGCCGCTGTGCGTGATTAAAGAACATAACCGGGAACGGCTGCTGGAGGAAATCCACCGGCTTTCCAAAGAGCATAAGGCGGCTGAAATCGCCTTGGGACTGCCGAGAAACATGGATGGCTCCGAAGGGGAGAGCGCCCAAAACGCCAGGGAGTTTGGCGAGCAGCTGCGGGAAAAAACCGGCTTGCCGGTGGCTCTGGTAGACGAGCGGGGCACCACGGTGACCGCCCACGGCTATTTGAACCAGACCGACGTCCGGGGAAAAAAGCGAAAGGCCGTGGTTGACAGCGTCGCCGCGGTAATTATCTTGCAAAATTATCTGGATTACAGGAGGAATTGCCGATGAAAGAAAAAGCGCCTCCGAGATTGAGCAGTATTCAATGGTTCGTGTCCATTGCGGCCGGCTTGGCCATGTTTTTGCTGCCCCAGGATGCCCAAAGCTATTTTTCTGATATTTACCGTCAGATTTATGTGGCGGTGATCTCCTTTGGCATCGCGTTTGTGCTTTTGCTTCTATTTAAGCTGTATGAACCCCTGGGCGTGGCTATGATGTCGTCCATGTTCCTGACCGTGGCTGTGTTCGCGATCCGGATCGGGATACGGATATACGAAGGGCCGTCGCTGGAATCCTTTACCATGTCTGTGAACGTTTATGATGGATTAAGCTGGGGCCTGGTTTGGTCGATGCCCTTGCTCTGCTGTTTTCTCATGCGGCTTTTCGCCCAGGGGATTTGGAGCGAGCCGGAGGCGAAACGGGACTTTTGCCGCTTTTTCCAAAAGGCCTCCGTGGCCTCGGGGTGTTATCTGCTGATTTTGCTGCTGGCGATTTTCCTATATTTCCGTCCTATGAACTTTACCGGGCTGCGGCAGCTGAACCTAGTGCCCTTCGCGCAGCTTACTCGTTATGCCCAGGCCTTTCAAGAAGGGAATCCCGATGGGATGAAGCTGTTTTTCAGCGATGTGGTTTTCTTTGTTCCCATTGGATTTTTTACGTTTGCTTTGACCCCAGCCTGGCGGATATGGAAAAAGCTGCTGGCGGCCCTGGCCTTTATCGTGGTTATCGAGGCGTTCCAATACTTCCTCAATACCGGCGCGGCGGATATCGACGACGTGATCTGCTGTATGGCGGGGTTTGGTTTGGGCGGCTTTGTGAAATTCCTTTTGGACCGCATTCGCAGAGGTGTGACCAGGGGGAAAGAAACAAAAATATGTTACGTATGGGAATCGGAGCGAAAGGAACATCCCAATCGGAAGCTGAGAAAACCGAAAACGAAAACGGGAATAGAATGATAAAAGCCGCCGACTGCTGCCCGGCGGCTTTTCTTATCGGGTGAAATTTTAAAGAAGGCCAGGACTTTTAGATGGCTTTATCATATGCTCTTTCGTGAAAAAGGCTTAAATTTTGCCCTGATTTTGTCTCATAATGCTGAAGTTAAAAATGATTAATTTCTCCGATTGACAAAGCTCCTAATAGTATAGTAGGATTGACAATGACGGCATAAAGCAAAATTTTAGCATTGAGGAAAATGAGGGAACAAATCACATGGTTACACTATTTTTAATTGTTATTTACGCGGCTTTTATCAGCTTAGGCTTGCCGGATTCCCTGCTGGGGGTGGCGTGGCCTGTGGCCCAAAAGGAGTTTGGGGCCAGCCTGGGGGACGCGGGGTACGTGTCGATGGTGATTTCGGTGGGCACGGTGATTTCCAGCCTATTAAGCAGCAGGCTTTTAAAGCGTTTCGGCACCGGGAAAGTGACAATGGTCAGCGTGCTGATGACTGCCTTGGCGCTGTTGGGCCTGGGGTTTGTGCCCAGCTTTGTGTTTATGATCTTGCTGGCTATCCCCCTGGGGCTTGGAGCCGGCGCGGTGGATTCCGGCCTGAACGAATATGTGGCGGAGCACTATGAGTCCCGGCATATGAGCTGGCTTCACTGCTTTTGGGGCGTAGGCGCCATGACGGGCCCTTTGATTATGTCTCAGTACATAGGCATGGGAATTGATTGGAGAAAGGGCTATTTGACGGTAGCCATCATTCAATTCGTGCTGGTGGCGGTGCTGATAGCGACCCTTCCCCTGTGGGATAAGGTGGCCCAGAGAACCAACAAGAAAAAAGAGGAGGAAGGGGGAGAGGCAGAAAGCGTCATAACGCCTGCCGCTTCTGAGAAGCAAGGCTTTCTGGCGCCTTTGAAGATCAAGGGCGCGAAGATTGCGCTGGTTTCCTTTTTCCTCTATTGCGGCGTGGAAATGACCTTGGGCCTTTGGGGAAGCAGCTTCCTGATCTCCCAAAAGGGAATCGCCGCCGCCACCGCCGCTCAGTGGGTCTCTTTTTACTGGGGCGGTTTGACGCTGGGGCGGTTGGTATCCGGATTCTTGGCGATGAAGTTCAATAACCAGCAAATGATCCGCATCGGGGAAATCACGGTTTTACTGGGGGTTGTGTGCCTGCTTTTGCCTTTGCCGGACTTTGTCTGCCTGACCGGGTTCGTTCTGGTCGGGGTGGGCTGCGCGCCGATTTATCCCTGCATGCTCCACGAAACCCCTGTCCGTTTTGGCAAGGCGGACGCCCAGTCTATGATGGGCTTTCAGATGGCCATATGCTATACCGGTTCCACGCTGCTGCCGCCGTTTTTCGGCTGGGTAGCCACCAATCTAAGTGTGAGCCTGCTGCCGGTGTTTTTGTTGGTATATATTGTCATCATGCTGGTCAGCAGCGAAGCCTCCAACCATATTTTTAACCGCAAAAAGCAGCCTTTAGAGTCATAAAAGCAAAAGCGGGCCGGAATTTTCCGGCCCGCTTTTTATTCGGGTAAGGCGGGGCGCTTTTCCAGCACCGTAATGGCGCAGTAATGAAGAATGGAAAATTGTTCCGGCGCGATTTCACACAGCAGCCGGTTGTGCTCCTGGTCAAATTTCCGCACCTGATCGGCGGACAGGGAAGCGCCCACCCCGCGGCACGCCCGGAGCCGCCCGGCCCAGCTTTCCCGGGTAAAGGGGATCAGGACGTCGAACACCAGATCCTTTTTACGGGTGAAAAGGCTGTCGTAAGCCGGGTCTATGACGATAGGCCGCCGGACTTCTTCTTTTCCGGACCAGGAAGGGTTATACTTTAAAACCAGCTTTTCGCTGGCCTGAGCGACGGAATCCTCATAAGGCAGCCATGCCATATAAATAACCGCCAGTTTGCCCGCGGGCTTTAAAATCCCATAAAGCTTCGGCGCCAGCTCCTGATGGTTGAAATAAAAAAAGCACTGGCAGGCGGTGACGGCGTCAAAGGTTTTCGGCGGAAAAGAAATTTCCTCGGCGGCACACGCCTGATATTGGATGTCAAGGCCTGCTTGCTGAGATAGAAGCCTTGCCTGCTCAATTTGCTCCGGGGAAAGGTCTGTCCCGGTAAAATGGGCGCCATAAGGGGCCAGGTTTCGGGGGAGAACGCCGGTGCCGGTTCCCAGATCCAATATGTTCTGGCCCCGCGCCCCGATGCCCAAAGCTAGCAGGCGGCCGTAAAGCTCTTGGGGGTAAATATCCCGGTATTTTGCGTAGTCAGACGAGGTTTTTCCAAAATCAAAGGATCGGCCGTAATCAATATTCATAAAAGCTCCCTTTTTAAAACTCATCTTTTAAGCTTCGCAGAAATAAGCCGGACAAGACCTCCTTGGGATCCTCTCCCTGGTGGATCACCTGATCCACCGCCCGGCAGATGGGAAGATCCACCTGAAGGCGTTTCCCCAGAAGGCAGAGGGCCCGTACGGTAGAGGCACCTTCCGCCAGCTCGCCGTAGGGTTCCTTACGGATAAAAAGCTCTCCAAAGCGGCGGTTGTGGCTGTGCTGGGAAAATAGGGTGGCCTGATAATCCCCCAAATGGCATAAACCGTAGGCGGAGATGCCGTTTCCCCCCATAGCGTCGATGAGCCTGGCGATCTCCCGGGTACCTCGGGACATTAAGGCGCCTTTCAGGCTGGATTGGTTCAGCCCGTCCAGCATACCGGCGGCGATGCCGATGACGTTTTTCGCCGCCGCACCCACCTCGCTGCCGATCAAATCGGTGCCGTAATAAAACCGGATCAATTCGCTGGAAAGCAAGGGCACCAGCCGCCGCTTGAGGGCGTCGCTTTGAGAGTCGATAATCATACAGTTGGGGATTCCCTGGAGAAAATCCTGAACATGCCCGGGCCCTACCCATACGGCGGCGGGGGCCGAAGTGAATTCCGAAACAATTTGAGTCAGGCGCAGCCCGGTGGTTTCCTCAATGCCCTTCATACATAGGATTACCGGCTGGCCCTTTTTCAGCGGCAGCGAGGCGACATCTGCCATCAGCTGGCGCAGAGACTGGGCGCTGATGGAGATGAATAAAAGCTCCGCGCGGGAAACCGCCTGAGCCAGGTCGTCGGAAAGAACCAGGGAGGAAGGAAACGACAGCAATCCGTTTTCACGGGTTTGCCGGAATTCCTCCAGCCTGGCGGAGCCGGGCCGCCCCCAAAGAGTGACGGAAAAACCGATTTTATTTAAGTACCAGGCGATGAAGGACCCCCACCGCCCGCAGCCGAGAACCGTTGCGTTCATAAAAAACCTCCGATAAAGTATATTAGCTATAAAGACATTATAACATACCGGAGAGAGTAATAGGAAATTTATTGCCAGGCGAAAAGAAAAAACAAAGGTTAAAAAAATATGTCAATTCTCTTTTTCTTTCCCAGAAGGCTTTTTTTCTTCTTTCTTTTTATAAAATATCTGCATCACGCCCATCACCAGCAAAAGGCCGCCGAACAGCTTGGAAAGCCAATAGCCATCGATCAGAGAGGAAAGATAGGTGCCCAGCCAGGCGCCGGCCACGCCTAAAATGGCGGCGGGGATGGCGGTTTTCCAGGCGATCATTTTTTTTCTGGAATAGACGATCAAAGCGATCACGGCGCTGGGGATAAAGAAAATTAGATTTACGCCTTGGGCAATGCCCTGCTCCATGCCGAGAAACAGGGTGAGATAGATAATCAGCACGCCGCCGCCGCCCAAGCCCATAGCGCCGATCACCCCGGATAAGGTGCCTGCTAACGCGGCCCAGAAATAACTCATCGGAACAGCATCCGGACGGCGGCCCACAGCATCAGCACCCCGAAAATGCGGTGAAGCCATACGTCTTTGATTTTAGGAAGCAGCCAGGAACCGATGAGAGAGCCCAGGGCGCCCCAAAGCAGGTAAGGCGCGGCATCGCCTAAGGTAACCCTGCCGTCGGTTAAGTATAAAATGGAACTGAACACGCAGATGGGCAGAATGACAGCCACTGAGGTGGCGTGGGACTTCTTGGCGTCCAGACCGGATTTGGAGAGCATGGGCACCGCGATCATACCGCCGCCCGCCCCCAGCAGGCCGTTGACAGCACCGGAGAGAAAGCCTCCCACTGCCGACAGTGTTTTCTTTAGTTTCAAAAAAGACACCCCGTTTCTTTCCTGTTTAGTATGGCAAAAGAAAGGGGGAAGATACACAAGCCCACAACAAAAACCCGGAACACTTTAAGTGTTCCGGGTTTTCCGGCATAACCGTTGGGTCCAAAACCAAACTCACCGATAAAAGGCATAAAAGAATCCCGCCTGACCGTAATGTGCTATCAATAACCTGCCTACCAAAAGA
>CABUCM010000025.1 GCA_902490005.1 uncultured Ruminiclostridium sp.
ATTATTATAGGCCTCTTCCATCCAGCCCTTTTTCCCGCCGCTGGAGGCTGCAACGCCTGCGATATGTGTTCTTCTTTGATTTGCGCCGATTGCTGCTGTGAATGCATGGGCGGAGACTTGATTCCCTGCTGTTAATCATAAGGAGGCTGGTCACTGTTTGAGTAAAAGTGGAAAAATTGCCTTGGGCGGGCTGCTGACGGCGCTGGGTGTGGTGCTGATGTTCCTCACCGGATTGATCCCAGTCGGGACTTACGCTCTGCCTGCGATTGCCGGCGTATTGCTGATTATCGCGGTGATTGAAATCGGCCTGAAATGGGCGTGGATGATTTTTATAGCGGTCGCGGTGTTATCCCTGTTGTTTGCCGCTGATAAAGAAGCGGCTTTGCTGTTTGCCTTGTTTTTTGGATATTACCCGGTGCTGAAGTCTTTGCTGGAACGGATTCCTAACAAGGCGGCGTCTTGGGTAAGTAAATTTTTGGTGTTTAACATCGCTATGGTAGTTTGCTTTTTCCTGGCTGTTACGCTATTACAGATCCCAGAAGAATCGTTTACCTTATTTGGCGTTTATCTGCCCTGGGTATTTTTGATCCTTGGCAATATCGTATTCTTCATTTATGATATTGCTTTATCCGGCCTGGTGATGACATATTTTGAAAAGCTGCATCCTAAAATTAAAAAAATGCTGAAATAAACACATCCGACTGTAAAGCGCACTTTGCATTTGGGTGTGTTTTTGCGTTTTCAAGAGACAAACTTGCAAAAATTTTTAAAAAAGCACAGAATTGTTTGTTTTTTACTTGATTTTTGCAAGACGAAGTTTTAATATGAATTTGTACTAAAATGAACCAATTGATTGAATAGCCTTTTCCAAAGACTGATAGATTAAAATTGAAGTTAAAAATGGTAATAAGGAGTGAACCAGCCTTGAAACATTTGCTGTCCCGCATTGAAAAAATGATGCCTGGCTTTTCCAAGGGCCAACGGCGCATCGCGCAATACATTGAAGAACACTATGATAAAGCCGCGTTTATGACCGCCTCTAAGCTGGGGGCTACCGTTGGCGTCAGCGAATCTACTGTGGTTCGCTTTGCGACGGAGGTGGGCTACGAGGGTTATCCCCAGCTTCAAAAAGCTATGCAGGAAATGATTCGGAATAAGCTGACCTCAGTACAGCGGATTGAGGTGACCAGCAACCGCATAGGAGACGCGGATGTTTTGGACAGCGTGCTGAATCAAGATATTGATAAAATCCGGCGCACCTTAGAAGAAACCTCTCATCAGAGTTTTTACGACGCCGTGGATGCCATTGTTTCCGCCCGGAAAATTTATATTCTGTCGGCGCGGAGCGCTTCCGCTCTGGGGCTTTTCTTGAATTATTATTTCAGCCTGATTTTTGATCAGGTGGAACTGGTGACCACCACCAGCAAGACGGAAATTTATGAGAAAATGTTCCGCATCAACGACAAGGATGTGGTAATTGGCATCAGTTTTCCCAGGTATTCCAAGCAGGCGGTGAACGCCATGAATTTTGCCAAAAAGAAGGGCGCCAAAGGGGTCGCCTTGACGGACAGCATGCTGTCCCCTTTGGCCGGCCAGGCGGATTATGTGCTGCTGGCTAGAAGCGACATGGCTTCTGTGGTTGACAGTCTGGTTGCGCCGCTGAGCCTGATTAACGCCATTATTGTGGCAACCGCCCTGAAGAAAAAGGACCAGGTGTCAGAAACCTTCCAAAACCTGGAGGAAATCTGGGATGAATATGAGGTTTACGAAAAGGTTGAGGAGGATTCGGTTGAATCTGGAATTTGACGCAGCAGTGATCGGAGGGGGCCCTGCGGGAATGATGGCGGCTTCCTGCGCCGCCCGGCTTGGCGCCAGGACGGCTTTGCTGGAGAAAAACACAAAGCTGGGAAGAAAGCTGATGATTACCGGAAAGGGCCGGTGCAACGTGTGCAATCAGTGCGATAACGCATCGTTTATCGCGGCGGTGCCGGGTAACGGCCGTTTTTTATACAGCGCCGTCAACCGTTTTTCCCCGCAGGATACCATGGAATATTTTGAGTCTCTGGGCGTTGGGCTGAAAACAGAACGGGGAAACCGCGTTTTTCCGGTCAGCGACAAAGCGTCGGATATCGTTGACGCAATGAAAAGTGATGTGGAAACATCCGGTGTTCACGTGTTGCAGGAAGAGGCAAAAGCCATTATAATAGAAGAAGGCTGTATCCGGGGCATTAAAACCAGTTCCGGGAAAAGGATTTCGGCTGCTAGCGTCATCATCGCCTGCGGCGGCTTGTCTTATCCTGGCACCGGCTCTACCGGAGACGGCTACCGCTTAGCCAAGCAGGCGGGGCATACGGTGGTTCCCGCCAGGCCGTCTTTGGTTCCTTTGGTTTGCCGGGAGGCTTGGTGCCGGGAGTTACAAGGGCTATCCCTGCGAAATATCGCGATTCAGGTGACTGACCGAAAAGAAGGAAAAGAGCTTTACCGGGATTTTGGGGAAATGCTTTTTACTCATTTTGGCGTCAGCGGCCCCGTGGTTTTAAGCGCCAGCGCCCATATGAGGGATTTTATTCCCGACCGGTATCAAGTCAGCATCGATTTAAAACCGGGGCTATCTGCGGAACAGCTGGATTTGAGGCTCCAAAGAGATTTTCAGAAATTCCAAAATCGTGATTTTAGCAATTCTCTGCATGAGCTTCTTCCGAAAAAGCTGATTCCGGTGGCGGTTAAACTGTCCGGCGTTCCGGCGGAGAAAAAGTGCAATCAGATTTCCAGGCAGGAACGGCTGGACTTCGGGAGGCTGCTGAAATCTCTTACGGTAACGGTTGCTGGTTTCCGTCCGATTGAGGAGGCCATAATCACCTCCGGCGGCGTAGCGGTGAACGAGGTTTCGCCAAAAACCATGGAAAGCAAGCTGGTAAAAGGGCTATTTTTTGCCGGCGAGGTGCTGGATGTAGACGCCTATACCGGCGGGTTCAATCTACAGATCGCTTTTTCAACCGGTTATTTAGCCGGAAATTCTATTTGGGGGTAACCGAATGTTTTCAGTAGCCATCGACGGCCCCGCTGGGGCGGGGAAAAGTACCATTTCCAGGCAGGCCGCCAAAGATATGGGCTTTATTTATGTAGATACCGGCGCCCTTTACCGGGCGGTGGGCCTAGCCGCTTTAAGGGGCGGGATCGACTTGGAGGATGCCGCCGGGCTTCAGGCATTTCTTTCTAGCACGAAAATCGAACTTGATTTCCAGGCGGGGGAACAGCATGTGCTGGTAAACGGCGAGGATGTTTCTGATTTGATCCGTACCCCGGAGGTGTCTATGATGGCCTCCAAGGTTTCCGCTATTCCCGCAGTCAGAGCGTTTTTGTTTGAGCTGCAGCAGTCCTTGGCAAAGCGCCATAATGTGGTGATGGATGGGCGGGATATCGGCACGGTGGTGCTGCCCAACGCCCAGCTAAAAATATTTTTAACCGCTGCGCCGGAGGAACGCGCCAGGAGAAGATATCGTGAATTGGTGGTAAAGGATCCCGCCACGGATTACAACCAGGTCTTGGCGGAAATCAAGCAGCGTGATTATCAGGATTCCCATCGGGAGATCGCGCCGCTGAAGCCGGCCGAAGATTCTGTTTTGGTGGATACCTCGAATCTGAGCTTGGAGCAGTCTGTCAATAAGATAACTGAATTGATAAAGGAGAGGCTTTCCCGTGGGTGACCTGACAAAAAACACGCCGTTCTATAATTTCGCAAAGGGCCTTTTGCCGGTGATTTTCAAGCCTCTTTATTTTTATAAGGTGAAGAATAAAAACAATTTGCCCAAAGATCAGGGCTGTGTGGTTTGCTGTAATCATATTTCTATGAAGGATCCGGTCTTTTTGGGCCTTTCCCAAAAACGGATGATCCGCTATATGGCAAAAAGCGAGCTGTTTCAAAACAAATTCGTAGCCAAGATCATCTCCGGCCTGGGGGCGTTTCCGGTTCACCGGGGAAAACACGACGAGGGCGCCATCAACCTGGCGGAGGAATATTTAAAGCAAGGCGCTGTGGTGGGGATTTTTATTGAGGGGACCCGTTCCAGGGATGGGAACCTGTTAAAACCAAAATCCGGGGCGGCAATGCTGGCCTATAAGGCTCAGGTGCCTATTGTCCCGGTTTCTATTTCCACCAAGGGCGGCGGACCGCTGAAGTTGTTTCACAGGGTGAACATCAATTGCGGCCAGCCGGTTACTTTGAAGGAACTGGGATTAACCGAGGGCACCGGCCCTCAGTTCCGCGAGGCCAGCCGCAAGATCATGGAACTGATCGGTGCATTGCGGCGGCAGGATATCTAAAGGAGAGCGTACATGTCAAAAATTACGGTGGCAAAAACCGCTGGCTTTTGTTTTGGCGTCAACCGCGCCATTGAAATTGTAAACCGGCTGCTGGACCAAGGAAAGCGGGTTTACACTTTGGGGCCGATTATTCATAACCCTCAAATGGTGGCGTCTTTGGAGCAAAGGGGTGTTACGATAGTATCAGAGCCGGCTCAGGTTCAGCCCGGCGGCATTTTGGTCATTCGGTCCCATGGCGTTCCCCTCAGCGTTTTGCAGGAGATCGAAAAGCTTGGCATCGAGTACGCCGACGCAACCTGTCCCTTTGTCGGCAAGATCCACCAGATCGTCTTTTCCGCTTCTGAAAAGGGAATTCCGGTGCTTATCGCCGGCGATCCGGACCACCCGGAGGTACAGGGTATTCGAGGGCATTGCCTCGGAGAAAGCTACGTTTTCCGGCATCAGGAGGAACTGGAAACACTGATTAAAAATAATTCTATTTTAGATAATAAAGAGCTTTTCGTGGTGGCTCAAACCACTTTTAGCGTTTCAGAATGGGAAAATTGTTTGAAAATTCTGAAAAGAGTATATACAAACGCCACGATTTTTGATACAATATGTAATGCTACATCAGAACGGCAGGCTGAAGCTGTAAGGTTGGCGAAGCAGAAAAACCTGATGATTATCATCGGGGGGAGAGAAAGTTCCAACACCGCAAAGCTGAAAAGCGTGTGCGAGCCTTTTTGCAGGACTTGCTTAATTGAGACAGCGAAGGAGCTGCCGGTATCTGAAATCAAGCAGGCGTATTCCATTGGAATCACGGCGGGTGCATCCACACCTGCCAGCATTATAAAGGAGGCACTAGAAACCATGACGGATATTCTAGAAAACAAAGAAATGGCTGAGACTAATGAAGGAGAAATGAACTTCGAAGAGATGCTTGAAGAATCTCTGAAAAGCTTTACTACAGATGAAAAGGTCCGCGGTGTAGTCGTTGGTATTGCTCCGAATGAGATTTATGTGGATGTGGGCAGAAAACAAGCTGGCTTTGTTCCACTTTCTGAACTCTCTGCCGATCCCAACGCCAAGGCGGAAGACTTAGTAAAGATCGGCGACGAAATGGATCTTCTCATCATGCGTACCAACGACCAGGAAGGCACCATCATGCTTTCTAAAAAGCGGCTGGATGCCATCAAGGGCTGGGAAGAGATCGTAGAAGCAAATGAGAATGAAGCGATTGTCACCGGTATTGTTACCGAAGTAATCAAAGGCGGCGTGATCGCCGTTACCAATGGTGTCCGGGTGTTCATTCCCGCGTCTCAGGCAACTGCTTCCAGAGGAGATTCCTTGGAAGACCTGCTGAAACAAGAAGTAAAATTCCGTATTATCGAGGTTAACCGCGGCCGCAGACGCGCTGTCGGCTCCATTCGTTCTGTGCTGAAGGACGAGAGAAAGAAGCTGGCCGATAAGTTCTGGGAGACCGCCGAAGTGGGTAAGGTTTACACCGGTACGGTGAAATCTCTGACTTCTTACGGCGCATTTGTGGATTTGGGCGGCATCGATGGTATGGTGCATATTTCTGAGCTGTCCTGGAGCAGAATTAAGCATCCATCCGAGATCGTCAATGTGGGCGATACGGTGGAAGTATATATTAAGGATCTGGATCCTGAAAAAGGCAAAATTTCTTTGGGCTATAAGAAGACCGAAGATAATCCTTGGGAGATCCTGAAGAGGGATTACCCGGTAGGCTCTGTGGTGGATGTTACTGTTGTCGGCATGACCACCTTTGGCGCGTTTGCCCGTATCCTGCCCGGCATCGACGGCTTGATCCATATTTCTCAGATTGCCGACCACAGAATTGAAAAGCCTCAGGATGTTCTGTCCGTTGGTGATGTGGTCAAGGTTGCGATTACAGATATCGATTATGACAAGAAGCGTATCAGCCTGTCTATCCGGAAGCTTTTGGATGAAGAGGCGCAGGCGAAGGCCCAAGAAGCTGCCGCCGCTCCCGATGAGGTAGTCGCTTCCACAGAAGATACCGTCGCGGCGGAGCCTGTGGCGGAAGAAGCCGAAAAAGCGCCCGCTGCCGAAGAATAAGAAAAGCGGCATTCTCATATTTTTTATTTGAGAGGAACGTCATTTTATGATTCGCCATATCGTTTGCTTTAAGCTGAAAGATAATAGCGAGGAAGCCTGTAAGCTGGCGCAAAACATTCTTTTGTCCATGGGGGATAACGTACCGTTGGTGCGGGAAATTTCCGTGGGCATAGACTTCCTTCATTCTTCCCGTTCCTATGACCTGATTCTACAGGTCACCTTAGATGACCGGGAAGCGTTAAAGGACTATCAGCAGGATCCTTATCATGTCACTGTGGTGAAAAAGCACATGCATGCTGTCACGGAAAGCAGCGTCGCTGTGGATTATGAATTGTAAGAACCATAGGCTGAATCATTGATAAGCCGGGCCGCCTTTCAGGCAGCCCGGCTTTTTTTGTGTCAACCGGCCCCGCATCCACATAGACTGGAAAAAGGGGTGATTTTTGTGTTGAGACGAAAAAAAATCCGGTGCAGGCGTAACCGTCCCCGGTTAAAATTCTTAATTCCTATTTTATTGTTGGTGGGACTCTTCATTTTTATTGAGTGCCAATTATCCCCTTTGGTGGAAAAGGCGGCAGAAAGCCAGGCAAAACAGATGTTTAACCAATCAGTGAACGACGCGGTTGCGGCGGAACTGAACAGCAAAGGGATTACCTATACTGATTTAATACATATTGAAAAAGCCTCTGACGGTGCTGTCCTGGCCGTCACAACAGATTCCCTTAAAATCAATCAATTAAAGGCCGACATTAGCGTAGCGGTACAAAACCATCTTGGAAAAGAAAAATACAGGCAATTTTCAGTGCCGGTTGGAACCTTGACCGGAAGCAATCTGCTAAGGGATAAGGGCCCCGCCATCCCGATTGATATTTCTTTCAGCGGCAGCGTAGTAACGGATTTAAAAAGCGAGTTTGTTTCTGCCGGTATCAACCAGACCAGGCATCAGATTCTAATGACCGTTAAGGGCTACGAGGTTTTGATGGCGCCGGGAATCAATACCACTGTGGAAGTGGAAACCACGGTGGCGGTGGCGGAAACTGTGATCGTCGGCCAGGTGCCGGAATTTATGGCGGACCTTTCCGGATTGAAACAATGAGTTGCTAAGTTTCCGTTTTTTGGTTATAATATTCTTTATAGCTGATTACAAAAATGATTAAAATATGGATGGATCAATCGTGATGGAGGGTTATTTTACCATGGAATTGGAAAGCGCCCGGAAAGCCGCGAAGGAGCTGCGGGAAAAATTAAACTACCATGCAAAACGGTATTATGAGGAAGACAATCCGGAAATCTCCGACTATGAATACGATATGATGCTTCGGGAGCTGGAAGGGATTGAACTGGCTTACCCGGAATTGGTAACTGAGGATTCCCCAACCCAAAGGGTTGGCGGCGCCGCGTTAAATAAATTTACGCCGGTCAACCACCAGGTGCCCATGGAAAGCCTTCATGACAGCTTTTCCGAGGAGGAGCTTTACGATTTTGACCGGAAGGTACGGGAGGTAATTCCTCAGGTTTCCTATGTGGTGGAACCAAAATTTGACGGCCTTTCCGTTTCTCTGGAATACCGCAACGGTATTTTTGTCCGCGGCTCTACTCGCGGAGATGGAAACGTGGGGGAAGACGTTACTGAAAATCTGCGGACGATCAAAAGCATTCCCAAAAAGCTGACGAAAGCCGTTCCCTTTCTAGAGGTTCGCGGCGAGGTCTATATGTCCAATGAAAGCTTTTTAAAGCTCTTGGAGCGCCAGGAATTAAACGAGGAGAAGCCTTTTAAAAATCCCAGAAACGCCGCCGCCGGTTCTCTGCGGCAAAAAGATTCCCGAATTACCGCCGAAAGGGAATTGGATATTTATGTGTTCAATATTCAGCAGATTGAGGGCGTTGCTTTAAATACCCACAAAGAATCCCTGGATTTTTTGACGGAGCTTGGCTTTCACACTCCGCCGTTTTATCAATGCTATGATAAGATAGAGGACGTGGTAAAGGAAATCCAAAGGATCGGCGAACACCGAGGGGAATTTTCTTTCCCGGTGGACGGAGCGGTTGTAAAGGTGAACGCCTTTCATGACCGGGAGCTGATCGGAAGCACTTCCAAATTTCCCAAATGGGCGGAAGCGTTCAAATATCCCCCGGAGGAAAAAGAAACCGTCTTGCTGGATATTGAGATCAACGTGGGCAGAACCGGTGTGCTGACCCCCACCGGTTTATTCGAGCCTGTGCTATTGGCGGGAACCACCGTCAGCCGGGCCACGCTCCATAACGAGGATTTTATCAAGGAAAAGGATATCCGTATCGGGGATACGGTAGTGCTGAGAAAGGCGGGAGAGATTATCCCGGAGGTGGTGTCCGTAAAGGCCCACAAGCCAGATTCGGAGCCTTATCAAATGCCTGAGCATTGTCCCTCCTGCGGGTCAAAAGTCGAAAGAGAGCCTGGAGAGGCGGCCATACGGTGCGACAACACCCAATGCCCCGCCCAGCTTTTACGCCACCTGATTCATTTCGTCTCACGGGATGCCATGGATATGGAGGGCTTAGGGCCGGCGGTGCTGGAGCAGCTAGTAGAGCACCGGTTGGTGAATTCCCCGGTGGATTTATATTCTTTAAATAAGGAATCCCTGGTCGACCTGGAGCGTATGGGAGAAAAATCGGCGGAAAACTTATTGAACGCTGTAGAAAAATCCAAGGGAAATGATTTCTACCGGTTTATTTATGCCTTGGGAATCCGGCATATCGGTTTGCGGGCAGCCAAGCTTTTAACCCAGCGGTTTTCCACCATTGACCAGGTTCTCGCCGCTGCGCCTGAGGAAATCGCCGCTATTGACGGCTTTGGCCAAATCATGGCGGAAAGCGCCGCTTATTATTTTTCTCTTCCGGAGACAAGAACCTTGATCGCCGCCTTCCGCACCAAAGGGGTAAACCTGGAATCCCTGGAAAAGGATGAGGCGAAGGACCTCCGGTTTGCGGGGAAAACCTTTGTGCTTACCGGTACTTTGCCCACCTATACCCGGGCTGAAGCTGGGAAAATGGTCGAGGACCGGGGGGGCAAGGTTTCTTCCAGCGTATCGAAAAAAACCAGTTTTGTCCTGGCCGGCGAGGAAGCCGGCAGCAAGCTGACAAAAGCGCAAAAGCTCGGAGTCCCAGTGATTTCAGAAGAAGAATTTTTATCCATGTTATCCTAAATTTAATCTATTTTCTAAAAATCCGATGAGGGTAATCCTCATCGGATTTTTTTGTTTTCAAGGGAATGGATTCCGTTGGTTTTTTGGTTTGTCCGGTTCTAAGTTCCTACCTTTGTCCATATTCATAACTATAGAAACTGGACAAGGAGGTGCCGCTCTTGGAAAACTACCCGCTGGAACCGAAAAGGCGGCCGTTTGACAGCGCCGCCCAAGGATTATGCGGCAGCCTGCGTACGATTTTATTCCAAACACCGGAATCTGTTAAAGAAAAAGCGCAGGAAATCCGGCTGAGAGCAAATCTGCCCATTGCGATCTATACCGGAAGAGATACTTATTTCTTAAAGGAACAGGGCAAGCCTACCCAGCGTTTTGACAGAACGCTGCCGATTGTCTCCTCTCAGGAGATTCTGGAAAGCTTTCACAATTGCTGTAGTTATTCCGTTTACAGCCATCAGAATGAAATCCGACAAGGGTTTATTACCATGGCCGGGGGTCACCGGGTAGGGGTGTGCGGCACCGCTGTTTATGAAAAAAATATTATTTCTGGAATCCGGGATATATCCTCACTGAATGTCAGGATTGCCAGAGAGGTTCCCGGTGCGGCAAATGAACTGATGGCAGAAATCAAAGGGGAAGTTTCCGGCGTGCTGATCGCCGGGCCGCCGGCCAGTGGAAAAACCACCATTTTAAGAGACTTGGCCCGGCAGCTTTCTCTGCAAGGAAAAAAAGTGGTGGTAATCGACGAACGGGGGGAGCTAGGGGGCGCTTTTCAGGGAGTATGCCAGAATGACCTGGGGCTCAGCGATGTGCTCACCGGGTTTCCAAAAGGAGAGGGTATTTTACAGGCGGTAAGATGCCTTTCCCCGGAGATTATCATTTGCGACGAAGCGGGAAGCCGGCAGGAAATTTCCGCGATTGAGGAGGGCTTGAACGCCGGGGTGGGAGTCATTACCACGATCCACGCGGGGTCTCTTGACGAGGTCTACCGGCGGGCTCAGGGAATCCAGCTTTTGCAAAGCGGCGCTTTTCATAAAATAGCCCTGTTAGAGGGCCGGGCAATGCCGGGAGCGGTGCGGGGAATTTATAAAGTAGGTGATCCGGATGATAAAAGTGATGGGATGTATCCTCATCGTGCTGACAGGGGCGGCGATTGGGTATCTGCAATCTAAAAAGCTGACCGCAAGAACCGCTTTTTTAGTGGAGTACCAAAGGTTTCTTTCTGAATTGACATTACAGATTCGCTATGATTCCGGCTCTTTACAGAGAATTTTTGAAAAGCTAAACGGTTACCGATATTTGGCGCCAATACTCAAGGCCTGCTGCCAGAAAATGAAGGAAGGCATTTCGTTTTTGGAAGCTTGGAATCAAGGGGTTCAGAGGTTATCCAGTGACAACGGGTTGCTGAAGGGAGATCTGGAACTGCTGCTAGACCTTGGAAAGGGCCTGGGGATCAGCGACCTGGAAGGGCAGCTTTCCCATTTGAAGCTAAACGAAGAGCTGGCTAAGTTACGGCTGGAGGAAGCCCGAGAGAGCAAGGCTAAAAAAGGAAAGCTGTACCAAATGCTGGGCCTGAGTTTAGGAATCACCACGGCCCTGCTATTTTTGTAGAAGAGCATAAGGAAGGAAAAGACTACCATGGACGTGAATTTTATTTTTAAAATTGCAGCGATCGGCATCATTGTAGCGGTATTGAACCAGCTTTTGATCCGTTCCGGGCGGGAAGAGCAGGCGATGATGACCACCTTGGCGGGGTTGATTGTGGTTTTGATGATGATCATCCAGCAGATCGACGCCTTGTTTCAGACCATCAAGACGATTTTTGGGTTGTAAGTCATGGATATTGTGGCTTTGTCCGGCATCGCCATATTAGCCGCGATCTTGGCGGTGATGCTGAAAAAATACAACCCGGAATATTCTATTTTAATCAGTCTGGGCGCAGGGGCACTTTTGCTTTGGCTGGTGCTTTCCAAAATTTCTCCCGCCATCAATCAAATCCGTGAACTGATCTCCGCGGCGGGCATCAGCAGCGAATACGGCGCTATTTTATTAAAAACCTTAGGAATCTGTTTTTTGACCCAGCTTTCCGCTGATTCCTGCCGGGACGCTGGAGAAGGCGCACTGGCTTCTAAGGTAGAACTGGCTGGAAAGCTATTTATTGTCATTTTAGCCCTCCCGCTGTTTCAGCAGATCGCAAGCTCCGCTCTTTCCCTGATCGGAGGCGGCTCATGAAAAAGAAATTGGTGGTATTGCTATTTACTTTCCTCTCCGTGATCCTTTTTGGCGGCGCCCAGGCGCAAGCCAAAGAGGAGACCTCCAACCTGGATGAGTATTATCAAGAGCAGATGGAAACCAGCGGCGCCAACGATCTTTGGGATGAACTGCCTGGAGAAACGCAGAACAGCTTGGAAAAGATCGGCGTCACTTCTCCCGATTGGCAGTCGATTCAGAATTTGAGCCCTGGCTCTGTTTTTTCCGCAATCGGCAATGAAGCCCGGGAACAGGCTAAGGGGCCTCTTGCCGCCGCGATGCAAGTGCTGTTTGTCATTCTGTTGTGCGCTTTGATGGAGGGATTCAAGGTCTCCTTTGGGGACCGGCCGTTATCGGGGATTGTGAATACGGTGGGAACCCTGTGCGTGTGCGCAGCCATTATCATGCCCATTGTCAGCTGCATCGCGGAAACCGCCGACGTAATCTACGGCTCGTCTATGTTTCTGATGTGCTATGTGCCGGTGCTGGCTGGGATTATGATCGCCGGCGGACAAACTGTGAGCGCGGCCTCTTACCATATGATGATGATCGGCGCCGGAGAGGTGGTTTCCCAGCTCTCCGCTTATTTTCTGGTTCCCATGCTGAACATTTTTTTAGCTCTTTCCATTGTCTCCAGCATTTCGCCCCGCCTGAAATTCAACGGGGTGTGCGAGATGTTTTATAAAGTGGTCAAGTGGGTGCTTTCCATCGTCATGACCATCTTTGTCAGCCTGCTGACTATTCAAAACCTGATCGGCGTGGCGGCGGATAACGCTGGCACCAAGGCGGTAAAATTCGCGGTCAGCAATTTTATTCCCGTAGTCGGCGGGGCGCTCAGCGACGCTTACACCACGGTACAGAGTTGCGTCAAGGTGTTGAAGTCAGGGGTAGGGGCGTTTGGGATTCTCGCGGCGGGGGCGATTTTCCTGCCGGTGCTGCTGAAACTGATTCTATGGCTGGCCGCCGTCAATCTTTCCGCGGTGGTAGGCGATTTATTCGAGTTGAAGGAAATTTCCACCCTTCTGCGGTCGGTTGGAAAGGTAATCAGCGCTATGATCGCCATTGTCATCTGCTGTATGGTGATCCTGATTATTTCCACCGTACTGCTGCTATTGATAGGAGGCGGTCATTCATGAATGGGATAAAGGAGTGGTCCGCAATCCTCTGCTTGGCGGCGTTGGCAAGCTGTATGCTGGAGATGATCGTCCCTTCGGGAAGAATGGAGAAAATCATGCGGTTTGTATTGGGTGGATTTCTATTGTGCGCCATGATTTCTCCTATTCAAAACTTAAATTTTCAGTTTCCTAACTTAGAAATCTCCAATTCCTCCCAGGCGCAGGGCTTTTCTATGCAGTTTGAACAGCAGATGGTAGACGCCGCCAGGGACAATGTAGAAGGCCTGGTAGGGCAAAAATTGCGGGAGGCTCAAATTCCATATAAAAAAGTTGAGGCTGTGATGGATACTTCCAGCTCGGACAGCATAGGTATTAGTAAATTGATTGTCACCACAGACAACCCGGAGGATAAAATCAGGATTCAAAAGTATTTGGAAGAGAATCTTCAAATTCAAACGGAAGTGGCGGTAGAATGAACGAAGAAAAAGAGAAGAAGGGCTTGTTTTTCAAATCCTCGGACCGTTGGAAAAACCTGATTATTATCGGAGGCCTGGTCGGCATCGCGTTGATTTTTCTATCCAGTTATTTTCCATTCGGCGGTTCTGCTTCAACAGAAGAACCCCTGGAGAAAATCACGGCCCAAGAATATACAAGCCAATTGGAAGCGAGCCTGACCCAAATCGTTTCCCATATTGACGGCGCGGGAGAGGCAAAAATCATGATTACGCTGGAAACCGGCGTGGAAACCAAATACGCTACCCAGCAGAAAAGCAGTACGGAATCCAATGGGGACAAAACCTCCGGTTCCTCGGAGGTCAGCTATATTACCGTGAGAGACGCTAACGGCTCGGAACGGGCTTTGGCGATTACCGAGGTTCAGCCCACAGTGAAAGGAGTGGTTGTGGTTTGTCCCGGCGGAGAAGAGCCGGTGGTGCAGCAAAGGATCATCAGCGCAGTGACAACGGCGCTGGATATTTCTTCGAAACGTGTCTTTGTCACACGATTAGCATAATACAAAATTAGGAGGAATTTAACATGGCTTTTGGAAAACGGCAATTAGTATTAGCAGCGTTGGTGGTAGCTTTAGGGGCGGCCGTATATTTAAATTGGCAATTTTCCGACAATCGGGATCTGCTTGCCACTAACACCATTACTTCTTCTCAGAAGGAGCTGGGTGAAGCCCAGTATGTCAATAACTCTGTTTCCGGGGAAAACGCTTCCTCTGGCAGCGCGTCTTCCGACGCCGCTTCTTCCGGTGACGAAGCCTCTTCCGGCGTTTCTTCCAACGCCAGCGGTTATTTTGCCAATGCCAGGCTGACCAGGGAAAAATCCAGGGATGAAGCCGCGGACCTGATTAAGGACATCCTGCAGGGGGTGGACGCCAGCGACGACGCTAAAAAAGAAGCGTTGAACCAGGCTGCCTTGATCGCACAAAATATGGAACAGGAAAATAATGTGGAGAATCTAATTAAAGCCAAAGGCTTTGCCGACTGTGTGGCGTTTATCCAGAATGGGGAATGCAGCGTGGTAGTGGCTTCTCAGGGGCTTCTGGACAGCGAAGCGATCACGATTAAGGATATTGTGGCTGGCCAAACAGGCATCAGCTTTGATAAAATTAAAATAGTAGAGGCAAAATAGGTTGAATGGTTTTCATTTTGTGGTATAATAATGAAAAGCATTGGACGTTTGACAATTTGACATTTTGCGACTCGGGGCCCTCCATGCTTTGGAGGGCCTAATTTTATGGGTTCGGAGGAAACGATATGAAAAGGCACGAGGCCAGGGAACAGGCATTCTTTTTGATTTTTGAGCGGACATTCCAGGAGGTTTCTCTGGAGGAGCTGATGGAAAGCGCCCAGCTGGCCAGAGATATTACCATCTGCGATTTTGCTCAAAATGTGTTCCACGGGGTAGAAAAGCACGGGGAAGAAATTGACGTGCTGATCGAAAAGCACTGCATCGGCTGGACGAAGAACCGCCTTTCACGGGTAGCGGTTTCCGTACTGCGCACCGCGGTTTATGAAATGCTGTATGAGAAAAACATTCCCGTGAGCGTGTCCATCAATGAAGCGGTGGAGATCGCCAAAACCTATGGCAGCACGGAGGACGCTTCTTTTATTAACGGGGTGCTGGGGGCCATCGCTAAGGAACTGGAGAAAGCCCAATGAGCCTCACGCTAGGGATCGATACCAGCAATTACACCACGTCTTTGGCGCTTTACGACACGGATTCCCATGAAATCCGGCAGGAAAAATTGCTGCTGCCGGTTAAACCGGGAGAAAAGGGCCTGCGGCAGAGCGACGCGGTGTTTCACCATGTCCAGCAGCTGCCCCAGTTAATGGACAGGTTGTGGCAGGCCGGCGGCAAAGAATCCCTTTGCGCCATTGGGGCCTCAGCCCGGCCCAGAGATATTCAAGGCTCTTATATGCCCTGTTTTACCGTGGGGTTAACCTGCGGCAAGCTGTTAAGCAAGGCTTTAGATGCGCCCTTATATACCTTTTCCCATCAGGCGGGGCATATCGCGGCGGCGCTTTATTCCTCAAAAAGCCTTTCTCTTTTGGACAAGCCTTTTCTGGCGTTTCATGTGTCCGGCGGCACCACGGAGGCGCTTGTGGTTTCTCCCGACCCGCAGCGGATTTTCTCCTGCCAATTGGCGGCGAAAACCTTGGACCTGAACGCCGGCCAGCTCATCGACCGAGTGGGAGTGATGCTGGGGCTTAGTTTTCCCGCTGGCCCGGCCTTGGAACAGCTGGCTTTCGCCTGCAAAGAGGAAAGATTTAAAGGAATCAAACCCGCGATGAAGGGAGCGGACTGCTGCCTGTCCGGGGGAGAGAATCTGTGCAGAAAGCTGATGCAGGAGGGGAGTGATCCTTCCTATGTCGCAGCTTTTTGTCTTGAATATGTGAAAAAGGCGCTGGACCAGATGTGCTCCCATTTATTAGGGCAATATGGGCAAGTGCCGGTGGTATTTGCCGGCGGAGTCATGTCCAATTCTATTTTGAGAAAATACTTTACAGAACGATATCAGGCGGTATTTGCCGAACCGCCATTCTCCGCGGATAACGCCGCGGGAATCAGCGTTCTGACGGCAATAAAGGCGGGGTTATGATGAATCAGGTTATTACGGTTTCACAGCTGAATTTTTACATTAAATCCCTGCTGGATGGGAACGATACCCTAAAACAGGTGTTTTTAACCGGCGAAATTTCTAATTTTACCGATCACTACCGCTCCGGGCATTTTTACTTTTCCTTAAAGGATGAAAAAAGCGTCGTCAAATGCGTTATGTTTTCCCGGTATTCCAGCCGGGTCCGGTTTCACCCGGAGGATGGCATGAAGGTGCTGGTGCGGGGCGCTGTATCGGTGTACGAGGCTTCCGGTCAATACCAGCTGTATGTGGAAGACATGCGGCCCGAGGGGATCGGCGCTTTAAATTTGGCCTATGAGCAGCTTAAGCAGAAGCTGGAAAAAGAGGGGCTTTTTTCTCCTTTGAAAAAACGGCCGATTCCGCCTTTTCCCAATCGGGTGGGCGTGATTACCTCCCCTACCGGGGCCGCTGTGCGGGATATTGAGAGCATCCTAGGCCGGCGCGACCCGGCGGCGGAGATTGTTTTTTGTCCTGTTTTGGTACAGGGAGAGGAAGCGCCGGGGCAATTGATCGATGCGGTGCGGAGAATGAACCGGATACCGGATGTCGATGTACTGATTATCGGCCGGGGCGGCGGTTCTTTGGAGGATTTGTGGGCTTTTAACGACGAGGGGCTAGCGCGGGCTATTGCTGATTCCCGTATTCCCGTCATTTCGGCGGTAGGCCATGAAACAGATTTTACCATCTGCGATTTTGCCGCGGACCTTCGGGCGCCCACGCCCTCTGCCGCCGCGGAACTGGCGGTGCCGGATATCAGGGAATATGAAGAATACTTCCGGCATACCCGCCGGAAGTTAGAACAGCTTATGTTGTCCAGAGTCGCGGCGGAAAAGTCCCGTATGATTACCGCTGCACAAAATCCGGTATTGAGTTCGCCTCTTCATTTTATTGAGCGGCGGCGGATTTTGTTAGATACGGTTTCTAACAGGCTGAATCAAGGTTTTGCCTTGCGGGTGTCCCGGGAAAAAAACCGGTTCTCCATGCTCAGCGGCAAGCTGGATGCGTTAAGCCCTTTTCGTGTGCTGGGAAGAGGCTATTCCCTCACCTTAAAGGAAGGGAATGTTGTAAAAACGATCAGACAGTTGGAGAAAAACGATCAGGTTACCATAAAACTGCTGGACGGCGAGGCCCAATGCCAAGTTTTGGGCCTGCGGCCGGAGAAAAAGGAGGAAACCTATGAAAAAGCCAAGCTATGAAGCTTCCATTCAGGAATTAGAGGAAATTGTCGCCAAGCTGGAAAATGGAGAAGAATCTTTGGAGGAGTCACTGAAGCTGTTTGAAAAGGGGACCAAGCTGGCTTCCTCTTGCTACCAGACACTGGAAAAAGCGGAACAAAAAATCACGGAGCTTTCTGCCTTAGAGGAAGAAGCGCAAAATAAATAAAAGCTGATAATTTAGGGAGACTGACCATGAAAAACAACTATTTACCAATGATTGAGGAGGCGTTGTCCTCTTATCTTCCGTCGAAGGACTGTCTTCAAAAGGACGTGGTAGCGGCCATGGAATACAGCCTGATGGCAGGAGGAAAGCGGATCCGCCCAACGCTGACGCTGGAATTTTGCAGGATCTGCGGCGGCGATGTCCAGGCGGCGCTGCCCTTTGCCTGCGCCGTGGAAATGATTCATTCCTACTCCTTAATTCACGATGACCTTCCCTGCATGGACGACAGCGATCTCAGGCGTGGAAGGCCCTCTAATCACATTCAATTTGGTGAGGATATCGCTCTTTTAGCGGGGGACGGCCTGCTGACCCTGGCGTTTGAAACCGCGTTGGCTCCTGAAAACATGGAGCTGGCAGGACCTCAAAAGGGGGCGGAGGCCGCTTATTTATTAGCGAAAGCCGCCGGCGCGGAAGGGATGGTAGGGGGACAGGTCATTGACCTGCAGCATGAAAACCAGCACGCGCCCATTGAAACCTTAATAGAAATGGACCGGAAGAAAACCGGCGCGCTGATTCAGGCGGCGGTACAGATGGGCTGTGCGGTTGCCGGAGCGAACCCAGCGCAGAGAGAGGCCGCAAAGCAGTATGCGTCGTGTATCGGTCTGGCGTTTCAAATCAGAGATGATATTTTAGATGTGATTTCAGATCCGGAAACCTTGGGGAAGCCGGTAGGAAGCGACGATAAAAACGAGAAATCCACTTACGTTTCTCTATTGGGAATGGAAAAGGCCCAGCAGCTGGTGGAGGAATTAACACAAAAGGCGGTTGAGGCTCTGGCTGTATTTTCTGAGAATACTGCCTTTTTGAGAGATTTCGCACTATCTTTGGCAAACCGAGGAAGTTGAGTTTCAATTGCATATTGCCTGTATTTGTGGTATAATTATTCAAATCGAGCCAAGACAACCTGACTAAAAAGGAGGGGATTGCTTGGATAACCCATCACTTCTGGAGCAGATGCAGCTGCCGGGAGACATTAAAGACCTCTCTTTGGAACAGCTTAACGAATTATGCGACGAGATTCGCAATCAGATAATCAATACGGTTTCTAAAAATGGCGGCCATTTGGCTTCTAATCTAGGCGTTGTAGAATTAACCGTCGCACTTCATTATGTATTTGATCTTCCACAGGATCAAATCGTGTGGGATGTGGGTCACCAATGCTATACTCATAAAATTTTAACCGGCCGGCTGGACCAGATCAGTACCATCCGAAAGGAGCACGGCCTTTCCGGCTTTCCCAAGCGCTGCGAAAGCATTTATGATTCCTTTAACGCAGGGCACAGCAGCACCTCGATCTCGGCGGCTTTTGGCATTGCCAGCGCGAAAAACATCACTGGGGATAACAGCAAAACCATCGCGGTCATCGGAGACGGCGCCTTGTCCGGCGGGCTGGCCTATGAGGGCCTGAATAACGCGGGCCGGTTCAAAAAAAATTTCATCGTCATTTTAAATGACAACAACATGTCCATTTCCCGCAACGTGGGTTCTATGGCCCGATATTTGGCGGAAATCCGCATGAAGCCGGGCTATATCAGAATCAAGGAACGGGTAGAGACGATTTTAAACCATATCCCTTTGGTGGGAAAACATATTCGCAGTTTTTTGCATTCGTCCAAATCTGCTATAAAAAATATGATCTATAAAAGTACCTTGTTTGAAGATATGGGCTTCTTATACTATGGCCCGGTAGACGGCCATGATATGAAAAAGCTGATCAGCGTGTTCCGGTTGGCAAAGCAGTCAACCAAACCGATTTTGATACATCTGAAGACTAAAAAGGGAAAAGGATATTCCTTTGCGGAACAGAATCCCAAGGATTTTCACGGCATTTCCGCTTTTGATATTGAAACCGGAGAGCCGCTTTCCGGTGGATCAGAAGGCTTTTCCGGCGTGTTCGGTGAAGTGCTTTGCGGTTTTGCCAGAGAGGACCAGCGTATTTGCGCCATCACCGCCGCTATGAAAATGGGGACGGGGCTTTCCGAATTTTCCCATCTTTACCGGGAACGTTTTTTTGACGTCGGTATCGCGGAGGGCCATGCCGTCACCTTTGCCGCCGGCTTGGCGGCGGGGGGGATGCTCCCTGTTTTCGCGGTTTATTCCACCTTTTTACAGCGAGGCTACGATCAAATTATCCACGACGCCGCCATGCAGCATATGAAAGTGGTTCTGGCCATCGACCGGGCCGGTGTGGTAGGAGAAGACGGTGAAACCCATCAGGGGATTTTTGATACGGCCTTTCTTAATGAAATTCCGGAAGTGACGATCTTTGCGCCCTCTTATTTCCAGGAAATGAAACCCTGTTTTGAAAAAGCGCTGTATCATTGCTCCGGTGTTGCCGCTGTCCGTTACCCTAGAGGGAAAGAGGGCTACCGCCCCGCGAATTTTTTATCTTCCGGCAATGCTTTTGATCTCTACGGGGATCCTGGGGCTGAATTGCTATTGGTTACCTATGGCAGGCTTTTTTCCTGCGCTTGTCTTGCGAAAGAATCCCTTCACAAGCTTGGAATTGAAATCTGTATTTTAAAGCTGAATCGCATCAAGCCAATAGCGGATGAATGCCTCGCTGCCTGCGAGGGAAAACGGCATGTGTTTTTCTTTGAAGAGGGAATCCTCAGCGGCGGGATCGGAGAGACGTTTGGGTATCTGCTGCAAAAAAGCCATTACGAGGGAGAATTTCATCTGACCGCCATCGAGGACGCGTTTGTGCCCCAGGCATCGGTGAAAAGCTCTTTATGCCGCTTCTGCCTGGATGAAAAGGGAATGGAAAATATTATTTATGGAGTAGAAAATCGTGAGTGAAAAAAAACGGTTGGATCAATTGCTGGTAGACAGGGGTTTGGCTCCCAGCCGGGAAAAAGCTAAGGCGTTAATTATGGCAGGACAGGTTTATGTTCATAATCAGAAATCGGATAAACCGGGTACCGCTTATTCTCCAGAGGTACCGGTGGAGGTCCGCGGCCCGGTTCTGGCCTATGTGAGCCGGGGCGGGCTGAAGCTGGAAAAGGCTATGCGGTCGTTTCCCATCACCTTACAGGATAAAACCGCCATGGACATTGGCGCCTCCACCGGCGGGTTCACGGACTGTATGCTGCAAAATGGCGCGAAAAAAGTTTATGCCGTGGACGTAGGCTACGGGCAATTGGCCTGGAAGCTGAGAACCGACCCACGCGTGGTGAATTTGGAGCGGACCAATATCCGTTACGTCACCCAAGAGCAGATTCCTGATCCCATTGATTTCATCAGTGTGGATGTGTCTTTTATCTCATTAAAATTAGTTCTGCCTGTAGCGAAAACTTTCATGAGAACCGGCGCCCAGGCGGTTTGCCTGATTAAGCCTCAATTTGAGGCGGGCCGTGAAAAGGTAGGAAAAAAGGGCGTGGTTCGGGATCCGCTGGTACATATTGAAGTGATTGAAACGGTATGCGCTATGATCCAAGAAAACGGATTCACCCTGTTGGGATTAGATTATTCCCCTGTAAAGGGGCCGGAGGGAAATATTGAATATCTGGCGTATTTACAAAACACGCCTAATGAAACCAATGCTCATTCTTTTGATATTCCCGCTTTGGTCGCCGCTTCCCATCAAGAGCTGAAAGTATAGGTGATTCCCATGAAAATTGCGTTGATGCCTAATTTGAGCAAACAAAACGCGCATGCGTACACGGTTCGTATTATAAAACATCTATTACAATTAAAATGTGAGATTTTTCTATATGATAAATATCAGGATTACTTCAATTTTGAGGAAATCCGCTTTTTTAAAGATTTTTATGAAATGATCTTGGCCTGCGACACGGTGATTACCATCGGCGGGGACGGCACGATTATCCACGCGTCAAAACATGCCGCCGCCGCGGGGAAGCCTATTTTAGGTATCAATTTAGGAAGGATCGGGTTTGTCGCGGGACTGGAGATCGATGAACTAGATAAGCTGAAGCATTTGATTTCAGGGGACTATAGAATTGAAAAACGGATGATGCTGAAGGTCACCGTCCATACCGGAGAGGTTTCTCAGGAGATTTACGCCTTGAATGACGCGGTGGTTTCCAGGGGGTCTCTTTCCAGAATGGTGGATTTAAGCGTTTCTTATACCGGGAATAAGGTGACCCAATACCGGGCGGATGGCTTGATTGTTTCCACGCCTACCGGTTCCACCGCTTATTCTCTTTCCGCAGGGGGGCCAGTGATTGAACCGGAAATGCGCTGTATGGTCCTGACTCCCATTTGTGCCCATTCGCTTTTTTCCCGGTCTGTAATTTTCGGCCCTAATGAAAAGCTTTCCATTTCCGCCGCTACCAGAGACGGGGAGGGAAACGCTTATCTAACTGTGGATGGAGAAACCTCGGTTTTACTCCAGGAGGAGGATGTGATCGATATTTTGCCTGCGGATATCAGTGTGCAATTGATCAAGCTGAAAAACAAAGGGTTTTATGAAATTTTAAATGAAAAGCTTTCTGAGAGGAGAATTTAATTCATGAAGACGAGGAGACACTCGAAAATTTTAGAATTGATTCAGCAATATAACATCGATACCCAGGAAGAGCTTTTAAAGCTTCTTCGGGCGGAAGGCTATGACGTGACCCAAGCGACGGTTTCCAGGGATATTAAAGAGCTGCGGCTGGTAAAAACGCTGGCCAGCGACGGAAAATATAAATATTCCACTGGAAAAAGCGAGTCCTCTGATATCTCGTTAAAATTTTTCTCTTTATTCGCGGATTCTGTGTTAAGCGTGGAGTTCGCGGGGAATATGGTGGCGCTGAAGTGCATGACCGGCATGGCGCAGGCGGTCTGCGCCGTGATGGATTCTATGCAGTGGGATGGCGTGGTGGCTACCTTGGCGGGGGACGATACCATCTTTATTTTGGTCCGGAATGAAGCCGCCGCCATCAATCTGGTTACTGAATTGAAAAAACTGATGAAGTCTTAATGGAATCAAAATGAGGTGAGGGCCGTGCTTTCCCAGCTTTATATTGAAAATATCGCCGTTATCGAACGGGTTACCATAGATTTTTCAGAACAGCTTAATGTGCTGACCGGCGAAACCGGCGCGGGAAAATCTATTCTTATCGACGCGATCAATGCTATTTTAGGTCAGAGAACCTCTCACGATTTGATCCGCACCGGAGCATCCTCGGCGATGGTAAGCGCTTTGTTTACTGAAATTTCCGAAGAAACCGGGCGGGTGCTGGAAGCTCTTGGCTTTTCCCCGGAAGAGGACGGCAGCCTTTTGCTTCAGCGGGAGATCAGCGCTTCTGGAAAAGGCGGCTGCCGGGTAAACGGCCGGCCGGCCACGGTTTCTGTATTAAAAGAAATAGGAAACACGCTGATCTCGATCCATGGGCAAAATGAAAATTATGAGCTTTTGAACGCCGACGTTCCTATTCAGTATTTGGATGATATGGGCAGGCTTTCCCCTCAGTTAGAAGAATACCGCCGGGCCTATTACGGGTTAAAGCAGCGAAAAAAAGAGATGGATGCCCTCTCTCTAGACGAGTCTCAAAAAGCGCGGCAGATTGATCTGCTAACCTATCAGCTTCAGGAGCTGGAGGCCGCAAATTTGCAGCGGGGAGAGCTAGAGGAGCTGACAAATAAAAGGACGCTATTTCAAAACAGCGAAAAGATCGCCTTGGCCTTCCAAGAGGCAAAAGAGGCCGTCACCGGCGATGAAAACTATTCCGGCGCCTTACAGGCTTTGCAGACGGCGGCGGACGCCCTCCAGGAGGTCGTGCCCTATTTCAAAGATTTGCAATCGCTTTCAGAGAGGATGTCCGCGCTTACCTATGAGTTGGACGATTGTGCGGAAGAATTGCGGGAATACGCGTCACAAATCGAGTATGATCCCGCGGAGCTGGAAACGATTGAAGAACGTTTGGACTTATATTATAAGTTGATGCGGAAATATGGCGGCTCTGAAGAGGAGCTTTTCAACTATTACGAAAAGGCACAGGCTGATTTAGAGGCTGTGACCCTTTCTGACGAGCGGCTTCAAAGCCTGCGGCAGGAATACCAGAAAGCGGAAAAGCAGGCGCAGAAGCTTGCCCAGGCGTTATCAGAGGCCAGAAAGAAAGCGGCGAAAACCTTTGTGGAGCGTATCAAGACGGAGCTTTCCTTTTTGGATATGCCTGGAATACGGTTTTTGGTACGCCAGTCGGTATGCGATTTGAACCGCTATGGCTGTGATGAGATTCAATTTTTAATTTCCACCAATCCAGGAGAGCCTCCCAAGCCTTTATCAAAAATCGCATCCGGCGGCGAGCTTTCCCGGATTATGCTGGCGGTAAAGACGGTTCTTTCTGACAGCAGCGTGGGAAAGACCTTGATTTTCGATGAAATCGATACGGGGATCAGTGGAAGCGCCGCGCAAAAGGTCGGCTTAAAGCTAAAGGAAGCGGCGGCGAACCGTCAAGTGCTTTGCGTCACCCATTCGGCACAAATCGCCGCGCTGGGTGGCCATCACCTCCTGATCAAAAAAGAGGTTCGGGATGGGAGGACCTTCACGGAGGTCCATCCTTTGGATTTTGAAGGCAGAAAGCGGGAGCTGGCCCGGATGATCAGCGGGGTCAAGGTAACGGAATTAACCCTGAAAAGCGCGGAAGAAATGCTTTCTTTGGCAGGGGTTTCCGCTGAAAAGCCTTGACAAATGGATTTTCTTTGACTATAATTCACATAACGGCTGTGAAAAGAAGAAGTAAAAGAGCTTTGCTTGCAAAGAGACCCGGCGGTTGGTGTAAGGCGGGGAAGAGGGCTTTTTGAAATACATCTTGGAGCCGCGGGGCTGAACGTTTTTTAGTAGGTCTCGCCGTATTTGCGCACGTTACAGCGCCAGAGTATTGATTGTACTCGTGAGACCATAGCCGTGAGGTTGTGGTGAACTGAGGTGGTACCGCGGATTTTCCGCCCTCTGCGAAATTTGCAGGGGGCTTTTTTATTTTTCAGAAATAGCCCCCAAACATGAAAAAATGGAGGTATAAAAATCATGGGTGTGTACGATGAACTGAAGGCAAGGGGGCTCATCGCCCAGCTTACCAACGAGGAAAAAGTGCGGGATTTATTAAACAACGGAAAGACCAGTTTTTATATTGGTTTTGATCCTACGGCGGACAGCCTTCATGTCGGCCATTTTGTTCAGATTATGGTGATGGCCCATATGCAGAAGGCCGGGCATACGCCCATTGCCCTGTTCGGCGGAGGAACCGGTATGATCGGCGACCCTTCGGGAAAATCTGATATGAGAAGAATGATGACCCGGGAGGAAATCGATCATAACGTTCAGTGCTTCCAGAAGCAAATGTCCCGATTAGTGGACTTTTCGGATGGTAAGGCCATTATGGTGAATAACGCCGACTGGCTGATGGATTTAAATTATATTGAGTTTTTACGGGATGTAGGGGTCTATTTTTCTGTGAACCGCATGCTGTCCTTTGAATGCTACAAGCAGCGTTTGGAAAGGGGGCTTTCCTTCTTTGAACTGAACTATATGCTGATGCAAAGCTACGATTTCCTGGTGCTGAACCGGAAATATGACTGCCAGCTGGAACTGGGCGGCGACGACCAATGGAGCAATATCATCGGCGGCGTGGAACTGATCCGTAAGGCGGATGGCAAAGACGCTTACGGCATGACTTTCACGCTGTTGACCACCAGCGACGGCCGCAAAATGGGAAAAACAGAAAGCGGCGCTGTGTGGCTTGATCCGGAAAAGACCAGCCCCTATGACTTTTACCAGTATTGGAGAAATGTGGATGATGCCGATGTTATCCGCTGTCTGAAGATATTGACTTTCCTTCCGCTGGAAGAAATTGAGGAAATGGCCAAATGGGAAGGCAGCCAACTGAATAAGGCAAAAGAAATTTTGGCTTATGAGGTAACCAAGCTGATTCACGGCGAGGAAGAGGCGGTCAAAGCGCAGAACGCCGCTAAGGCTATTTTTGGCGGAGGCGCCCATTCTGAGGACATGCCGTCTACTGCATTTTCCGCCGATGACTTCATTGACGGAGAAATCTCAGTTTTAGACCTGCTGGCAAAGACAAAGCTGGTTCCCTCCAAGGGAGAAGCCCGCAGGCTGATCGATCAGGGCGGTATCTCTGTAGACGATGAAAAGGTGACCGCTGTGACCGCAAAAATTCCACAAAGTGCTTTTGAAAAAGGCTTTGTGGTCATTAAAAAGGGTAAGAAAATCTATCATAAAGCGATTCTTTCCTAATGGTAAAAACACGTTAATTGGCCAAGGGTCCGAAACATTTGAAGTGTTTCGGACCCTTGGCTTTTATTCGATACAGGGGTTGTATTGTGGCGCGTCTAGTGAAATATAAGTGCTATTCGGCTAGCTTTACCATCCGTTCCGAAATCGCTAAAGCCGGGTCTGTGGGAACAGAAACCCGCTGAACATCGGCAGGAATAATAACCCTGGGATTCAGCCGGATGGATTTTCCCTCAAACTGCGGTAGCCAAGCTCTGGATTTTTCCAACATCTCTGAAGCCATCTCCCGAATCTTGGGAAGGGGCAGTACCGCGCTGGTCAAAGGATCCATGCTCAAGGCATAAACCAAGAGCTCCGGATCCCCGGTTTCCGCCGCTTCTACTGTCAGCTGATGCACCAGAATATTGGTCATGTTCAGCGCAGCGCACTGAGGCGGCAGTTTTCCAACCGACGTTGGATGAAGTCCCGCCCCGTCGGCAAAAATAGGAACCTCCGCGCAGCAGTTATCGGGTAGGTTTTCAATGCAGCCGTTATTTCGCACGTTACCGTTAAACCGGAATACCCGATTGCATTCAATGGCCTCAATGATATAAGAGCCGTATTCCACACTTCTTTTGGGAAGCTCAATCGGTTCCTCCGCAAAGATATTCCTGTCACCATATTTTTGCGCGACCTTTAGATTCCAATGATAGGCCGCCCCGGATTCGCCGCCAAAAAGAGGTTCGTCGCAGTAGGTGTCCAGGGTCTCCTGGCTTCTTCGAAAATAGGGAAGGTATTCCGATAGATGGCCGGAGGATTCTGTCATGAAATATCCGAAATGACGGAACATCTCGCCGCGAACCTTTTCATTGGCGTAATATTCCGGCTTTTCAAAAACTTCCCGCAATTTGGGATAAAGATCTTTTCCGTGGCTTTCCAGTTTGATAAACCAACCCATATGATTGATCCCAGCACATACATAGTCGATTTCCGTTTTCTCTACGCCTGTATAGCGGGAAAGCAGGTCCAATGTGGTCTGTACCCCATGACATAAACCAACCACCTTAACGCCGCTGTTAGCTAAAGACAAGCATACCGCGGACATTGGGTTAACATAATTCAACATCAATGCGTCTGGACACAATTCCCGGATTTCTGCGGCAAGAGAGTTCATCACCGGAATCGTCCGCATTGCACGAAAAATACCGCCGGGGCTTAACGTATCGCCGATACACTGATCCACGCCATATTTCAGGGGAACCTCATAATCCACCTGATAGGCCCGCATGCCGCCGATCAAAAAGGTAGTGATGACATAATTGGCTCCCTTTAAAGCGGCGCGCCGGTCGGTAGTGACCTGAAATTCAGCCTTAAGGCCATATTTCTCCTTAATTTTTTCCAGATATAGTTTCAAATGGGTAGTCCTCTGGTCGCTGATATCCATCAGACAGAAGGTGGTTTCTTCCATGCCGGGAGTCGCCAATATATCCAGAATTAAGGTTTTACAGAATACAATGCTTCCGGCGCCGATGATCGAGATTTTTCTCATAGGTGTTTCTTCCTTTCCAGCTGTCTTCGAAACAAGTTAAAGAGCGATGCTGGCCTCTCTGGCGGTCTTTTGGAGATAACGAAGCCCTCTGCTGTATTCGTCCGCGTCCTTATAATGCTCCATCATCATGGTAACGGTGCGGGGCAGAGAATCGAATCCTTTCAGAAAGGCGGCTAAATCCACTTCGCCTTCCCCGGGGAGCGCTTCCTCGATTAAAGTGGTAATGGCTGGGCGTTTTAGCCGGGCATCCTTGATGTGAGCGGAGATAATCTTATCCGGGAAAAGCTTTACACATTTGTCTGTCAGTTCCTTGGCCTGATAAAGCTCTCTTGGCGAGCGCATCATATTGGTCAGGTCAATGTGCGCGCCAAACCTTTCCCGATCTACCGCTTTCAGAATTCTGGCGTACTGCTCCGGGCAATCGATAGAATTGTACATAAAGACCTCATAGGTAAAATAGGTGTGCTTGGGCTTTACCGCATCGATAAGATAGCGGGCCATTTCCACAGCGTCTTCAAAATGCTCTTCGGTAAAATTCTTGGGGTTGTGGTCCGTATAGCCGGGGCCCTCGCAATAGGACCCGGCGGTATTAACCACGCAGCCAGCACCCAATTCCTCAGCCATGGCGTAGATTTTACACATTTCATCCCGATTCTTTTTTCGTTCCTCCGGGCGCAAATCCAGCATATTTTCCCAATAGCCTGCTTCGGCAATGAGAATGCCCTCTTTTTCAAAGGCCTTGCGGGCCACACGGATTTCATCGGGTTTGTCGATGGTAAGGTATTCGGGGGCATATGCTGCCTGATAACCCATTTCTTTCGCTAAACGGGCCAGTAATTCTGGATCTTTTGCATTTTCTCCTGCTTTGGGGAAGACATGGCCGCCGAGTTTAATCATGAGAAACGCCTCCTTTTAGCTGTCATAGCGAAATACAATTTGAATGACGTCTTCCGGATGCTGGTCCACATGGGCGTAAGCGGAGGGGGCGTCGTTGTAATCCACCATATTGATCAAATTGTCCAGACTAAGCTTTTTCAGCAGGTTCATACAAAAGTCCTGCCTGCGGTCTAAAGTATACAGGGTGGAAAACGCTGGATCCACATGAGCACTCTGGGACTGCTTCAGCCCAATACGGTTGTGGTGGAATTCATCCGCTAAATACAGGCCCCTTGCTTCAGATTGATACCAGCTGACCACGATGACGGTAGTTTCCGGCGCGGCGATCCGAATCGCCTCGTTTAAAGCATGGGTATTGCCGGAAACCTCAAGCACCACATCCGCGCCGCGGTTGCCGGTTCTTTTCCTGATTTCCAGGGCGATATCCTTGCCGCTGGCAGGATCAAAGGTTTCGTCACAGCCGTTTTCTTCCGCGGCCTTCCGGCGATGCGCATAGGTATCGATGCCGTAAACCTTAGCGGCGCCGCTCATTTTAGCCATCTGGGCGCACAGCTGGCCCAGAAGGCCCAGCCCGCTGACCACAACCACGTCTCCCAGCTTGATTCTTGCATCCAAAATAGCGTTATAGGTGGTCATCAGGTTAAAGAAGAAGATTACATACTTTGGGTCAAGGTCTTTAGGAACCCGGATAAATTCAGAAGCGTCTTTGACCACCTGGGTCTGATGGGGGGAGGAGGAGTATACTACATCTCCAATTTCAAAGCCGGACACCTTGGCCCCTTTTTCAATCACCTTTCCTACATTTGAATATCCAAGCCCCCACATGCCGGGATCACAGCTTCTAACGGGATAGGTCCATGTCTGCTTTCCGTCAGAGGGAAGGAGAAGCCGGGTATTGGGATCATTGATTTTGGAAAACTGGGGAACTAGGTTCCGATAGACATTCATTTCCGTTCCATGGCTCATACCGGAATATAAGGTCTGAACACGGAGCTCATTTTCTCCTAAAGGAAAATCAGGGACTTCGTCAACCCTCATGGTCTTGGGAGCGTCATATACTAAAATTTTCATCACAAAAATCCTTTCTTTCATTGAAATAATCTGTATTTATTCCAAGGTAACCTGCACCCAATGCATGGCCTGCCAGCCATCCTGCTGAATCACGGTTTCCCCAGGACGCATGGTTTTCCGAAGAGGGGAATAGCAATTCAAAGGATGGATTTGCCCGTCTACCGTATAATCCACCAGCGTGAAATCCGCCTGACGGTTTGTTTTTATGGTCAGATCGGTCCCAGCGGCTACAAAAGAATTTTCCGCAACCTGGATGACATAGAAGGGACGGACGCCGGAAATATCCGCGCCGCACATGGAAATGGCGTTTCCTTCTTTCGCCCAGCCCCGGGTTACATAACCGCATTCGTCTTCAATTTCGATTTTAATGGGAATATTCCGGGCGGGAAGCTTGTCATAAGGAATCCAGTCGGTAGGCATCGTGGTTTCATCGGTGCTGAGGCGCTCTGTAATACGTATGCTTCCGTTGACAATAGGAATCACGGAGTCTTTGCGGCACACCAAAGGAAGAGAATCCAGCAGTTTAGGATCGCACAAGGAAAGAGGATCGCTTTCGTTATAGCCCATATGCCAGCGGATACAGCCGTCTCCAAGCCTTTCAATTCCAGGCAGCTCCGGAATTTCACGGTGGCGGGCAAATTCTCCGTTTTCATCCAACTGCATGTTATCGTTATGGGCAAAAACCACGCCGCCCTTGATGGCGAATTTGCGTAACTTCTGCCAGGTTTCCTCACGATAGCCCAGAGCGTAATAGGGGGCAAATACCGCTTTCGTATTGGAAAGGTCGAAATTCGCAAAATCCCGGTCGTTGACGCCGATAAAAGGAATGTTATGATCCTTCAGATAGACGGCGTATTCATAGCCGCCGCCCATCAAGCAGGTTTTGGGATAAATGAATACCACCTGCTGATTGGCGGATTGGTCAAAGGCCAGGCCTTCCATAAGAGCCGCCCAATTGCGCATGGTAATCAGCCCGTGGCGGGGCGTTCCGTCTCCGTGGACGCAGCAGCCTAATTCCAGGTCCCAATAATCCACAAAGCCAACTTTATAACGCCAATTCACCATGCTCATGTTCCAGTTCCATGGCATCAGCCCACAGCCGCCAAATTTAAGCGTCCAGGCCAGGCTTTTGCTCAGGTGGTCTTCCAAATCCTTTTCTCCCGCCCGGGTCGAAGGTGTGGGCACCCATGCTTCCTGAAGCAGGCAGGGCTTGCCGGTACGGAATTCATCTTTTGTTTTACAGCATGGAGTATGAATTGAATGCCAGTCGGCCGATTCGCCTAAAGCCACATTATCTTCCATACCATAGGTGCCAATACCGATCATTTGGCCCGATTTCCCCCAAATGGCACGCATTTCCGTCAGCCATTCCGAGGTCGGATACATTTCTGAATCTATTTCATTGCAGATGTCCCAAGAAATAGAAGCGCAATCGCCTAAACGCTCCATAATCTGCTTGGCAAAGGCTATTTGCGCGCCGCGATAGGCTTTTACCATGGTCAGCCTGGAGGAACCAACCCAGTGGGCGGGGTTTCCCATTTCCGGTCCTGTTTGCGTATAAACAGTGGGCATCAAAATTAAATCCATATTAGAGAACAACGCCACATGGGCCTCGATGGCGCGAAGGTGGCGTTCAGAAATTTCTGGGCCCTTTTCGAAAGAACGATAGAAATCGCCGTGAGTTTCCGCAAAGATTTCACCCGGCATGACCCGGAACCAGCCTGGCATGAAATAATGGGTGCGAACCAGAACCATGCCCGCCTCATGAAGCGCTTTCGCGTCTCCGGCAACGCGGAGAGGATTGGGATTGTGCCAGGTGAGAGAATATTGGCACCGGTCCTGCCAGTTGGTTCCGTTTACCCAACGGGAACGGGAAACCAGCGTGCGGTCCTGATATTCCGAAAAATAGCAGCCATCCGGCTCCAGACGGCGGGTATGCCGCAGGCTTTCCGGGTCCCAGGTCACTAAAGCGGACTCCGTATAGTCCCGCACCCGGTTTTGTTCGTCTAAAAGCATAAAGCGAACAGGCTGTAACAGCAGATCCTTTTCGTATGTAATCTGCAAGCTGCTAGCATCAGAGCAAACCCACTCCGGTTTTTTGCCGCTGAGCAGATCGTCCTTAGTCATCTTTGCCTGGCAGCCCTGCAAACGCCAGCTGTTGGGAAGCGTTCCGCAAATGTCTGGAAGCACCTGAACGCTGTCTCCGGCGTGCAAGGTGGCGTAGGGGAGATCGATATTTTTTAGTACTGCTGGAATGGAAAGCCAGCGAAGCATGGCGTCCACCAATTGCTCTGGCAGGGAATCGTCCAACACTCCGGTAAATATCGCCCAGGGATGAGGGATGACCGACTGGTCCTTGTTGTAGGGATTTCCCCAGAATTTTGTCAGCAGAAGAGAGGGCATAATTTTTTGCCCGTCAGGCGTGACGATCCAGCCTGCGGCGATGGTATCGCGGCAGATGGGCCTGCCGTGATAGGACCGGCTGTCGATCAGCTCTAATTCCGGAAAAGTAAGCTCCAAGGGGACTGTGGTGGTAAGATTGACACTGCGTTCCGGCAGGCAGTTTACCATTGATAACTCGCCTACCAGGTCCTTGTCAAAATCATGTTTCCAATCCAGTGAAACATTTTGATAGGCGGGAGAATAAGGGGTGAAGCCCAGACGCGCCCGGAAAACATCCATGGGCATCGACAAATTGCCATAGCCCTCGTGATTTCTCAGATCGCCTAAGGTGCGGGTCGCTTCACGCCATTCACCGTTTTCCAATACCATTGCCTTTTCAAAGGGCATTCCCCCAATGTGCAGAAGACCTCCGCCCTGGGCAAAAAAGGTGAAAAGAGCGTCTTCGATATCCATAGGATAATACTCTCCGTGAGCGTTATAAAAGAAATCTCCTGAAAAAGCGCCGGATAAAATTCCGTCGGTATCCACAAATTGCAGTTCCGCCTTGCCGGCGAGCTTTTTTAAAATAGAATCGCAGCCCTTGGATGCAGGCAGTCCAGGCTGTTGAAACACCACTATTTTCATGTTAATACGGGTCACTATATCCCTATCTAAATAAAGAAAGATAAAAATACAGAATTCCCAATCACCGTCCTTTCATTTAGGATATTTAGGCCGTATGCTTTTTGAACGAAATCTCTGCGAGTCTCACCAATCTTCCAATTCAATGCCGTTTTCCTTCTCTGGATCTGTCGTCATCCTTTGTATCAAATTGATGGGTATTTCATAGGAGATTTCTCCGTCGGGAAGATTCCCTTCAATCATCTCTGTTAATTTTTGTGCGGCAACGATCCCCATACGGACTTTAGGCACATTAATGGTGGTGAGGGAGGGGACAGCGATAGAAGAAACATAAGTGTTGTCAAATCCAATAATTTTCACTTGTTCTGGTGAATGAATCCGGCTTTCCTTCAACGCCTTTAATACCCCGATAGCCATCTGATCGTTGCAGGAGAATACCCCGTCGAACTGAATCCCGTTCATGATAATACGCTTCATGGCCAAATAACCGCTGAGCGTGGTATAATCGCCGTATTCGATCAGGCTGGAGTCGTAAGCAAGGCTTGCCCTTTCAAGGGCGGACCGGTAACCGACCAGGCGGTCATAGACAACGTCGTGAAATTTTGGCCCGGAAATCACCGCGATATGGGAACAGCCCCGTTCTATCAGATATTCAGCGGCGATTTTTCCACCCAGAAAGTTATTGACATGAACAGAGTAAATCCCATATTTTGAAAGATTTCTTTCCAAGCTTACCACAAACACTTTTTTATGGCTCACTGTCAGCCCAGCCAGTTCCTGAAAGTACTCTTTTTCCTGATAGCTGGCTACAGAGTTCATGATTATCCCGTCTACCTTATGATCCAGCAAAAGAGAAACGCAGCGTTTCTCTTTCTCAAAGCTAAAATCAGAGGAATAGAACAGAATCTGATAACCGTGCTCAGAAGCGAACTTCTGGATTCCATTCATGACTTGAGGAACAAAAATGATATTAAAAGAGCTTACGATGACGCCGATGATTTTTGTGCTTCTGATTTTCATATTCCGGGCGGTCACATCCACCCGGTAATGCAGTTCGGAAATTGCAGACTGCACCTTTTTTGTCAATTCACCACTGACATATTGGGAACCGTTTATAACATTGGAAACTGTGGAAATGGAAACTCCCGCCCGTTTTGCTACATCTTTAATTGTCGCCATCCTTACTCAGACTCCATTCATCTATTTTCAAATCTATGGTTGGTTGAAATCTACAAATTCAAAACAGGAGAGATTCCAATGATATTTTCAGAAAAGGCTGCCCTCCCAATTAAAAGCCATAAATGAGGAGGACAGCCTATCTTTTGAGAAAATCGGGGAGGGAGCGGAGAAAAGGTTATTTCCCTACAACCTCTTCAGCGACTGTTGCCACAGAATCGGCGGCCTGCTCAGGAGTCATCGTGCCAGCAAAAAGGTCGACGATCCGCAGTTTCAGTTCTTCAATAACAGAGGTATCAAACGCCCAGTCGGCATAGTTCATCTGGGGCAGATCCATCTGTTTCGTAAAGGCCTCTTCCTGGAACAGCGGGTTCATTTCCAGACCTAACTCATCCAGGGATTCGTTAAACGCCTTGTTCACAGTATAGAGGGCAGAGTCGGCAAACTTAGCCTTGCAGCCGTCAAAGTTATAGGTATAATCCAGCCAAGCGGCGGCAGCCTCTTTTTCAGCGTCACTGGCACCGCTGTAAACCGCATAAGCATCATTGGCAAAGAACATCTGGCCCTTCAGCTCGGTATCGGCATTAATCTTAGGCAGAGATACAGTGTGAATTTCAAAGGGAACGTCATCCCAGCCGTTGGTCAGAGATTCCGGCCACCATGTTCCGCAATACATAAACAGGGTCTTTCCAGAGGCCCAGGACTGGTTCACGGACATGTGGTCAGAGGATTCAAATCCGGTGATAAAGGCTCCGCTTTGTCCCAGCTTCTGTAAAGCACCGAAAACCTCCAATACCTCAGGGGAGTCGTTCCATTTTACGGCGCCGCTGTTCAAATCATCGATAATTTGGGGGGTAGACACCTGCATGAAATAGTCGCCCATAAGAATAACGCCAGGCCAGCGGTCCAGGTTTCCAAAGGAAAGCAGCTGATAGCCAGCATTATTGACCGTTTCTTTTAAAGCGACAAATTCGTCGATGGTCATATCCTGCTTGAGCTCAAGCCCTAGTTCTTTTGCCATATCGGCGTTGTAATAAAGAGTTTCCCAATATCCGCCGGTGGAGCGGGGAACCGCATATAAGACGCCATCCTTAGAGCAGGCGTCGTAGATATCCTCGTAGCTCATATCTTTCCAGCCATACTGTTCAGAATAAGCGTTCAGATCAGTGCAGGCTCCTGCCGCGATCAGGTCGTTTAACTGGGAACCCACCTTGGGACGGAGAATGGTGGGGGCGGTGCCAGCTTGGATGGCGATGGTGGTTTGTTCTTTCAATTCGTCATCCTGATAAAGGGTATACTCAATCTCATACTGGGGATATTTTTCGCTGAAAGCCTCATAATAAGCCATTTCGTTTTCCAAGGGCGCGTTCAGCCACGCCGTGATCTTAGTGGTTTCACCGCTGGTGCTGGAGGTTCCCTCCGCGGAAGAAGCTTTGTCAGAATTCGCAGGGGTGCTGGAATTTGCAGAATCTCCGGAGCAACCTCCGAATACCATAGGGATCGCTAACATACACGCTAGGACTGCCAGGAACTTCTTTTTCATTAGTTTTACCTCCCGTTTTTTAATGCGTTCTCTTTTTCAGAGAACAAAATTTATCTGAAATACTGCTTTCAGCAATATTTCATGACCGTGGTTAGATGTTGCCGACACTCCGGTCCACAGAACTGCGGAATTTATTGAATAGGCCGGTTAAAATCAGCGCCAGCAGGAATACGATGACCGCCATCGCACAAGCATAGCCGAAACGGTTTTCCGTAAAGGCCAGCCTATACATGAGTATGGACGTCACCTTGGTGGCGCTGCCGGGTCCGCCCTGCGTCATGACATAGATAATATCAAAAGCCTTAAATCCGCCGATGAGATTGATGGCGGAACCAGTCAGCACCGTGGGCATCAGCAGGGGCAAAACCACCCGCCAAAAGGTTTGGGTTTTGGAAGCGCCGTCGATGGCCGCCGCTTCGATGATATCATGGGGGATGTTCATCATTGCGGCGCAGGTCATTACCATGCCGAAGCCTGACCATTGCCAGATTACCGGGATAAATGCCCAGAACAGCGCCATATTTGAGTTGCTTAGGTACTGAATGGGATTCACCGGGTCAATCATGCCGAACAGGCTCAGGAAGCTATTGATCAGTCCAAGATTGGGATCGTAAACCAACTGCCACAGAAGTCCGATTGCCACATAGGACATCATCATGGGCATAAACAATATAGTGCGGAATATCCCGGATGTCGTCCGGTTTGGAGAAAGATACTCTACCATAACGCCATAGAGAAGCCCGGTCAAAGGAAGAATCACTACAGACAGCACTACCCAAACGATGGTGACCCAGATAGAATTCCAAAATTCGTTGTTGTGAAAGATTTTGTCATAATTACTAAAGCCAATATAGGATACCTCCTTCAGGCCGTTCCAATCGGTAAAGGAAAGCCTGAGGGAATCCAGCATGGGATAAAACAGAAAAGCAGAAATTACTAAAATTGATGGAAGTAAATAAAGATACGGCTCTAGGCGGCGCATAGGATGAAATCTCTTTTTTGTTGTCATAATATTCTCCTCCTTAACCCTTTACCGCGCCGGCGGTTAAGCCGCGGATAAAATATTTTTGCAGAAACAGGTAAAGAACGATAATCGGAATGACCGAAAGGGAGAGAATAGCGAAAATTTTCGGCCAGTCGGAAGCGTACCTGCCAACAAATACCGTCAAAGTCAAGGGAAGGGTTTTGACATTGTTAGCGCTTAAGAAGGTCAAGGCGAATATGTATTCGTTCCACGCGAATAGCGCCTGATAAATGATAACGCTGGCAAGCCCAGGTTTGCTTAGAGGAAGCATAAAGCTCAAGTAATAGTGAAAGCTGTTGCAGCCGTCAATTTTCGTGGATTCATAGATATCCCTGGGAACCTCCTGGAAGCTGTTTCGAAGCAGCAGCATGGAAAGGGGGATTCCCACCGCGGTGTACGCAATGATCGCGGACCATTGCGTATTAAGCACCTGCATGGATTTAAACATAGAGAACAGCGGAATTAAGATAATTTGAGCAGAGATGATTTGCCCAGCCAAAATAAAAAGATAAAGCGCGTTTTTTCCTTTAAAGTCCATCACTGAAAACGCAAACGCGGCAAGGCTTGAGATCAGGACGATTAAAACAACGCTGATTACCGTAATCATCAGGCTGTTCAGCAGCGCCTGAGAGAAGTTGGCGGCGATCCACGCGTCTCGATAGACGGTAAAGTCAAAGCCGGTCGGAAACGCCAACGCGTTTTGATAGATTTCGTTGTTGGTTTTAAAAGACCCTAAAAACATCCATAAGATTGGGTAAAAGGAAATGACAAGCAAAAGGACTAGCAAAAGAAATAACAGCCAGCGACCGATTCCTTTTTTTCCCACCCGATTTTGATTCATTTCTGACACCTTCTCCTTTTTTGAATTCTCCCCAAAGGATTCTGTGTATCACAACCACAGCGATTGTGTGGGTTTTCTCCAAACATTTGAAAAGGGAAGTTGCAAATGTTTTTTATCACTGGATATGTACGCTTCTTCCCTTTCCAGGAAGGAAGGGAGGAAGGAAAGGAAAACCGATTTAAGCCGGCCTTCCAGCTCTGTTGCGAAAAAACATGAGATCCCTACGGTGAGACCCCGCGCCGATGACGAAGACCGGCGCAGGATATCAGCGCGGTATTAGAAGAAATAAAAGCTTTCCCTCAAAAAAGGAAGGGCTTAAGCATAGCAGATCGTGTACATATCAAAGCAATCCAGACGTTCTACAGCGATTTTCACTTTGCCGTTTTCATAGGAGAAATCTACCGGCTCGTCAGAGCAGGACTTCAGAACCTTAACAGGCTTTTCGGCAGATTCGATTTCCACATCAAAGTGATAAACCGGAAGAAAACGGAAACCCTCCTGCAGATTAACCATGCCGATGTACTTTTCTTTGTATTCCGGCGCGTCGAATAGCACAAACTCCACCGGTTCGGGAGCGGTAGAAGAGGAGAATACCGGTTCGCCGGGGATTAGCGACCGGATCAAACCGGCAAAAATATCGCTGTGCTGAAAACGGTCGGCTTTTTCAAAGGGGACACAGGACCAAATGACGGTTCCCTTGCCATAGTTGGTCTTTAGCAGGGCGGGATAGTCGGTAGCGATTCCAGGAGGATTGGCGTGAATGGTAGCAAAGGGATACCTGGGATCGTCTTCCTGAATGGTTTCACTGGCATAGGAACACATGTCGGTAAAGATTCCCAACGGATTCGGAACCGTATAGGGAAGGGTGAGGGTTCCCAAAACCTCTCCGTTTTTCTGTCCCTTCATTTTAAAGGACCGTTCAAACATAACCAGGGGGTAATCCTTTGTGAAATAGCCCTGCATCCAATCCGTGCCATCTGCGGGGGCCATATAAGTGATATCCTCCTGAGTCAAGCCTTCAATGGTACCACCGAAGAATTCCTCCGCCAGCTCCGGCGCGGAATGGCCGCTCATATACAGGCAGCCGCCGTTTTTAACATATTCCCGGAGCGCGTCGATTTCTCTTTCAGAAATCATGGGGGCATCCGCCAGAACCACAACCTTTGTGTCCTTTAAAAGCTCAAGCTTCCAGTTGTTCAAAACAGTGTAAGGAATATGGTGTTTTCTCAGAGATTCGCCGGCGCCGATGGAAGCGTCTAAATGAGGCATTGTGGGATCGCTTTCCTCTTTGGAGCCGATTTTAACGCCGTTGTTTTCCACGTCCATTTTGCCGTTAAGATTGAAATAGACACCGACATCATAGGCCATTTTCCCACGCTTTAAATATTTCTCATATTGTTCCATCTCTCCATGTATCTGGCCTAACGCTTCATAGACACGGCGGTCATGGGTCCCCTTGGGATCGATGGCGTCGATCATAAGGCTGGCTCCGTGGTGCAGAGCGGTGACCAGAACGCTGGCCCGCAGCTGATCCATGGATTTCGTTGTGGTGTGTTCGCTTAACGCGGGATAGCATCGGGAAGTCATGTATTCGAAGGGCTGAATTTGCGTCAGGTTATAATATAATTTACAGGCAAAGGATTGCTGCGCAATACCGCCGTAAAGATCGCCGCCGGCGTAATCGCTGGCTTTGCCAATATTCTCATTCACGCCGCGGTTCCACATATGTACGGCATTGGAATATTGATGCTCTACGGCGCATTCCGGCTTATGCTTTTTGATCTCCGCCGTCATATCCAGAGCAAAATCCTCCATCCATTCCTGGCGCTTACGCTGGAACAAATTCCAGCGGTCATCCTTCCAATCGATCACTTCAGGCATAGGGCCGCCGACTTCTTTTTCCCAGCGGGCCCGGCACTCGTCGCAGTAACAGACCATAGGCCAGAAGGTCATATCAAGGAAAATACCCTCAAAGTCAAAATAGTCGCAGAATTCCGCCATTTGCTCACGGACAAAATTGCGGTATTCCATGTTGTTGGGACAACACAGCCCATAACGTTTCCCAGTTGCCCGGGAGCCCCGTCCTTCCAGGTCCCGCATCTGCCATTCTGGATGCTCCCGATAGGCCCAGTTATTATAAATAATGCTGTAGTAAGCAACAACCGCCATTCCATCGTCGTGGCACATATCGAAGAGCCTTTTCATGGCGTCCTCTTTGCCGATAAACCCCTCGTGCATCTCTCCGGATTTGGTAGGCCAGTAGCAAAGGCCAACATGAGATTGGATGTAAATCATAGGCGCGTTAATTTTTGCTATTTTCAGGCTTTCAAAATAAGTCTCAGGGTCAAACTTGGACATAAATTCGGGGTTCCAATTTTCGATATGCATATCGATTAGGGTCCGGCGAAGTTTGTCTCGATAGTTATAAGTCATCTTAACGTTTCCTTTCCACAAAAAATTGTGATCAAATTTGTTGCCGCCGGTGTTAGGTATTCAGTCTGCAAAACACCCTTGGCGGCATGTGGCTTTAGGGAAGGTTCCTGCGCCGGATTTCGGGAAGTTCCCGGCGCATGCGCTGATTGATATCACCTCCAAAGGATTGTTTCATCGGAAGATCAACACGCCGGTGCTCCAGCGCACTGATACACATTGCTTCAAGCGCTTCATACCCTGTATAAGCTTGCTGAATATTACAGGGATGAATTTGGGTGTCGTCGTCCAGCCAGCGGATTAAATCCGCCGTATAGATAGTCTGGCCGAATGGATGCTCCAGTTCATCGTGAAATCCGTTTTCTTTTCCGCCGATCACGGCTCCATTGGTAGCGGCTGTAAACGCACCCCAGTGTCCGTTGCATTCCGCCCACACATAACCGGTGCTGCCGTAAACGGTCAAACGGTCGTCCTCCCAAAAGTCAATGGGATATATTCCAGACTGGTAATCTTCTTGATGCTGATGAAACCTTCTAGAAAAATAACCGAATTGTAATGAGGAACGGATCCCATTTTCCATGACCGCCTCTCCCAAAAGGTAGTCGGGGGAGGGATGGGTGTCAGAAAGAAGTGTTTTTCCATGGACATGGCCTACCACACTGACAGGCCCGATGCCGCCGTTGGCCCAAATGGCATAATCCATATAGTGCGTTCCAAGCTGAGAAAGCCAGGGCTGGCATTCCGCATTAATCCTCTCAATTGACCCTAATTCTCCGCTTTTCAGGATGTTTTGTAATATTTGAAAATTTTTCAGATATTTATGCTGGTGGCACACAACCGCTTTGATGCGATGGGCCTCGCAAAGCTCCACCATTGTTTTAGCGTCCTCCAATGAGGTAGCCATAGGTTTTTCCATACACACCGCTTTTACACCGGTGCGGGCTGCCAGCTGGACCAGTTCCACTCTGGTGCTAGGCAGGGTGCAAAAGGAAAGAATATCCGGCCTTAATGTTTCTACCATTTCCGCCGCGTTGGTGTACCAGTGTTCCTTCGGAATTTGGAACTGTTTTCCCACAGCTTTCAAACGGTCCTGTTGCAGGTCGCAAATTCCCAAAATCTCGATTCGGTCTTGATGATTTTGAAATCCCTTTAAATGGGTAATTCCACGGGCGCCTAGTCCGATTTGAACCACAGAGTATTTTTTCATGTGGGCTCCTCCTTATAAAAAGGTTTTTATAACGAACGGGAAACCAAGATAATGAAACGATTTTTTAGAGAAGAAAATAGACTATCAATTAGTTGTGCCGGGAACTATGGTTTCATAGACAAAAAGAAAAAACGTATAAAAGTAAAAAAAATGCGATATTTCGCAGAAAACCTGCAAAACATCGCATAATAATGCACAATATTAAATATATAAAAATGTATACTTTAACGGAAAGTAAATTAAATAAATTTTGAAATTAAATTCTAAAATACATCGACAAAAATTGGTTGTATT
>CABUCM010000026.1 GCA_902490005.1 uncultured Ruminiclostridium sp.
CTTTCCAGAGTTTGAACCTTACTTAAATCAATGCAAATTCACCTCCTGCGCCCATGTCCGGGAAAAAGGCTGCGCGGTCCTGCGGGCGGTGGAGGAAGGGAAGATCAGCAAATCCCGTCACGAAAGCTATTGCTCCATGTACCAAGAAGTAAAGGATGTCAAGGAATGGGAATTGAAATAAAAAAGGAACGCTGCGTGATTCTGGGCTCCGCGCCGGTAGACGAGAGGGAAAGGCGGTATATCCAAGCCCAGATCACCCCGGAGGATTTTTTGGTTTGCGCCGACGGCGGGTACCTGACCGCCCGGGAACTGGGGCGGAAGCCCGGCTTGCTGATCGGGGATCTAGACTCCTGTACGGAGCCTCTTCCGCCGGAGGTTGAGGCGATCCATCTTCCGGTGCGCAAGGATGACACGGACATGATGTACTCCTTGAAAGAGTGCCTGGGCCGGGGCTACCGGAATTTTCTGATTTTAGGCGCCACCGGCGGCCGCTTAGACCACACGGTGGCCAATTTATGCGCGTTGTATTACCTGGCGATGCATAATGCCAAAGGGGTGCTGGCGGACCGGCAGAACGAAACCATTCTGGTGCCAAACGGCCGGGTGGGACTGCAAGGGGCGCCGGGGGACCTGGTTTCCGTGTTCCCTTACGGGGCATCCTACTGCACGGTGAGCTACCAGGGGCTGGAATACCCCCTGGATCATCACAGGCTGTACCCCTACGACCCAATGGGGGTCAGTAACTGCCTGATTGGAACCAGCGCGAAAGTTACCGTCCACGAGGGGCCGGCCTTAATCATTATGGCCAAGGAAAATGAAAAAGTTTGCACCGATTCCCCGCTGCCGCGTAAGATGGAATAAGACAGGAACGGCGGAATACCTAAGGCGGCGGGAAAAAGCGGAATGCGCTTTGGAACTGCCCGCTTTTATTAGGCGGTGAAAAACATATGGTAAGATGCAATTATAAGCGCCAGGGGAAATGCGCTCTTTATTTTGCTCTGGGACTCACCTGTTCCTGCCTGTTTCCGGACCGCTTTGTGATAGGGATCGTGGCGATCGTGGTGATCGTGCTGGCCGTATCGCTCATACGCCGATAATTTTAGACAGGAGGCTTGCTTCATGAAAGTAGTGGTTGTCAAGAAGGATAAAGGGTTCCTTGGCTTTTTCTTGAGAAAAATGTTCGGTGTGAAAAAAGAACCAACCGTATAACCTGAAAATTGACAAAAAGACGGAAGCGCGGCGATCGCCGCGCTTCCGTCTTTTTGCGCTTCTCCGGAAAAAGATTTGTCCGGAGAATGATTTTTCTATTCCCGTGGGAATAACTTTTACAGGCTGGTCATACATTTGGATTAGAAAAAGAAAAAGGAGAGATAAGCTTTATGGAGTATCGAGTAATGAAGGGGGAAATCCCGGTTTGCGAAACGATCTTGGACACCTCAGCGGAGCAGCCCATTGATCTGGATTTCAGCTTGCCGGATTATTGCCCTGATATACAGAAAATTTTAAAATGTCAAATTTACCCCACAATCAGTGACCAAACCATCTCTGACCGGTTGGATGTGGAAGGCGAGGTCTTGGTAAAGCTGCTTTATCTCGATTCTGGCAAAAAAGCGGTGCGGTGCTGCGAGTATGCCAGTCCTTTTTCCACCTCTATCGCCCTGAAAAAGCCGCCGGAAAACCCCGGCTCGGCGGTGACCTTTTTGAATACAAGAGTGGATTATGTGAACTGCCGGGCGGTAAGCCCCCGAAAGCTGGATATTCACGGGGCGTTTTCCATTCAGGCCCGGGTGGTTTCCACCATGAATCAAAGCATCGTCAGCAGCATCGAGGAAGAAGATATCCAGCAGAAGGTCAGCAGCGTGGCCCTGAGCCGGGTATCCTCCATGGCCCAGCAGACCTTTACCATCAACGAGGTGCTGGAGCTTGGCCAGGGCAAGCCGGAAGCGGAAGCCATTGTGCGGACCGACGCCAGCGCCCTGGTCGAGGATGTCAAGGTGGTGGCGGATAAACTGATCGTCAAGGGCGAGGCCCTGATTAAGGTGCTGTATATGGGCAGCATCGAAAACGGCACCCTGGAAACCATGGAGTTCTCCATCCCCGTCAGCCAGATCGTAGACGCTCCCGGCACCGACGAGGGATGCCTGTGCGACGCCCGGCTGTCGGTGATGAACTGCGACCTGCAAATCCGCACCGACAGCGACGGCGCCGATACCCTGTTATCCTGTGAGATGAAGCTGATGGCTACGGCGATATCTTACCGGAAGGAAGAAGCGCAGATCGTCACCGACGCGTATTCCACCAAATTTGAGCTGAACCTGGATTACCAAACCGCCAACCTGGAACAGCTTTTAGAGGTGCTTTCCGAAAACGTTCCCTGCAAATCCACAGTGGAAATTAAGGATGGCGGCGCTTCCGGCGTCATCAGCGTGTGGAGCGACTTTGCCGCCTGCGGCGCGGCAAAGGGGGAGGGCGGTCAGCTAAGCTTTAAAGGAAAATTCAATCTATGCGTACTGGCGGTAAACGGCGAAGGAGAGCCGGTTTACCTGGAAAAAATGACCGACTTCGAATTTACCAAGGAGCAGGTGTCCCTGCCCGACAACCTAAGATGCGAGACGGAATGCTTCGTGTCCTCGGTGACCTACCGGATCAACGGCTCCGGCGGGCTGGAAATCCGGGCGGAGGTACGGGTCAGGACCCTGGTGTATCAGAGCGTGGCCTGCAAGGCGATTTGCGGCGTTTCGGCGGACGAATCCCGCCCAAGGCAAAAGGATGAAGCAGCCTCCCTGATTCTTTATTATGCGGAAAAAAATGAAAACGTATGGGACATCGCCCGCAGCTACTGCACCGGCGCCCAGGCTATTCTGGCGGAAAACGACTTGGATGAAGAAATCCTTTCAGAGCGCCGTATGCTGTTCATTCCATTATCTTAAGGGGAGGGAAAAATAGATGGAAGAGAGAAATATTTATCAGGATATCGCCCAAAGGACCGGCGGCGATATTTATATCGGTGTGGTAGGCCCGGTGCGCACCGGAAAATCCACCTTTATCAAGCGGTTTATGGATACCCTGGTGATTCCCAACATCGGCAGCGCTTATCAAAAGGACCGGGCGGTTGATGAAATGCCTCAATCCGCCGCCGGCAGGACCATTATGACCACAGAGCCCAAATTCGTACCGGAGGAGGCCGTGGAGGTCAATATCGGCGACAACGCCAGCTTCCGGGTGCGGATGATCGACTGCGTGGGCTATATCGTCCCCAGCGCGCTGGGCTACATCGAGGATGAGCAGCCCCGCATGGTAAAAACCCCTTGGTTCGAGGACGCGATCCCCTTTAATATGGCGGCGGAAATCGGCACCAAAAAGGTGATTACCGACCATTCCACCATTGGGCTGGTGGTGACCACCGACGGCAGCATCAGCGATATTCCCAGAGAAGAGTACGAAGAGGCTGAGGAACGGGTGATCCGAGAGCTTCAGGAAATCCAAAAGCCGTTTATCGTCCTGCTGAACAGCATCGCCCCTAATTTAAGCGAAACACATGAGCTAGCGGCCAGCCTGAGCAAAAAATACGGCGTGACGGTGGTGCCGGTAAGCTGTATGGAACTGGATGAAATCGAGATCAAGCGGATTTTGGCCGGGATTTTGTTTGAGTTCCCGGTGAAAGAGGTCCGGGTGGAAATGCCCCGGTGGCTGACCAACCTGGAGAAAAACCACTGGCTGCGCACAGCGGTTTACCGTTCCATCGCCCAGGCCAGCGAAAAGGTGGAAAAAATACGCCAGGTGCAGGAAATTACCGAGTCGGTATCCCAGTGTGAGTATATCCAGCAGGCGGCGGCGCTGTCGGTGGATTTGGGTACCGGCAGGGCGAGGATGTCCATTTCCCTGAAGCAGAACCTGTTTTACCAGGTGCTGGGGGAGAAAACCGGCCTGGCGATTAACGACGAGGGCGGGCTGATGGATTCCATTATGGAGCTTGCCAATACCAAAAAGAAGTACGACCAGATCGCGTCGGCTTACGAGGATGTCCAGCAGACCGGGTACGGCATCGTCATGCCCACCCTGGAGGAGCTGACCCTGCAGGAGCCGGAGATCATCAAGCAAAGCGGGAAATACGGCATCCGGCTGAAGGCGTCGGCGCCGTCTATCCATATGATGAAAACGCAAATCACCACCGAGGTCACCCCTATTGTAGGCTCGGAACAGCAGTCGGAGGAGCTGGTTTCCTATCTGCTCAACGAGTTTGAGGAGGACCCCACCAAGATCTGGGAAAGCAATATTTTTGGCAAGTCCCTGAACGAGCTGGTGAACGAAGGCCTGCATAATAAGCTTTACCGCATGCCGGAGGACGCCCGGATGAAGCTGAAAGAGACCATCGAAAGGATTATCAACGACGGTTGCAACGGGTTAATCTGCATCATTATCTAGTTTACTAAAAAATTGGATGAAACGGCTCGATATTTCAGTAGGAATCGGGCCGTTTTCTCTTGTCAAAAAATAATTAATGAACTATAATAATTAGAGTGTTTGTGTTTGTGAATTGAAATAGCAGCGATAAGAAATTAAGGATGTGTCGAATTATGTTTAAAATCATAAAGAAAGAGCCCTTGAATCCATCCATGACCCGGATGGTCATCGAGGCGCCTTTTGTTGCCCGTAAGGCCAGGCCCGGGCAGTTTATCATTCTCCGGGTCAACGAAACCGGGGAGCGGATCCCTCTGACCATCGCCGATTATGACCGGGAGGCCGGTACGGTGACGATCATTTATCAGAAGGTGGGTAAGAGCACCCTTTTGCTGGACCAGCAGGAAGAGGGCGGCTATATTTTGGATTTCATCGGGCCTTTAGGCAAGGCCTCTGAGCTGGAGGGCTACAAGAAAGCCGCGGTCATCGGCGGCGGCGCCGGCTGCGCCATCGCGTATCCTCAGGCCAAGGCTCTTCACGCCATGGGCGTAAAGGTGGACATGATCGCCGGCTTCCGGGATAAGGACCTGATTATCCTGGAAAATGAAATGCGGGAAGCCTCCGACAACCTGATCGTCATGACCGACGACGGCTCCAACGGCAACAAGGGCTTTGTTACCGCCGCCCTGCAAAAGAACATCGACGAGGGCGCCGGCTATGACCTGGTCATCGCCATTGGGCCGATTCCCATGATGAGGGCCGTTTCCAATCTGACCAGGCCCTACGGCATCAAGACCATCATCAGCATGAACACCATCATGGTGGATGGCACCGGCATGTGCGGCGGCTGCCGCCTGACGGTAGGCGGGGAAACCAAGTTCGCCTGTGTGGACGGCCCCGACTTTGACGGCCACGAGGTGGATTTCGACGAGGCCATGAAACGCCTGGGTACCTACAAGCCGGAAGAAGCCCGGGAACGGGAAGAACATTGCAGATTGTATGGAGGAATCAAATAATGCCGAATATGCAGCCAAGTAAAACTCCCATGCCGGAGCAGGACCCCCATGTGAGAAATAAAAATTTTAAAGAAGTCGCTTTAGGATATACCGATGAAATGGCCCTCAACGAGGCCCAACGCTGCCTGCAGTGCAAGAACCCGGCCTGTGTGCAGGGGTGCCCCGTAAATGTGCCGATTAAGGATTTTATCCACGAAATCGTGGAAGGGGATATGGATAAGGCCTATGAGGTCATCAAATCCCAGAACTCCCTGCCCGCGGTGTGCGGCCGGGTTTGCCCCCAGGAAAGCCAGTGCGAGGCCAAGTGCGTCCGGGGCATTAAAAACGAGCCTGTGGCCATCGGGCGGTTGGAGCGTTATGTGGCCGATTGGTACATGAATAACCGGGAGCCGGAGGTGACGGCTCCGAAACATAACGGCCACAAGGTGGCGGTGCTGGGCTCCGGCCCCTCCGGCCTGACCTGTGCCGGCGACCTGGCCAAGCTTGGCTACGAGGTCACTGTGTTCGAAGCCCTCCACGCCGCGGGCGGCGTGCTGATGTACGGGATTCCCGAATTCCGTCTGCCGAAAAAGATTGTACAGTCTGAAATCCAGCAGTTGAGTAAAATGGGCGTTAAAATCGATACCGATATGGTAATGGGCAAGGTCCTTTCCGTGGACGAGCTGTTTGAAATGGGCTATGAGGCCCTGTATATCGGCACCGGCGCGGGACTGCCCAATTTTATGAACCTGCCGGGCGAGGGCCTGGTAGGGGTTTACTCCGCCAATGAATTCCTGACCAGAATCAATCTGATGAAGGCATATCTGGATGAATACGATACCCCCATTATCCACCCGAAGAACGTGGCAGTGGTAGGCGGCGGCAACGTGGCCATGGACGCCGCCCGGTGCGCCAAGCGCCTGGGGGCGGAGAATGTGTATATCATCTACCGCCGTTCCGAGGAGGAAATGCCCGCTAGAAATGAAGAGATCCACCACGCCAAGGAGGAAGAGATCATCTTCAAGCTGCTGAACAACCCGGTTGCCATTCATGGCGACGAGCAGGGCAAGGTAAAGCAGATTGAGTGCGTGGAAATGGAACTGGGAGAGCCCGACGCTTCCGGCAGACGCCGCCCCATTGAGAAAAAGGGCAGCAACTTCCTGCTGGATGTAGACTGCGTGGTAATCGCCATCGGAAATTCTCCTAACCCGCTGATCCGCACCACCACCGAGGGCTTGGAAGCAAACAGGAAGGGCTGCATCATCGTGGACGACAACACCCTGCAAACCACCCGGGAAGGCGTTTACGCCGGCGGCGACGCCGTGACGGGAGCGGCAACGGTGATTTTGGCCATGGGGGCTGGAAAGCAGGCGGCTAAGTCCATTGACGAATATATCCAGTCCAAAAAATAAAAGGTCTCGGGAAAGACGGTTAAGAGCAGGCTGAAACCAGCGAACAAAGATGTTTGAATTACGAAGCGTTTGAACGGAGTGAATAGATGGAACAAGTACAAGAGAATAAAATGGGGACAGCGCCGGTTTTAAGACTGATTATTACCATGTCCCTGCCGGCGATGTTTTCCATGCTGATCCAGGCTTTATATAATATTGTGGACAGCTATTTCGTAGCCCAGATCAGCGAAAGCGCCCTGACGGCGGTGTCGCTGGCATTTCCCATTCAGACCCTGATGATCGCGGTGGGCGTGGGCACCAGCGTGGGTATTAATTCCCTGGTAGCCAGACGGCTTGGGGAGAAACGCCAGGAGGACGCGGACTGCGCCGCCAGCCACGGCTTGCTGCTGGGAGTTTTCAATTGGGTTCTGTTTGCTCTCTTTGGTATTTTCTTTACCAAAATGTTCTTTGAGGCATTTACGGATATTAATGAGATTATCCTTATGGGCACCCAATACACCTCTATTGTCACCATATGCAGCTTTGGCCTGATGATTGAAGTCAATATGGAAAAGACTTTGCAGGCCACGGGGAACATGATCTATCCGATGATTTTCCAATTGGTGGGCGCTGTCACCAATATCATTTTGGATCCGGTGTTTATTTTCGGCTTTGGGCCTGCTCCCGCCATGGGCGTGGCTGGAGCGGCCATAGCGACCGTCATCGGCCAGATTTTAGCCATGTTGGTTTCCTTAGCGGTAATTATCTTCAAGGACCATGCGGTTAAAATTGATTTTAAGCGCTTTAAACCTGACTGGCGGATCGTCAAAGAGATTTACGCAGTCGGCTTCCCAGGAATCATTATGCAGGCTATCGGTTCTGTGATGGTGGTAGGGATGAACGCGATTTTGTTTGCTTTCCCGGAAAACGCGGCCACCGCCGTGGCTTTCTTTGGGGTTTACTTTAAGCTTCAGTCCTTTGTGTTCATGCCGGTATTCGGCCTGAACCAGGGCCTCATGCCTATTATGGGGTATAATTACGGCGCGCGGAAGAAGCATAGGCTGAATTCCACCACCAAATACGGCTGTATTATCGCCTTGGTTTTGATGGGGGTGGGAATGCTGGTGTTCTGGCTGCTGCCCAGACAGCTGCTGCAGATCTTCAACGCGTCTGAAAATATGATGGCCATTGGAATCCCCGGCCTGCGGATTATTTCTCTGTGCTTCCTGCCGGCAGCCTTGGGAATCATCGCCTCCACCTTGTTCCAGGCGGTGGGTAAAGGGGTCAACAGCCTGTTGGTTTCTCTGCTGCGCCAATTGATTGTCCTGCTGCCTGCGGCGTTTTTTCTGGCAAAGCTGGGTGTTGTGGAATGGGTATGGTATGCGTTCCCCATTGCGGAAGTGTTTTCCCTTCTCGCTTCGGTGTTCCTATACTCCCGTGTGTACAACCGTCAGATACGAAATTTGGAACAGGACCAGGACCCTGTGTGAGAATTGAAATAAGAAAAAAGAACCCCCGGCGAAGTGCTTCGCCGGGGGTTCTTTTTTTCGATCAGGCATGTCTTTCTGTTCTTTGGCATACCCATTAGAATAAGGAGGAATGCAAAATGAGGGAAGAAAATTACGGAAGAATGAATCTGGCGGTACAGGACGGCGCCAATAGCACAGAAGATTGGGATGAGGCGTTTGAGGAAGAGCTGGAGGAGATAGAGGAAGAACCTAGGGAAAAGAAGCATCTTCTGCGGAAAAGCGGACAATTGGTGACGGTTTTACAGATTGGCTTGTGCGGCTTGGTTTTGCTGGCGGCGTTTTTACTGCGCCTGATTGGCGGGGCCCCTTATGAAAGCGTTCGATTCTGGTATGAGGATGAGATCAATAAAAGCGTCATCGCCGGAACCATTGTGGAGCAGGGGGAAGAGGCGCTTCAGGGCGCTTCCGCCCAAGTGGCCAAAACCATTGAGGACTTTGGGAAAAAGGTATTGGTATAGCCCTGATGGAGTTTACGTTTCGCGAATGCAGAATTTTTGTCAGTTTTTGGTTCGTAGTCATTCTGGCGGTATCCGCCGTACTGGATCCATCGGGTGGGGTTCTGTGCGGGTTGCTGGCGGCGGTGGTTCATGAACTGGGGCACCTGCTGGAAATGGCCCGGCAGAATTGCCTTCCCCAACGGATCGCTTTTAAAATGTTCCGGGTGGATATGATTGACAGCCGCCGGAATGAGAGAAGCTACCAGAAGGACCTGCGGATTATCTTAGCGGGACCGGGGCTGAATTTCTTGGCGGCCGTACTGTGCTTTCCCATTTACCTGCTGTTGCCTTATCAATGGCTGGGCTTGTTTTTCTCAGCCAATCTGCTGGTAGGATTTTTTAATATCCAGCCAATCGTTACTTTAGACGGCGGCGCGGCCTTATACGCTATTTTATCGGTAAAGCTGGGGGAGAAAAAGGCCGCCTTCTGGACCAATTTTGTTTCCTTTGCCGCATTGGTACCCTTGGCGGCGCTGGGCTTTTGGATCCTGCTTAGAAACCCTTATCAGTTTTCACTGCTGTTTATCAGTGTTTACTTGATGGGTGTTTTAGTCCTGCAAAAAACAGACTACTTATAGCATCCCGGAATAGCGAAAGGCATTTTATTTTCCCCCGCTGAAAACAGCCCTCCAACGCAGGAAAAATCTTGGACCTTAGGGGCGAAAACCGGCAAATTTATATTTATGTCCGAGACGAAAAAGTACGGCTTATCTCCTTGCGCCCATCTATGAATCTTCGGCCGCTGGATTGCACTTTTGATTCCAATATGCTAAACTGTTATATATACATAATTGGAACCGGTGCGGTGTTGCTGCGGGTTCCTTTTATGAATTTAAACCTCTGCTGGAATAGGCCACCTTTAGGAAGGAAACGCCCCGGCAGAATGGAGGGTCAAACGATGCTTCCCAAAAAAATTTTAGTGGTGGAAGACAATGAAATCAATCGGGCGATGCTGCGTGAAATATTATCTCCACAATACCAAGTGCTGGAAGCGGAAAACGGCCAAGTCGCGCTTGAGGTTTTAAAGCAATATAGGGAAGAAATTTCCTTGATTTTACTGGATATTGTTATGCCTGTTATGGATGGATATACTTTTTTATCAAAGGTCAAGGAGAATAGAGCGTATTCTTCTATTCCCGTGATCGTCACCACCCAAAGCGAAGGAGAGTCCGACGAGGTTACGGCCTTATCCCACGGCGCTACCGATTTTGTGGCCAAGCCCTATAAGCCGCAGGTCATTTTGCACCGGGTAGCCAGTATCATCCATTTGCGGGAAACCGCCGCGATGATTAACCTCTTTCAATATGACCGGTTAACCGGGGTTTATACCAAAGAATTTTTTTATCAGCGGGTCCGGGAAATTTTGAGGCAAGAGCCGAAAAAGGACTATGATATCATTTGCTCGGATATTGAAAATTTTAAACTGGTTAACGATGTTTTTGGAATTCCCGCTGGGGATAAGCTGCTGAAGGAGATCGCGAAACGGTATTTACAGCTAATAGGCGGCCGGGGAATCTGCGGACGTTTTAACGCGGATCAGTTTATTTGTTTGATAGAGCACCTGCCTGAATACAAGGATGAGTGGTTTGTGCAGGCCACCGCGGAAGTTGGCGCTTTGGCTAACAATAGCAATATTGTGATGAAGTGGGGCATTTATCATATTGACAGCCGTTCTATTTCCGTGGAGCAAATGTGCGACCGGGCGCTTTTAGCGGTCCGCAGCATTAAAGGGCAGTATGGAAAATATTTCGCGACCTATGACGATGAGCTTCGGGATAAATTGCTGCGGGAACAGATGATTACAGATAGTATGGAACCTGCGCTGGCCCAAGGCCAGTTTGAAATTTATCTGCAGCCCAAATATCAAATTAAGGATAATAAGCTGGCTGGCGCGGAAGCGTTGGTCCGGTGGAACCATCCCCAGTGGGGGCTCTGGTCGCCGGCGGAGTTTATTCCGCTGTTTGAAAAAAGCGGCTTTATCACAAAACTTGACCAGTATGTTTGGGAAAAAACCTGCGCCCTTCTGCACAGCTGGGATCAAAAGGGGTATCCTAATATACCAGTTTCCGTCAACGTTTCCCGAGCGGATATTTATAACGTCGATTTGGCGGATTTCCTGATGAAAATGATTAGGAAATATGAATTGAAGCCATCATGCCTGCATCTGGAAATTACGGAAAGCGCCTATACAGAGGATCCTAACCAAATTATTGCCACGGTAGGAAACCTGCGGGAGCTTGGGTTCGATATTGAGATGGATGATTTTGGAAGCGGTTATTCATCCCTGAATATGCTGAATAAAATGCCGGTGGATGTTTTAAAGCTGGACATGCGGTTTATCCAAAGTGAAACGGCAAAGCCGGTGAACCAGGGCATTCTCCGTTTTATTATGGGACTAGCCCGCTGGATGGGCTTGCAGGTGGTTGCCGAAGGTGTGGAAACCGGGGAGCAGTTAGAGCGCCTTCGGGAAAGCGGATGTGATTTTGTTCAGGGGTATTATTTCGCAAAACCTATGCCCTGCGAGTGTTTTGAGGAATTGCTGAGAAAGTACAGCGAGAGCCTGGATCCGGAGGTTGTGCAGGAGCCGGCTGATGAGGAGGATAATCAGAAAAAGGTAATGCTGATCGCCGATGAGGATGAAGATTACCGCCGTGAGGTTCGTAAAACCTTTGAGGAACGGTATCGAATCGTGGAGGCAACCAGCGGACAGGAAGCGCTGAATTACGCGGCCAAGGACCAATATAAGATTGCCGTGATGCTTTTGAGTATGACGCTGCGCCATCCAGACGGCAACTCCGTGCTGGAGGGCCTTCAAAAAGAAAAGGCGGTATGGGGGATTCCCGTGATTGCTACGGCGCCTTGCGACCCTCAGCTGGAGGCAAAAGCGTTGGAGCTTGGCGCGGATGATTTCGCGGGGAAACCCCACCTGCAGCAAAGCCTGTGGAAGCGGGTTTTGAGGGCGGAGGAAATTTCCGCCGCACGGCACCGGGAACTTCTGCTGCAGGATGCGGCTTACCGGGATTATCTTACCGGCCTTTTAAACCGGAGAGGGCTGGACGCCATGGTGGCGACTCTCAGTAAAAAGGAAGCGCCGCTGGTTGTTTATCTGTTTGATCTGGACAATCTAAAAAAGATTAATGATACCTATGGCCACATGAAGGGCGACAGGCTTCTGATGGAATTTGGTACGTTTCTGCGTTCTCACGCGCGGGAAACGGATATCGTGTGCCGCTTTGGCGGCGATGAGTTTATCTTTATTATGAGGCAGGTTAACTCGACGGAAGCCGCGCTAAAAAAGGGGAAAGAGCTGTGCGAAAAGGTTCGGCAGATTAGATGCACGGAAGAATTTCCGGTGGCATGTTCCGCGGGAATGGCCCTTTGGAATCTGGAGGAGCCGCTGCAAAAGGTAATTGCTCAGGCGGACCGAGCTTTGTATTTCGCCAAAAAGGAAAATAAGGGAAGCTGCTGCTTATGGAGGGGATGAGGCGGATGGCCGATCAGAAGGCGAAAACGCTTTCTCAAGAGTTTTGCCGCGCCTGGTTTGAGCGGCGCGACCCCGAGGAAACCTTAGCTTTTTTAACAGAAGATGTGGCCTTTGTCGGTACTGGGGAAGGCGAATACGCGCAGGGAAAGGCTGAAATGGCGCGGTACCTCCAGAATGATATTCTGGAGATTCCCGAGCCTTTTTCCTATACGCTTTCTTGGATTCACGAACAGGCGGCCGGCGCGGACACGCTGTTTTTGTCCGCGGAGCTGACGCTGAAAAATACCGTATATGCTTGGCGGCTTCGAGCTGCTTTCGTTTTAGTGCGGGAAGAGCGCAGTTGGAAGATCAAAAGCCTGTATTTTTCAGAGCCCAGCAGCAATCAGAGAGACGGGGAACACTATCCGTGGACGCTGGCCATGGAAAATACCGTCCGGCAGCGCCGGGAATTGCTAAACGACTCCCTGGCCGGCGGTATGATGGGCGGTTACCTGGAGCCGGGATTTCCTTTCTATTTTATCAACCGCCGTATGCTGGAATATCTGGGATATGAAAATGAAGAAGAGTTTGTCGCTGATATTAAGGGACTGATTTCCAACTGTATGCATCCCGGCGACCGGGAAATGATCGACCAGGCGGTGGCGGACCAATTGGACGAAAATGGAGAGTATGTGGTTGAGTACCGGATGAAGAAAAAAGACGGCTCCTATATCTGGGTTCATGACATGGGCCGAAGGATGATATCTGAAGATGGAAGGCCCGCCATTACATCGGTCTGTATTGACATTACAGCGCAGAAAAGCGCCCAGGAGGAAGTGCTGCATCTTTACAACAATATTCCCGGGGCGGTGCTCCGCTGCCGGCTGGATCCCGTATTTTCGATTATTGACGCCAACGACGGCTTTTTTGAATTTCTGGGCTATACCAGGGAGGAATTTGCGGCCTTAGGAAACCATATGACCGCGGTCATCTATCCGGACGACCTGCTGGTCATGCGAGATAAGATGAAAGAGCAGCTGCGCCGCGGAAACACGCTTCATGGACAGGACCGCCTGGTTTGTAAGGGCGGCGTTGTTAAATGGGTTTCCATGAAATCACAGCTGATTACAGAAAAAGACGGAGAGCAGTATTTTTACTGTGTCTTTGTGGATATTACCGAGGAAAAGCTGCTTCAGGACCGGATGAAGGAACTGTATGAAACGGAGCTTTCCTATTTTGCAAAGCTTTCCGATACAGGAGGCTGCATCCAAGGGCGGATCAATATCACCCAGAACCGGATGGAAACCTATCTTTCCACCTCCGATGTAGCGGTAGCCCATGTGGGAGATACCTATGATAAAACCATCGGGAATTTTTCCGCTTCTGCCGTAGACACCACGTATGGCGAAGTCATTCGCAGCACTCTCAAAAAAGAAAAGGTGCTCGCCGATTATGCTGCCGGCAAGGTGGATTATAATTTTGAATTTCTGCGCAAACGCAACGGCGGCGGAGCCTTTTGGGGGAGCACCAGCTTTCGCAGCTGCTTGAATCCGGAAACTGGGGATGTTATTGTTTTCTTCTACACCTTTGATATTACCGAGCGTAAATTGCAGGAAATGCTTTTGGACCGTATCGTGGAACTGGATTACGAATATATTATGGAGATTGATGTCCCTCAGGATAGTTATTGGCTGATTTCTTTTGATGAAAACCGCCAGGATGCGGTGTCCGGCAAAGGCTCGTTTCAGGAGGAAATCCGGACAATCGCGGAGCGGTTTATGGATGCTAAGGCAAGAGGCGAATATTTAGAAAAGCTTGATTATAAGTATATGGAAAAAAAGCTGGAACACCAGGATACCTACTCCTTTGTGGTAGAAATGAATGGGGACCAGGGGGAGAACCGGATTAAGCGCTTTCAGGTTTTTTACATTGATAAAAGGATGAAACGGGTTTGCCTGGCGCGTACTGATGTTACCGATTTGGTCCGGCAGGAACAGCAGCAAAAAAAGGAACTCTCTAAGGCGCTGGCGGCTGCTAAGCGGGCTAACGCCGCCAAATCGGACTTTCTGTCCTGCATGTCCCACGATATCCGTACGCCGATGAACGCGGTAATCGGAATGACCACGCTGGCGGTGGCCCATCTGGATGACCGGGATAAGGTAGCGGACTGCCTGCAGAAAATCACCGCCTCATCCAAGTACCTGTTGAGCCTGATTAACGATATTTTGGATATGAGCAAAATCGAACAGTCTCAAATCGTCTTGAACCAGATCCAAATTTCTCTTCCGGATTTGCTCCGTCAGCTTTCTGCCATGATGGCCCCTCAGGCGTACGGGGCGGGGTTGAAATTTCAGATTCGCACAGAGGGCATCCGTCACAAGGCGTTTTTGGGGGATAATCTGCGGGTTAACCAGATTTTAATCAATATTCTCAGCAACGCTATTAAATTTACGCCCCCAGATGGCCGGGTGGATTTCCTTGTGAAGGAATTGGGCCCTGTGAAAGGCGCCCAGTTTGTCCGCTACCGTTTTACCATTCAGGATACGGGAATAGGAATGCCAGAGGAGTTTCTTCGGCACTTGTTCGATCCCTTTACCCGAAGCCCAACTGCGGCGAAGATCGAAGGGACCGGCCTGGGGCTCAGCATCACCAAGGGCTTGGTGGATTTAATGGGCGGTGTCATTTCGGTGGACAGCTGGGAAAACAAGGGAACTACTTTCCAGGTAGAGCTGGAATTTTTGATTGCGGAGGAAGAGCCGGAGCCTTCTTTGGAAACCCGGCGGGAGCCGCTGGGAATAGAGAACGACGGCGTTCTTGCGGGGCGGCGGTTTTTGATAGCGGAAGATAATGCGATCAACGCGGAAATACTTTGCGGGCTTCTTGAATTGCAGGGAGCCAAATTCACAGTCACTAAGAATGGAGCCCAGGTGGTTCAAACCTTCCGAGACACGCTGCCGGGAGTGTATGACGGGATTTTGATGGACATACAGATGCCTGAAATGAATGGTTACCAGGCGACCCAGGCCATCCGGAAGCTGAAGCGGGAGGATGCCAGGACCATTCCTATCATCGCCATGACCGCCAACGCTTTTGCTGAGGATATCGAGAAATCCCTAAGCTGCGGGATGAACGCGCATGTGGCGAAACCGATTGATATCAACGTCTTGCGGACGGCCCTTCAGAAAGTTCTGTATACTGAGCCGTGAACCGTTTGAAAACCGCAAAAAGGCGCCAGAAAGACCTGATTTTAACATAGAATACGAAACGAAAAACAGCAGGTAAGGCCGCAAAGCCTTGCCTGCTGTTTTTCGTTTCTTTTAAGAAAGGTCACTCCCGCTTATATTTGGCGACATGCGTCTTGATAGATTCAAAGCTTTCGTCACTAATGACATGCTCCATTCGGCAGGCGTCTTCCACGGCGGTATCTGGGCTTACCCCCAGAGCGATCAGCCAATCAGAAAGAAGCGTGTGCCGTTCGTAGATTTTTTCGGCGATCTCCCGTCCCTTATCCAGAAGCGTGATATATCCGGCCTCATCTACCTCCAGATACCCGTTCGTGCGCAGATTTTTCATGGCGATACTGACGCTGGGCTTGGAAAAAGAAAGTTCACTGGCAATGTCGATGGAACGCACATGGCCATTGCGCTTTTTTAAAATTAATATGGTTTCCAAATAATTCTCAGCGGATTCTTTAATTCGCAAGTGATGTCACCTCGCTTTACAAAAAAATGGAATATATCTTAATCTAGTCTAACATAAATTGGCTGGCTTTATCAAGTGAACCTCTGACATTAATTGACTTATTCGCAAGATTGTGGTATTATCCCAATATGCAGTTAGATAAAACTAACTATACGCTTTTGAGATTTCCTTTCGAAATGATAAAATGCGGATTGAAGGGTTGTGCCGTTATTTTTTTGATAGGAGAAAAAACCGATTAATGAAGAAATTCTGAAAGAGACAGTGGCAGACGGCGGCCTAGCGGATTGTAAAGGCGAAGGCTATCTCTGGGAGACAATAGGACCTGAGGTGTCGGCGATAAACTACAAATACCTAAGGGGATGCCCGTAAAAACAGTATCAGCTTTGGGAGTAAAAGAAAATTGCCACACTATCGTTTTTTATATCGAATAAAAACAATAATATCGCGATTTTTAAAAAAATAGCATTAAATTTACGTGATTATTGTATGACTATATTGACAAATAAGAAATAATAGGATATTCTTTGTTTATATACAATTTAAGACAAATTTTTTTAATACTGTTTTTTTTACAAATTTTGTTTAAAACAGTATTTTTTTTGCGTTAATTGCTCCAAAATTGTATGTCTTAAATTGTATAAAATACCAGTTGAGCGGAGGACGGTATCATAGGATGTGAGTGTCCTTCGGAACACAAAGGAGGCATTTTGATGCTGAAAAGAAAATTACGGACAGGAAAGACTTTGCTGGCGGCGTTTCTGGTATTCATTATGATTGCGATGATACTCCCTGTGGCTGCTTTTGCCGCCGGGGAAACCGTGGAAAATGTAAGGTCGATATCAATTACGAAGAATACCACCCAGGAGGAGCTTGACGCTTGGGCAGAAGGCGCCGCGGTGATTACCGGGAACCCGGGTGAAAGCCGTACAATAACGCTGAACAAGAACATCTCTCTGGCCAGCGGCCAAAACATTAATTTTGGTCAATTTGATTACACCGGTAGCGGCGAGGGGGCGTCCCAGCCCTATTTGACCTTGGATTTAAATGGGCACACAATCACTGGCTTAAGTATTGTGCTTACTAATTATGGGAATTTGATCATTGAAGATAGTTCAGAGGAACAAACAGGTGAAATTATATATGACGGCGGTGCATATTTTGCCGCCGTACAAAATGCCGGCTATAACCTGCAGATCAAAGGCGGCGCTTTTGTCTGCAACGGCGCCGGCGCCAGTGGATATAACGCCGCGGTAAACACAGCGGCCAATACAACCACTATTATTGACGGCGGCACATTCCAGGGAAATAACGCCACCGCGGTAATTTCCTATGGGGATACCACTATTAACGGCGGCGATTTTTATGGGAAATATGGGGTGGCTGTAAAAGTAGGCAGTGAAGGAAACGAAGGTAAAATTGAGTTCCCGGCGGATTCCACCGCCGTTGTAAACGCGGATGCGGCGGCCTTCTACCGGATAGAGGGAACTGGAGCAAACCAGGATAAAGCCGGAACTATCGTTGCCGGGGGCGGAGATTTTAACGCGCCGCAAATTGTTAAAGAAAATACCGGTACAATTCCAAGTACTACTGTCATCACAGGCGGAAGCTATGAGGTTTCTCCTGTTGGCTATGTTCCCGACGGAAACGCGATAGTTGGGTATACTGCCGCTGGCGATCAGAGCGTTTCATACCTTGTGGGAACCGGCGAAATTGAGCAGGCGGCGGCTTCCGCCACAGCAGGCGCCCAAATTGAAATTTTGGCCGGATCTGTGAATTTATCTATTACCACAGATGGGGTAGAGGTCATCAATTCTGGTGATGGAAATGTCATTGTAAATGACACGGAAATTCAGAAAAACGATGGAATTTTTACACACAGTCACCTCCCGGCAAAAACGGAGGCGAAAGCGGCTTCCTGCACTGAGAAAGGTAACATTGCCTACTGGTACTGTGAAGGCTGCGGCAAGTATTTCAGCGACGAAGCCTGCACGACGGAAACTACATTGGAAGCAACTGTGATTCCGGCAAAGGGCCACGGTGAAACCGAAATCAAAAACGCCAAAGACGCTACCTGCACAGAAGAAGGCTACACCGGCGATAAGGTGTGCAAGGACTGCGGCGAAGTCATTGAGCAGGGCAAGGCGATTGCGAAGGTTGCGCATACCTACAAAGACGGCAAATGCACTGCTTGCGGCGCTGCTGACCCGAATTATAAACCCTCAACGACCCCGGAGCCGTCTAAGCCGGAAAAAGAAAACTCGTCCATATCTGAAGGGGAGAAACAGCCTCAGACCGGTGACAGCGCTCCTATCATTTTTTGGGCCGCCTTGTTGTTTATCAGCGCCGGCGCGGCGGTTTTGGTACTGTTTTTAAATAAAAATGAAAAGATAAAGATGTGAGGTTTTGCGGCCAGCATAAAAATTCAGAAATAAAAAGCAGCGCGGAATGTTAATTCCGCGCTGCTTTTTCTTACGGGCGGCGTGTTGGTGGCTTAAGGCAAAGCCGGCTGTTTTCATCGGTAATGCGGAAGCGGAAAAAGAAAAGTACCGGTCAAGAGCGTTGCATTGGAAGTGAAATTACAGTATAATTAACAATTAAGGTTTCTAACGCCATAGGATAGGAGAAAACGGAATGAATCCCAAGCTGGAAAAAATATTACTCAAGGTGCAAAAGCCCGGCAGATATGTGGGCGGGGAAAGCAACCGCGTGGTCAAGGAGAAAAGCCAGGTTGACGTGCGCTTCGCTTTTTGCTTTCCCGACGTCTACGAGGTGGGGATGTCCCATCTGGGCATGAAGATATTATACGGGCAATTCAATGAAATGGATGGGGTCTGGTGCGAGCGGGTGTTCGCTCCCTGGCCGGACATGGAGGAGCGGATGCGGGAGAATCAGATTCCTCTTTACGGCCTGGAAAGCGGAGACCCCATTACTGACTTTGATTTTATTGGCTTTACTCTGCAGTATGAACTGAGCTATTCCAACGTGCTGAATATGCTGGAGCTGGCGGGGATTCCGCTGTATGCCAAGGACCGGAAGGGCCTGGGACAGATCGTGGTGGCCGGCGGCCCCTGCGCCTGCAACTGCGAGCCTCTGGTTGATTTTTTGGATTTGGTGTTTTTAGGCGAAGGGGAAGAGGTGGATCAAGAAGCCATAGCGCTTTACCGGGAATACAAGCGGGCGGGAAAAACCCGCGAGGAATTTCTCGTCGCGGCCGCCCAGATCGAGGGGGTGTATGTGCCCTCTCTTTATCAGGTGGCCTATCATGAGGACGGCACGGTAAAGGCCATCACACCCACCCGCGGTGCGCCGGCACGGGTGAAAAAGCGTATTATAATGGACCTGGATACCCTCTATTATCCTGAGGCCTTTGTGGTGCCCAACATTGAAATTATCCACGACAGGACGGTGGAAGAGATTTTCCGGGGCTGTATCCGGGGCTGCCGGTTCTGCCAGGCGGGCTTTTTATACCGCCCGGTGCGGGAAAAATCCCCAGAGACCATTGACCGCCAAAGCCGGGCGCTTTGCAAAAATACCGGCTATGATGAGATTTCATTGTCATCGCTCAGTTCCAGCGATTATTCGAAAATTACTGAGCTTTTGGAAAAAATGCTCACCTGGACCGATCGGGAAAAGGTCAGCGTGTCCCTGCCGTCTCTGCGGGTGGACGGCTTTTCCAACGAGCTGATGGAAAAGCTGAACACGGTGCGCCGGGGAGGACTTACCTTCGCGCCGGAGGCCGGCACCCAGCGGCTTCGGGATGTAATCAATAAAAACGTCACGGAGGAGGAGCTTTTAAAAACCTGCTCCACCGCTTTCAGCGGCGGATGGACCACGGTTAAGCTTTACTTTATGATGGGTCTTCCCACCGAGACGCTGGACGACGTGGCGGGGATTCCGGCGCTGGCCCAAAAGGTGGTCAACGCTTACTACGCCAATCCCAACAAGCCCAAGGGAAAATCAGTGAAGGTGACAGCCTCCGCTTCCTGTTTTGTGCCGAAACCCCACACCCCGTTTCAGTGGGAGGCACAGGACACCATTGAAATGCTGGAGCAAAAGCAGCGGCATTTAAAGGAAAACGTCACCAGCAAAAAGATTTCCGCCCACTGGCACGACGCCAGGACAAGCACCCTGGAGGGCGTGTTCGCCAGAGGGGACCGGCGGCTGGGCCAAGTGCTTGCTTTGGCTCAGAAAAAGGGCTGTAAATTCGACGGCTGGGATGATTATTTTAATTATGATTTGTGGATGGAATGCTTTCAGGAATGCGGGATCGATCCGTCTTTTTATAACCATAGAAAGCGCGGCTTCGATGAGGTGCTCCCCTGGGACCACATGGACTACGGGATCCAAAAAGAGTTCTTGATCGAGGAATGCAAAAAAGCCTATGCCGACACCACCACACCCAATTGCCGGGAGAAGTGCTCCAATTGCGGAGCCGCCTGCTGGAAAGGAGGCCTGTGCGTTGAAAAGCGTTAGGATCTGGTATCGGAAAGAGGGGACTGCCAAATATATGTCCCATTTGGATTTAGTGCGGGTTATGGGCAGGGTATTCCACCGGGCAAGGATTCCCCTGTGGTACACCGAAGGCTTTAACCCCCATCCGTTTATGACCTTCGCCCTGCCTCTTTCCTTGGGAACGGTGGGGCTGCGGGAAAGTATGGACATTAAGCTGGAACAGGAGCTTTCCAGGGAGGAAATCCTGGAACGTATGAATCCCTGCCTGCCGGCAGGGATCACTGTATTCGACGTGACGGAGCCGGTAATGAAGCCGGGGGCCATCGCTTTTGGCAAGTACCGTTTGGGCTTTGCCTGCGAGGGCGCCGAACCTCAGGCGCTTTTGGAGGCGATCCAGGCGCAGCTGGACAAAAAAGAGCTGGTGATTGAGAAACGCTCCAAAAAGGGCGTAAAGCTTTTCGACTTAAAGCCCGCGATCCAGAAAGCGGACCTTTTTCTGGAAAACGGCGGCGTGGTGCTGGAAACCGTGCTGCCCGCGGGAAGCACCCTGAACGTGAACCCCTCCCTTTTGACAGAGGCGTTTTGCCTTTATACCAAGCTCCCCATTGAGGCTGAAATGGTACGGGAGGACGTTTTCGACCAGGAAATGAAAAGTTTTTGTTAAGAGGAAAAAATTGTTGCTTTTTCAATAAAACTGTGGTATTATATTTAGGCATTTGGATGCCGTGAGGATACTCATGGGGTTCAATGGTAACATTGAAGCTGACAGTCCTCTGCATTGCGCATGAATGTCTGAAAAATAGGAGGAAATAATATGGATGCCCTGAAAATGATTGCCGCTGATTCTATTAAAGAGAATCAACCCAAGTTCGAGATCGGTGACACTGTGAGAGTTCACGTGAATATCCGTGAAGGGGAAAGAGAGAGAGTCCAGATGTTCGAAGGAACCGTCATTGCCAAAAGAGGCAGCGGCGTATCTGAGACCTTTACCGTGAGACGTGTTTCCTATGGCGTGGGCGTGGAAAGAGTATTTCCCGTGAACAGCCCCAACGTAAAGGCTGTGGATGTCGTGAGAAACGGTAAGATCCGCAGAGCAAAGCTTTATTATCTGCGTGACAGAGTCGGTAAGGCCGCTAAGGTTAAGGAACAAATTCGCTGAGGAAAAAGGGACGATACCGTCCCTTTTTTTGCTATTGGAAAGATTTTGGGAATCTATTTTGGAAAGAAAGGTGTGACCCGCTGATGGGATGGGAGCCGAAAGAACGCTTGGAAACCAATGACCAGAAAAAAGAATACTCAACCGCTACGAAAAGCTGCTTTGAATGGGTAGAAGCCATTATCACATCCATTGTAATTGTAGTGCTCCTGTTCACCTTCCTATTCCGCGTGGTTAACGTGGTCGGCCGCTCTATGGAGGATACAATCCATAGTGACGACAAGGTTCTGCTGACCAATTTGTTTTACGAGCCGGAAAACGGTGACGTGGTGGTAATCTCCCGTGCACAGCATTTTGAAGAGCCTATCATCAAGCGGGTGATCGCTACCGAGGGCCAATCCCTGAAAATCGATTTTAACACCGGGGATGTTTATGTGGACGGCGTATTGCTTGACGAGCCCTATATTAAGACCCCTACCACCGATAACGAGGGCGGAGAAATCCCGGAGGTGGTGCCGGAGGGGTATGTGTTTGTGATGGGCGATAACCGGGGAGATTCCATGGACAGCCGGTCGGAGAAGATCGGCCTGATCGATAAGCGCAATATTATTGGCAAGGCCCAGTATATTGTGTTCCCCTTTGACAGAATCGGAGGCATAAGTTAATGAGCGAGGCCCAGTCCATTCAATGGTTTCCAGGACATATGACCAAAACCCGCCGAAAGATCCAGGCCAGTTTGAAGCTGGTGGACGCGGTGGCGGAAATCATCGACGCTAGAATCCCTGTCAGCTCCCGAAACCCGGAGCTGCATAAAATTATCGAGAATAAACCTAGGATCATCTTGATGAACAAGTGGGACATGGCGGACCCCGCCCAAACCGCTCTCTGGGTATCCTATTACCAGAAGCAGGGCATTTTGGCCATCCCGGTGGATTGCAAATCCGGCAAAGGCCTGAACCAGTTCATTCCCAAGGTCCGGGAGCTTTTAAAGGACCGGATCGTCCAATGGGAGCAAAAGGGCATGGTGAACCGGACCATCCGGGTGATGATTGTGGGCATCCCCAATGTGGGGAAAAGCTCCTTTATCAACCGCATGGCAAAACAGAACCGCGCCAAGGTGGAGGACAGGCCCGGCGTTACCAGGGGAAACCAATGGTTTACTATCGGCAGTGCCTTTGACCTGCTGGATACTCCCGGCGTGCTGTGGCCGAAATTCGACGACCCTAATGTGGGGGAAAAGCTGGCGTTTACCGGCGCGGTAAAGGACCAGATCGTGGATACGGAGCAGCTGGCCTCCCGGTTGCTGGAGGTTCTTCGGGATGAATATTCCCCTATGCTCACCGTCCGGTACAAGCTTGAAAAATACGATCTATCCCAGTTGAACGGTTACGAACTGCTGGAGCTGGTGGGCCGTAAGCGGGGCATGTTGGTTTCCGGCGGAGAGATCGACACGGAACGGGCTTCTATTATGGTGCTGGATGAGTTTCGCGGCGCCAAGCTTGGGCGGATTACCCTGGAACAGGTAAATAGCTGAATGAAATTGGGGGCAGGGAGAAATCCCTGCCCTTTTTGACAGGAGGAATCCCATGGATTGGCTGCTTTATGAAAAGGAAGCGATGGAAAAGGGGTATACCGCCGTATGCGGCGTGGACGAAGCGGGAAGAGGCCCTTTGGCCGGCTCGGTTTACGCCGCAGCGGTAATCCTGCCCCTGGGATTGGAAATCCCAGGGGTGAACGACTCTAAAAAGCTGACGGAAAAGAAACGGGAGGCGCTGTTCCCCGAAATTAAGGAGAAGGCGCTGGCTTACTCCGTTGCCAGCGCCAGCGAGAAAGAAATCGACGAAATCAACATTTTAAACGCCACCTATCTGGCCATGTCCAGGGCGGTGGAGGGGCTTTCGGTAAAAGCGGATTACGCCCTGATCGACGGTAACCGTATGCCCAGGCTGTCCATCCCCGGCGAGACTATCGTCAAAGGGGACGGCCTTTCCATGAGCATTGCCTGCGCCTCCATTTTAGCCAAGGTGTCCCGGGACCATGTAATGCTGGAGCTGGATCAAAAATATCCTCAATACCAGTTTGCCAAGCACAAGGGCTACGGCACCAAGCTGCATACGGATCTCATCCGTCAATACGGGCCTTGTGAAATCCACCGGAAAAGCTTTTTAAAAAAGATTTTAGGGGCTGAGGCCCCGGGGCTTACCCAGGCCCAGTCCATAGGAAAACGGGGGGAACAGGCGGCGGCCGCCTATCTGGAACAGAAGGGCTTCCGTGTTTTGGAACGGAATTTTCACAGCCCTTACGGTGAAGTGGACATAATTGCGGAAAACGGCCAATACATTATATTTGTCGAGGTAAAAACCCGGAAGCCCGGATCTATGGTGGAGGGCATAGAAGCGGTGGATGCCGCCAAGCGGGAAAAGCTGGCGAAAACCGCCCAGCTTTATTTGCAGAAGTCACCCTGCGGCCTTCAGCCTAGGTTCGACGTGATCCAGGTGACGCCTACCGGGGAGAGCCGATGCCGGATTGAGCAGCTTGCCGGCGCGTTTATTTTGGAGTGACAGCCTGGCAAGCCAGGGGAGAAAAATGCCCGCTTTTTGACAACATGCGGCCGTTATTGACAGAACGCCGGAGGGAACCCGGCGGAAGGGAGCCTGTTATGAAGCTTTTTGATTTACACTGCGATTCCCTTTACCGGGGGTATACGGAAAACCAGCCTTTGGAGGAAAATTTATTTCATTTAGATTTAAAAAGAGGATCCATGTTTGACCGATGGAGCCAATGCTTCGCCGTATGGATTCCAGACGAGCTGCGGGGAGAGGACGCCATGGCCTTGTTCGACGGCTGTTACGAAAAATACAGCAGGGAATTAAGACCCAAAGCGTCGGAACGATTTTCTCCCATCTTAACGGTGGAGGGCGGCGCCGTGCTGGGCGGCGATTTAAAGAACCTGCAAAAGCTCAAGAAATGCGGCGTGAAAATGATGACCCTAACCTGGAACGGGGAAAACGAGTTGGGGGGCGGCGCTTCTACCGCGCGGGGTATTACTCCCTTTGGGAAAGAGGCGGTGAAAGCCATGGAAGAATTGTCCATCGCCGTGGATGTTTCCCACGCCAGCGACGCTTTGTTTTATGATGTGGCGACGCTGGCGCGAAAGCCCATGGTGGCCTCCCATTCCAACGCGAGAGCGGTGTGCCCTCATCCCAGGAACCTTACCGACGGGCAATTCCAGACCATCCGGGATCAAGGCGGCCTGGTGGGCTTAAATTTCTGCGTCCATTTTTTGAAAGAGGATTCCGACGCCCACTTTGAGGACCTTTTGCGCCACGCGGATCATTTTTGGTCCTTAGGCGGGGAAACTACCCTATGCCTGGGCTCCGATTATGACGGCACCGATGTGCCGCCGGAGCTGGACGGCATTGAAAAAATGGAGGGTTTCTACGAGCTTTTTTTAAAACATAATTACAAGGAAAGCCTGGTAAACTCCTTGTTTTTTGATAATGCCTCTAAATTTTTTGATACGCTTTGACAGCGGTCCCTTTGTGGTATAGAATAAGGCTATCAGAGAAGAACAAACCTCATAAAAATAGATGAAAGAGGGAAAACAATGAACTACAATAGTACGAGAAACCGTTCCGTTTCCGTATCCGCCGCCCAGGCCATCGCTCAGGGCATTTCCAAAGACGGCGGCCTGTTTGTGCCGGAAAATCTGCCCCAATATTCCTATGCGGATTTGTGCGCGCTAAAGGAAATGACCTATCAGGGCCGGGCACAGAAAATTCTTTCTGATTTTCTCACTGATTTCACCCAGGAGGAAATCGAGGAAAGCGTGAGGGGCGCTTACAGCCCGGAAAAATTCGGCGGGGACCATCCGGCGCCGCTGGCCCTTCAGCAAAACGGCGAAAAAAACATGTATGTGCTGGAGCTGTGGCACGGCCCTACCTGCGCTTTTAAGGATATGGCCTTGCAAATCCTGCCCCATCTGCTGACCAAGTCTATGGGTAAGGTCAGCGGCGGAAAAAAGGCTGTGATTTTGGTGGCCACCTCCGGGGATACCGGAAAAGCCGCCTTGGAGGGCTTTAAGGATGTCGAGGGCACGGAGATCATGGTGTTTTATCCCCAGGATGGGGTCAGCCCCATGCAGGAACGCCAGATGAACACCCAGGAGGGCGCCAATGTCCATGTGTGTGCCATTCAGGGGAATTTTGACGACGCCCAGACCGGTGTAAAAAAGATTTTCACCGATCCTGTTTGCAATCAAAAGCTGGCGGAGCATAACATGATGTTCTCCAGCGCCAACTCCATCAACTGGGGCCGGCTGCTGCCCCAGATCGTTTATTATTTTTCCGCTTACTGCGACTTGATGGGGACCGGGGAAATGGATTATGAGGGCGAGAAAATCAACATCGTGGTGCCTACCGGAAACTTCGGCAATATCCTGGCGGCTTATTACGCCATGAAAATGGGTCTGCCGGTGAACAAGCTGATCTGCGCCTCTAACGAAAACAATGTGCTTACCGATTTTATTAAAACCGGCGTTTACAATAAAAACCGACCATTCCATACCACCTGTTCTCCTTCCATGGACATCTTGGTGTCCAGCAACCTGGAACGCCTGCTGTATGATATGACCGACGGAAACGACGCCCTGGTGGCCTCTTGGATGAAGAGCCTGAACGATACCGGGACCTATACGGTGAATGCCCAGGTAAAATCAAAAATGGACGACCTGTTCTATGGCGGCTGCTGTGACGACCAGGGAACGAAGGCGTCGATTAAAGAAATGTTCGAAACGGAAAATTATCTCATCGACACCCACACCGCCGTGGCGGTGAACGTTTACCAGCAGTATCTTCGGGAGACCGGCGACCGTGAAACCCCAGCCATCATCGCTTCTACCGCCAGCCCCTACAAATTTGCCGCCAGCGTACTGGAGGCGTTGACCGGGGAAAAGAGCGGGGGAAGCGAGTTCGACAAGGTGGCGGAGCTTTCCGCTTTGACGGGAACCCAGATCCCCGCGGCGATTGCCGAGTTGCAGCAAAAGCCCCTGCGGTTCGCTGAGATCTGCAATATCCCCGGCATGGAGATGGCGGTGCTGGGTACCCTGGGGATCCGGTAAGATATGGCGCTGTTTGGAATTTCCGACCTTCATTTGTCCTTGGGATGTGACAAGCCGATGGATGTGTTTTCCGGCTGGCAGGATTATGTATCCCGTCTGGAAAAAAATTGGCGGGCCGTGGTCACGGACCAGGACACGGTGGTGATCGGCGGGGATATTTCCTGGGCGTTAAAGCTGGAGGAAACCGAGGCGGACTTTGCCTTCCTTCACAGCCTGCCGGGGAAAAAGCTGTTTCTCAAGGGCAACCACGACCTGTGGTGGTCCACCGCCCGAAAGCTTCACAACTGGTTTTCGGAAAAAGGCTTTTCCACGCTGGACATCGTCTTTAATTCCGCGGTTCCCGTGGGGAACCGGTGCGTCTGCGGCACTAGGGGATGGTTCTATGACGCGGAATCCGACCAGGATAAAAAGGTGCTGAACCGGGAGGTAGGCAGGCTGACCGCTTCTATCGAGGCGGCGCGGAAAACCGGGCTTGAGCCGGTGGTGTTCCTTCACTATCCCCCGGTGTACCATGACCAGGTGTGTGTGGAAATCATGGATGTATTAAAGAAATATGGGATTTCAAGGTGCTATTACGGGCATATCCACGGCAATGGCGCGAGGTACGCCGCTATCGGCGAATTTGAGGGCGTTCAGCTGCAGTTAATCGCCTGCGACTACACTGGCTTTCGGCCGGTGCTGATTCGTTAAAATTTATTTTTAGAAATAGGTGGAATAAATAGATTAACTGTGCTATAATTATTTAGATATTTTGCAATTTTGCAGGAGGATGACTAAAATGAGTCTTAAATCACAAAACAAAATTGATACCAATCGTGTTGAATTAGAGGTCGTGGTAGATGCCGATACCTTTGAAAAGGGTTTAGCCGCCGCGTTTAAGAAGCAGAGCAAAAATATTGCGATCCCCGGATTCCGCAAGGGCAAGGCGCCCCGCTCTTTTGTTGAGAAGTATTACGGCAAGGAAGTTTTTTATGAGGATGCGGTAAACGCGCTGTACCCTGACGCCCTGGATGAGGCCATTAAGGAAGCCGGCCTAGACGTGATTCAGGACAAAATTGATTTTGATGTGAAAGAGGTTGGCCCTCAGGGCTTTACCTTTACCGCCGCTTTGACCACAAAGCCCGAAGTGTCTATTGAGAACTATAAGGGCGTCGAGGCTGTGAAGAAGTCCGCTGAGGTTACCGACGAGGATATCGACGAGGAAATCAAGAAGGTGCAGGAGCGCAACTCCAGAATGGTAACCGTTGAGGACCGCGAGGCGCAGAACGACGACGTCGCCGTGATTGATTTCGAGGGTTTCCTGGACGGCGAGCCTTTTGAGGGAGGCAAGGGCGAAAACTACAGCCTGACTTTGGGCAGCGGCCAGTTTATCCCAGGCTTTGAGGAGCAGATTGTGGGACATAAGACCGGCGACGAGTTCGACGTAAACGTCACTTTCCCAGAGGATTACCAGGCGGAAGAGCTGAAAGGCAAGGCTACCGTCTTTAAGTGCAAGCTTCACGAGATCAAGATGAAAGAACTGCCTGAGGTTGATGACGAGTTTGTCAAAGACGTGAGCGAATTTGACACTCTGGACGATTATAAAGCCGACTTGAAGAAAAAGCTGGCCGAGAACAAAGAAAAAGAAGCCACCGACGATCTGGAAAACCAGCTGATCGACAAGCTGGTGGAACTGGTCCAGGGCGAAATCCCGGAGGCTATGTATGAGAACAAGGTTGCCGACAGCATCCGGGAGTTTGGCTATCGCCTCCAGTCTCAGGGCTTGAATCTGGATACCTATATGAAATATACCGGCATGAACGCGGATCAGATGAAGGAAGGCTTCCGTCCCCAGGCGGAGCGTCAGGTGAAGCTGCGCCTGGCTCTGGAAAAAATCGCCGAGTTAGAGGGCCTGAAGGCTGTCGAGGAGGATCTGGATCAGGAATATCAGAAGATCGCCGAGCAGTATAAAATGGAAGCCGACAAGATTAAAGAGCTGATCCCCGCCGCGGAGCTGGAGAAGGATATTTGCGTGGAGAAGGCTATTAATTTGGTGCGGGATAACGCAAATATTAAGGATGCTGAATAATCAGCGGCGCTTTTGTTCATATTTACAAAGAGAGTAGTTGGAGGTGTGCTGTGATGAATCAGTTCAATACGCCTAACATGAGCCTGGTTCCCTATGTTGTGGAGCAGACCAGCAGGGGCGAACGCAGTTATGATATTTTTTCCAGGCTTCTGAATGACAGAATTGTGATGCTGGCGGAAGAAGTCAACGATACCAGCGCCAGTCTGGTAGTGGCTCAGCTGTTATATTTGGAGGGACAGGATCCCACCAAGGATATCAGCCTGTATATCAACAGCCCGGGCGGTTCCGTCACGGCGGGCATGTCCATCTATGATACGATGCAGTATATCAAGTGCGACGTTTCCACTATCTGTATGGGAATGGCCGCTAGCATGGGCGCGTTTTTGCTGGCCGCCGGCACAAAGGGCAAGCGCCTTGCGTTGCCCAACAGCGATATTATGATCCATCAGCCCAGCGGCGGCGCCCAGGGACAGGCGACGGACATTTTGATTCACGCGAATCACATTGCCCGCACCAAGAAAAAATTAAACGAGATCCTGGCGGAAAGAACCGGCCAGCCCCTGGAAGTGATCGAGCGGGATACGGAGCGGGATAACTTTATGACCGCCCAGGAAGCCGCTGATTACGGCCTGGTGGATAAAGTGATCTATAAACGATAGGATTGGTGATGTCATGTCAATTAGCGACGAAAGCAAAGACAGGCAGATCTGCTGTTCATTTTGCGGCAAGCCGCAGGAGCAGGCCCGCAGATTAATCGCCGGTCCCGGCGTTTATATCTGTGACGAGTGCATTGAGCTTTGCATGTCGATTTTAGAAGATGAAGCGGATTTTCAGGAGCGTTCCGCCAATTATCACAACAACGGTGAAACCGTGCTTCTAAAGCCCGATGAGATCAAAGCCAAGCTGGATGAGTATGTGATCGGCCAGGAAAAAGCTAAAATCGCTTTATCCGTGGCGGTGTACAATCACTATAAGCGTATCTATTTTGGCAGCGACGACGTGGAAATCAACAAAAGCAACGTGCTTTTGCTGGGCCCCACCGGCGTCGGAAAAACTTTATTAGCCCAAACCTTAGCAAAAATTTTAGACGTCCCCTTTGCCATTGCCGACGCCACAACCCTGACGGAGGCCGGCTATGTGGGCGAGGATGTGGAAAATATTCTGCTGCGCCTGATCCAGGCCGCTGACTTTGACGTGGAACGGGCGGAGCGGGGCATCATCTATGTGGATGAGATCGATAAGATCGCCCGAAAGTCGGAAAACCCGTCTATTACGAGAGACGTTTCCGGCGAAGGTGTTCAGCAGGCCCTGCTGAAGATCCTGGAGGGCACGGTTTCCAACGTGCCGCCCCAGGGAGGAAGAAAACATCCCCAGCAGGAGTTTATTCAAATCGATACCTCCAATATTCTTTTTATCTGCGGCGGCGCTTTCGACGGCCTGGAAAAGGTTGTGGAGAAGCGCACCGGCTCCTCTTCTTTAGGCTTTGGAGCCCAGGTCCGCTCGAAAAAGGAACTGGATACCACCAAGTGGATGGGGGAAGTCGTCCCTCACGATTTGGTGAAATACGGCTTGATCCCGGAGCTGGTAGGCAGACTGCCGGTGATCACCGCGTTGGATGGATTGGATAAAGAAGCCTTGGTCCGCATTTTGACCGAACCAAAGAATTCTATTTTGAAGCAGTATAAAAAGCTGTTCGCTTTGGATAAGGTGGAACTGGATTTCGATAAATCCGCGTTGGAAGCGGTGGCGCAGAAGGCCATCGACCGCCGTACCGGCGCCAGAGGCCTGCGGTCTATCATGGAAGAAACGCTTACCGACCTGATGTATAAGGTTCCCTCGGATTATTCTGTGGAAAAGGTGATCGTGGACGGCGAAACGGTGACAAACGGCAAAGAGGCCAAATTGGTTCATAATCCAGACAGGAAGCCTGTTGCCATTACTATCAGTGAAACCAAGAAGGCTCCGAACCGGAGAAAATATTCCGCGTCATAATTAAGGTTTTTATTTGGGCTGCGACATCGTCGTCGGGCAGGCTTTAAGCCGTGCTCCAGACGTTTGCAGCCCTTTGCGTTTTTATTGAAATTCTCAATTGGAGAGAGGAGTTACTATGACGAAAAAAGAAGCGGCGCCCATGCTACTTCCTGTGCTGTATCTTCGGGGCCTTGTGCTTTTTCCGAAAATGATGCTTCATTTCGACGTTGGCAGAAAAAAATCAATCCTCGCCTTAAACGCCGCGATGCAGAACAATCAAAGCATCTTTTTGGCCCCTCAAGTGGATATTAAAGAGGAGGATCCCAACGCCGAGGGCCTTGCGCCTATGGGCGTGGTGGGTACCATCAAACAGATTTTGAAACAACCTGGCGACGGCATCCGCATTTTAGTGGAGGGAAATTACCGGGCGAAGATCACCGACGTGCTGCAGGATCATCCATACATGATGTGCGACGTGGTTGCCTGCGAGGAGGCGCCGGCGCGCAATACCGCCAAAACAGTGGCGTTGGCCCGGGCGGTGAAGGAAGCCTTCAGCGAGTATATGGAGATGGCGCCTAAAATGGCGCCTGATATTGTGCTGGAGGTGCAGACCACCGATGATCCCGGCTATTTGGCGGATTATATCACCGCCAACATTATGATGGAGTATCAGGATAAAATGGATATCCTGTGTGAGCTCCATCCTATGAAGCGGCTGCAAAAGCTGCTGAGGATCCTCACCCGGGAAGTGGATATCCTAAAGCTGGAAACCGAACTAAGCGTTAAGGTTAGGGAGCAGATCGATCAAAACCAGCGGGAATACTTTATGCGGGAGCAGATCAAGGCCATTACCGAGGAGCTTGGAGAGGCGGATTCCCCTCAAAATGACGCGGAGGAATTCAAGGAGAAAATACTGAGCCTGGATTTGCCCGACAACGTGCGGGAGAAGCTGTTAAAGGAGTGCGACCGGCTGTATAAAATGCCCTTTGGCTCTCACGAGGCCAATGTGGTGCGCAATTACCTGGATATCTGTATGGAGCTGCCCTGGAATGTAGAATCCAAGCTGAATATCGATATCAACCGGGCTAGAAAAATTTTGGATGCGGACCATTATGGGATGGACAAGGTCAAGGAGCGGATGCTGGAGCTTCTGGCGGTGAAAAAACTGGCGCCGGATGTGAAAGGCCAGATTATCTGCCTGGTAGGCCCTCCCGGCGTGGGAAAAACCTCCATCGCCAAATCCGTGGCCAGAGCCATCGGCTGTAAATATGTGAGAATCGCGTTAGGCGGCGTGCGGGATGAATCGGATATCCGGGGCCACAGAAGGACCTACATAGGCGCCATGCCCGGCAGGATTATTTCCGCCGTCAACCAGGCGGGCACCAAAAACCCCTTGCTGCTGCTGGATGAAATCGACAAGCTGGGGGCGGATTACAAAGGCGACCCCACCTCCGCGCTGCTGGAGGTTCTGGACGCGGAGCAGAACAACACCTTCCAGGATCATTATATCGACCTTCCCTTTGACTTGAGCGACGTGCTGTTTATTACCACCGCTAACGATGCCGGCATGATCCCCGGCCCGCTGCTGGACCGTATGGACATCATCGAACTGCCCAGCTACACCCATGAGGAAAAATTCCAGATTGCCAAACGGCATCTGATTCCAAAACAGATGAAGAAACACGGCTTGACCAGCAAAACGGTAAAGATCACTGATGACGCCATTCACGAGATCATCAGCGGCTATACCCGGGAGGCCGGCGTCCGTAATTTGGAGCGCACCATCGCCTCTCTGTACCGAAAGGCCGCTAAAAAGCTGGTGGCGGGCGAGGAAAAGAAGGTGACCATCGGCGTCAAACAGCTGGAGCCTATGCTGGGCGCCAAGCGATTTAAAGAGGAGCAGGGCGGCAAAAAGGATGAGATCGGTTTGGTCAACGGGCTGGCTTGGACCGCCGTAGGCGGGGAAACCATGCCCATCGAGGTAGCCGTCATGGAAGGCAATGGCAAAATCGAGCTGACAGGAAACCTAGGCGACGTGATGAAGGAATCCGCCAAAACTGCCATTAGCTGTGTGAGAACCCGGGCCAAGGGGTTAAATATCAATCCTGATTTTTATAAAACCAAGGATATTCATATCCATGTGCCGGAGGGCGCCGTGCCCAAGGACGGCCCCAGCGCCGGCATCGCCATGGCCACCGCGGTGGTTTCCGCCCTCAGCGAGACCCCGGCCCGCCATGAAGTGGCGATGACCGGAGAGATTACCCTGCGGGGCCGGGTGCTGCCCATTGGGGGCCTGAAGGAAAAGACCATGGCGGCCTACCGGTACGGCATTAAGACGGTGATTATCCCGGCGGAAAACCAGCCGGACCTGAAAGAGGTGGACGAGGTGGTCAAGTCCAATATCCAGTTTGTCCCGGTGGAAACCCTGGATACTGTGCTGGAATGGGCTTTGGCCCCCAAAAAGGAAGAGGAAGCCCTGCCGGCGGAAGGGCAGCCGGTAGAAGCGGCGGTGCCGCCTCTGGCGAAAAAATCCGCCAGAAAAAATGCTTTTCTTTCTTAAAAGGAGCTTGCTATGAGATTTGACAACGCGGCGTTTGAGCTGGCCGCCGGTAAATCGGACCAGCTGCCTGCCAGCGATTTGCCGGAGATTGTGTTTTCCGGAAAATCCAATGTGGGAAAGTCTTCCCTAATCAATAAGCTGCTGAACCGGAAGAATTTGGCCCGGGTCAGCGCCACGCCGGGGAAGACCGCCACCATTAATTTTTACCGTCTGGATGAAATTCGTTTGGTGGATCTGCCTGGTTACGGCTACGCCAAGGTTTCCCAGGGGGAGAAAAAGCGCTGGGCGGAGCTGGTGGAGGGGTATTTCCAGCAGGAAAGAAACCTTGCCTTGGTAATTCAGCTGGTGGATATGCGCCATCCGCCCAGCAGGGACGACATGCATATGATTGAGTTCCTATGTGAAGGCGGCTTCCCATTTTTGATTGTGCTGACCAAAAGCGACAAGCTGAATCAAACAGAGAGAAAGCAAAGGCTTGCGGCGCTGCAGAAAACCTTTGCCGATTATGAAGGGTTGCAGCGAATCCCTTTTTCGTCGGTAACCGGCGAGGGGGCAGAGGAGCTGCGGGAAATACTATCCGCTATGGCGGAAGAGCCGGAGAACACGGCGCGCTGAAATTTATCATTAGGGGTTGAAAATCATGTTTACGGCAGATTGTTTTCAGGTGAACGAAGAAGGGCACTTGACCATAGGCGGCTGCGACACCGTGGCGCTGGCGAAAGAATACGGCACCCCGGCATATGTGATGGATGAAACCACCATCCGCCAAGCCTGCCGCCTTTACCAAAAGTCCTTTCAAGATAACTATGACGGCCATGGAATGGCCTTTTACGCCAGCAAGGCGTTAAACTGCAAGGAGCTTTGCCGCATTGTGGCCGAGGAAGGCCTTGGTTTGGATGTGGTTTCCGGCGGGGAGCTTTATACCGCCCTGAAGGCTGGGTTCGACCCGAAAAAGATTCATTTCCACGGCAATAATAAAACCTTGGATGAGATGAAAATGGCGCTGGACAGCGGCGTGGGCGTCATTGTCATGGATCATTTAGCGGAAATGAGTACCCTGGACCGCCTGGCGGCGGAAAAGGGGGTCACCGTGGATGTATCCATGAGAATCAAGCCTGGGATCGATGCCCACACCCACAGCTTTATCCGCACCGGGCAGATCGATTCTAAGTTCGGCTTTGCCCTGGAAACCGGAGAAGCCTTGGAGGCCGCGAAGGCGGCGGTTGCTTCCAGGAACCTGAACCTAAAAGAAATCCATTGCCATATCGGCTCTCAAATTTTCGATATGGATCCTTTCATCCTGGCGGCGGAGGTGATGATGGGCTTCCGCAAGGACATCAAGGAGGCCACCGGCGTTACCGTGGAATGTATGAACTTGGGCGGCGGATTCGGTATTCACTACACGGATCATGACCATCCCCAGCCCTATAACGCTTATATGAGCGCGGTGGCGAAAGCGGTAAAGGCTAAGGCGGAAGAATATGGTATGCCGGTGCCCTTTATCTGCCTGGAGCCGGGACGTTCCATTGTGGGCGAGGCCGGCATTACGCTGTATACCGTGGGTGGCGTGAAGGAGATCCCCAATATCCGCACCTATGTGTCTATCGACGGAGGTATGACGGATAACCCCAGGTATGCTCTTTATAAATCCAGCTATCAGGCGGTAATCGCCAACAAGGCGGGAAAGCCCGCGGAAAAGAAGGTGACCATCGCCGGGAAATGCTGTGAAAGCGGCGACCTGATCCAGGAGGATACCATGATCCAGGAAGCGCAGCCGGGAGACATTCTGGCCGTGTTTTCTACCGGCGCCTACAATTATTCCATGGCCTCCAACTATAACCGGATTCCCAAGCCGCCCATTGTGATGGTAAAGGACGGCAAGGCCAGGGTGATTGTGAAAAGGGAAACCTACGATGACCTGATCCAAAATGACCTTTAAGCTTTTCGGGCCTGTGATGTTATTTTCACAGGCCCATTTTGCGCCTTTACTTTTCCGCTTTTCTGTGGTAAAATTTTATTGCACTAAACCGCAGAAGGAGGGCTTTTTGATGAATTCCAAATTAAGAGAAGACAGCGTGGATTTTTTGTTTCGATCCATCCTTCAGCTGAAAACCGTGGATGAATGTTATGACTTTTTCGAGGATCTTTGCACTGTGCCGGAGATTAAGGCCATGTCTCAGCGTTTGGTTGTGGCCCACATGCTCAGCGAGCGCAAGGTCTACAGCGATATTGTCACCAAAACCGGCGCCAGCACCGCCACCATCAGCCGGGTGAACCGGGCCCTGAACTATGGCTGCGACGGCTATGAGATGGTGTTCAGGCGGCTGAGCGAAGAGGAAAAAGAAGAAAAATGAGCAGCTACGCCTATTTTGCCGGGTATTACGACGACCTGACCAAAAATGTGGAATACCAAAAGCAGGCGGATTATTTAGAGGCGCTTTGCCAAAGGCTGGGACATGCTCCCGGTTTGGTTTTGGACTTAGCCTGCGGGACCGGAAGCCTGACCGTGGAGCTCTGCAAACGGGGCTGGGATATCTATGGGGTGGACGGGTCCCCTGAGATGCTTTCAGAGGCCATGCAGAAGGCCCATCGGGAAGGGCTGGAGATTCTATTCCTCTGCCAGAAAATGCAGAAAATCGACCTCTACGGCACCATTGACACGGTGGTATGCTCCTTGGACAGCATCAACCATCTGACCGCCCCGCAGGAAGTGCAGAAAACCTTTGACCGGGTATCTTTGTTTTTAAACCCGGGCGGGTATTTTATTTTTGATGTGAATACCGTTTATAAGCATCGGGAGGTATTGGGAAACAATACGTTTGTTTACGATACCCAGAAGGTTTACTGTGTGTGGCAGAATACCTTTTCCCCAAGCCAGAATAAGGTAACCATAAACCTGGATTTTTTCCAGCGGAACGGGAATGCTTATTACCGCAGCCAGGAATCCTTCAGCGAGCGGGCCTATCACCAGCGGGAGTTGGAGGCTATGCTGGAAAAAGCCGGTTTAATAACGGCAGAGGTTTTCGACGAGCTTAGTTTTGAGCCGCCGAAAGAGGACTCTCAGCGTCTGGTTTTTGTGGTGCGCAAACCGGACTGAGAAATAAAATGAATTTTTCGTCGAAGGGCCTTAAGCCCTTCGATTTCTTTCACTGGCTGTGAAATGATTGTTTAAGGAGGTACTTATGGACCGTTTGATTCGCTGTATTACCAAGGATGGGGCCGTTATGGCGTCTGCTGTGGATTCCACCAATATCGTATATACCGCTCAGAAGATACACAATTTAACGCCGGTGGCCACGGCGGCCCTGGGAAGGCTGCTGACGGCGTCTTCCATGATGGGCGCCCAGCTAAAGCAGCAACAGGCTAGCCTAACCTTAAAGGTTAGCGGGGACGGGCCGATTGGTTCTATGACGGCGGTGGCCTACAGCAGCGGCTGCTGCAAGGGCTATGCGGTGAACCCTCACGCCCAGGCGGAAAACTATCCCAATGGGAAGCTGAATGTTGCCGGGGTGGTAGGAAAAAACGGAGTCCTCTATGTAATGCGGGATTACGGAACCGGTGAACCCTATATGGGCCAGACGCCCCTAGTCAGCGGGGAGATCGCTGAAGACATCACCAGCTATTATGCCGCCAGCGAGCAGATCCCTACTGTGTGCGCTTTGGGCGTGCTTTGCGACAAGGAGGAAGGGGAGGCCCTGCTTTCAGGAGGCCTTTTGATTCAGCTGCTTCCTGCGGCGGAGGAGGAAGCCGTTGAGCGGCTGGAGAGAAATATCAGCCTGCTGGAGCCGGTAACCACCATGTTGGCGAAGGGGTTTTCCATTGAGGAAATGGCGGCTAAGGTTCTTGAGGGTTTTGATTGGGAAATTTTAGAGGAGCGGAAGGTGGCGTATGTCTGCGACTGCAGCAAGGAACGAGTGGTGCAGGCGATTTATTCTTTGCCCGACGAGGATATTTTGTCTCTTGCGGATGAGCGTGGATACGCGGAAGCGGGATGCCAGTTCTGCAATCGGAAGTACCAGATTTCCAAGCGGGAGCTAGCTGAGATTGTGGAACAAAAATCGAAAAAAGATGGGGAAAAGTGTTGACTTTTACTTGGAAATATAGTATTATATAACTCGTCGCTGAGAGCGCCAAGAAAGAAAAAGCGTTTGAAAACGGCGGTTTTTGGGAGCATAGCTCAGCTGGGAGAGCACTTGCCTTACAAGCAAGGGGTCACAGGTTCGAGCCCTGTTGTTCCCACCACAGGCGAAAGCCTGGTTTGTCTGGATAGTTACCGTGTAAGGGTAACGCCATGATCGCAGACAAAAATGTGGTCCGGTAGTTCAGCTGGTTAGAACGCTAGCCTGTCACGCTAGAGGTCGACGGTTCGATCCCGTTCCGGATCGCCACATTTGCCTCTGTAGCTCAGTCGGTAGAGCAGGGGACTGAAAATCCCCGTGTCATTGGTT
>CABUCM010000027.1 GCA_902490005.1 uncultured Ruminiclostridium sp.
CTCACGCCATAAGCGGCGGCAAAGCCGCCGATGGCTGAGAGAGCATTTGACCATGAACGAAAAACGACAAGCGTTTTTCATCTAAGGCCCAGGCTGTGCCAGCCTGTGGTTATGGTCTCACAAATTGATTTTTATGTAAATTTCAGCCCACCCCCGCAACAGGCTCTTTCCAGAAAGGAGGCTTCATTTTTTGGAAAATCTGATGGTGGCGTTCAACGTCGTTGTTCCCCTGTTTCTTATGATGGCGCTGGGCTATTTTCTGAAAGCCGTGCGCCTCTATGACGACCATGTGCTGAATAAAATGAACAACCTGGTTTTTAAGGTGTTTCTGCCTATTTTGTTATTCATCGACCTGTATTCCACCGACCTGCGCAGCGTGTTCAACCCCAAGCTGGTGATTTACGCCGGTTGCAGCGTGCTGGCCGCGTTTTTTCTCAGCCTGGTTTTTGTGTGCCTCACAGAAAAAGACCATAAAATCCGGGGCGCCTTGGTTCAGGGTATTTTCCGCAGCAATTTTATCATTTTCGGCATCCCCATCGCCCGCTCCATTTACGGGGATAACGCGGCAGCTTCCGCCGCCATTTTGATCGCCATCGTAATCCCGCTGTTTAACATCCTGGTCGTGACGGAAATGGAGATTTTCCGCGGCGGCAAGGTGAAAATCAAAAGCATATTAAAGGGGATCGCCACCAACCCGCTGATCCTCAGCTGCGCGGCAGGGTTCCTCTTCCTGTTTTTGAAGATCCCCATTCCAGACCTGATTTACGGCACGCTGTCAGATCTTTCCCATGTGGCCACCCCTTTGGCGCTGATTATTCTGGGAGGCTCCATTCAATTCTCCAAAACCAAGGGCTACCTCAAGCAAATTCTCAGCGGCCTGCTGGGCAAGCTGGTGGTGGTTCCCGCCATCTTTCTTCCCATCGCGGCGGCTTTAGGCTTCCGCGGCCAGGAAATGGCAGTGCTCATCGCCCTCTACTGCTCCCCGGTAGCGGTGTCATCCTTTGTCATGGCCCAAAATATGGATTCCGACGGGGAACTGGCCGGGCAGTTTGTCGTGCTGGGCGCCGCCTTTTCCGTCATCACCATTTTTCTCTGGGTATTTCTGTTCAAAAGCCTTGGACTGCTGTAACGCCTCTGTCTGCATAACGCCGGCTCCTAAAAGGGCCGGCGTTTTTTAGTGCTTTAGCCTTCACTGTCCGGCGTAACGGATTTAACATATGTTACGATAGGCGCCAGGCTCTCCCGGTCTAAGGGCTGGGGTTTTTTGTCCCGGTATTTTTTCATAAACAGCCTGTGAAAGGGCCCCAGCTTTTCGTAATCCGCGCTTCCCACCAGATAAAAAAACTTTGCCTTTTCCCATTTCGGCGAGTGCAGGTTTCCCTGAACCACATTTTTCAGCATCTCTTGGTTCTCAGGGGAGGTCAGGCCTACGGTAAAGATCACCAAATTGCTCTCTTTAATGGAAGCGTACTCCCGTTTCAGCTTGGACAAGCCCTTGATGACGCCGTAATAAAGGCCGCCTCCGAAAACGATGGTATCGTAGGTTTCCAGCTTTTCCTTATACACCCGGTTGATATCATACAGGTCTGCTCCCAGCTCCTGGGCAAGCCATTGGGCATACTGCTTGGTGCTGCCGTATCTGGAATAATAAACCACCGCGATATTGGTCATTTCCTATCCCTCTTCTCTCAAAAAAGTTCCCATGGTTCTTTTTTCTTATATTATACCCTATCGCCAGCGGCGCCGCATCCCTATGGGCTTATCCCATCTGTAAATTTTCTATGAACGGTATTTATTTTTTCCGGTTGCTTACTGTTTCATTTTCCAGTATAATTGAAACACTAACACTATCTGACGATGGATAAGGCGGAGATTCATGAACGGAAAAGCAGCGGTCACGTTGCCAAAGGGCAACGGGTTTGTGACCAGGGAAATCACCTTTTCATTCACCAAGGACCGGGGCCGGGAGAACAACGCTGTGAACCTGTACCCGGATATTACCTACCAAACCCTGGACGGTTTCGGCGGCGCCGTAACCGAAGCCGTGGGTTACGTGCTCAGCCAGCTTGACGAAGCCCGCCGGGAAGAGGCGCTGCGGTCCTATTTTGGAAAAGGCGGCCTCCAATACACCTGGCTGCGGGTGCCGGTGGACAGCTGCGATTTTTCTCTGTCCAGCTACTGTGCCGTCAAGGACCCCAGAGACCTGGAGTTTAACACCTTCTCCCTGGACCGGGACCTGCAATATATCGTCCCTGTTCTGCGGCGGGCCCAGGAACTTTCCGCCCAACCGCTGTCCCTGATGCTTTCTCCCTGGTCGCCGCCGGCCTTTATGAAAACCAACAATTCCCGCCGTTTCGGCGGACGGCTCAGAGAGGATTGCTACGGCCAATGGGCCAAGTATCTGTGCCGTTACGTCAGGGAATACCGGAACCTGGGCTTTTCGGTAAAGCTTTTGAGCATTCAAAACGAACCCAAAGCCAAGCAGCCCTGGGATGCCTGCCTTTACACCGCCCAGGAGGAAAAGCGCTTTTTGCAGGAGGCCCTTTATCCCCAGCTGCAAAAGGAGGGGCTTGGGGATGTGTGCGTCTGCATTTGGGACCACAACAAGGAGCGATGCTTTGAGCGGGCACGAGAAATCATCGACCGGGATACCGGCCCCATGGTGGGGGGCGTGGCCTTTCATTGGTACAGCGGCGACCATTTCGACGCTTTGCGGCTGATCCGGGAAAGGTATCCGGATAAAAAGCTGGTGTTTACCGAGGGCTGCGTGGAATACCAGTCCTACGCCTATCAAAACGACCTGGCCAACGCCCAGCTTTACGCCCATGATATCATCGGCAATTTAAACGCCGGCATGAACCTGTTTTTCGACTGGAACCTGCTGCTCAATCAAAAGGGCGGCCCCAATTACGCCGGGAACTACTGCGACGCGCCCATTCTGTGCGACGTGAAAAGGAACTCGGTCGCGCGGCAGCTGTCCTACACCTATTTGGGCCACTTCAGCAAATATATTCTGCCTGGGGCAAAGCGCATCGCTTTTACGCAGTACACCTCTCATCTGGAAATCACCGCTTTCCTGAACCCGGACAATACGGTCGTTGCGGTGGTTATGAACCAAACCGCCTGGGACTTCCCCATCGATTTCCGGTTAAACGGGGAAATGTCGGTAATCGAAAGCCCTTCAGAAAGCATTATGACCGTTCAAATCCAGCTGCCGGAGGCGGCTGAATAACCAAACCCAGCGCCCTGTGAAAAAGATTCACATCCTTTTCACAGGGCGTTTTCCATCCCCGGCCTCAAACCAGCAAAAAAGGGAAGTCCGCCGGCGCGGATTCCCCTTTTTTCATGCTTTTCATCCCCGCTTCAGGCGCCCTTTCCCGTCAGGCGTTCAGCAGGCCGGCGATGGCCGCTCCAATCAAATTGGGGTTTTCCGCCTTGATAAACTCGCAGTACAGCCCCAGCTCCTCGTTAAGGAAGGACTTGGTATAAGCGCACAGCTTATCCTTGCACAGCTTGGATTTATAATAGGTGGACCCATCCATGGTGACGCACACCGGACGGCAGGGATTGCCCCCCTTGCCGGTTTTCAGCATGACCGCCGCCAAATTAAACGCCACAAGCCGGGCCGCACGCTCCATCAGGCCGTCGATCAGGTAGTACAGCACCTGGCAGTCTTCTTCTACCCCGCCGCAGCACGCCGCCAGCGGGTTCTCCCCGTAAGGATGGAACAGGAACTGGTCGATCTCCCTTGCGGAAAGGCTCTTCAGGGCCAAAATCTTTTCCCCGGTCTTTTGCGTAAACAGACCCTCTCTGGCGGCCTGTAAAAGCACTGTGCGGACCATGCCCCCCTGATAGGCGCCGGAAATCATTTTTTCAAACTTATAGTTGCCGGGATTCACAGTGGTAGCGTCAAATTCCGCGTCCAAATCCCCTCTGGGGGCCTTGCCGTAGCCGCCGGACTCCACGTTAATCAGCATGGTGCCGTCGGTGTCGGACGCCGCTCCCAGCTTGGTGATATTCCGGTTCTGCTCCATATAGCAGGTATTGGTGCCGGTGCCCCAGATAAAGCCCACATAGCTGTCAAACTGCCGGTCCGGGCAGGCGGCCTTGCCGCCGATCAGGGTGGTCACCGCGTCGTTTACCAGCACGATGCTCTTTTTCTCCTGATGCCCTCTGGCCTTCACCGCCTCCAGCAGGCCCTTGCCGATAAAAGCCCCCTCAGAGCCCTTTACCTTGACCTCTTTTACAAACCGGATCAGCCGGCCGTCCCGGTTGGGGTAAATCTCGGTGGGATAGGAAAAACAGAAACCGATTTTATCGCTTTTATCGATCACCGGCTCCAAATATTTTGCCGCGGTATCAAAAAACTCCTCAATGGTGATTTCACCCTGGGTGCCGGGCATGGGGTAATTGTTGAAATCATCGATAGAGGCGTTGCCCTTGTCGTCAAAAACCACCGTGGCCACCCGGAAATTGGTGCCGCCCGCGTCCACCACGATAATCCGCTCGCCGGCGGGGACCTTCTTATCAATGCTGATATAGGTGGGGATCATAAACAAAGAGCTTTCCTCACCCTTTAGGCCCTTTTCCATTTCTCCGATAAAGGCGTCCGCGTTCTGCCGCAAGCTGACCGCTTCCGCCGCCATACCGTGTTTCGCAAGAAATTGATTGGCTTTTTTCTGAATGCTTGTCATAGTTCTAATCCTTCCTTCCTGAATAAAATGATGCCGCCCTCAAACCTAAAAAGAGATATGATTTGCAATTATAGCATAAAAGCCCGCCGGAAAAAAGGAGAGAAATCAGAGATTTTACAAAAGAGGCCTCCAATTTTCCCGGAAGGCTTTTCCCGCCTGCGTGTTTGCCCATTCTTCCGGGCGCCACTGTGTTTCATGAAATGTATAAAAAATTTAATATACACTAATCATTTCGATTCTGATGCCCTTTACAGCAGATTTTGCGCCCTTTGGAATTTCTCCCGCAGAAAAGCGTTGTTTTCCCGCAGGGTCTCCTGCCAGTTTTCCTGGCCCACATACCAGAATTCCGCGTTGTACAGCCGGACCCCCTGGCTCCACGCGGTTTTGATCACGTCCACAAAATCCACATGGCCGGCGCTATAGGGTACCTCCCGGAAGACGCCGGGGGTGGTTTCCTTCAGGTGAACCGCGGAAATGGAGCCCCTTCCGGTTTCCAGATCGTCGGCCACCCTGGTATGGTAGCTGACCGCCGCGTTCGTCAGGTTTCCCGAATCCGGATAAACCTTCAAATAGGGGGAATCCACCAGCTTGACGTACTTCATGGCCTTTTCCACCGTATTCATAAATTCTGTTTCCATGGTCTCGAACGCCAGGGTTACGCCGGCGGCAGCGGCCATTTCCGCGGATTTTTTCAAGTTCTCCAAAAACAGGGCCTGGGTATCCTCGCCGCCCTCTTCGTAATAGACGTCATATCCCGCCAGCTGGATGATCCGCAGCCCCAAATCACAGGCAAGCTCAATGGCCTTTTCCATAATTTCCATGCCTCTGGCCCGGATCTTTTCATCCCGGCTGCCCAAAGGATATTTCCGGTGGCCGCTGAGGCACATGGTTTTGATGGGAAGCCCCACCTGATACATGGCGTCCACCAAATCTTTCCGCTCTGCTTTGGACATTTCCAGCCGGCTCAGTTTCTCGTCTGTTTCATCAATGCTGATTTCCATAAAATCAAAGCCCGCGTCCTTGGCCTGCCGCAGCTTTTCCCGCAGAGTCAGGGTATTGGGCATGGATTTCTCATACAATCCCAAGTAATAAGCTTTCAAACGCGCCACCATCCTAATCCAGATATTTTTGTCTTATCGCTGTCTTTTTATTATAGCATTCCCAGCTGGAAATTTTAAGGCATTCCATAAAAAAATAAAACGTTTTTACCGCTACCTCTATTTCCTTTTCCCGCCCACGGTTATTTTAAAGGGCCCGCAGTTCCGGAATAATCTCCTCATAGCTTCTTCCCTTGCCGAACAGGCTGGAGGTGCCCAGCACAAACCCCTTTACGCCCATCCCGCTCAGGGCGGCGATCCGTTCCGGGGAAATCGCCCCATCCGCCACCATTTCAAAGCCGAATTTTTCTTTCAAGGCGGCTAATTTTTTAATTTTAACATCCACAAAATCCAAATATTTCTGGCCCGCGAAACCGGGATTCACGGTCATCACCAGCAGATAATCCGTCAAATAGAAAAGCTCCTCCACGGCGCTTATAGAGGTGCCTGGATTGATGGCGATACCCGGCCGGGCACCGGCGTCGATAATCTTTTGAAGGGTCCTGGCTGGATGGAGGTCCGCCTCCGGATGGATATAGATAATTTCCGCTCCCAGCCCGGCGAACAGCTCCACATAATCTCCCGGGTCCTGGATCATCAGATGCACGTCAGACGGCCTTTTTCCCTGCCCGCAGATATACTGGATATCCTGCAAGCCCATGCCGAAGTTGGGGACAAACTTTCCATCCATCACATCCAAATGGTATAGGTCGATCCCAGCCTTTTCCAAAGCCTCCAGTTCCTGCTTTAACGCGCCAAAATCCGCGCACATCATCGATGGGCACAACAGCTTCTCCATAATTTCCTCCCCCGGCCGCCCGGTTGGGCGGGCCTGCATTTTAATTATCGTTCGTCTTCTTTTATCTTAAAGTATTTTTAAAAAAAGTCAATGCCTATCCCTGAAAAGTGGTTTCTCTCCGAAAAACCGCACTCCGCCGCCCCTGGAGCATATACTGAAAAATAGAAACATATCGGCGCTTTCCCCGCGAAAATGTGATCTCCATATGTTTCACAAAGGCAGGGAAGGGCAACTGCTTGTCTCAGAAAAGGCTTCTCCTGCATAGAATAGTATGAATCTTAATCAAGGAGGTTAGGGAAATGAGAATTTACCCCAATGATAATTTAAAGCAATCCTGCTGTCCCCCTCCCCCGCCATGCTGCTGTATGCCGGTACCTTGCCAATGTACCGGCCCTACTGGCGCGACAGGCGCGACAGGAGCAACGGGAGCCACAGGTCCGCAGGGTCCCAGAGGTCCGCAAGGCCCTCAGGGATTACAGGGTGTAACCGGCGCCACTGGCCCTGTCGGGCCTACCGGAGCCACGGGAGCCCCAGGTACTGGAGCGACTGGCCCTACTGGCGCTGCCGGAGCGACAGGAGCAACGGGAGCAACGGGTCCGCAGGGTCCCAGGGGTCCGCAAGGCCCTCAGGGATTACAGGGCGCAATCGGCCCCGTTGGGCCCCAGGGCATTGCAGGTGATCCCGGCGTCACAGGGCCTGCAGGCCCCACCGGAGCGACAGGAGCCACTGGCGCAACAGGAGCCGCCGGTATAGGAACGACCGGTGCGACTGGCCCCATCGGACCCGCTGGGCCTGCTGGCCCCACGGGCGCGACCGGCGCGGCTGGTGCCATAGGCGCTACCGGCGCGACAGGCGCGACCGGGGCAACCGGCGCCACCGGGCCTACCGGTCCAACAGGTCCCACTGGTCCTACCGGAGCGACGGGAGACATTGGCCCCACTGGCTTAGCCGGTGCAACCGGCCCTACTGGCCCCACGGGCGCGACCGGCGCGGCTGGTGCCGTAGGCGCTACCGGCGCGACAGGTGCTACCGGGGCAACCGGTGCCAGTATTACCGGCGCTGCCGGGCCTACCGGTCCAACAGGCCCTACCGGTCCAACAGGCCCTACTGGTCCTACCGGAGCGACGGGAGACATTGGCCCCACTGGCCCCACTGGTCCTACTGGTCCTACTGGCCCTACTGGCCCCACGGGCGCGACCGGAACAGATGGTGCTGTAGGCGCTACCGGCGCGACAGGTGAAACCGGCCCTGCCGGGCCCACTGGAGCGACGGGTGACACCGGCGAAATCGGGCCTACCGGGCCTACTGGAGAAACCGGGCCCGAAGGAGCCGTTGGTCCTACCGGGGCTGCCGCGACTGTTACCGTAGGGTCTGTTACCACCGGAGATCCCGGAACAGAAGCCAGCGTAACCAACTCTGGAACCGATACCGACGCAGTTCTTGATTTTGTGATCCCCAGAGGGGAACCGGGAGGCGGAGGCGCGCCAGATGTGCTGGCCACGGTAGACGCTACTGTACAGCCTACCGCCGCCGGAAAAGCGCTGATTTTTAACGACACGCCTCTGGTTTCGGGCAACTCTATCTCCCATACCGCGGGCACCTCTAATGTGGAGATCAACCAGCCTGGAATTTATCAGGCTACTTTCCACGGTACCGCCTCTGTAACCGCTGGTACCGCTATTCCGGCCAGCCTGACAGTCCGCCTGAACGTAAACGGCTCTCCTGTAACCGGCGCCGCCGCTACAAAAACCTTTACCGCTTCCGGCGAGGTGACCAATCTGTCTTTCAGCGTGCCTTTCCAGGTCACATCCACCCCCACTACGATTGAAGTAGTATCTGAGGACGCGGGCTTCGAGATGACTGATATCGCCCTGAACGTATTCCGTTTAGGCGACGCCACCTAGTAACGGCAAAAGCCTTGCTTCCACAAAGTTGGGAACCGTTATGTTGAAAGAGGTAGCCCTCATGAAAATCTATCATTGCGACGACCCAAAAGATAATCCCATCCCTCTGTGGATGCTGGAAAGCAAGCCGTGTGTTTCCCAAACTCAGGAGAAACCGGCTGAGCCTCTTTTTCAGGATTTAAGCTGTTTTTTCCCGGCCTTTTACCGGCCCTGGAAAAAGAAAAGCTGAATCCAACCGTCAGCGAATTAGCCCCTATCAAAAAGCCGGCGGCGCGTGAGTTTTCACGCGCCGGCAGCTTCTGTTTGACAGCTTTAGCAAATATGGCCTTCCGCGCCGCGGCGGCTGACGCCGGTTTCGGCAGATGGTGCCCGGACATTTTTTTTGCTAAACTTCTATCCCTTCCACCATTGCTGAAAATATTGTTTTTCAATATCAGCATTTTTGGCCGATTCCGGTTCCAACGAGCTTCAAATCTCAATTTTTTGTCCGCGTTTTCCATAGCGCCTCGAAAAGTCAACCCTGGTTTTTCAGCGCCGCGGCGATAAACTCCCGGAACAGGGGATGCGCCCGGTTAGGCCGGGATTTAAACTCAGGATGGTACTGGACGCCAACATAAAAATCATATTCCGGCAGCTCTACCGCCTCTACCAGCCGTCCGTCGGGAGAGGTCCCGGCAAGAACCATACCGGCCTCCTCCAGCTGCCGGCGGTAGCTGTTGTTCAGTTCATAGCGATGACGGTGCCTTTCGGTAATCCCTTGCTTTTGATAAGCCTTTTCCAGTACGGTGCCAGGCTTAATGGCGCAGGGATACCCTCCCAGCCGCATAGTACCTCCCTTAGGCAGATTTCCATGCTGGTCGGGCATCAGGTCGATAACCGGGTGGGCACAGCCGGAATCAAACTCGCTGGAATTGGCGTCCCTCCAGGAAAGGATATTCCTGGCGTATTCAATCACCGCCACCTGCATTCCCAGGCAGATACCAAAATAAGGGATGCGGTTGGCCCTGGCGTACTGGGCCGTGTGGATCATCCCTTCAATGCCACGTCCGCCGAAGCCGCCGGGTACGATAATGCCATCCACCCCATCCAGAAAACGGGCGCAGCCCTTCTCTGTCAGTTTTTCCGAATCCACCCACTTGATTTCCACCTTGGCGTTATTTTCATAGCCCGCATGGGACAAAGCCTCCGCCACGGAGAGATAGGCGTCATGCAGCTTTACATATTTTCCCACCAGAGCGATATTCACGGTTTCCTTCGCGTTTTCAATCCGCTTGAGCATCTGTTTCCATTCGGCCAGGTCGCCAGGGCCGCGGTCAAGCCGCAGTTCCCGGCACACGATATCCGCCAGGCCGTTTTTCTCCAGCATCATCGGGGCCTGGTACAGCACCGGCAGGGTCAGGTTCTCAATCACGCAGTCCTCCTGCACGTTGCAGAACAAGGCGATCTTCTGGCGGATGGATTGGTCGATAGGCTCGTCACAGCGGGTGATGATGATATCCGGCATAATGCCGAAGGATTGAAGCTCCTTCACCGAGTGCTGGGTAGGTTTGGATTTGTGCTCCCCGGAGCTTTTGATGTAAGGCACCAAGGTCACATGGATAAACAGGCAGTTATGCCGTCCCGCCTCGTGGGACACCTGCCTGATGGCCTCCAGAAAGGGCTGGCTTTCGATATCGCCTGTGGTGCCGCCGATTTCCGTTATTACCACGTCGGCGTCTGTTTTTCTTCCCACCGTGTAAATAAAGCTTTTAATCTCGTTGGTGATATGGGGAATTACCTGAATGGTTTCTCCCAGGTACTCGCCCCGGCGTTCCTTTTGCAGCACGTTCCAGTAAACCTTGCCGGTAGTCAGGTTGGAGAATTGGTTCAGGTCCTCGTCGATAAACCGTTCGTAATGGCCTAAATCCAAATCGGTCTCCGCGCCGTCCTCGGTGACGAACACCTCGCCGTGCTGATAAGGGCTCATGGTACCCGGGTCAACGTTGATATAGGGGTCCAGCTTCTGCGCCGCTACCCGCAGGCCCCTGGCCTTAAGCAGCCGCCCCAGGGACGCGGCGGTAATTCCCTTTCCCAGGCCGGAGACAACGCCCCCGGTTACAAAAATATATTTTGTCATGGTTTTCTCTCCTTCTCAAAGGCCGTTCAAGCCCGGCAGAGTATAAAGGTTTCCTTGAAAATCGCTCTGGATACAAAACGTAAGAGCCCCGCCAGCTACGGAAAAGGGGCCCATTCTAATTTTTAATTAAATTTCAGCTTTCATAGCTCCTGATAATATCCTCAGCCACCTCCCGGCGGGAAACCCGCTGGTCCATGGCCTTTTTTTCAATGTAGCGGTGAGCCTGCTGTTCGGTAAAATCGGAATATTGTATCAGCACGCATTTTGCCCGGTCCACCAAACGGATATCATCAATTTTTTTCTGAAGCTTCGTGTTCTCGTTTTTTAGCCCCAGCATTCTCCGCCGGGCCGCGGCCGCCAGCTTCAGGGACTGGCAGAAAAACTGCTTGCTGAGAGGCTTTGGCAAAACCATCACGCCGCTGTCTTCCACCCGTGCGGAAACCTCGTCCGCTATTTCCGCCTTTACCAAAAGCAGAACGCCGGCGTCGGTGCTTTGCGCCGTCCACAGTGCCAGCTGCTCCCCGGACTCATCCCGCAGGGGCGCGTTGATAACCACCAGGCTGAAGCCGTCCTCCGCCATGGATCGCCGCGCCTCCCCGCCGTTATCCGCAAATACCACCTGGCCGTATTCCTGGCCCCGCAGCAGTTCCCGCAGAAACTCCCGGCCATTGGCGCTGCTGGAGACAATTAAGACTCTTTCCATTCCCTCACCCGGCTCCCTCTTCTAAGATACGGTTAGAACGCGGCCTTTAAATGGTGGTAAAATACAGCTCCCGCTCCACGGCGGCCTTATCCGCCGCCGCCTGATACCGGTTCCAGTCTTCCAGCTTGGCGTCACAGTAGTTTTCCAGGGTTTTCGCAGGCAGAATGTTCCCAACGAACTGGCTGTTCCGGGCCAAGGCAACGGCCTCCTTTAAATTTTCAGGCAGCATGGGCAGCCCCTGTAAACCGCCGGCGTTGTAAAGGTTCAAATCCACGGCGGCAGGCAGGGGCAGTTCCCTGCGAATGCCATCCAGGCCCGCGTACAGCAGCATGGCGAACGCCAAATGAGGGTTGCAGGACGGGTCCGGAGACCGGACCTCCATTCTGCTTCGGGCCGCGGCGGCGGCGGGAATCCGGATCAGCTGGGACCGGTTCTGGTGGGACCAGGACAGGTATTTGGGGGCTTCAAAGGCCCCAAACCTGGCATAGGAATTGGTCAGGGGATTTAAAAACGCGGTGATCTCCCGGATATGCTCCAGCACGCCGGCCATAAAATGTTCCGCCTCTGGGCAGTGGCCCTCGCCCGGAGCGGTTTTGAAAATGTTTCTGCCTTCCTGGGACAGGGAAATATTCACATGCAGGCCGCTGCCGCTTTTCTCCGGCAGGGGCTTGGGCATAAAACAGGCATACAGCCCGTTTCTCGCCGCGATGGATTTTACCGCCGTTTTAAAGCTTAAGAGGTTATCCGCGGCGGAAAGAGCGTCGCTGTATTTAAAGTCGATTTCGTTCTGCCCCGGCCCCTGCTCGTGGTGGGAGGTTTCCGGATGGATTCCCATTTCCTCCAGGGTCAGGCAGATCTCCCTGCGGACATTTTCCCCCTTATCATTGGGGGCGATGTCGCAGTATCCCCCAAAATCGTGGGGAATCTGGGTCGGATTGCCCTTTTCATCGGTTTCAAACAGGTAAAACTCGCATTCCGCCCCTATTTTGCACACATAACCCAGGCGGGCGGCCTCCTTCACCGCTTTTTGCAAAATATACCGGGAGCTTCCCTCGAAAGGTTCCCCGTTGGGATAGTTCACGTTGCACAGCAAGCGCACCACCCGTCCATGAGACGGCCGCCAAGGCAAAATGGACAACGTGGATGGATCCGGCACGATAAACAGGTCGGATTTTTCCACGTTGAGAAAGCCCCGCACCGCGGAGGCGTCAAAGGAAATTCCAGTTTCAAACGCCCTGGGCAGCTCATCAGGCATGATGGAAATATTCTTCTGAATGCCGAACAGATCGCTGAACGCCAAACGGATAAATTTCACATCGTTTTCCTGTACAAATCTCAGAACTTCCAATGCCGTATCAGTCATAGCAAAATCCTCCTTACGGTTGGGCCGTTTTTATTGCCGGCTCCCCTTTGGCAAAGCCCCGATCCTAGCAGGGCCGAAAAGTTCGGACGGCGCTTTTCCGCCCATAGCTTTCCATTACCATTCCTGTGGAACCTAGTAAATTTTGAGGTTTAGGCGCTGGCCTTTTCATTTTTTATTATACAATAGAAAGGTTAGTTTTGTATATATAACTGATGATAAGGATTTTTTGTATTCTGAGAAAGCACGAAAAAGTGCTTGCTGAGGATCTCGTCCAAATCCTCATGAAACTCCCCGCAGAATTTCCGCAGCAAGGGCTCGATGGCGTTCAGATCCTCCTGGGCAGCGTCCTCAGCGTTTGCCTGGGGGGATATCCCCTCCGGCAGAGTGTCGCTTCGCAAATAAATTTTCCCGCCGTGCATCCCGGTACCGCAGAAGTAACCGGCGATGGGCTGGTTTTCATTGTGAAGCCCCAAAACCACGATCAGGCCGCCGGCCTGGTATTCCCCCAAAAAGCTGCCGGCCACGCCGCCCACCACAATGGCGGGAACTTTTTCCTTGTATTGTTTCATATGGACGCCGGTGCGGTAGCCGGTGTCGCCCTGGATCAAAATCACGCCGCCGCGCATGGCGTAGCCCGTGCCGTCGCCGGCGCTGCCGTGGACATAGATGGCCCCGTCGTTCATGGTGTCGCCGGTGGCCTCCTGAACGTTGCCGTAGACGCTGATCTCCGTGCCGTCCAGATAAGACCCCAGGGCGTTGCCCGGCGTGCCCTTGACCATGATTTTCTTTCCACGGGAACCGCTGGCCAAATACCGCTGCCCCAGGCAATGGTGGATCTCGATATTTTGTTCCTTGCTTGCCCGCAGGCGGCCGTTTAATTCTTCATGCCCCAATTGGCTCGCGTCGATCTTCATCCCGCGTTCCCTCCCAGCATTTCGTTTCTCTTCACCCGGGAAAACGCCATGAGCTGAGGCTTATGGCGGATCAATTCAAAATCAATGGCGGACAAAGGGGTCTGCTCCCGGATCAGGGCGGTATAAATTCCCGCCCTGGCCACATCCCCGATTAAAATATAGCCCGCCAGCCTGCCGTCTTTTACATAAAGCTTCTTATAATTTTCACCGTCCCGCTCAAAAAATACTTCTCCGTCATAGTTTCCCGCGGTCATCAGGTGAAGGCCGAAAAAGCCGATGGAATTCATGGGGATGGCTTTATCATAGCTTCGGCTGCCGCCGGCCATATTCACACCGGCGCATTCTCCCTGCATATAGGCGTTGGGAAGCAGCGCCAAAACCTTTTCTTCGCCTGTGGTAATATCTCTACTTTCAGTACAATCACCAGACGCATATACATTAGGTATTGAAGTTTGTCCTTTGGAATCCGTCACGATCCCCCGTTTGACGGCGCCGCCGGCGTTTTCCACCAGCCTGACGTTGGGGCGCACCCCTACCGCCATCACCAAAATATCAAAGGGAATCTCCTCACCGCTTTTTAAAACAGCGCAATTCGGTTTGAACTCCTGGGCCGCGTCGGAAAGCACAAACCCAATCCCGTGCGATTCCATGCGCCGCTGTACCGGCGCCGCAGACTCCTTATCCAAAATGCTGGGCAGAATATGGTCCGCCATATCCACCACTGTAATGGCCTTCGCCTTGCCGGCGATACCCTCGGCGCATTTCAGGCCTATCAGCCCGGCCCCCATAATCAGCACTCTGGCGTCGGGCGTGAGCATGCTTTCCAGGCGCAAGGCGTCGTCCAAAGAGAGGAACGTGGTCATATTATCCACCGTTTCCAGGCCCTTGATGGGGGGTACCGCCGGGCTGGAGCCGGTGGCGATCAGCAGCTTGTCATAGGAAAGCTCCCTGCCGTCGGAGAGCACCACCTTTTTCCTTTTGGGCTCCAGGTGGTCCGCCGAAACGCCGGCGATCAGCTGGCAGCGGTTTTCCTCATAGAAATTTTCCGGCCGGTATTTCATCCGTTCCCGATCTGTTTTTCCCGCCAGCAAATAGGAAATCAAGGGCCGGGAATAGGTGTGGTAGGGCTCGTTGGACACCATGGTGATGGACCCTTCCTGGTCCAATTGGCGGATTCCTTCCACACAGGCCACCGCCGCGGTGGAATTTCCAATCAGTACATATTTCATCACGCTCACCTCTCTTCATAAACAATGGCTTTATTGGGGCAGCCCTTCACGCAGGCCGGGGAGCCCGCGCTGTTTTTCATGCATAGCTCGCATTTTTGGATCACGCCGTTTTCCGACGGCATCACGCAGCCATAGGGGCAGGAAAGAATACAGGTATAGCAGCCCACGCATTTGTCCTGGTCCACGGTGATGACCCCGTCCTCAATGGACAAGGCGCCGGTGATGCAGCCCTTCACACAAAGAGGTTCCTTACAATGGCGGCAGGAAACCGCGAAGCTGATCCCGTTATTTTCCTCGATCCGGATTCTAGGGTGGATGGCCACATCCTTCAGGGCGTGGACCATATCGGTTTCCCCGGAATTGGCGTAGGCGCAGTAATATTCGCACAAATGGCAGCCTAAGCACCATTTTTCATTCACATAAATTCGTTTCATAGCTTATTCCCCCGCGTGCTTGATTCCCAGGATGTTCAATTCCCGGTCGTTAAGGCCTACGCCTCTCAGCATGAGCCGGTTTCCTTTCAGGGCTTCGATGGAATTGATTCCCATGCCGCCCATCATTTCCTTGATTTCATGCTGCCAAGAGGTGACCAGATTCACAAGCCTTTGGCATCCGATCTCTGGGTTCAGCCGCTTCACCAAATCCGGCCGCTGGGTGGCGATGCCCCAGTTGCATTTGCCGGTCTGGCAGGTGCGGCACAGGTGGCAGCCCAGGGCCAGCAGGGCGGCGGTGGCGATATACACCGCGTCGGCGCCCAGGGCGATGGCCTTGACCACATCGGCGCTGGAACGCATGGAGCCTCCGGCGATAATGGAGACATTCCCCCGGATGCCCTCGTCCCGCAGTCGCTGATCCACGCTGGCCAGGGCCAGCTCGATGGGAATCCCCACGTTATCCCGGATCCTGGTAGGCGCCGCGCCGGTGCCGCCCCGGAAGCCGTCGATGGCAATGATATCCGCGCCGCTTCTGGCGATGCCGCTGGCAATAGCCGCCACGTTATGCACCGCCGCGATCTTGACGATAACCGGCTTTTCATAGTTGGTGGCTTCCTTTAAGGAAAACACCAGCTGGCGCAAATCCTCGATGGAATAAATGTCGTGGTGGGGCGCCGGGGAAATCGCGTCGGTGCCCTCGGTAATCATACGGGTCCTGGAAACGTCCCCTACGATTTTTTGTCCCGGCAGATGGCCGCCGATGCCCGGCTTGGCCCCCTGGCCCATTTTGATCTCGATGGCAGCGCCGGCGTTCAGGTACTTCTTGTGGACGCCGAACCGGCCGGACGCCACCTGGACGATGGTATTCTTTCCATATTGGTAAAAGTCCTCATGGAGGCCGCCCTCGCCGGTATTATAAAGGATGCCCAGCTCTGTGGCGGCCCTGGCCAGGCTTTCGTGGGCATTGTAGCTCAAAGAGCCGTAGCTCATAGCGGAAAACAAAACGGGGACCTCCAGCTTCAGCTGGGGCTGTAAATTGGGCGCCAGGTTCCCCTTTGGGTCCCGCTCCACATGGTCCGGCTTTTTGCCCAGGTAAACCCGGGTCTCCATGGGTTCCCGCAGGGGGTCGATGGAGGGATTGGTGACCTGGGATGCATTAATCAGCATCTTATCCCAATAAACCGGGTAATCCTTTGGGTTTCCCATAGAGGAAAGCAGCACGCCGCCGCTTCCCGCCTGACGGTAAATTTCCTTAATGGTTTCTCCCGTCCAGTTGAAGTTTTCTTTAAAGGTATGGTCTGTTTTCACAATTTTCAAGGCCCTGGTGGGGCAAAGGGAAACGCACCGGTGGCAGTTGACGCATTTTGATTCATCCGCCATCATTTTGTTTGCGGTTTCGTCAAAATAATGGACCTGGTTGGCGCACTGCCTTTCACAAACCCGGCAGCCGATGCACCGGTCGTAATTCCGTACCACCTCGTAATCCGGATAAATAAAATCAATGGGCATCAGCGGACACCTCCGTTCAGCGTTACAATCACAGGCTCTCCGCCTTTAGGCGCCCAAAGCCTGTCTGGGTTGGGTTCCACGGTCCGAATGGCGCTTTCCTCGCTGGCGATATACACCATCTCGTCCTTTTCCCCCACCACCATGGATCTTAGCTTCAGCCGGTCGTTGAGGGCCATCATGCCGCCGTCGAACCCTAATAAAATAGAAAAAGGCCCTGTCAACAGCAGGCTTGAAAAGGCGTTTCTCAGATAAGTCAGCTTCGCCTGTTCCGGCTCTGGTTTTTGTTCAATGGTAGCCCAGAACGGCGCCGCGATCACGCTCGCCACTTCCTCCAGCGTCAATTTCTGCCGCCGGTGCAGGTAATCCACTATATAGGTGATGACCTCTGTGTCCGTCAACAGGTTGCATTGATACCCAAACATTTCAATATACCGGCGGTTCGCGTCATAGGAGCTGACCTCGCCGTTATGTACCACGGAATAATCCAGCATGGCGAAGGGATGGGCCCCGCCCCACCAGCCCGGGGTATTGGTGGGATACCGCCCGTGGGCGGTCCAGCAATAGCCGGCATAATCTTCCAGCCGGTAAAAGCCGCCCACATCCTCCGGGTAGCCTACCGCCTTGAAAACACCCATATTTTTTCCGCTGGAAAACACATAAGCCCCGTCTATTCTGGTATTGATTCGCATGACGCACCGGGCCGTATATTCCCTTTCATCCAGCTGGCTGTCCTTCAGCCTTGTGGGCAATGGATTGACAAAATACCGCCAGATCAGGGGCTCGTCGGTAATTTTCGGGGTTTTCCGCACCGGTATTTTAGAAAGGTTTACCACGTCGAAGTGATCGTCGATAAACTTCTCGCAGGTTTCCTTGGCGGCTTTATCGTCATAAAACACGTGGAACGCGTAATGTTCCTTATATTCCGGATAAATCCCATAGCCGGCGAAGCCGCCCCCCAGGCCGTTGCTCCTGTCATGCATAATGGCTATGGATTTTACAATGGATTCCCCGCTGAGCCGCCTGCCGTCCTTGGCAAAAATCCCTGAAATGGCACAGCCTGAGGGGATCCTCACTTGTCCTTCCCTTAACATGGGGCTTTCCTCCTTCGTATTCACATCCAGCCAAAAAAACAAGGGCGTCCATCAAAAGAAGGCCCGGCCCCTTCGCAGGGGGACCAGCTTTCCTTTGATGAACGCCCTTGTTCACGCTGAACATTATAAGCCAACCTGTGTTTTTTGTCAATCACTTTGCAGCACAATTTTTATTTTCCTGCATTTTGGTTTTAATCTCTCTGTTTGTTTCGTATATTTTGCCTAATTCATGATTTGTAAAACTGCAATTCTTGCATTTCCTGTGAAATTTTTTGAAAAAGTGATTGACAATCCCGCTTTTGTGCTTTATAATTCATCATATAGACAGCAAAGGCGCTGCAGGTACGGGATATCTGTAGCGTCTTTTTCGTATTTACAGTTCTTTTTTGACCATCTCACCTTCCATGATATTATAATGAAAAGGAAAAGCCGGCAAAAAGGAAGGACGTACGAAAAGCGCTGTTGCGATTCCAAGTGAAAAAGGACTTTGCTCCCTTTGGGGAAGGACCCCGGCTTTGCCGCGACCGCGGGCGGTTTTTAGTTGTGAATCTTTCTCTGTCTCCTAAATCGTATTTGTTTGGAGGTACTAGCGATGTATGAAAATCAACAAAAAACAGCAAGCGTTCCCGAGTTATTCGGTTCTATGGTGTTCAACGACCAGGTGATGAAGGCCCGGCTTCCCAAGGAAACCTACAGGGCGCTGAAGAAGACCATGGAAAACGGCAAAAGCCTGGACCCCAGCGTGGCCAATGTGGTAGCCAACGCCATGAAGGACTGGGCGGTGGAAAAAGGCGCGACCCATTTCACCCATTGGTTCCAGCCCATGACGGATATTACCGCTGAAAAGCATGACAGCTTTATCTGCCCCCAGGGGGACGGCACCGTAATCATGGAATTTTCCGGAAAGGAGCTGGTCAAGGGCGAGCCTGACGCTTCCTCTTTTCCCTCCGGCGGCCTTCGCGCCACCTTCGAGGCCAGAGGCTACACCGCCTGGGACCCCTCCTCTTATGCCTTTATTAAAGAAAACACCCTTTGCATTCCCACTGTTTTTTACTCCTACGGTGGGGAAGCCTTAGACCGGAAAACACCTTTGCTCCGCTCCATGGAGGCCATCAATAAGCAGGCCCTTCGGATTCTGAGGCTTTTCGGCGCGGACGACGTGGCCCGGGTGAACACCACCGTGGGCCCCGAACAGGAATATTTCCTCATTGACCGTGACCTGTATAACCAAAGAGAAGACCTAATCATGTGCTGCCGCACCCTGTTTGGCGCAAAGCCTCCCAAGGGCCAGGAGCTGGAGGACCATTACTTCGGCGCCATCAAGCCGAGAGTTGCCGCCTACATGGCGGATTTGAACCAAGAACTTTGGAAGCTTGGGGTTCTGGCAAAAACGGAACACAACGAGGTAGCCCCTTCCCAGCACGAGCTGGCGCCTATTTTCTCCAACACCAACGTGGCTACCGACCACAACCAGCTCACCATGGAGATCATGAAAAAGGTAGCCAAGCGCCACGGCCTGGCGTGCCTGCTCCATGAAAAGCCCTTCGAGGGGGTAAACGGCAGCGGCAAGCACAACAACTGGTCCATTTCCACCAACACCGGCGTCAATCTGCTGGAGCCCGGCGATTCCCCCGCGGAAAACGCCCAATTCCTGTTATTTTTAACCGCCGTCATCAAGGCGGTGGATGAATATCAGGACCTGCTGCGGATTTCCGTGGCCAGCCCTGGCAACGACCACCGCTTAGGCGCCAACGAAGCGCCCCCGGCCATTATCTCCATGTTTTTGGGCGACGAGCTTACTGAAATTTTAGAGTCCATTGAAAACGGTACCGCTTACAGCCAAAAGGGCAAAACCGAAATGAAGGTTGGCGTACATATTCTGCCCCGGTTCCCCAAGGATACCACGGACCGGAACAGGACCTCTCCTTTTGCCTTTACCGGCAATAAATTTGAATTCCGTATGCTGGGTTCCAAGTCCTCCATCTCCGGCCCCAACATTGTGCTGAACACCATTGTGGCGGAGGAGCTTTCCCAGTTTGCCGACATTTTGGAAAAAACCGACCACTTTAACGCTGATTTAAACGACCTGATTAAAACCACCATACATGACCACAAGCGCATTATTTTCAACGGCAACAACTACTCTGACGAGTGGGTGGCGGAAGCGGAAAAGCGGGGCCTGTTGAACCTGAAGAGTACGGTGGACGCCCTGCCCTATTACATTTCCGATAAGAACCAAGCCTTGTTCGTCAAGCACAAGATCTATACAGCCACGGAAATCCATTCCCGCTACGAGATCCTGCTGGAGAACTACTGCAAGACCATTAATATCGAGGCCCTTACCATGCTGGATATGGTGAACAAAAGCATTTTCCCGGCTGCCTGCCGCTATATGGAGGACCTAAGCGCCACTGTCCTGCACAAAACGAGTGTTTCCAGCGCCATCACCTGCAAGGCCGAACAAGCCCGTCTTGAAAAGCTTTCCGTTTTGACAGAGGAGCTGTATCAGGCCAACGAGGCGCTGGACGCGGCGATGAAAAACGTGCCCTGCGGCTGCGATATCAAGGCGCAGGCGGATTACTACAAGGATACCGTGATCGGTTTGATGCAAAACCTTCGCGCGCCGGCGGATGAGCTGGAAGCCTTGACCGGCAAGGAATACTGGCCCTATCCTACCTACAGCCAAATGCTGTTCAGCGTTTAATTTGTTTATTTCCCCAGTGGTTTGCCCTCCTTGGCCGTGGGTTTCACGGCCAAGGAGGGCCGCCGCCCGATTTCACTTAAAAATTTGGCTCGCGATAGCCCATAAGGGTTATTTTAATAGAGAGAGTATATTATTAAAAAGGAGCGTAATAACATGTCTTATGTCGATGAGGTATTGGCAACACTAAAGCAAAAGAACGCCGCAGAACCTGAGTTTCTGCAAGCCGCGGAAGAGGTTTTGAACTCTCTGCGCCCGGTGATTGACCGCAACGAGGCGCAGTACCGCAAGGAGGCCCTTTTGGAAAGAATCACCGAGCCGGACCGCCAGTTCAAGTTCAAGGTAACTTGGGTGGATGATAAGGGCCAAATGCAGGTGAACACCGGCTACCGCATCCAGTTTAACAACGCTATCGGGCCCTACAAGGGCGGCCTGCGGCTCCATCCCTCCGTCTACACCGGTATCATCAAATTCCTGGGCTTTGAGCAAATCTTTAAAAACTCCCTGACCGGCCTGCCTATTGGCGGCGGCAAGGGCGGCTCTGACTTTGACCCCAAGGGCAAGTCCGACCGTGAAGTGATGGCCTTCTGCCAAAGCTTTATGACCGAGCTTTCCAAATACATCGGCGCCGACATCGACGTGCCCGCCGGCGACATCGGCACCGGCGCCCGTGAGATTGGCTACATGTTCGGCCAGTATAAGCGCCTGACCAACTCCTTTGAGGGCGTCCTCACCGGCAAGGGCCTGACCTACGGCGGTTCTTTGGTCAGAACCCAGGCCACCGGCTACGGCCTGCTGTATTTCACCGACGCCATGCTGAAGCATAACGGCCACAGCCTTGAGGGCAAAACCGTCGCCATTTCCGGCGCCGGCAACGTCGCCATCTACGCCGCGGAAAAGGCCACGCAGCTAGGCGCCAAGGTGGTTACCATGAGCGATTCCACCGGCTGGATCTATGACGCGGAAGGCTTGGATCTGGACGCTGTCAAGGAGATCAAGGAAGTCAAGCGCGCCCGTCTTTCCGAGTATAAGAACTATCGTCCCAACGCCGAATACCACGAGGGTAAAGGCGTATGGTCCGTCAAGTGCGACGTTGCCCTGCCCTGCGCCACCCAGAACGAGCTGAACCTGGACGACGCCAAGGCCCTGGTAGCCAACGGCTGCATCGCGGTAGCGGAGGGCGCTAACATGCCCACTACCCTGGAGGCTACCCAGTATCTCCAGAAAAACGGCGTTCTGTTCGCTCCCGGCAAGGCTGCCAACGCCGGCGGCGTAGCCACTTCCGCTTTGGAGATGAGCCAAAACAGCGAGCGCCTCAGCTGGACCTTTGAAGAGGTGGATCAGAAACTGCAGCAGATCATGACCGATATTTTTGCCAAGGCCGCGGAAGCCGCCGACCGTTACGACGTTCCCGGCGACTATGTAGCCGGCGCCAACATCGCGGGCTTCGAAAAGGTGGCCAACGCTATGCTGGCCCAGGGCATCTAACATTTGTTTTCATCTTTTATGATATAACCCTCATTCGTATTTGACCTCGCTAACGCGGGAAAAAGAGCTTGCCGGAACCGGCAAGCTCTTTTTCCTTTGCGGCGGACAGGACCAATCTGTCTGCCCTTTTTTGTTTCGAAATGACTTCGGCGTTTTTCCAGTGTTCCAAATTGACAGCCGTTGTTTCAGCATTCAGCGTCTTCCGGCCTAAAGGGAAACCCCCTGGGCTCTCAGCGCCTTTTGCAGCTTTTCCACCGGGATTTTCCTCGGCGTAACGCTTTCTTTGGCCGCCAGGGCGGCGGCGGTTCCGGCCGCCTGGCCCATCATGGTGCATAAGGGCATGATCCGAATGGAAGCCATGGCTTTTTTCGCCGCCGAGGCGCACCTGCCGGCCACCAAAAGGTTTTCCTTCCCCTGCGCCAGGAGGATCCGGTAAGGAATGTAATAAGGCCCCTCAATGAACTCAAAGGTCCATTGCATGGTTTTCCCGCTGTGGTTGTCCGTGTGGCCCCATTTGGTCCTGGCAATGGAATCGGGGAAGCGGACGCCCTCTTTGATATCGCCGATGGTAAGGCGGTAATCTCCAAAAATCCTCCGGGACTCCCGCACGCCGGTTTGCACGCCGCTTTGCAGGATAAAGGCGTTTTCAAACCCGGGCAGATATTTTTTCATAAAGCGGAATAGCTCCTGCAACTCCTGATGCTGGTTCACCTCCAGCCGGGTCAAATCCTCCGGATCGATGGTGTTGACTCCGGGAAGCCTGATGGCGTTGACGTGGAAACTACCCTCTAAGGGGAGCGCCGTCATGCCGATCCCCTGCTCCGGCAAATCGATGGATAAATCCCCCGCAGCTTTCGCCTGCCGGATCAAGCGGTAAAATCCTTGGATAATGGAGCTTTTCCTGGCGTCGCGGATATATTTTCCCAGCCGGGGATGATTTCCCAGTTCTTCCGGGTTTTCCTCCAAATAACGGTAAAGGGCCTCCATATCCACCCCGCCGATATTGACGCACAGGGATGAGGACATACAGCCCTCCTCATCCCCCAGTTCAAAGGGAACCCCCGCCAGCGCCGCCACATCGCCGTCGCCGGTGGCGTCGATCACCGTTTTGGCGGTAATATCCGTTTTTCCTGATTTGTGATAAACCGTTACCCCGGTAACCTGGTTCCCCTCCATCAAAACGCCTCCGGCCCAGGCGTGGAGCAGCAGCTCCGCCCCAGCCTCCTCCAGCAGCGAAAGCGCCAGCGCCTTGTAATCCTCCGCGTCCAGGCCGCAGCCCCCCTGCCAAAAGCAGAAGGGCATCTCCACGCCAGACATATCAAACTCTTTGGCAGAGCCTCTTTCCTTCATTTTCTCATATATTTCCCTGGCGATCCCCGTAATTTCCAATTGGAGTATGGGGTCGTAGTGGGCAATCAGCCCAGCCGTCAGAGACCCGCCTAAGAATCCGTATCGTTCTATCAAAAGGGTGGACGCCCCGTTACGGGCGCTGGCCAGCGCCGCGCCAAGCCCGGCGGCGCCGCCGCCCACCACAACCACGTCATAGCTTTGTTTCATGCTCACAGCCCCTCCTTATGTCAATGGGATTAACCCCTGCGGTATTCCCCGCCGCGCGGACAAAGCGGCGGATTCTAAAATTTTCTGTGACAAAAGCGCCGCCTTCAGATCCGCGCCCCCGGCGGGTTTTCCTTTTGCCGCCAACAGGAAGTCGGCAATCTCCCGCTCAAAGGCGTTTTGCTCCTCCAGGCTCAGGGTTTCGATCCTATTGGGCGAGAGCACCTCCAGGCAGCCGTTCCGTTTCCCAGCCACATAGCCTTTTTCCCCCACCAGCTGGAACACAAAATCGTGCTTTCCACGAACCGGCGGGAATTGTTCCATATAACCGCCGCAAATTACGGCCTTTTTTGACTCCGAAAAATCCAGCTCCAAAAGCGCTTGGTCCTCCCCCTCCTTATGCATCCGGTATTCCATTCTCGCCCATACGCTCAAGGGCTCCTCTCCGAAAAACCAGCAGGCTAAATCGCAGGAGTGCACCAGCAGTTCCGCAATCACGCCCCGATCCATATACCAGGCGGGCTGGGACAGAGGCTGAAAATGGCTGATAAAGACATAATTCAGCGCGCCGATTTCCCCGGATTCCAAAATCCGCTTTGCAGTGGCATAGCCCGCCTCATATCTCATTTTGAAGCCCAAACGGAAGGGGATTCTCTCCTTTTCCACCCACTGAGCGGCCTGTTTTGCCTCCTGGAGGCTTTGAGCGAAGGGCTTTTCACAAAGCACCGCGCAATGAGCCTGGCTGGCTTCCTTTATTCCCTGGGCGTGATGAAACGCCGGCGTGCAGATAGACGCTAAGTCCGGCTTTTCCTGTCGAAGCATATCGGGGAAGCTTTCATAATACCGGCAGTTGAACTCCGCCGCAAGCTTTTCCGCCCGGTCCCCGTCGGCGTCGCAAACCGCCGCCAGTTCTACGCCCCTGGCGCGGTAAGCGTTCCCGTGAGCTTTTCCCATCACGCCGCAGCCGGCGATAACGGTCTTCATTCCAGCACCTCCGATTCTTCTCTAAACGCGTTCCAAAAGCGCCGGACATCCTCTTCCAGCAGCCGGTAAGGGTTGGCGTTTTTCAGGGACAAGGGCCGTTTGCTGTACAGGTTCTCCAGAATAATATCCCCTTCATAGCCAATCTCCTTGATGGCCTTTACCGATTCTAAAAAGCTGGTGTCCCCGTCTCCCAAAAGCTCAGAGCTGATATTCCCTTGCGAGCCGTCCTTGACATGGATAAATAAAATATGTTCCTTCAGCTTCCGGATCATATCCGGCACGTAATACCCCCAGCGCAGATAGGGGTTCTGCGTGTCGAAGCACAAGCCCAAATTATCCGCGCCCACTGCTTCCAGCAAGCGCAGGTTATCCTCCCAGCTCAACGCGTTTTCCGAGGCGATGGCGATTCCCTTTTCCTTAGCCGCCGAGCAGGCCCAGCGGATGGTTTCCGCCGTGTTGGAGAACCCCTCCTCATCCCGGATAAGCCCATCCCGGAAATTGGTGAGCATCACCATTGGCAGCTTCAGTCCGGCGGCGGCGGAAATTCCCGCTTGGATGACCTGCCGGGCAATTTCTCCCTTTTCAGAAGCCTTCGGGTTGGTCATGCCATATAAGCCCAAATCTGAGCAGGCCACGGAATGGAGCTTAACCCCGGATTCCTCCGCCGCCTGTAAATAGAGCTCCTGAATTTCCGGCACGGACAGCGGCATCCCGTTTTCTACCGGGCCCAAATCCAATTGGACCGCGTCAATGCCGTACTTCTTCATCTGCCGCAGGCCGCCGGGGCCTGTTACCGGATAAGACCATTCGCAAACGCCTAAGGTGTATCCGCCCATTCTTTTTTCCTCCTTTTATAGCCAGCCCTGGAATAAATCCTGGTACTCCCCGGGGATTTCCAAAGGAACCCAGCCCTGGCGGTTATGTCCGCAGGCGGTGTCGATGATGATCTGAGAGGCCACCGCCTCTCTCAGCGCCGGTCCGTCTCCGCTTTTTCCCTGGGCCGCTTGGATAAATTCTGAAATTTCGTAATCAAACGCGGTTTTCCCCGTGTCCGGTGTCCAGGTCCGGAAGCCCTCATGGTTGGAAAGAGAGATCTCTGACCCACGGATCCCCGCAAGGTATCCCCTCTCTCCCACGATCTGGAAGGCGAAATCATTTTGTGCGAGCCGCTCCACAGAAAAGGCCTCCATATAGCCGCCTAAAAGCACGGCTTTTCTTCCGCCGCCAAAATCCAGCTGAAGCACAGCCCGGTCATCCCCCTGGAACCTGTCGATAAGAGAATCCGACTGAAGGGAAACGGCCTTTGGAAAGCAGTGAAAGATACAGCAGGCCATATCGCAGGCGTGCACCAGCAGTTCTTTGACGATTCCCGCTTTCATTTTCCACAGTCTGGGGGCCACAGGCTGGAAATGGCTGATGGTAACCATTTGAGCTTTTCCCACTTCACCCCGGCGCAACGCCATCAGCGCTTCCCGATAGGCGCCCTCATACCGCATCTTAAACCCGATACGGAACGGCACCCCAGCCCGCTCCATCGACTGGACCGCCTCCGGTATCTCCCGGGGCTCCAAGACGAAGGGCTTTTCGCATAAAATGGCGCAGCCATACCGGGCCGCCGTTTTCACCGCCTTTAAATGGTCGAAGGGGGGCGTACACACAGAAAGCCCCTCAATGGTTTCCCCAGACAGCATCGCTTCCAGCGAGGCGTAATGCCGGCAGCCGGCAAAAGCCGCCAACTCCTGTGCCTTTGCCTGGTCCACATCACAAACGGCCGCAACGGTAATTTTATTTTTTAAATAAGCCCTCACATGGGCCCAGCCCATTTCCCCGCAGCCGGTAATCCCAACCCGCATCATCCGATTCCCCTTTCTATCACATGGGCGTCATGGTCCGATATTTTTCCAGCGTAATGATTCCCTTTGGGATCTCCCCCCGTAAAAAGCCCCGGTAATCCTCCAGCACCAGCCGCGCCATTTCCCTTCTCCAATAAATGGAGGTGCCCGCCGAATGAGGGGTAACGATGGCGTTTTTCAAATGCCGGAGGGGATGCTCCCCTGGCAGCGGCTCCGGCACGAACACATCCAACACCGCGTAAAAGCGCTGATCCTGAAGTTCCTCCAACAGGGCCTCCTGGTCAATTAAGGCTCCCCGGGAGGTATTCATCAAAATAGCCCCGTCGTGGATTTTCCTGAGCTGCTCCCTGCCGATTATCCCTTTGGTTTCCGGGGTCAAGGTCATGTGCAGCGACACCACGTCGCAGGCCAGGGCCTCATCGAAGGAGCACAGGGAAAATCCCAGCGCCTTGGCCTTATCCTGAGAACAATGTCCCGAATGGACCTTAATCTTCACATCAAAGGGCCTGAGCAGCCGGATAAACTGCTCAGTAATGGCCCCATAGCCGATCAACCCGATGGAACAGCCGTTGATGCCCGGCACCACGTCGTTATTATCCTGCCACAGGCCCTTTTTCATACGGTCCAGGGTCTCCGTCAGCCTCCAGCGGGCCATCAGCAGGGTCATCAGGCAGTATTCCGCCACAGATGGGGCTAAGGAGAGATTGGCGTTAGTCAGGGTAATTCCTCTGCTGTAAAAGGATTCCTCTACCAGCCACCGGACCGTACCGGCGGTATGGCCGATAAATTTCAGCCGGTCCCCCCGGTCCAGCACCTCGGCTGTGAGTTTTGGGGAACCCCAGCCTGTGAAAAGGGCGTCTTTCCCCGGGACCGCCTCGGCCAGTTCCTCGCTGGTCATCTCCCGGCCCAGGCAGTTCCATTCCACCTGGGCAAAGCTTTCCAGTTCTTTCTCCCACGCCGGAGTGAACATATGGGATTTTAAAGGGCCTTCCGGAATTGTGATAAAAACATTTGGTTTCATAAGCGTCTCCTTTGGTTCATTATCAGCCCTTTACCGCTCCCGCGGTAAGGCCGCCCACGATATGCTTGGAGATCAGGGTGAAAAAGATGACGGAGGGGATCAGCATCATCGTGATCCAGCCGAGAATTTTCCCCCAATCCATCAACTCTGACGTCATGATGGCGTATAACCCCGCGGGAAGTGTTTTTGCCGCATCAGAATTGGCGATCACAAAAGCGTAAAGGAACTCGTTCCAGGCATTGATAAAAGTGAATACCGCCGTGGTCGCCAAGGCAGGCTTAATCAGCGGCAAAATAATTTTAAAGAAAACCTGTATATTGTAAGCCCCGTCAATACTAGCGGACTCCTCCACGGACTGGGGTATGGTTTTCATATAGCTGGTGAGCATCCAGGTGCAAAAAGGGAAAGAAAACGTGATATAGGTAAATACCACGCCGGTGGTGGTATTGCTCAGGCCAATTTTCGAGATGATCTGGAACAGCGGGATAATCAGGATTACCGGCGGGAACATATAGGCCACCAGCACCGCTTTTCCAATCAGCCCGTTCCCCCGGATTTTCGGCCGGGTAATCCCATAGGCCGCCATACAGCCGAAAGCCACGGTGATGATGGTGGTAAACACAGAGGTTTTAATGCTGTTAATCAGATAGGGAACAAATTTTGTGTATTGGATCACATTGGAATAGTTCTTCATGGAAAAGCTTTTGGGGAAAAGAGTGGCTGGAATGGTAAATAGCTCCAGAAAATCCTTTACCGAGGAGCTGATGACCCAGTACAAGGGGAACAGGGAAATGACCACTCCAAAAATGAGAATGGCGTAACAGAGGAACTGGGCGCCGGAAAATCTAACTTTCCGTTTATTCATCGCTTTCCCCTCCTACTTTAAACAGCTTGAAGTAGATGACCACAAAAATCAAAACAAATAAAAGCAGAATCACACTGATGGCGGCCGCTTTCGCGGTCTGAGTGTCCTTCCACATGGTAAGGTAAGAGTAAATAGGCAGGGTAATGGATGCGTAGCCGGGGCCGCCGCCGGTGGTAAGATAGATAAAATCGAAATTATTAAAAACCCATATGGTTCTTAAAATCAGCAGGGTTCCTAAAATCTTGGTCAGGCAGGGCAGCGTGATATAGCGAAGCTCCTGCCAGTAATTGGCGCCCTCGATTTTTGCCACCTCATAGTAATCCTCGGGAATTGTCTGCAGCCCAGCAAAAATAGACATCATCATAAAAGGAACGCCGAACCACACCGTCATGAAAACCACAACAAGCAGCGATTCTCTGATGCTGAACCAGGATACGCCGGCGCTGATGAGCCCCAAGCGGATCATAATCTGGTTGAGAATACCGTAATTGGGGTCCAGCATCCAACGCCAGGTAAACGCCATCACGATGGCGGGGAACGTCCACGGCACAATCAGAGCCGCCCGAAAAAAGGGTTTGCCGCGCCTTGCCCGCTGCAGGGCCTGGGCAAAAACAAAGCCAAAAAGCAGCTGAAACGCCACAGAAAGCGTGGTATAGACCAAGCTGTTCTGTAGTCCCACAAAGGTTTTTTCCTCTTGAAACAAAGCGATATAATTATCCAGGCCGATAAATCTCGGCGTGCCCTTGGTGAGAAACGTCAGATTGGTAAAGCTCTGATAAATTGTAATCATAACCGGGACCGCGACCAGGATCAAAAGGCATAGGATGCCTGGTATCAGGAAGAGATACCCCAAATGCCGGTCTAAGCATCCCAGAAACGACCGTTTTTTCTTTTTGTTTTCCATCTTTCACCTCTTACAATTCCAGCTTGCCCGGCAGAATCCTCTGCCGGGCAAGCTTGTGCTGTTCCCAGCCGGGCCTTTGTTTGCCTACCTCAAAATTCTCTGGGAAAAGATTTCAAACCTTAAGGTCATTGCTCGGACTTTTCTAAATCGTCGATATACTTTTGCAGCTTTTCCGCGGCATTCGCTACCGCGGCCTGGGTTTCTGTGCCATTTACGAGAATATCAGCGAACATTTCCTGAATGATACCGGAGGCGCTGACGGAAACCGTGGCAATGGTCAGCCCTTCGGTGGTGCCGGGGAACGTGCCTTCCGCGCAGCCTTCCGCGTTCAGTTCCGCCGTCTTCATCATCAGGTCGGCGTACTTTCCGGTAAAGTTTTCATGCTGCCAGTAAGCACTGTCATCCTCCAAATATTTGAGCAGCACCGGGGTCTGCCCTGGGGTGATGGTATTAATCAGCTCCATATAGTTGTCTTCCCTATAAAGGAACTCCACAAACTCTTTGCCGTACTCAGTGCTTTCATTATCGAATACCACCAGGTTGATCACGCCCAGCATCCATCCAGGAGGGGAGCAGACGCCTACATTTTCCAGCAGCTCCTCATTATCGGCGATGATGTTGTTGGGCAAAAAGCCGGTCTGGAAGGTCATGGCGGTGACGCCGGTGGTAAACAGGGTGAACAGGTCGGAATCGCCGTAATCCATCGCGCCTTCTACAGAAGCCTTTTGATACAGCTCCACCATATCGTTGACCGCCTCTACGGTTTCCGGAGAATTAAAGATCACCTTATTGTTCCCGTCAAACCAATCGGCACCGTGGTATTTCATGAAAATATCCAGCCAATAGGGCGAGGTTTCATCACTGGGCTTGAAGCATTGGACAAAGCCGTATTGGTTTTTCCCCGGGTCTGTCACCGCGGCCGCCGCGGCAATGACCTCTTCCGGGGTAGGCTTGTCCGGGAGTGTGACGCCGGCGGCATCCAGAAGGTCCTTGCGGTAATACAGCAGGCGGCAGTGGGCGTAATGCGGGATCGCCACATATTCGCCGTTATAAAGGTCCGACGCCAACGCGCCTTCCATAAAGGCATCCTTTCCGCCCAGATTCTCCACAATATCATCCAAAGGCACGGTGGCCTCTGCTAAATGCATGTACATAACCTGGTCGGTCAGGGTGGTCATAGCGGCCGGCAGTTCGTTGGCCGCGAAGGCGGTGCGCCATTTCTCCGCCTGAGAGCCCCAGGGGATCACTTCCATTTCCACCGCGGTTCCGGTTTCCGCCTGATAGCGCTCCGCAATGGCGGTCATGGCGTTGATTCTCGATTCCTGAGTATACCCGCTCCAGAATTTGATGGAATCCGGGCGCTGGGAATCTTCTCCCTGGCTGGATTGCGCCGAAGAGGAGCTTTCCCCTGTGCTTGCCTCTCCTCCAGAAGGCTGGGATTGGGAATCCCCGCCGCTGCAGCCGGCCAATGTTAGCATGATTGCAGCCGCTAACAGTAACGACAACATCTTTTTCATGAATATCCTTCCTTTCCTGTTTTGACAGCCGCCGGCACCCCGGCGCCCGCCTGGTTTTTCATTTTATTTAGGCCTCTGGGCCCCGGTTGGATTTCCTCCCTTCTCTCCGATTTCCGGGGATTCTCCAAAGGGCCTCAAATCCTGTAATCCATCCCCCGCAGAGTTTCCTGCAGCCCCTTTACATCCACATCACGGGTTCTTCCGTCCGGCGTCTTCGCTGCCAACGCGGCGGCCGCGCCCACTGCCTGGCCCATCGTCATGGTAATCATTTGAATTCGGACGGACGCGAAAGCCGCCCTGTCGCAGGAGATACACCTTCCCGCGCCGTAAAGGTTTTCCACCCCCCTGGGCAGAAAACAGCGGTAAGGAATTTGATACGGGCCAGGGTACATTTTAAAAGACCATTCCTTCCCGTCGGGAGAATGCACGTCGCAGTGGGCCCACTGCGCCTCCAGCACAGCGTCATCAAAGCGCCTCGCCTGGGCCAGGTCCTCCTCGGTCAGCTGGTAATCTCCCAACAGCCTTCTGGATTCCCGCACCCCCACCTGCACCGCGGTCTGCATCAGATAGGCCCGCTCACAGCCTGGGATATAGCGGTTTAAAAATCTCATCAGTTCCTCTGTTTTGCCCCGTTCTGAAAGGTAAGCCTCCGTCATGCCGTTCCCCTCCGTGCAATCCAGGTTGGCGGTATGGGTGCAGTTCAGGCGGAATTCCCCATCCCTGGCAAGACGGTCGAAGCCGATGCCGTGCTCCGGCAGGGAAAAGGAAAGGTCCCCGTTTTCCCTGGCCCGGCGGATACAGTCCCGGAAACCGATTATAGTCGCCGTCCGACGGGGGTCCCAGATCATTTTTCCCAGCCGGGGATGCACTCCCAGTTCCTGGGGATTTTCCTCTAAATAGGCGAACATTTCATCCAAATTCACACCGCCGATTTTCACCATCAGCGTGGACGACTGCAGCGCTTCCCTTGAAGCGATTTCATAGGGGGCGCCGCTGAGATATACCAGGTTCCCGTCGCCGGTGGCGTCGATGAAAACCTTTCCCGTAATTTCCAGCCAGTCAGTTTGATAGGCGGCCAGGTTCACGATTCTGCCGTTGTCTTTCTTTACGCCAGTCACCAGCGTATAAAGCCGCAGTTCCACGCCCGCCTTTTTCAGCTCTTCCAGAGCGTAAGAAAGGAAATGCTCCGGGTGAAAGCTGGCGCCGCCCTCCCACATGGTAGTCATAGGGTCAACCCGCTCAAAGGGGAACTCCAAAAAATCTCCCCGGGCTTTCATGGCTTCGTAAAATTCCAGGGCAATGCCCCGGACCCCCAGCATCTTGATCGGGTCCCAGTGGTAGGTCATGCCCACCGTGGCCATGCCGCCGACCATGCCGTACCGCTCTACCAGCAGGGTTTTCGCGCCCAGCCGTCCCGCGGTAATGGCGGCGCACAGCCCGGCGGAACCGCCTCCCACCACCACAACGTCATATTCCTTCATTGCCGCTCACCTCAAACTCACAAATACGCCTGGCAGCAGTTTTCCAGTTCCTTAACCGCCTTCTTACTTAAGGGCCGGAACGGTTTTCTGCACGCGCCGCATTGGAAGCCCTGAAGTTCTAAAACCGCTTTTACGCCTTGGACCGCCCCATACTTGCAAAGAACGGCGATCACATCGTTCGCTTTATGCTGCAGCCGCTGGGCCTGGGTCCGGTCTCCGTTTTCAAAGCTGTCATAAAGCTCCCGGTACAGTTCCGGCATAATATTGTAGGTGCTTCCGATCCCGCCATCCGCGCCAGCCTCCAGGCCGTAGGCCAGCACCTCGTCGTGGCCGTTGAACACGCACAGCTCCGGATGGTTTTGTTTTATTCGCTCTAGGGTAAACAAATCCAGGGAGGTGAATTTCACCCCGGCGATATACGGATTTTCCGCCAATTCATCCAGCTGACCGGCGGAAAGGGATACCCCTGTCTGTCCGGGAAAATGGTACACCACGGTGGGAAGCTCCACCGCGTTGGCCAAATCCTCATAATAGGATACGATTTCCTGGCTGGAAAACTGGTAATAAAACGGCGTAATGGCGGAAACCGCGTCAACGCCGCAGGCCTTGGCGTGCCTTGCCAAATCCTCCGTCAGGGCGGAGCCGATATTTCCCACATGGGCGATGATTTTGGCCTGGCCTCCCACCTCGCCGGCTACCGCTTCCAAGATTTTCTTCCTTTCCTCCACGGTGAGCAGAAAGGCCTCGCCGGTGCTGCCGCACACATAAAAGCCCGTCAACCCCCGGTCTGCCTGATACCGCACCATGCGGCGGATTTCCCGGTAATTCACCGAGCCGTCTTGGCGGTACGGCGTTATCAGAGCCGAATAGATTCCCTTTAATTCATGCATTCTCAACACTTCCTTCTGTAATTTTGCAGGAACGCCCGGGACCCCTGCAGGAATTTCGAATCACCAGCCTGGGCTCAAAAAGAATCATTTGGTTGGGCCCCGGTTTCTGCGTGCCGATCATATCATACAGCGTCTGTGCCGCGCAGTTCCCAATTTCATAGTTGCGGTAATCCACAGACGTCATACTCACAGGCATGGTCTTGCATAAATCCGTATTGTCATAGCCGATTACGCCCATATCCTCTGAAATTTTAAACCCTTCTTCCAACAGCGCTTTGGTGGCGCCAAAGGCAATACGGTCGTTAAAGCAGAAAATCGCGTCTGTTTGGGGCTTGGTTTGCAGAACCCGCTTCATCAGATGGTACCCGCCAACCTCTGTGACTCCGTTTCCTCCCCACTTTCCTTCCAGGTTCATATGGGCGTTTTCCACCGGAATTCCCGCGCTGTCCAGCGCGGCAAGGTAACCGCAGTATCGGTCGATACTGGTTTTATAGGTGACGGTAGAAAGAAACTCGATATGCCGGTAGCCTTGGGAAATCAAATGCCTCGTGGCCAAAAAGCCGCCGTAAAAATCGTTGGAGCATACACAGGAGCCGTCCACCCCCTCCACATTCCGATTGCAAAACAAAAAGGGGACCTGGGCCTCCTGAAGCAGCTGGTACATTTCGTTATCCTGGTTCTGGCTGATTACGGGAACAATAATAACGCCGTCGATCCTGGAGTTAATCAGCCTGCGAAGATAGGATCTCTGCTTTTCCAAATCGTTGTCCGTGTTGCAGACCACCACATTGATATTTTTTTGCTGGGCCACATCCTCAATCCCTCTCAGAATCTGCGGATACGTGTCGTCCATAATGTTAGGCAGCAGAATAGAGATATTTTTTACTGTCTGGCTGATGGATACCTCTGCCGTACGAAAATCAGCCACAAAGGTTCCGCTGCCGTTGACCGCATACAGATGCCCGTCGTCAATCAGTTCATAGATGGCCTTATCCACAGTGGTTCTTGCCACCATAAATTTTTTGCACAGGCTCAGCCGGGATGGGATTCTGGTATGCGGCTTCATCGCGGCAATCATGTCAACCAGGCCGGCTTTCACTTCTTTGTAAATAAGAGACATAATTTTTCTCTTTTCCTGTAATGTCTGTAACAATTCTGACTATAAAATAATAATTATCAGCATGATTGTCAATATATAATAAAAACAACGGGCAGGTATTCTATTATTTCAGGCAGCTTTTACAGTTTTCAGGCTGATTTTCCCAATGCAAAACAATACGGCAGCTTTCAAAAATCACGTATACCGGGTTATTTTCTGATTTTCTACCGTTTCAGCATGGTTCAGATAAGATCAGGCAGTTTTCCGATTCTGTCATTCTCAGGGCCGACTGGGCCATGACGTATAAATCCTCCAGCTCATCCCAAAGCGCCGGCACGGTTTCATCCGGCACGCTCCGGCAGAAATCACTGATCTCGATGCGCTCATACCGCTTTAAGTACCGTTTGGCGCAGATGGGGTAGCACCTCCCCTCAATCAGCGACGCCGCTCCAAGGTAACGGCCTATCAGGTCCGCCCGGCTTTCCCCCTGATGCTCATATAGCCAAACATAAAGCTCTGGGTGAAAATTAGCCATAACGCCGCAGTAACCGTCATACCCAAAACGCAGGGATTCCAACAGGGTTGCGGAATTGGCGTTATAAAGCTGAAACGGAGTGTCCTGCGCCAGCTTCTGGCGGGCGCGCATCACCTCCTTATCGCAAATCGTATCCTTTAAGAAGCCGAACCGCCCGGTAGCGATCAGAAATTTCATTTCCTCTAAGGACAAATATTTTCGATAAGGATAGGGGCATTCGTACATGCCCAAAGTGATTCCCTCTGGGATTCCGGCTAATATTTTCTCAATTCCCGACTGGAAGGAGCGGCGGCCGCCCAATAATAAAGACAAAACAAAGGAGG
>CABUCM010000028.1 GCA_902490005.1 uncultured Ruminiclostridium sp.
CCGGCCAGGCGGGCTTAAGCCCGCCTGGCCGGTTTTATTCCATTCGAGCTCTACGGAGCGTGGATTGCCAAAAGAACAGATGCCCTTTATAATGAACAGAGGAAGTGATAAAAATGGATTGTAAAAACGTCGGAAATTTGATCCGGCAGCTGCGCCAGGAAAAAGAATTGACGCAAAAACAATTGGCGGACCAGTTGAATCTTAGCGATAAAACCATCTCGAAATGGGAGAGAGGCGCCGGACTGCCCGATGTTTCCTTATTGCCGGAGCTTTCAAAAATTTTAAAGGTTCCCATGGAAGCGTTTCTCAGTGGGAAGCTATCTGTAAACGATTTTGTAGGAGGAAATATGAAAAATACAAAATATTATGTGTGCCCGACCTGCGGGAATATTACCTTCTGCACGGGAAACGCCCAGGTTTCCTGCTGCGGAAGAAAGCTGGAGGCTTTGGTGCCGCAAAGGGCCTCTGATGCGCAGAAGCTAACCGCGGAGCAAGTTGAGAATGACTGGTATGTGGAAAGCGGACATCCTATGCGGAAGGATAATTATATTTCATTTGTTGCTTTCGCTACCGGCGATCAGATCCAGGTTGTGAAGCAATATGCGGAATGGAATTTACAAGCCCGGTTTCAAAGGCGGGGCCACGGAACCCTTTTGTGGTATTCAAACCAGGAGGGCCTTCTTTATCAGCTTTTGTAAAAAAAGCCTTTGAGCGCGTTTAAAAGATTGAAAATAGGAAAAAATAGCTGTAAGCCTGGTGAATTGCCGGGCTCACAGCTAGAATTTGCAAATTGTGCTACGCGTTTGGAACTGACTGTTAGAACATTGACAAATATATGAATTTACTGTAAACTACATAATGGTTAATATACTACATATCTTTATAAAAAGGAGCCAAATTGTTATGAAAAAAGTTTTGTCCAGCGTGTTTGTTTTGGCGATGGTTTTCGTCATGGCGTTGTCCTTTACCTCTTGCAACAGAAAGTTCGATACTATGGAATCCTTCATCGCCAGCGATGTGATGCAGTCTCAGCTGAAAGAGGCAAAAGATTCTGTTGAAGACGGCACCCTTACGATAGATATTGTTGCCGAAGGCGATAAGCTGGTATATGTTTACACCTATCAGCAGGATATCGACGTTGATTATGCCAAGGAGGCTCTGGCCTCTGCGCTGGATCAGCAGGCGTCTACCTTTGAAAATGTTGCAAAAGAGATTAAAAATGCTGTCAATATAGAAAACCCTGTGGTGGTCGTCAGATATTTGACAAAAGACGGTTCTGAGATTTATTCTCAGGAATTTACCGCTCCCGCCGAATAAAAACAGGCCCATTGCAAGGGCCCGCCGGTCAGCCGGCGGGTCCTTTTTCCGTTTTTTTGCGAGGGGCAATTGAAAAACAGCGGCATTTAGGATACACTAATGATAGGCCTTTTTATTTTGCGCTGGAAGGAGCTGAATACGGCCATGAAAAGAATTTTTTTCGGTATGCTGGCTTTCGCTTTGATTTTCGCGGCCTGCCTGTCCTTTGCCGGGTGCGGCCCGGCGAAATTTGATTCTATCGAAGCGTTTATTGCAAGTGATGAAAAACAGTCTGAAATTGAATCAGAGGAAGAAACGCTGGAGGGCAGCGGCTTAAGCCTGAAGATTGTGGTACAGGAGAATAAGCTGATCTATAATTATACCTATGACCAAGCGCAGGATTTGGCTGCGGCAAAACAGATTTTAAAAGATGGCCTGGACTCCCAGGAGGAGGCCTTCCAAAGCAGGGTACAAGAACTGAAGACTCGGGTTGCTTTAGAAAACCCCATATTCGTCGTTCGCTACCTGAACCCAGATGGAACCGAGTTGTATTCCCAGGAATTTGCGGCAGAATAAAATTATTTGAAGAACCCGCCCAGACCGGCGGGTTCTTTTTTAAAAAATGAAAAAAGGTATTGACAAATCAAACTGTAACAATTATAATTACAAATAGAAACTGAAACAAAAAATATTACAGTTAAAACTTACAATGTAAAAAGCAAAAAGGAAGAGAGGAGGCGGCGCCGGTGAACAGTGAATTTTGTGTAGCGGTGCACGGCCTTGTGTTTTTAAACTTAAAGGGCCAATGCTTGTCCAGCGAGGCGCTGGCGGAAAATATCTGTACCAATCCCGCAAGAGTTCGCAAGGTAATGGCAAAACTAAAGAAAGCGGGGCTGGTTTCCACCAAGGAGGGAAGCGACGGAGGTTATTCCCTGGAAAAGGCCGCCGGTGAGATCTCTTTGCGGCAGGTCAGCGGGGCGTTGGAAATTCAATTTGTCTCTTCTCACTGGCGCAGCGGCAGCCAGGATATGGACTGCATGGTGGCCTCTGGTATGGCGGATGTCATGGACTATATTTATTCCGGCCTGGACGCGCTGTGCCAGAAGCGCCTGGAAGCGGTTACCATAGCCGACGTCAGCGGGATGCTGGTGGAAAAGAACCAAGGCAAGAAGCTGGGCTGCTCCGATTCCCAGCAGACATCATAAAAGAAACCTGGGAGGTATTTATGGGCTTTACAATCGAAACGGGGGTCTCAGGGATTACCGTATTCCTGCAAGGGCTTCTAAGCTTTTTCTCCCCTTGCGTTCTTCCGCTGGTGCCCCTTTACATCGGCTATCTGGCCGGCGGCGCGAAAACGGTGGAGGAGGACGGGACCATACGGTACCGCAGGTCCAAGGTGACCGTCAATACCCTGTTTTTCGTGCTTGGGGTCAGCTTTGCGTTTTTCCTGTTAGGCTTTGGGTTTACGGCTGCCGGACAATTCTTCAGCGGCAACCGGGTTTTATTCGCCAGAATCGGCGGCGTGCTGGTGATTGTGTTTGGCCTTTTCCAATTATTCGGAAACGGTGCTTTCACCCGGGAGCATAGGCTGCCGTTCCGTTTAAACCGTTTTTCCATGAATCCGGCGGTGGCGCTGATTTTGGGCTTCACCTTCAGCTTTGCCTGGACGCCCTGCGTAGGCCCGGCGCTGACCAGCGTGCTGCTAATGGCTTCCTCCGCAGGCTCCTCGGCAGTAGGCTATGCCCTGATCGGTATTTACACCCTGGGGTTTGTGATCCCTTTCCTTGCGGTGGGGCTGTTCACCGGAACGGTGCTGGACTTTTTCAAGCGGCATCAAAAGGTGGTGAAATACACGGTCAAGGCAGGCGGCGTTTTGATGATTCTGATGGGAATCATGATGCTTACCGGCTGGATGAACGGCATTACCGGCTATCTTTCCAGCTTTGGCGGCGCTGCCGGCGGGCAAACTGTTTCCTCCTCCGCCAGCCAGGAGCCGCAGGCTTCCTCTTCTATGGAAAACGAGAGCGGTTCGTCTTCAACCCAGGCTTCCAGCGAGGCCGCGCCTCTTCCCCCCGCGAAGGATTTTACCTTCTATGACCAATACGGACAGGAGCATACCCTTTCCGAGTATAAAGGCAAAGTGGTGTTTCTCAATTTTTGGGCTACCTGGTGCCCGCCCTGCCAAAATGAAATGCCGGACATCCAAAAGCTTTACGAGGATTACGGCGAAAATCAGAAGGATTTGGTGGTGCTGGGGGTAGCGAACCCTAAGTCTGAGGATCATCTGTATAACCAGGATGTATCTCAGGAAGAGGTGGAAGCATTCCTCACGGAGCATGGATACAGCTATCCCGTGGTCATGGATACCACAGGGGAGGCGTTCCAGGCTTATGGGGTCACCTCGTTCCCCACAACGTTTATGATCGACCGGGACGGCAACGTATTCGGTTACATCAGAGGCATGCTCACCAGAAGTATGATGGACAGCATTATTGAGCAGACTATGAGCGGTGTTCGCACGCCGGTCAATCAATAAAAAACTATAAGGAGGCTTTTATTATGTCAGTTGTAGAACTTACAAAACAAAATTTCAATTCAGAAGTAACAGAAAGCAAGGATAAGGTGCTGATCGATTTTTGGGCCACTTGGTGCGGGCCGTGCAGAATGGTATCTCCTATCGTGGATGAAATCGCGGAGGAGGCGCCTGTAGGGGTAAAAGTGTGCAAGGTGAATGTGGATGAACAGCCGGAACTGGCCGAACAGTTCCAGGTGATGAGCATCCCAACCCTGGTGGTGATGAAGGACGGCAAGCCGGTGGCTAGTTCCGTAGGCGCCCGGCCCAAGCAGTTCATCGTAAAAATGATCGAAGAGGCATAAATAGCCATTTCTCAGGCGGCAGCGGCCTTTTTAGGCCGCTGCTTTTCTTTGTCCCGGAAACCACCGGCTGCGCCGGCGGAGGAATGCCGCGAAAAGCTTTCTCTTCCAGCTTTGAGGGAAGCGGGCCGCAAATAAAAAAGCGAGTGGATTCGCGGAAATATTTGCTAAGCGGGTGAATCGCCCGTTTGCCGGCGGCAGGGCGCCTGACGAAAGCGGCGAAATATTCCATGCGTTTAGATGCCGGCCGGTAATAGGCCCTTCTAGGTTCCATTTAAGCCGCCAGCTTTACTGGTGGTTATGACTGTGTTTTTCAGGATATTTCCCTTGTGGTTTTTACAAAACGGAGGGAATCTTTACACTTTTGTAATGAAGTGGTTTAATCTGTTGACAGGCTTCGACGGAATAGGGTACACTATAAGAAATTAAAAAATTATACCAATCAATCCAAGCCGGGTTTGAATATAGATTTGGAGTGTGCGCCGAATGGTATTTTCCAATTTGTTTTTTCTCTATTTCTTTTTGCCTCTCAATTTAATTTGCTATTTTCTGGCGAAAAGCATCCATGTTAAAAATGGGATATTAATTGTCTTTTCGCTGTTTTTTTATGCCTGGGGAGAGCCGCGGTACGTGCCTCTTCTGGTAGGCATGGTGGCTATCAACTGGCTGTTTGGCCTGATGATCGAGAAGTTCCGGGGGCAGAAGCTGGCCAAGGCCGGGTTGGTTGGGGCTTGCGTTTGCAGCTTGACCCTGCTGGGCGTTTTCAAATACCTGACCTTGATTCTGGGCACCACCCATGACCTATTCGGCTTGCCCAGCGTGGTGCCGCAGATTTTACTGCCCATTGGGATTTCTTTTTATACCTTCCAGCTGCTTTCCTATGTGGTGGATGTTTACCGGGGCGAGGTGGAGGCGCAGGACCACTTTTTCCGCCTGCTTCTTTATACCAGCCTTTTCCACCAATGCATCGCCGGGCCCATTGTCCGCTATAAGGATATCTCAGAGGAGATTTTATACCGGCGGGTCAACCGGGGCGAGGTGGCAAGAGGCATCAACCGGTTCGCGGCCGGCCTGGCAAAAAAGGCGGTGCTGGCAAATACCTGCGGGTTGCTGGCGGATCAGTTCCTGCTGGCAGACGCTACGGTGGCGGATGTCTCCCTGTTCGCTAAGAATGCCGCGGCTCTTTCCGCAAAGCCCGCGGTGATCCTGTGGATGGGCGTCCTGTTTTTTATGCTTCAAATCTATTTGGACTTTTCCGCTTATTCCGATATGGCCATCGGCATGGGCCTGATGATCGGCTTCCATTATAAGGAAAACTTCAATTACCCCTATCTTTCCAGCACGGTTTCCGAGTTCTGGCGCAGATGGCATATTTCGTTAGGCTCGTTCTTCCGTGATTATGTGTATATCCCCTTGGGCGGCAGCCGCAGGGGACTGGGACGGACCATTTTGAATCTGTTCGTTGTATGGGCGCTTACCGGCCTGTGGCATGGGGCCAGCTGGAATTTCGTCCTGTGGGGACTGTATTTCTTCGTGTTTATCGCTTTGGAGCGGCTGTTCCTGAACAAGGTCTTTGCCAAGCTGCCTGGTTTTGTGTCTCATATTTATCTGCTGGTGGTGGTCTATTTCGGCTGGATCTTATTCCGGTTCAAGAATATGGCGCTGATTGGGGTCGTGCTCAAGGGGATGTTCTGCCAGAACGGCAATCCCTGGACAACCTTTGAAGCCAACACCACTCTTCTCAATTATATCTTTTTCCTGCTGATCGCGGTCATCGCCGTTACGCCGGTGGTGCATAATATAGGCAGGGCCGTTTCCACGGCTTCCGGCAGGTCGGCGGTTTGGTTCCGGGTGAACAGCGCGCTCCAGGTGGCGCTGCCGCTGGGCCTGCTGCTGATCTCCACCATGAGCTTGGTGGGCAACAGCTACAATCCGTTCCTTTATTTCCAATTCTAAGAGGCAAAACGATTTATTGATTGGCGACACTCCAAAATCAGGAGGCTTTTTTCATGGCGAGAGGTACCCGTATTCAAAGAAAATATAAGCAGCCCGGCGGCAAAAGCCGGAAGGTGCTGAATGTAAAAATAGCGGCGTTCTTTTTGATGATGCTGCTGTTCAGTATTGTGGCGCTGATTATCCCCCTGCGCCCCACTGAATCGACGGTGGAGAAGCGGGAGCTGACCAAGTTCCCGGAATTCAGCTTTCAGTCTTTGGCGGACGGCAGCTACTTTAAGCAGGTGGACCTGTGGTTTTCCGATACCTTTCCCTTTCGGGACGCGTTCACCAGCGCCAACAGCCGTTTGAAAACCCTATACGGCATTCATCCCGCCACAGTGCATGGCGAGGTGACCGGCGGAGACGCCATACCGGAAAAGCCCTCAAAGCCTGCCGTCCCCGCCTCCAGCGCTTCTTCCAGCGGGGAAAACTCTGGGGCTTCTTCCCAGGAGAACAGTTCCTCCGACGCCAGCAGCAAGGAAGAAAAGCCCATTCCAACCACCACCTTGAACGCCGTCCTTTTAGCCGGGGACAGCGCCTTTGAGTACTACAACTTCAATTTGGAGGTGGCGGATCAATACGCGGCCACGGTCAACGGCATTACCCAAAAGCTTCAGGGCAAGGCCACGGTCTATGATATGATCGTTCCCACCAGCATTGACATTATGCTGTCGGAAGCGACCCGGGCCGGCCTGAATACCGACGACCAGAAAAAGGCCATTGATTATATGTACGGCTCCATGCTGGATGCCACGAAAAAGGTGAGCATTTACGATACCCTGATGGCCCATAACGACGAATACCTTTATTTCCGTACCGACCACCACTGGACGGCTTTAGGCGCTTATTACGCTTATGAGGATTTCGCTAAAATCAAGGGAATCAAGCCGGTGCCCCTTTCCAAATATAAGACGGTGGAATTCCCCGATTTCCTGGGCTCTTTCTATGCGGATACGGAGAAAAACCCGGCGCTGGAGGCGAATCCTGATACGGTGGTGGCCTATATCCCGCCGGATACCAACGATATCACCTGCACCCAGAACGACGGAAGCCTTTTGGAATGGAAAATCGTGTATGACGCCAGTGATTACAGCTCCAGTATGAAATACAACTGTTTCATCGGCGGGGACCAGCCCATTTCCGTCATCAATAACCCAAAGAAAAACGATGGGTCAGCCTGTGTGGTGGTAAAGGAATCCTTCGGCAACGCCTTTGTGCCGTTCTTGGTATCCCACTATCAGACGGTTTACGTGGTGGATTACCGCTACTGGGAAGGCTCTATTTCCCAATTGGTGGCGGAAAAGGGAATCCAGGACGTCATTTTGTGCAATAACATCTCCGCCACCCGCAGCAGCGCCCTGGTAGACGCCATGGGCACTGTCCTTTATTAAACGGGAAAAGTTTCCGGTTTTGACGAAAAAGCCCCCTTTGATGATTTCCAGACAGCTGGTTGAAAATCGTCAAAGGGGGCTTGGCGCGAAAAAAGCTTCTTTATGGCGGCGCGTTGATAGGGCCGCCTCCTTTCTTTCAAAAAAGGAAAAGTTTATCCTTTACTTTGTTTCTGATGTTGATTATACTTTATTTAGGTGTATTTTTAAAAAATTTACGTTTACAGCAAAAGGAAGAAGATAGAACGGATGAAAAAGCGTATGAAAAAAACAGCGGCGGTGTGGTTCTCTGTTTTTCTTCTCTCTGTTTTTTTCTGCGGCTGTCAAGGAGGCGATCCTCCTGCCAGCAATGTGGAAAGCGGGGGAAGCGTCTCCAGTTCCTCCTCTGTCTCCGCTCCGGCGCCGTCCGGCCCTGGCCAGGAGCCCGGCGGGCAGCGGGACCCTGTACCGGTGGTATTAACGCCTTCGGCTCCGGGGACAGAGGTGCTGGGAAATGAAATCGTCACCATCGATGTTTCCAATAAAGCCGACGGCTATATGACGGTGACCTATCTTGGGGACAACCCTAAGGTGAAGCTGCAAATCAGGGAAGCCCGGGACGCGGAAACAGTTTATACCTATAACCTGCAAAAGGGGCAAAGCGATGTGTTCCTGTTTTCCTGGGGAGACGGGGATTATGAAATCACGGTAAACGAGAATATTCAAGGGAACCAGTATTCCCAGGCGTTTAAAGGGAACTGCCAGGTAACCTTGAAGGATCAGCTGACGCCGTTTTTGTATCCCAACCAATATGTGAAATTCACAAAGGACAGCCAGGCGGTCGCCGAAAGCGAAATCCTGGTTCAGGGCGCCGACGACGACTTGGAGGCCATCGCCGCGGTTTATGATTATGTGATCGGAAATGTGCAATACGATTTTGAAAAGGCCGAGACGGTAAAGAGCGGTTATCTGCCGGTAATTGACGAAACCCTGAGCACAAAAAAGGGCATCTGCTTTGATTATGCTGCGTTGATGACCGCAATGCTCCGGGCTCAGCGAATCCCCACCAAGCTGGTGGTAGGTTACGCCGGCGATTTGTACCACGCCTGGATCAGCGTTTATTTGGATGGCGTGGGCTGGATTGACAATATAATTTATTTTGATGGAAAAGACTGGGTGCGCATGGATCCCACCTTTGCGGCGTCGGGAGGCGGCGCCGCGGAGTATGTGGGGGACGGCAGCAATTACCACGACCTTTACTATTATTAACAGGGGAGGGGACCAAGGATGAAAAATCAAAGAATACTTTCCAACAGCGAAGTTTCCGCGTTTTGCGGTCAGCTTTCCTTAATTGTAAAGGCGGGGATCTCCTTACAGGAAGGCCTTCTGATTATGGCGGAGGACGATAAGGGAGGCCGGGGCGGCGAGATTATCGAAAAGCTGACAGAGGTGATGGAAGCCGGCGGAAGCTTTGCCATGGCCCTGAAGGAATCCGGCGAATTCCCGGAATACATGGTGACTATGGTGGAAATCGGAGAGACCGCGGGAAAGCTGGACGAGGTGCTGGAATCTCTGCGGGCGTATTATGAACGCAACGACGCCATCTCCCGGAATATCAGAAGTTCCGTGATTTATCCGTCGGTGATGATCGTAATGATGGTGGCGGTGATCCTGGTCATCATAATCCAGGTGCTGCCGGTGTTTCAGCAGGTATTTGAGCAGCTGGGCGGTGAAATGTCCCAGTTTGCCCAGGGCCTCATGGGCTTTGGCGGCATCATCAGCCAATACGCGGTATGGATTGTCGCCGTGCTGGCGGTGCTGATTGCGGCTGTCGTCCTTTTCCGCATGACGAAAAAGGGAAAGGCGTTCCTTTCCGCGGCGGGCGGAAAAATCTTCCGCAGGCTGAGCCGTGCGGTGGATTCGGGAAGGTTTGCCTCCGGTATGGCGCTGATGCTCAGCTCCGGCTTGGATTTAGACCAATCCTTAGAAATGACGGAACGGCTGATGGAGCACCCGGGCACCAAGAAAAAAATACAGCAGATGAAAGAACGTATGGACGGCGGCATGAATTTCGCCGAGGCCGCGGTGGAGACCGGGCTGTTTTCCGCCCTGCACAGCAAAATGCTGAAAATCGGCCAGCAGACCGGCAGCATGGATACGGTGATGCACCAGATCGCCGGGCAATATGAGGAAGAAGTGGACCGGCGGCTCAGCGCCCTGATCTCCGCCTTGGAGCCTACGCTAGTGGCGGTGCTGTCGCTGATCGTGGGCATGATCCTGCTTTCCGTAATGCTGCCGCTGATGGGCATTATGTCTGCCATCGGATAGGAGAACGGTATGAAAAAAGCGTTTGTATCCTATGAAAAAAGAAAACGGTTCTCTTGGCGGATCCTGCTTCCCATTTTGTCAGTGCTGATTATCGTCGGCTTTGTGATTTACGGCGTGGGCAACGTTTCCCGTTCGGCTGCCCAGGAGCGGCGGAAGGCCGCCCTGCAGTCGGTGACCCGGGCGACGGTGCAGTGCTATGCCATCGAGGGATGGTATCCACCCAATTTGGATTATTTGGAAGAAAACTACGGCTTGATTTTAGACCGGGACCATTACGTATACCATTACCGGCTGGAGGGCGCTAACCTGATGCCGGAAATTCAGGTGTTTGAAGAAAATTAACCAAGACCATCACGGAAAGGGGGCGTCGCTGTGAAGCAAAAGAGACATGCAACAGATTTGATTTTTGTGCTGTCCCTGTTTTGCCTGTTTACTGTGCTGTCCCTGCTGGTGGTGATCCAGGGAGCGGATGTTTACCAGGGCATCTCCCAGGAGATGGACGCTAATTACAGCGCCCGGGGGACCGTGGCTTACTTGACGGAAAAGGTGCGGCAGAACGACTGTGAAGACGGCGTTTCGGTAGAGGAAGTAGCCGGCCAGCCGGCCCTGGTGCTTTCCAAGGCGATCAACGGTTCCGTTTATGAAACCTGGTCATATTTGTACGACGGCAGCCTGCGGGAGGTTACGGTAAAGCAGGGCGCTGAGGTCGGGCCGGAAAGCGGCCAGCCTGTGATGGAGCTGAACAACCTGCAGCTGGAGCTGGAGGGCAGCCGGCTTTTGAAAATCATTGCCACAGACACAAAAAACCGTGTGTATGAAAGCGTCGTGTGCCTGCGCAGCGGAGAGTTGGAGGTGGCGTCATGACGGAACGATCCAAATCCAAAAGCAGGCTTTTCTTTATTGAGATTTTGATTATCATTGTGTTTTTCTCCATCTGCGCCGGGGTGTGCATGAACCTGTTCGCCACGGCCAAGCTGATCAGCGTGGAAAGCTCCGATTTGACCAAGGGTGTTATGGAGGCGCAGGCCGCGGCGGAAACCATTAAGGCAAAGGGGAATTCCCCGGCGCTGGAGGAACTGCTGGGCGCTTACCAGGATGGGGATGCCATCAGGGTGAACTACGACGGGCAATGGAACAAGCTGCCGCCGGAGGAAACGCCGGTTTATCAGCTGGCGATCCATTTGACAGAAGAGCAGGGGCTTTTGACAGCGGAAATTCAAGTGCTGAAGGGCGGCCAGGTGATTCATAGCCTGGAAGCCAAGACAGTACAGCCATAGAGCGGCGGTGAACGATATGAAAGAAAAACAGGTCGGTTCCGGCATCGGCGCCGGAGGCATTTCGATTCTGGCTATTTTTGTGGTGCTGTGCCTGGCTACCCTGGCCGCGCTGTCCCTGGTATCCGCCAGAGCGGACCAGAATCTGGCCGAGAAAAACGCCCGTGCGTCAGCGGAATACTACCAAGCCGACGCCAAAGCGGAGGAAACCCTGCATAAGCTGCTGACAGCGGCAAAGGCCGGCCCCGGCTGGGAGGCGGCCTTGCAGGAAGATGGGGTTACCGTTGACAGGCGGGACGGCGCCGCGGTGGCGTCTTACCAGGTGCCGGTAAACGAAAATAAAAGCATTTACGCGGAAATCTCCCTGGTCCTGTCCCAGGACGGCAGCTTTACCGGGGAGTGGAAGCGGCTGTCTTGGCGGACCCAGGCGGAAGAGGACCCCGCCGCGGAGGACGAGTCTCTCAACTTATTGCAATAGCTGGAGGAAATATTTATGGAAGCGGAGCAGATTTTAAAACAGGCGGCTCAGGATTCTGCGTCTGACATTTTTATTGTCGCAGGCCTGCCGGTTTCTTATAAAGTGAATAACCAGATCCAGCGGCAGACGGACCAGCGCCTGATGCCGGAGGACACGGAAGTGATTGTAAAGGAGCTGTACCGGTTCGCCAAAAGAAGCCCGGAGAACATGCTGAAAACCGGCGACGACGACTTTTCCTTTTCTTTGGAAGGGGTTTCCCGGTTCCGGGTCAGCGTGTACCGCCAAAGAGGCTCTTTGGCGGCGGTGGTTCGCGTCATCGCTTTCAGCCTGCCCGATCCCGGGCGGCTGGGCATTCCGGAAATTGTCCTGAAGCTGGGGGATAGGCCCAAGGGCCTGATTGTGGTTACTGGGCCGGCCGGTTCGGGAAAATCCACCACCCTGGCGTGTATTATCGACCGGATCAACCAGACCCGGAACAGCCATGTGGTGACGCTGGAGGATCCCATCGAATATCTGCACCGCCACGGGAAAAGCATTATCAGCCAGAGGGAAATTTCCATCGATACCGAAAGCTACGCCGTGGCCCTGCGGGCCGCCCTGCGCCAGGCGCCGGACGTGATCCTGCTGGGGGAAATGCGGGATCATGAAACCATCAGCATCGCCATGACCGCGGCGGAAACGGGCCATTTGGTGATTTCTACCCTGCATACCCTGGGGGCGGTGAATACCATCGACCGCATCGTGGACGCTTTCCCCCCCAGCCAGCAAGGGCAGATCCGGGTTCAGCTTTCCATGGTGCTCCAGGCGGTGGTATCCCAGCAGCTGATTTCCTGCAAAGACGGCAAGGTGGTTCCCGCGTTTGAAATCATGCTTTGCAACCCGGCGATCCGTACCATGATCCGGGAATCCAAAACCCATCAGATTGATTCCGCCATATTCTCCTCCAGCGGCGAGGGAATGGTCAGCATGGATACCAGCCTGATGCGCCTTTATGAACAGGGCCTGGTTACCGCGGAAGAGGTTTTGCTGCACAGTGCTTCGCCGGATCTGCTGAAAAAACGGATGAAGCTGCCATAAACGGAAGAATGGTTCTGTGATAACGAATATGAAAAAAGGCCCCCAGTTGTAGCGCGAAACAGCTGGGGGCGTATTGCTTGAGAAGGTAACGATATCAGCGGCAGACGGAAGAAGTGGAAAATAGGTAAAATTGCGTCAGGTTTCACGCAACGCCCCTTGCTACTTTTCCATTTCTGTGCTAAGATGGCATTAAGATTCGGCCTGAATGCCGGATAATAAAAGAAAAACGGCAAAAAGTGAAATGCTTTTTGCTTTTTTCATGCTTGAATATTTGAGAAGCGTTGGAGAATCAATTATGAAAATAGTCATTGTAGGCGACGGTAAGGTGGGCTTTGCGCTGACCCAGCAGCTGGCCAGAGAGGACCACGATATCGTGGTGATTGACAGCAATAAAATGGTGCTGAAGGAATCCCAGCAAATGCTGGATATCCAGGTGGTCCATGGCAACGGCGCTTCGCCGGTGGTGCAGCATGCGGCCAACGTGGGGGAAAGCGACCTAATGATCGCCGCCACCTCTGCGGATGAGATCAATTTGCTGTGCTGCATTGTCGCGAAAAAGCTGGGTTGCAGCCATACTATCGCCAGGGTGAGAAATCCCGAATATTACGGCCAGTTTTTCCTATTGAAGGACGAGCTGGGCTTAAACCTGATGATTAACCCTGAGAGGGCCACAGCCAGTGAGATTTTCCGGCTGCTTCAATTCCCTTCCTTCTTAAAGCGGGACGCTTTTGCTAAGGGACGGGTGGAAATCGTGGAGCTGGTGCTCCGCCCGGACAGCCAGATTGCGGGAAAGCTTCTTTCTGAGCTGTACCACACGGTGAAGGTAAAGGTGCTGGTATGCGCGGTAGAACGAGGCGGCAACGTGATTATCCCCGACGGCAGCTTCCGGCTGCAGCCTGGGGACAAGCTGTATGTCACCGCCTCATCCGGAGATTTGGCCAGGCTGATCCGCAGCTTGCATTTGACACAGAAAAAGGTCAAAAATGTCATGATTATCGGCGGCAGCCGGATCGCGGTTTACCTGGCTATGGGTTTAATCAATGAAGGCGTGGATGTGAAGCTGATCGAGATTCAAAAGGAACGCTGCAAACAGCTGGCAGAGCAGCTGCCAAAGGCCACGGTGATTTTTGCCGACGGCTCCGACCGCTCGATTTTGGACTCCGAGGGGATCGGCCAGACCGACGCGGTGGTAACCCTGACGGATATCGACGAGGAAAACCTGATCGTATCCATGTACGCCAACTATTTGAAGGTGCCCAAGGTAATCACTAAAATCAACCGTACCGAGTATACAGAGGTGTTCCAGGATAAGGGTATCGATTGCGTGGTCAGCCCCAAGGAACTTTGTACCAACGATATCGTCCGTTATGTCAGGGCTATGGGCAACCGCACCGGCGGCGCCGTAGTGACGCTGCACCGGATTGTAGGCGAAAAAGCGGAGGCTCTGGAATTCCGGGCGTCCGAAAGCTTCCGGGGCCTTGGAGGAAAGCTGTCGGAGCTGAAGCTGAAGCCCAATATTTTGCTTTCCTGCATCAACCGCCGGGGAAAAATCATCATTCCCTCCGGTAATGACACCATAGAAAAAGGGGACACTGTCATTGTGGTAACTACGGCGGACCGGTTCATTAATGACCTGAATGATATTTTAGACGAGGAGAAGGGACTGTTATGAACCGCAGAATGATTCTGTATCTGGTTTGTCAGATTCTAAGAATCGAAGCCATTACGATGATTCCGGCGGCAATCATCGCTGTTGTACAAAAGGAATACCCCTCTTTGATCGGGTTTCTATTCGCTATGCTGGCTATGGCGGGCGTCAGCTTTCTTTCCGCGGCGTTCAAGGCGCGGAAAAAGGAAATCTACGCCCGGGATGGCTTTTTGACAGTGTCGTTAGCGTGGATCGCCGTATCCGTATTCGGGGCGCTGCCATTTTGGATCAGCGGGGCGATCCCTAATTTTGTGGACTGCATTTTTGAAACGGTTTCCGGTTTTACCACCACCGGCGCCAGTATTCTACAGAATGTGGAAGCTATGCCTATGAGCCTGCTGTATTGGCGCAGCTTTACCCACTGGCTGGGCGGCATGGGCGTACTGGTGTTTTTGCTGGCAATTATTCCTATGATGAAGGGGAAAAGCACCATGGTGCACCTGCTCCGGGCGGAGAGCCCCGGGCCTTCGGTGGAAAAGCTGGCGCCTAAGCTTCACGAAACGGCCAAGATTCTTTATGGCATCTATATCGCTTTAACGATGGTGCAGATCCTGATCCTTCTGGCGGGAGGGATGCCTCTGTTTGACAGTGTGACCACCTCTTTCGCCACCGCGGGTACCGGCGGCTTTGCCATTAAAAACGACAGTATGGCAGGCTACAGCCCGTTCCTGCAGGGCGTGGTTACGGTTTTTATGGCCTTATTCGGCGTCAATTTCAATATTTTCTATCTGTTGCTGCTGCGGCAGTTTACCAGGGTTTTCAGAAATCAGGAGCTGCGGCTGTATTTGGGGACCATGATCGGGTCGATTCTCCTGATCACCTGGAATGTTCTCCCTCAATTTGACTGGAATCCGGGGGCGGCGGCCCACCATGTGGCGTTCACAGTTTCCTCTGTGATGACCACCACTGGCTTTGCCACAGAGGACTTTAACCAATGGCCTATGTTTTCCAAGTCGATTTTGGTGGTTTTAATGATCTTTGGCGCTTGCGCCGGAAGCACCGGCGGCGGTATTAAATCCATACGGGTGCTGATCCTGTTTAAGGAGGCAAAACGGAATATCCGCAAGATGCTGCGGCCCAGATCGGTTTCCGCGATCCATGTGGATGGGGAAAAAGTGGATGATGATGTGGTGAACGGCGTCCATGATTACCTGACGGTGTATACGATTATCGCGGTGGCTTCTTTGCTGCTGATCGCCATTGACAATTTTTCCATGGAAACCAGTTTGACCGCGGTGATGGCCTGTTTAAATAATATCGGTCCCGGCCTGGATCTGGTGGGCCCTATGGGAAATTACGCTAATTTCTCCATGGGCAGCAAGATCGTTCTCAGCCTGGATATGCTCATCGGCAGGCTGGAAATTTTCCCCATGCTGATGCTGGCGGTGCCGGCGGCTTGGAAACGCTGACGTTCAATGGTTGGGAGGAAGCCTTTGGAAAAGGAAACAATAATCTTATGCCCCTGCAAAAAGAAAAGCTGTCCCCTCTATGGGGATTGCGAAGCGTGCAGGGCCCATCACGAAAAAAACGGCAGATACGCGCCTTATTGTGAGAAAAAGGCAAAGAAGCGGGAACACCCCGGCGGGCGGGAAGCCTGAAGAAAGCGCCGTGGGGAGGTTTCACCTGTTTTCTGATAGGAGGGAGCTTATGGCGAAACTGGAATGTGAACTGCACGGGAATTTTAATGAGATTTTATCCGCATTGGAGGAGGGAATCCTCAATGGCAGCGCCTCCGCCTCTATGGAGGAGGAAAGTAACTTTGCCACCGGCTCCGCCGTATGCGCCGTACGGGTTTATGAACGGTACAGCTTTACAGGGGGCAACCGGGTCAGCCTGAACCTTACCCTGCTGCAAAGCGGCGGAAGAATTTTTCTCTCCGCCATCGCTTCCGGTGGCAGCCAAGCGGTTTTTTGGAAGATCAATACCTTCGGCGAGGAAGCTTTCCTGGATACGATCCAGGAGGTTGTGGCCCAATATATGCCGCAAGAAAGGTAAACGGCTTCTGTTTAGGGAAAATATTTCACGCGGAAGTGGAAAACGCCGAAAACTGATTTCGCGGCGCAAGGTGAAAAGACAAATGTGAAAGAGAAAAACGCATCTCAAACGGGTTTTTTAGGCCGGTTTAAGATGCGTTTTTTGATGCGCCGCCGTTCTGGAGAAGCCTCTTTTGGCGCGATCTATGATCCGTTTTTTCCGCCGTCTGATTCCTCTTTTCTCCGGCGGGCCTCCTCCTGGGAGAAGGGACAGCCGCAGAACTCCTGGCGGTAAAGAGAATATTCCCGGGATAAAGCGATAGAACGCTGATAGCGGCCCTTCTTTTTGAAATCAGAAAACAGATAATCCACGCCATATTCCTGGGAAAGCCGTCCGCCGATGGCGTTAAGCTTTTCCGCGTCCTTATAGGGGCTGATGGAAAGGGTGGTGGTAAAATAATCGAACCCCATTTCTTTAGCCAGCTGAGCGGTTTGACGCAGACGCAGCTCATAGCATAAGGCGCACCTGGCGCCGCCCTCCGGTTCTTGTTCCAGCCCTTTGGCTATTTGGAAAAATCGTTCCGGCTGGTAAGCTCCCTCCAGAAAAGACACGGAAGCGGCGGGAGGGAATTGGGATAAAAACCGCTTTTGCTCCCGTACCCGGTGGGAATATTCCTCCTGAGGAGAGATGTTGGGGTTATAATAAAACACAGTAATCTTGAAATGCCGGGCGAGACTTTCCAGCACCGCGCTGCTGCAAGGGGCGCAGCAGCTGTGCAGCAGCAGGCTGGGGGTCTCCCCCTGGGTCTGCCGGCGCTGAATTTCCCTGGCCATCCATTGCTCATAGTTTTCTTTCATAGCGTTCACCTGATTTTTAAGCTTTGTCTTATTCTATCACAAACCAGATGCTTTTTGAAGAAGCCGGAATTAAAATTCCCCTTCATAACGAAGAAGCGCGTTTTTTCGTTCCTTTTCCAGCAGGGTTTCTTCCAGCGTGACATAAACGCGGTCCTGACAGACCCCTTGCATATCCAAGGATATTTTCTCTAAGGTACAGACATTTTCTTTCCAATAGATGCAGAAAAGATTTTCACACATCATGGGACCAGCCCTTCTTTCTCAGCGGTAATAGAATCAGTTTTTTATAAATACTACTTTATACTACTTTAGGCTAAAAGTCAATATAATTAAGTATTAAGTAGTATTCTGTTTTTGAGGTGATGGTGATGAAACCGTTAAAGAAAAAGGTTAGTATTACATTAGACGAGGATGTCATTGAAAATTTAAAGAAAGAAGCGGAAAATTGTGACCGGTCCCTTTCCCAATTAATCAATTTGATTTTAAAGGAGCATTTATACCGCCACGGGAAACCGGACAAATAAAAGGGTTTTATCGTCCGCCGTATGGGTTATGGAGGAATTTGCCTTGGTAAAAACTCAAAGTGCCGTTTTTGGGGATGTCAATCATAAAGCCGGGAGGAAATCGCTATCATGGATTCCTGCCCGGCTTTACTATGCCAATATGCGCTTTTAATATTTCACGTGCAGCCTGGTGCGGACCAGCTTCTTTTTCAGCTCTTTGCCGTTAAAGGGGATGAGGGGATACAGATAGCTTTTGCCGCTGATGGTTTTGTTTAGCATCATCATGACAAAAATGAAAACCAAGCCGCCAATAAACCCCCAAAGATTAAATAGCAGTGTTAAAACCAGCAGAAGCACCCGGAGGAACTTTAAGGCGTACCCCAGCTCATAGCTGGGCTGGGAGTAGTTGGCGATAGAGACAAAGGCCATATACAACAGGGACTGAAGGTTAAACCAGCCGGATTTCACGGCAAAATCGCTTAGGACAATACCGGCGATGACGCTCAAAGCGGTGGTCAGGCCGCTGGGCGTATTCAGAGAGGCCAGCCGCAGGCCGTCGATGGCGATTTCTAATAGGATTAGCTGCCAGAAAATAGGGATGTGGATAGGGTCCTCGATCTGGATGGTAAATTGCAGCATCTCCGGAACCCACTGGGGGTTTTGCAGGGCCAGAAGCCAGAGGGGCGTCACCACCAAGGTGAACAGGGAGATCAAATACCGGGAAAGCCGGAGATAGGTGCCGGTGATAGGCGGAAAATAGTAGTCGTCGGCCTCCTCGATGATATCGAAAATGCTGGTGGGAATAATCACCGCGGAGGGAGAGTTATCCACCAAGATGACGATATTCCCCTCCAGAACCGAAGCGGCGGCGGTGTCCGGCCGCTCGGTATATTTGAACTTGGGAAACGGGTTGTACCACCGTGTGCGGTGCATGGCCTCCATCAGGCTTTGCTGGTTCATAGTAAGGGATTCTACCGGCGCGGCCTGGATTTTTTTCAAAAGCTTTTTCAGCAGGGCGTGATCCACATGGTCATCCATATAGCAAAGCACCACGTCGGTTTTGGAGATGCTTCCCACTGTCAGGATTTTCATCGTCAGGTTTGGGTTTCGGATCCGCCGGCGGATCAGGGCGGTGTTGGCCACCAGGGTTTCCACAAACCCATCCCGGGAACCTACGATCACCTTATCACGGTCCGGCTCGCTGGTATCCCGCTGGGGATAGGTCCTAACGTCGATGGATATGGCTTTGTCGAACCCGTCTACCACCAGCACTAGAATACCGGAAAGAATATTGGTGCAGACCAGGTCCAAATCGTCAGAGAGGGCCACCTCGATGTAAGGCACGTTGTTTTTTACAAACGAGTGGGCGTCGGTCATGTCCTCCGGCTTGGCGCCGTAAAAGAATTCCATGATTTTTTCCATGACCTCGTCTTTTACCAAACCGTCGATAAAAAACAGGCAGGCGCCTTTTCCGCCCACGGTTATGGTGCGATAGATCAAATCAAAGCTTTCCTCAGACCGCAGCTTCTTTTTCAGCGTGGCGATGGTTTCGTCTATTTTTTTTGCTAACGGCATAATAACACCCCTTTATGAAAGCTATTGTTGCCCCCGGCAAGGATAAAAATTCCAGGGGAAAAAGATTTTTCTGGCCCTGTTGACTTTATATGGTATACTAAAAAGGTAAAAACCCAAAAGCTAGGAGACGCCGATATGAATCTGGACACCTTATTAAAACAAAAAGGCCCCGTGGTCACCGACGGCGCCATGGGGACCTATTTCACACAAAAAACCGGACTGCCCCTCAGTGAATGCGAGCGTTCCAATTTGTCCCGGCCGGAGCTGATTCTGGACATTCACCGGGAATATGTAGCAGCCGGAGCCCAGTTTTTAAGAACCAATACCTTTTCCGCCAATACCAAAAGTTTGAGCGAGCCTTTAGAGCGGGTACTGGAAATTGTCCGGGCGGGTTACCGGCTGGCCAAAGAGGCGGCGGGCGGCCGGGCGCTGGCTGTGGCGGATATGACATCGATTTATCCCCAAGAGGATGAGGATACGGATTTGATGCCGGAATACCTGGCTATTGCGGATGCTTTTTTATCCGAGGGCGCGGACACGTTTTTGTTCGAGACCCTGACGGAGCTTGCTCCCTTTGACCGGATAGCGGGTTATTTAAAGGAAAAAAAGCCGGATTGCCGGGTGCTGGTTTCCTTCACCGTTTCCCCGGAGGGGATCACTAGGATAGGCGTTCCCTTATACCGGCTTCTGGAGGAACTGAAGCCCCGCAAAAACCTGTTTGACGCGGTAGGTTTAAACTGCGGCTGCGGCCCTACCCACATGCTGAAATTTGCCCGGGAGCTGCTGCGTGGCAGCCGAGAGTACTTAAACCTGCCGGTGCTGGTGCTGCCAAACGCCGGGTACCCCGCTATGGAGGAAAGCCGCATGGTGTTCGATACCTCGCCGGCGTATTTCTCTCACCAGGCGGCGAGAATCGCGGCCCTGGGCGTAAACCTGATCGGCGGCTGCTGCGGCACCACCCCGACGCATATCGGGCTTCTGCGCCGGTTAGTGCAGGAGGAAAGCAAACCTGTGGTTACCGCTTTCACCGCGGTGAAAGCGGCGGCGCCGGCGGAGAAAAGCAGCCCCAAGGAGGGCCGCTTTGCCCGGAAACTGCGGGCGGGGGAATTCGTCATGGCGGCGGAGCTGGACCCGCCTTATGGAAGCGGTGTGGACCAGCTGGTGGAGGCTTCCAGGCAGCTGCGAGACAGCGGCGTGGATATCGTCACCATTTCTGATTCTCCCATGGCCCGGGTCAAGCTGGACCCGATGGTGTGCGGGGCCAAGCTCCAGCGGGAAACCGGGGTGGAGGTGCTGCCCCATTTTTGCTGCCGTGACCGGAACGTCAACGCCCTGCGCGCCATGCTGCTGGGGGCCCAGTGCGAGAATATCCACGCCATTTTGGCCGTCACCGGCGACCAGGTGCCGGAGCAGGACCGGGGCTATATCAAGCCGGTATTTAATGTGACCTCGTCTAAGCTGATGGAAATCATCAGCCATATGAACCGGGACCTGTTCCCAGAAACCCCCTTTCTCATCGGCGGGGCGTTTAATCCCAATGTGGCCAATCCCAAGGCGGAGCTGAACCGGCTGGAAAAGAAGCTGAAGGCCGGCGCGGAGTTCTTTTTAACCCAGCCGGTGTTTGATGAATCCCGCATGGAGGTGGTGGAGAAAGCCAGAAGCCTGGGGGCTAAAATGCTTTTGGGGGTCATGCCCCTGGTAAGCTACCGTAACGCGGTGTATATGAACAACGAGGTTCCCGGGATTCAAATTCCCAAGGCGTATGTGGACCGGTTTTCTCCAGAGATGAGCCGGGAGGCGGCGCAGGAAGCCGGAATCGGGATCGCTTTGGAGATCGCCGGCAGAATCAAGCCCTACGCTGACGGATTTTATTTCATGACGCCCTTTAACCGGGCGGAAATTGTGGCAGAGCTGATGGAGAAATGCCGGACAATGTAAAAAAGGAGTAAGGCCGATTGGCCTTACTCCTTTTGATTTCTTAGGGCGTTTAATAGTCGATATCCTTTTTTAAACGGTCAATGCAGGACTTGCAGATGTTACGTCCCCGATAGTTGATAACTTCTTTTACACTGTTGCAGAAAATACAAGCAGGCTCATACTTTTTCAGAATAATCGTATTTCCCTCGGTGTAAATTTCCAACGGATCACGATCATTTAAATCCAGTGTCGCTCTTAGCTCCTTGGGCAGAACAATGCGGCCCAAACCATCAATTCTTCTTACAATACCAGTAGAAGTCATAATCGAAACACCTCCAGTTTATATACCCAAACTTTCTCCATAATTTCCCAGGCTGTGACTTCCAATTATGTTATATTCTGGAAAATTATGAGATAATTATACAATTAAACCAGAATCTTGTCAATTCCTGTAGGCGCAAAGTTTTCAATTCATTCATAACTGTCCCGGTTCCCCTCATATCCTTGATTGAGGAAAGGGGAAAATTCTCTATGATGAATTTTATTTGGGGCGGTCTGATGCTGGTGAGCATTCTATGCGCTCTAGCTACCGGCCGTATGGGTGAGCTTTCTGGCGCGGTGCTTACCGGCGCCGCGGATGCGGTCCAGCTGGTAATTTCCCTGCTGGGAATGATGTGTTTATGGACCGGGCTGATGAAAATCGCGGAAAAAGGCGGCCTGACCGCCATACTGGCAAAATTGTTTTCTCCAGTGATGACCAGGCTGTTTCCTGGCTACGAAAAGGACAGTCCTGCGATCAAAGCAATCTGTATGAACATCACCGCCAACCTGCTGGGGCTGGGCAACGCCGCCACGCCTATGGGGATCGCCGCCATGAAGGAAATGGCCAAAGCCCGAAAGCTGGGGCCGCCCTCTACTGCCGATAACGGTATGGTGATGTTTGTGGTCATCAATACCGCCTCTCTGCAATTGATTCCCACCATGATGTCCGCCCTGCGGGCCAGCCACGGGGCGGCTTCGCCCTTTGACGTGATGCCCGCGGTATGGATCACCTCCATCTGCGGCCTTTCCGCCGGGGTGCTGATGGCGAAGCTTTTGGAAAAGAGGCGGGGCCATGACTGAATTCGGCAATTATTTGATCCCCTGCGTCATCGGATTGATTCTGATTTTTGGCTTTTTTCGCAAGGTGCCTTTGTTCGATACCTTTTTGGAGGGCGCCAAGGAAGGCGCCAAATCCACCTTTGGCATCATACCGGCCCTGGTGGGGTTAATCACCGCGGTGAGTATGCTGAAAGCCAGCGGCGCGCTGGATCTGTTTACCGCTTTCATTGCTCCCCTGGCGGAAAAAATAGGGCTTCCGCCCCAGGTGGTGCCTTTGATGCTGCTGCGCCCGGTGTCTGGCAGCGGCTCCCTGGCGCTGGTAGACCAGATTTTTTCCTCATCCGGGGTGGATAGCTTTGTCGGGCGGGTGGCGGCGGTGATGATGGGCTCCACGGAAACCACCTTTTACGCCATCGCGGTGTATTTCGGTTCCGTCAACGTGAGGAAAACCCGCCACACCATTCCCAGCGCGCTCACCGCGGATTTTACCAGCGTGGTCATCGCTGTACTCACCGTCAGGCTGCTGTTCGGCGGTGTTTAAGCTTATCTTTTCATAGGGCAAAAACATTTCATTTTACGGGGCCTAGTTATTAAAAAAGGCTCTGTGGGAAAAGACAGTAGCTCATAAGGAAACATTACAAAAACTATGAGTTATGCCGGGTAAACGGAAAAATGAAAACTCTATGCGATTGAGAAATCTTTCGCATAGAGTTTTTTCTGTTTTGATACAGTTTGTTTATTTGTTTTTCAGCGTTCGCAGAACGCGTAGCCGTCACTGCAGGTGGCGATCTCAGGGGTTTGGGGATATGTCACCAACAAGCATTTTAGGCAGGAATACCGGGAACGGTTTCCTACCTAAAATACGCAATCTTACGGAAGATTGCATTGCTTGCCGCTTTACTTGATATTATTTTATTGAATATCTGAACGTTAGATATTCAAATTTATCAATGCTTGTGATACAATGCAATAAAGGAGGAATGTATCACTATGGAATTTCGTTCATTACAGTATTTTCTGATGGTGGCCAGAGAAGAAAACATAACAAAAGCTGCCAATCTGCTTCATTTAACACAGCCTACTCTTTCACGCTCCATTATGCAGCTGGAAGAGGAGTTAGGCGTAAAATTATTTACTCGAAGCAATCATAATATTATTTTGACCGAAGATGGTATGCTTCTAAAACGAAGAGCGCAAGAACTCGTTTCCCTTGCAGAAAAGACAAAGCAAGACTTTCAGCGTGGAGATGTACAGTTGACCGGTGAAATATCCATTGGCAGCGGCGAATTTCGCAGCACCAGATACCTGTCTAAAATGATTGCCTCTTTTCAAGAAAAGCATCCACTGGTTCGGTATCAGATTTACAGTGGCAATTCTGAGAATATAAAAGAGCGTATTGAGCGGGGAATTCTCGATTTTGGACTGATGATGGAGCCGATTGATATCAGCAAGTACGAATATATTTCCATGCCTGTAAAAGAAAAATGGGGGATTCTTGTGTCCGAATTATCGGATCTCTCACGAAAGGAGACCATTCAGGCAGCCGATTTGCAGAATGAGCAGCTTATTTCGGCAAGAAGTGAGAAAATGTACCCCGAAATCAGAAAATGGTTCGGCGAATACTATGACCAGGTCGAGGTTATCGCAAGCGGCAATTTGCTCTACAATGAAGCAATTCTGGCACAGGAACAAATTGGAGCCGTATTTGGAATTGAATTGGATTGTAACTATCCGGGACTTAAATTTATTCCGTTATCTCCAGGCGTTGAAACACCCACAGTTCTTACATGGAAAAAGAATCAGATACTTTCTTCCACAACAATAGCCTTTATCGAACACGCAAGAGCATACATAAAATCTATATCTGAAAATTAAATATAAGTATTTTACATATCACAATATTTGAATTACAATATAGGTGTTCCCAAGAGGAGCACCTATATTTTTTTAATTACATTGGAAAGGAGCATGAAATGACAGTTCAGGAAGCAAGTGAGCGGTATAACATCCCCATCAAGATATTGAATGAATATGAAAGCTGGGGGCTGTGCGATGCGGTAAGAAAGGTGATGGGAGCATGGCAGTACGATGAAGAAGATATAAAACGGCTGAGTATGATTATGACGCTCCATGATATTGGCTTCGAAAAAGAGGAAGTCGAGACATATATGAAGCTGCTTCTCGCCGGCGAGTCCACGCAGCAGGAGCGTATGCGAATGCTCAACGAAAAAAGGAATGGTACCTTGGACGAAATCCATTTCAAAGAAAAGCAGCTGGACAGGCTGGATTATCTTCGTTTTGAAATCAAAAAGGCATCCGAAAACAAATCAAATGGAGGTCAAGAAATATGAAGAAAGACTTAGGTTCTGTACTGGCACTGTATCCCACCCCGCTGGTAGTGGTCGGCACTATGGTGGATAAAAAGCCCAACTGGGTGCTGGTTGGTCATGTGGGCATCATGGGGCACGATCACATCATGGTCAGTCTGGCAAAGCCTCACTACACCAATCGGGGGATTCGGGATACCAAAGTGTTATCGGTCAATGTAGTGGATGAAGCGATGCTTCGGAAAGCGGATTATGTAGGCTGCGTCAGCGGCAATAAGACCGACAAATCAGAGGTGTTCAGCTACAGCATCGGCCCAAACAGCGCCCCACTGATTGACGAGGCAAAGGTTTCCATGGAATGCACGGTGGAAGACCTCTATGAAACGAAGGGGTTTGACAATTTCATTTTGAAAATTGACCACACCTACGCAGAGGAGAGCATCCTGAATGCCTCCGGAAAAATTGATTACGGCAGTTTCAAGCCGATTTTGTTTGAAATGCCGGGCTACACCTATCTGAAAACCGGCGATACTGCCGCAAAGTGCATGACGCTGGGGAAAGAAACCAAATAACAAAAATATCTGGCATAAGCAGACGGGAGCAAGTTCTTCTGTACAGTAGCCAGATCAATGAAAGGAGATCTTTAACATGAAAAAAATTTTGGCTTTTGTATTGACACTTACTATGGTGTTCGCTCTTGCGGCCTGCGGGAACAGCAATTCTTCGGTGAGTGATCCTTCCCAAGGTGGGTCGTCTGCGGCGCCCTCCCAAACGGAGCCTTCCTCCACGCCGGAAGAAACACCTTCCTCCTCCGAGGACGTTACGCAAACTGAGGAACCTTCTGAATCGGAAACGGAAGCCGGTTCCAATGCGCTGGTCGTTTACTTCTCCTGGTCGGGCAATACTGAAGCGGTAGCCAATGAAATTGCGGCGCAAACCGGCGCAGATGTATTTGAAATCACTCCGGCGGAGCCTTATACCGATGATTACGATACGCTGCTGGATATTGCTCAGGAAGAGCAGGCAAGCGACGCCCGTCCTGCGATTGCAGAAACCGTAGAGGATTTCGCACAGTATGATGTGGTTTACTTTGGGTTCCCTAACTGGTGGGGCGATATGCCGATGATTCTTTACACCTTCCTGGATGACTATGATTTTTCCGGCAAGACCATTGCTCCCTTTGTTACCAGCGGCGGCAGCGGTTTTTCCAGCACAATCAGCGCAATCGAGTCTCTGGAACCGGATGCTGCGGTAGTTGACGGTCTTTCCCTTAGCAGCTCTGCGGCTGCAGAGCCCAGCGATGAGGTAACGGAATGGCTTTCTTCTGCTGGATTGACCGAGTAAGGAGGGCTCTTTATGAAACGGCTAACTGCAATCTTTTTATCGCTTTTGATGGTGGTATCATTGGCGGCCTGCGGCAGCACAACCAGCACGGACGGTGAGAGTGCGTCTCAACCCCCTGCTTCATCGCAAAGTGCCGATGGATCGGAAACAGTTGCCGATCAAGATGTTCCGGAGGGATTTGTCGTAATTGAAGGCGGCAGCTTTCAAATGGGAAGCCCGGACTCCGAGCCTTGGCGCAGCGAGGACGAGACCCAGCACTCCGTAACCGTCAGCGATTTCTATATCAGCCCCTATGAGCTGACACAGGCGGATTTTCAAATGGTTACGGATGGAAACCCCAGCAGTTTCTCCGGAGAAAATCTGCCGGTAGAGAACATCTCCTGGCTGGATGCGATCTTCTATTGCAATGCCCGCAGCGAGCTGGAAGGCCTGACGCCCGCCTACACTGTAGACGGACAGAATGTCACATGGAACCGGGAGGCAAACGGCTACCGGCTTCCCACGGAAGCGGAATGGGAATATGCCTGCCGGGCCGGAACCACCACTCCCTTCAATACGGAGAACTCTCCCAGTGCGGACGAGGTCAACTATTACGGTCATTACCCTTATGAAATCGAGGGCAACTACTTCTCTCAGGGCGATCTGGATACCCAGCCGGGCCAGTACCGCGAAACAACGGTAGAGGTGGGCAGCTTTGCCCCCAATGCCTATGGACTATATGATATGCACGGCAATGTGAGCGAATGGGTCTGGGATTATTACGGCTCTTACAGCACAGAGGAGCAGACCGATCCCACCGGCCCGGAAACCGGCTCGTTTCGGGTTTACCGGGGCGGCGGCTGGAACGATTTTGCCAAAAATATGCGTTCTGCCTATCGCGCCACACTGGAACAGGATCACGGCAGCTTTAACATCGGTATTCGTCTGGTGCGAAATGCGGTGGCTGGCTCCGGCTCCGTATCCGGCTCTGCTGTGAGCAACAACGCTTCCGGCGATGGGAATATCCTGATTGCATATTTCTCCTGGGGCGGCAACACACAGGGCGTTGCAGAAGAAATCCAGAGCCAGACCGGAGCAGATTTGTTTGAGATCACGATGGTCAATCCCTACTCCGATGATTACAACACCGTATTGGATGAGGCGCAGAGGGATCAGAACGAGCAGGCGCGGCCGGAACTTGCAAGCCATGTGGAAAACATGGAGCAGTATGACACCATCATCCTGGGCTATCCCAACTGGTGGGCGTCCATCCCCATGCCGGTTGCTTCTTTCCTTGAAGAATACGATTTTTCCGGTAAAACGATCCTTCCGTTTTGCAGCCACGGCGGCGGACGTTTTGGTCAAAGCCTGACCGCTATTTCAAAGCTCGTGCCGGATGCGGCAATGGGCGAAGCGCTTTCCATTCACTACTCCGGCGGAAGCAGTATGCCGGATGATGTGAGCGAGTGGCTTTCCACCAATGGAATTTCTGAAAACTAAAACACAAAGAAAAAAGGAGAACAATACTATGAATAACAACAAAAATTTCCCGAAAATCGCACTTGGAACCTGGTCTTGGGGCGTTGGCGCCGCAGGCGGCGATCAGGTGTTCGGTAACCATCTGGGCGAATCTGAGCTGAAAGAAGTGTTTGACGCAGCAATGCGTGAGGGCCTTACTCTCTGGGATACGGCAACGGTATATGGCATGGGGGCATCTGAGGATATTCTGGGTGCGTTTGCCAAGACCTATCCTCGCGAGAATGTCATCCTTTCCACCAAATTCACCCCTCAGATTGCAGGCAGCGGCGCAGACTCGGTAGCGGAGATGTGCGACGCCAGCATGAAGCGCATGGGAACCGATTATATTGACGTCTACTGGATTCACAATCCTGCCGATGTGGAACGCTGGACGCCCGGCTTGGTTTCTCTTGTAAAGAGCGGTAAGGTGGGTCAGGTTGGCGTTTCCAACCACAATCTGGCGCAGATCAAGCGGGCAGAAGAAATTCTCAGCAAGGAAGGCGTGCATATTTCCGCCGTTCAGAATCATTACAGCCTGCTCTACCGTTCTTCCGAGGATGCCGGTATTCTGGACTACTGCAAAGAAAACAACATCGACTTCTACGCCTATATGGTTCTGGAGCAGGGCGCGCTCAGCGGGAAGTACGATACCAAGAATCCTCTGCCGGAGGGCAGCCAGCGCGGCGATACCTATAATCCCATCCTGCCGCAGCTGGAGGAGCTGATCAATGCTATGCGTGAGATGGCGGCGAACCACAATGTGGGCGTGCCGCAGGTAGCCATTGCCTGGGCTATTGCCAAGGGCACGCGTCCGATCATTGGCGTAACCAAGCCCTCTCATGCAGAGGACGCCGCGAAAGCAGCCAAGGTTGTGCTGAGCGCCGAGGAGATGGAAACTTTGGAGGTTCTTGCAAAGAAAGCGAATGTGGACACCAGAGGTTCCTGGGAAAATCCCATGGCATAATTTTTGCTTGGGGAGAAGCGGCTGCTTTTGCCCGCTTCTCCCCATTTTTTGATTAGAAACGGAGGAAATACAATGCCTGTAATTACAATGGAGGCTGCAAAGCTGACAAAAGAACAAAAGCGTACTCTGGCAAAAGAGTTTACAGAGACAGCCGCGAGGGTGACAGGGCTGCCCGAAGCGGGGTTTTATGTGTTCATCAAAGAAAATGAACTGGATAATGTGGGGGTCGGCGGACAGCTGATCAGCGACAGAAATAAGGAGGTGTAAAAATGGCCGTAAAGCAAACAGCAGGCCGCCGGGATCTGGGCGAGTTTGCTCCCAAATTTGCGGAACTGAACGATGATGTGCTTTTTGGCGAGGTGTGGAACCGGGAGGATAAGCTTTCCCTGCGGGATCGCTCTCTGGTCACAGTGGTTGCCCTGATGTCTCAGGGGCTTGTGGATTCTTCTTTCCAATACCATCTGGAAACCGCTAAAAAGAATGGGATCACAAAAGAGGAAATTGCAGAGATCCTTACCCATGCGGCCTTTTACGCCGGGTGGCCCAAGGCGTGGGCGGCCTTTCGTATGGCGAAGGAGATTTGGAACGAGGATGACGCCCACGAAAGCGCCCATGGAGGACTGTTTGGGCTGGGGCAGCCCAACGATGGATTTGCGCAGTATTTCACCGGGCAGAGCTATTTGAAAATGCTCGCCACATCCGGTGTAGCTATCGCAAACGTGACGTTTGAGCCAGGCTGCCGTAACAACTGGCACATTCACCATGCGGATAAAAACGGTGGACAGCTTCTTCTTTGCACCGAAGGGCAGGGCTGGTATCAGGAATGGGGCAAAGAGCCGCAGCTGCTTCATCCCGGCGATGTCGTCGTGATTCCGGCGGGCGTGAAGCATTGGCATGGCGCGGCGAAGGACGGCTGGTTTTCCCATCTGGCAGTAGAGGTGCCGGGCGAGAACGCCGTCAATGAATGGCTGGAAGCAGTCACCGATGAGGAATACAGCAAATTATAACAAGGAGGATTTGATGATGAGCAAAACATTGGTTGCTTATTTTTCTGCCAGCGGTGCAACGGAAAGACTGGCAAATACATTGGCGGACGCAGCAGGCGGGGAATTGTATGAGATCAAACCGGCTTCCCCTTACACCAATGCCGATTTGAATTGGAACAACAAGCAGAGCCGCAGCAGCGTGGAGATGAATGATAAGGCTGCCCGCCCCGCCATTGCCGTACCGGTAGAGAATATGGCGCAGTACGATGTGGTATTTGTGGGGTTCCCTATCTGGTGGTACGAAGCGCCGCGGATCGTACAGACATTTTTGGAAAGCTATGATTTTTCCGGCAAAACGGTGATCCCCTTTGCCACTTCGGGCGGCAGCGGCATGGGCAAGACGGCCTCCATTCTGGAAAAGAGCTGTCCGTCGGCAAAGGTTTTGCCGGGTAAGAAGCTGAGCGCTTCCGCTTCTATGAGCGAGGTTTCTTCCTGGGTAAAAAGTCTGGGTTTATAAGGGGGGATGAGCAATGAAGATTTTGGTGATTGAAAGCAGCCCGCATAAGCATGGTTCTTCCAATCTGTTGGCAGCGGAGTTTAGACGAGGCGCTGAGGAAGCCGGGCATGATGTGACAGTGTTTGACGCCGGGCATACCAAACTGAATCCCTGTTTGGGCTGCGGCGCCTGTGGAATGTCGGGCCCATGTGTGCAAAAAGATGATATGACTGTTCTGCGGGAACAGCTTTTGGATTCCGATATGGCTGTTTTTGTGACGCCACTTTATTATTTCGGCTTTTCCGCACAGATGAAAACCGTCATTGACCGTTTTTACAGCTTCAATGGACAGCTGACGGAGAAGGGGCTGAAAACCGCCCTGATTGTCGCCGCCTGGGACAGCAATAGCTGGACGATGCAGGACGTGAAAACACATTACGAAACCCTGTGCCGCTACTTGAATTTTCAGAATCAAGGAGAAATTCTGGGGGTTGGCTGCGGAACTGTTCAAATGACAAAACGCACGCGATTCCCCCAAGAAGCATATGCCATGGGAAAACGAATAGGAGGGTAAAGGGATGAAACCAACTGCCATCATAAAAATCGTGATAGATGTGCTGATGACGCTGGCGTTGTTGGTTTTGATGGGTTACCAGCTGTGGGGCGAAGCAGCCCACGAATGGGTCGGAGCCGGGATGCTCATTTTGTTTCTTGCACATCATTTCCTAAATCGAAATTGGTATAAGACCCTGTTCAAAGGCAGATACACACCCATGAGGGCGCTCCAAGTCAGTGTGGACATGCTGCTTTTGATTGCAATGCTGGCGCAGATGTACAGCGGTATTGCCATGTCCCGTCATGTATTTGTATTCCTGCCCATTGACGGCGGGATGGCGCTGGCCAGAAGGCTGCATATTCTGGGCGCTTATTGGGGCTTTATTCTGATGAGCGTTCATCTGGGCCTGCACTGGAATATGTTTTTGGGCATGGCGAAAAAGAGAATGGGCATGAAAACTCCATCAAATACACGCAAAATACTGCTGTGCCTGATCGGAATGCTGATTGCGGCTTATGGTGTTTTTGTATTTATCAGCCGGGATTTCACAACCTATTTGCTCTTGCAGTCAGAGTTTGTCTTTTTGGACTATGAGGAGCCGATCTGGTCGTTCTATCTGGACTATATCTGCCTGATGGGACTCTGGGTATTTGCTGCCCATTATCTTTCAAAGGGATTGAGAAAGCTTGGCGGTGCGAAAAAAGCAGCCGCCGGAAAGGAAAATGTATGAAAAAGCTGTTAAGCTTGATGGCGGCAATGCTGCTTGTGGTTTCCCTTGCGGCTTGTCAGTCGGAAAGCGATACGGATGGGGAAAGCGTATCCCCGCCTGCTTCTTCGCAGACTTCGAATGAAGAGACCCCGGAATCCGTGCCGGAACCGTCCGTAGAGCCGGAAATTCCCCAAGACACGGAATCGGAACCATCGGAACCTGTGGAACCCGATCAGAGGCAGGTTCTGATGACAATAGACGGACAGTCGTATGAAATTACCCTATATGAGAACCCGGTTGCCGATGCGCTCTATGATTTGCTGCCGTTGGAAGTGACCTTTGAAGATTATAACAGTGTAGAAAAGATCGCATATCTCCCGGAAGGACAGCAGCTTCCCTCTGCGGATGAGCTGGAGGGCTACGACCCTTCGCCGGGCGACCTCTGCCTATACGCTCCATGGGGAAACCTCTCTCTGTTCTATCAGGATTTTAATTACTCCAACGGTCTGATTTCGTTGGGCAGATTGGAAGCGGGAATAGAAGATATTGCCGCACAAGCAGAGAATTTTACCGTAACTTTGGAAAAATCCGAATAATGAAATCAATCGATCAAGCGCAGTGCGCAGAAAGGAGCAATCAATGAAAAGAAAAGGAATTGCGGCCCTATTCGCCGCGGCTCTTTTTACCGTTTGCCTTGCAGGCTGCGGCCAAACAGAACCGGTTCAGGAATCGAGCAATCCAACCACACAAAACAGCCAGCCGGAAACGCCGTCCTCCGATCCCGAAAGCAGCGAAAGTGAAACGGATTCCGGTGCAGGAGCAGACACAACCGTTAATGGAGACGCGCCGGCAGTTTATATGACTACCGACATCAGCTCCGAGGGACTCATGGCCATCTACGATGCACTGGAGGCTTCCCCCACCGGCAACATAGCCGTGAAACTGTCTACCGGCGAACCGGGAAGCAACTATCTGCGAACCGATCTGATTGGCGATCTGGTGCAGTCGCTGGAGGCGACCATTGTGGAGTGCAATACTGCTTATGGCGGTTCCCGTTCCAATACGGCCATGCACTATCAGGTAGCCGAGGATCACGGTTATACCGCCATAGCCAATGTAGACATTATGGATGAGGAAGGCTCCATCACACTGCCGGTGGAGGGCGGCGATAATCTGACGGAAAACTATGTAGGCGCCCACTTTGAAAACTATGATTATTTTGTGGTGCTGTCGCACTTCAAAGGTCATGCCATGGCCGGTTACGGCGGAGCCATTAAGAATATTTCCATCGGCATTGCCTCCTCGGAAGGAAAGACAAATATTCATACCGGAGGTAAAGGCGGCAGTATGTGGAGCGGCGAGCAGGATGCCTTTCTGGAATCCATGGCGGAAGCCGGAAAATCTGTGGTCAACTCACTGGACGGAAACATCCTCTATATCAATGTGATGAACCGTCTGAGTGTTGACTGCGACTGTGATGGAAACCCTGCCGAGCCGGATATGCACGACATTGGCATCCTTGCATCCTTTGACCCGGTAGCGGTTGATCAGGCCTGTGTGGATCTGGTTTATGCTGCGGAGGATGGGCAGTCACTGATTAACCGTATTGAGTCCAGAAATGGATTACATACGCTGGAGCAGGCAGAGAAGATCGGTCTGGGCAGCCGAACCTATCAGCTGGTTTCCATCGACGAATAACTGAGAAAGGGGTGGCCGCCGTGGAACAGGCTGTTTTCACGACTCTTTGTATGGTTTCCGACCAAGCCGGGCGTATTTTGGTGCAGGAACGGATCGGCACTGCCTGGGATGGACTCGCCTTTCCCGGCGGTCACGTGGAACCGGGAGAATCTTTTGTGGAATCTGTGGTCCGGGAGGTCTGGGAAGAAACCGGATATCAGATCAAGACCCCCTCTCTTTGCGGAATCAAGCAGTTTTCCATGGAGAACGGCGGAAGATATGTAATCTTGCTTTTCAAGAGCGACCGGTTTGAGGGGCATTTACAATCATCCCCGGAAGGTCGGGTATTCTGGCTGGAACGCAGCCGGATCAAAGAGTACCCGCTTGCACGGGATTTGGATCTGATGTTGGAACTGTTTGAATCTGAAGATAAATTTGAATTTTATTATGCGCCGGACGGTTCCTGCCGGCTGCTGTAAGGAGGGATGTCATGTTTGAAATCATAAGACGCGAGAGTGTTTACCTTTGGTACTATTTCAGCGTTCAGCTGGAGCAGCTCTTTCCCTATTGGGTGCTGGGTATGCTGCTGGGCTCCGCTGTCTCTGTCTTTCTCAAAGACAAGATACATAACACCTTTCGCGCAATCGGTGAGAAAAAGATTGGTATATTGGGCATAGTTGCCGCCAGTGTTCTTGGGATCGCTTCTCCGCTGTGTATGTACGGAACCATTCCCATTGCAGCTTCCTTTGCCAAAGGCGGAATCAAAGATGACTGGCTGGCGGCGTTTATGATGTCCTCTATCCTCTTGAATCCGCAGCTGATCCTATACAGTGCGGCGCTGGGAACGACCGCATTGGTCGTGCGGATCGTCTCCTGCTTTGTGTGCGGCATTGCTGCCGGTCTGCTGGTGCGTATTTTTTATCGAAACAAACCGTTTTTCAATTTCGAAGGATTTGCTGAACCCCGGAACCGTGACGTTGACCCGAACATTCTGATTCGATTTTTGAAAAATCTCGGCAGGAATATCAAGGCAACCGGAATATACTTCCTGATCGGTATCGTGCTTTCCGCATTGTTCCAGCGGTATGTACCGTCTGATATGATGACCTCCATATTCGGGGGAAACGAAGCCTTCGGCGTTCTGATGGCTGCAACCGTCGGCGTGCCGCTGTATGCCTGCGGAGGCGGAACGATTCCTCTTTTGCAGGGCTGGTTAATGGATGGAATGTCTATGGGAAGCGCGGCGGCGTTTATGATTACCGGCCCCGCCACCAAAATCACGAATTTGGGTGCAGTAAAAATTGTTCTTGGAATGAGATGTTTTTTACTCTATATTGGCTATATGATGTTGTTTTCCCTGGCGACAGGGTTGATTGTCAATGGGATTATATTATAATAATTGGCAAAACATCAGAAAGGTTGTGATAACATGGGAAATTAGTTGTACTGGATATATTAGAATCCGGAAAACAGATTGGCGAAA
>CABUCM010000029.1 GCA_902490005.1 uncultured Ruminiclostridium sp.
CCTGCGTTTCGGCACCAACGCCGGATCAATAAAATTACTCATGCCGTTCTCTCCTTACTTTTTAATTTTCAGCTTGTAACTTTCTGACAGAAACCAAGGGAAATACCCGGTTAAAATCCTCTTGTTCAAAATGGCCCGTCTGCATGTTCAGAGCGTTTGCCGTGGACACCGCCGTAGCTAACCGCAGCATTTCCTCCGGGCCTTGGCCTCGAGCCATAGCCACCGCGAAGCCCGCTACCATGCTGTCGCCGCATCCCACGGTGTTCACCACCGGGATATCCGGGGTAACTCCCTGGAAAATCCCTTGATCGCAGGCCATCACCGAGCCGTCCTTTCCTAAAGACACCACCACGTAAGAAATCCCCGCCCGGTGCAGCTCCCAGGCCGCGTCGACGACCTCCTGGCGGGACTCCACCTTTCTTCCCAACAGCTGGCCAATCTCGTCAGTGTTGGGCTTAATCATCGTGGGCTTTGCCTTTACGGTTTCCGCCAGCAGCGCGCCGCTGGTATCTACAATTACCGGAATCCCCGCTTGCTTCGCCATGGAAACCAGCTTACCGTAAAATCCGGTCCCCACCCCGGCGGGGACGCTTCCGGAAATGGTTACTACCTGGGAATTTGGCAAAGCCTTCCGGTAGCCGACCAGAAACTCACCGCATTCGTCTTCGGTCACCGGCGCACCCGGCTCTAAAAATTCCGTATGCTTCCCGGTGGAAAGCTCCCTGATGTTGATGCAGGAACGGGTCTCCGCCTGAATTCTAGTGAACCTGGCCTGGACGCCCTGGGCTTCCAGAAGGCTGGACACATAGCTTCCGTTAAAGCCGCCCGCAAAGCCAAGGGCTGATACCTTTTCCCCCAGCAGATACGCTACCTTGGAAACGTTCAACCCCTTGCCGCCTGCGGTGTTGCTTACCTTTTTCACCCGCATCACGGTGTAATCCTCCAGCTTCTCCACTAGGTACAGCTTATCTACCGAGGTGTTTAGTGTTACTGTCGTTATCATAGGAACCGCCTCATTCATTCACCAGCATAATTTTCCCCTTTACCTCGCCGGGGATTTTGTAAAGGGCGAACGCCTCCTGCGCCCGGCTCATGGGAAAGGTTTTGTAAATCAGATCGCTGTCAAATTTCAGCTGCCCGGTCGCGAAATAATGAGCGGTCAGCTCCCATTCCTTTCCCGGGAAGGGAGAGGAATAGCTCATCCAGGAACCGGTAAGCTTAAATTCCTTCCGGTTCATATTTTCCCATAGCTTGGGGGTAAAGGCCATGTCCACATGAGGGGTACCGATGAAGCAGACTTTCGCCTTATTGGCGGCCAGCTCAAAGCCCATCTGCATGGTCACCGGATTTCCGGCGGTTTCAAAGACATAATCAAAGCCTTTGCCGCCGGTCAGTTCCAAAGCCTGCTTTTGATAATCCTCTCCCTTGGAATTGACAGTGGCATCCGCGCCCAGCCGCTTGGCTAAGGACAACCGGGAATCCAAAATATCAAACACCACTACCTGTTTGGCGCCAAAGATTTTCGCCCACTGGGCGGTAAACAGGCCGATGGTGCCGCCGCCTAGGATCGCTACGTTTCCGCCGCCCTGGTAATCGTTGCAAAGCAATCCGTGAAGGGCCACGGTAGAAGGCTCAAACATGGCGGCCTGTTCATAAGGGATGGCGCTGTCATACTTCACCGCGTTTTGCTCCGGCATCACCACATATTCCGCAAAGCTGCCTTGCTCCCGGGAGCCGATAAAGCTGTAATTCTTACACAGGGAAAAATTCCCGTTCTGGCAGTCATCGCATTTCATACAGGGCAGAAGCGGCGCGCCGGATACCGTATCCCCTACTTTTACCTTGGTTACGCCTTCTCCCACCTCTACCACATCGCCGGAAAACTCGTGGCCCAGCACCACGGGATAGAAGTGGGCCCCATGATGCAGAACCCGGGGAACGTCAGAGCCGCAGATGCCCGTGGCCCGGACTTTTACCTTTACCGTGCTCGGCGCCACCTCCGGAGTAGGATAGTCGTCATACCTAAGATCTTCGTTGCCATACAAAACCGCTGCTTTCATTTACTGTTCCTCCTTATCGCCCATCATAGGCTTTAGCTGTTCATATAATTGCCGGTACACAAGGTAATTCTTTTCATAGGCCGCCTTGTTCTTCGGATCCGGCGTATGTTTCCTGAGAATTTTCACCGTGCGGCTTACCGCCTCCTCAAAGCTTCCGTAAAGCCCCACGCCCACGCCGGCCAAAATGGCCGCGCCCAGCGTGGCGGCGGTATCCGACGGCGGCACCAAAATTTCCTTGCCGGTAATATCCGCCTTGATTTGGGTCCACAGCCGGCTGTTGGCCGCGCCGCCCTGGGCCCGGAGCTGGCTCACGGCCACCCCGGCCTCCTGGGCCACCTGCAGATTGTGCTGTAAGGAGAAGCCTACGCCCTCCATGGCCGCCCGGACCATATGCCCTCTGGTTTTGGCGTAATCCAAGCCAAAAAACACGCCCTTGGCCTTAGGATTCCATATGGGGGACCGCTCGCCCGCCATATACGGCAGGAACACCACGCCATCCGACCCCGGCGCAACCGCTTCCGCCTCCCGGTCCAGCTCATAAAGCTTGCCAGTGCCGTTTTGCTCCGCTTTCAATTGGGCGTTTGCCCCCAGTTCCCGGGCAAGCCAGCGCATCACGCCGCCGCCCCCTACCGAGCCGCCCTGCAAAAGCCAGGTTCCCGGCACCACATGGTGCCCTAAAATCAGCCTGGGGTCAGAGTGGAAGCTTTCCATACAGATGCTCATACCGCCCGCCTGGCCGCCCTGTTCCTGGGTCTCGCCGTCTCGGATCACCCCGGCTCCCAGGGTACCGCAGGCGGCGTCCAATCCCCCCGCGGCCACAGGGGTACCCTCCGGCAGGCCGGTTTCCACGGCTGCTTTCGCCGTCACTGTTCCCACGATTTCGTGGCAGTCAAACAGCTTGGGCAGCTTTTTGGGGTCGATTCCCATTCTATCGCACATAGAAAGGTCCCACCGCCCCTTTTGGATATCATAACACTGCAGCCCATAGCCCTGGGACCGGTCCTGGGTAAATTCCCCGGTGAGGCGGTAGGCGATAAAGCTGTTGGACTGCAAAAACTGATGGGTTTTTTCATACATCTGTGGCATATGTTTTTGGAACCACAAAATTTTCGGCAGCGTATACGCCGCCTGCAAGGGGTTGCCGCACAAGGCGAAAATCTCCTCCTCCGGAACCCGCTTTTTCAAGTCCCTGCAAATCTCCTCGGCCCGTGTATCAAACCAGATAGGCGTGTTGTGAAGCACCCGCCCATCCCGGTCCACGGGGATCGCCGACCAGCTTTGGCCGTCGATGCCAACGCTTCGGATGTCCTTTAACGGGATACCGCTCTCCCCTATTTTCTGAATACACCGGCAAACCGCCCTCCACCAGTCATCCGGGTTCTGTTCCGCCCATCCCGGTTTCGGATAAAACACCTGGTATTCTTCACTGCTCTGGGCGGCAACCCGGCCGTCCAGAGTAAACACCGCCGCTTTGCACGCGGAGGTGCCAATATCAATGCCAAGCAATAAATCAGACATGGGTTTTCTCCTTTATTCTCAAAACGCAGGAAACGTTTCGCTTTTGATGGTAAAATGGCACCGCCTTTTTCAGGGCGGTTCTCATCCGCTTCTAACAAACAGCGCGGATAAGCCCCGCCCCAGGCTTTACTTTAAATCGCCCCTTAAATTCTGAACCGAGTCTCCCTGACGAAGCCGGGCGTCCAGCACTACTTTCCGAGGCGGCTTTTTCTCCTGAAGCTGTTCCAGAAGAAGCTGGGCGGCCATTCTGCCGATCTCGTCAATGGGCTGCTCCGCGATGGTCAGCCGGGGCTTTACCACCCGGGCCAGCTCCAGATTATCGAACCCGATCAGGGAAAGCTCGTTTGGAATCTGCAGCCCCCGCTCGTTGATGGCCAGCATCGCCCCCACCGTCATTTCGTAGTTGGAAACGAACACTCCGGTAAGCTCTGGATTGCGGTCCAGCAGAGTATTCATGGCCTCATGGCCGCCCTCGATGGTATAACCTCCGTAAACCACCAGCTTCTCCTCGTAGGGAACCTCAGCTTTTTCTAAGGCGCTCCGATACCCGGAAAGACGCTCCATAGACGTAGAAATTTCCCAGGGGCCAGCGATCATCCCAATTTTTCTATGTCCTCTTTCCAGCAGGCTCAAGATACATTCCCTGGAAATCCGGCCGCTGTCCACCAGGACCTCTCCCACCTGGTTTTCCAGACCCGGGATGGTCCGGTCTACTAAGACCACCGGAAGCTTTTTGTCTAAAACTGGTTTCAAGCATTCCCTGTCGCTGCCCACGGGCATCATGACAATCCCATCCACCATCTTGCCCAGCAAAAATTCAATCGCGTCCTTCTGCCTGCCCGCATCGGTTCGGCTGTCGCACACAATGATGCCATATCCGTTCTGGCGCAGAATGTCCTCCAGCACGGTGATTACCGAGGTAATAAAAACATTGCTCAGCTCTGGAATCAGAACGCCGATGGTTTTGGATTTGCTGGTTTTCAAGCTTCGGGCGAATTCATTCACGGTAAAATCCAGTTCTTCAATCGCCTTTTCAATCACAAGGCGATTCTTTTCCCGCACGGTGCCGCCGTTTAAGTATTTTGAAATGGTGGCCAACCCCAAACCAGTGCGGTTGGCAATGTCCTTCATCGTTGCCGCCATACGCCATGGGCCGGGCCCGCCAAAAAGCGTCCGCCGCCCGTTTCACTTCCTTTTTCCGAATTTGGAGCGGTTTATGCCTTTCCCTGGCATCCGCACACCCGCATCCGGTTTTTCACCAGCTCTTTCACCATTTCCCGCCCGATTTTACTATAAACCTTAGGGTCGAAGGCATCCGGCTTTTCCGACAGCACCTTTTTAATCCCGTCGGAATAGGCGATCCGCAGTTCTGTGGCGAAATTCACCTTGCAGATTCCCTCGGCGATGCATTCCCGCACACTTTCATCCGTCAGGCCGGAAGCGCCGTGAAGCACCAGAGGAATTTCAACCACCTTGCGGATTTCCTTCAGGCGTTCCACATCCAGCTTGGGCACGCCTACATAGACGCCATGGGCCGTTCCAATGGCTACCGCCAGAGAGGAAACGCCGGTGCGCTCTACAAATTCTTTGGCCTCCAACGGCTCGGTGTACCCGCCGGCGCCGCCGTTTAGGTCATCCTCCTTGCCGCCTACCTTTCCCAGCTCCGCTTCCACCGGGACCTGGTTAGGCCGGCACATGGCCACAACCCTCTGGGTCAGGGCGATATTTTCTTCAAAGCTTTCATGGGAACCGTCGATCATAATAGAGGTATATCCTTCCCGCAAAGCCTGGGCGGCCAGATCGAAGCTGTTTCCGTGGTCCAGATGCATGGCCACCGGCACCTTTGCCCTTTGCGCCAGCGCCGCCACATTGGCCCGGTATAACGCTAGGCTGCCATATCTTACGGTAGACGGCGTGGTCTGCACCATCACCGGGGCTTCCAATTCCTCCGCCGCCGAGATGACGGCCTGGGCCATTTCCATATTTTCCACATTGAACGCGCCTACCGCGTAACCGCCCTTTTGAGCGGACAGCAGCATGGCTTCTGAGGTTACTAACGGCATATCCATTCCTCCTGTTTTTGACAAAGCGAAACGTTTCGTCTTTTGTAATTTTATCTTATCACGGGTATCCGGATTCGTCAAGGGATAACTTCTGTTTATTTTCTCATCCCGGTGTGAAAAGCCCTAAATAAGGCACCTGGAGTTCCAGCCCAGAACAAAAAGGCGCGAACCTCCGTCCAGCGGCACCGGGCAGCGGCGGGAAAAGAAAAACACCTATTGAAATCCCGCCCTTGTTGGGGATGGATCGTCAATAGGTGTTTCCCATACGGAATTTTATTGGCAGCGGATGATTACCGCCTCATAAGGTTCCAGGCGGAGTATATCCTTCGCGGGAGCCGCGGCTGAATCCACATTACTGAGTATCAGCGCCTGTGGCTTTCCGGCCTCCCGCGGCCATTCCCGGTCGCAGGCCGAATCGCTGAAATTAGCGGCAATCAGCCATTTTTCTCCTTCCAGTTCTCTGGTATACGCAAAAACCTCCGGGTCGTCAGGCCACAGCAGGCGGTAACCGCCGTAGCACATAATCAGGTTTTCTTTCCGCATCGCTACCAGCCTGCGGTAAAAATGGAACACGGAATCCGGGTCCCTGCGCGCCTTCTCCACGTTAATCTGCGGGTAATCCGGATTGAGCATGATCCAGGGCGTGCCTGTGGTAAAGCCGCCGTTGGGCCCGTCGTTCCACGGCATCGGCGTACGGGCGTTGTCCCGCGCCTTACGGCGCAGGGCGTCCCACATAAACTCCTCGCCTGTCCCCGTCCGGCGGCAGTTGGCGGCAAAATTCAGGCTTTCCACGTCCCGCAGCTGGTCGGTGGACGTCCAAGGGACGTTAACCATGCCGATTTCCTCCCCTTGATAAATGAAAGGCGTGCCCCTGAGATTGTGCAGGACTACGGCCAGCATTTTCGCGCAGCGTTCCCGGTAAACGCCGGTGGTGCCAAACCGGGAAAGCGCCCGGGGCTGGTCCTGGTTTGACCAGAATAATCCGAGCCAGCCTCTCCCGATCCCATGCTGCCATTCCGTCAGCCGCCCTTTCAGTTCCGGCAGTTTCCAGGGACGGTAATACCATTTTCCCTCCGGCTGGCCGTCCATATCGATATGGGAAAAGGAAAACACAGCGTCCAGCTCCCGGTCTTTCCGGGCGGTATACTTGCGCCCTTCTTCCGTGGTCAGGCTGATACATTCTCCTACGGTAAAAATGTCCTTGTCCGCATAAACCGCTTTGGCCATTTCCTGCAAATACTCATGGATGGGGTCGATATCGCAGATATGCTCCGTTGGGAACACATAACCGTTCATATCGGTCTTTCCTCCCCCGTCAGGCAGGCCGGGGGTTTTACACAGCAGGTTGATCACGTCCATGCGGAAGCCGTCGGCCCCTTTGTCCAGCCACCAGGCCATCATATCGTAAACCTCTTTGCGTACGGCGGGATTATGCCAATTCAGGTCCGGCTGTTTGATGGAGAACAAATGCAGGTAGTACTCGTCCGTCTCCTTGTTATACTGCCACGCGGAAGGGGTGAAAAACGAAGCCCAGTTGTTGGGTTCTTTTCCGTCTTTTCCAGGGCGCCAGATGTAATAGTCATGCTTTGGGTTATCCTTGGAGCTTCGGGCCTCCACAAACCACGGGTGCTCGTCGGAGGTATGGTTCACCACCAGGTCCACCAAAATGCGGATCCCGTTTTCATGCAGCTTATCCCGCAGCTCTTCCCAGTCTTTCATGGTTCCAAACTGCTCCATAATACTCTGATAGTCGGAAATATCGTAGCCCATATCGTCGTTTGGAGAACTGCACACCGGCCCCAGCCAAATGGCGCCCACGCCCAGCTCTACCAGGTAATCGATACGGTTAATGATCCCCCGCAAATCCCCCATGCCGTCCCCGTTGGAATCCTGAAAGCTGCGGGGATAAATCTGGTAGAAGACGCATTCTTTCCACCAATAACGGTTTTGTTCCATAAACGCTGTCCCCTTATAAAATAATTTCTCTGCCCTGGTCAGCCGATTCGTAAATCCCCTGAATGATCCGCTGAACGGTATAGCCGCTCCGGGCGGAGGGAATGGGTTCCCGTCCCTGGGCGGCGCATTCGCAGAAATGCCGGATCTCATTGGTGAATCCTTCCACCCACGGATCGTCCCGGTGAAAAATGGGAACCGTATCCGCCCGGTAGCCGTTGGCTTCCCCATAAATGACAAACGGATTGAGGCAGGCTCCCTCCTTGGTGCCGTAAAGCCGCAGGTTAAAATCCTCCTCCGGGCCGTTGATGGCCCAGCTGACGGTAACCGTCATGCTCTTTTCCGCTTCAAAGCGGATCAGGGCGGTCATCGCTTCCTCGGTATCCATAGGCCTTGCCGCAGCGGACCCGCTGCCCCAGCTGGCAACGCCCTTGCATTGGACATTCCCCAAGCGGCGGTGGGCCACGCCGCTGACGGAAACAGGTTCCGGGCAGCCCATCAAATACCACGCGGTATCGATGGCGTGAACGCCGATATCCAGCCCCGCCCCGCCGCCGGACAAAATCTTTCTCTGAAACCAGCTGTTGGCGGGAATCCCCCTGCGGCGGATCCAGCGGGCGTCGGCATGGTAGATTTCCCCCATCTGCCCGGAAAGGCGGCGTTCCGTGATGATTTGGGATTCCGTGCGAAATCGGTTGAGCATTCCCAGCATAAAAACCACGCCGTTTTCCTCCACGGCGTCAGCAATCCGCCGCGCCTGCTTTTCATTCATCGCCATGGGCTTTTCCAGAAAAATATTTTTTCCCGCTTCCGCCGCGGCCGACGCCATCTCGCAGTGGGTGTCCGTCCGGGTGCAAATCGAAACCGTATCCACCTCCGGATCCTTCAAAAGCTCCCGGTAATCCGTATAAACCTTTGCCCCCAGGGGTTCAGCCATGGCGATGGCCGCGGGCTCATACACATCGCAGACGGCGGTAATCTTCACATTCTCGCAGCGTAAGAACGCCGGAATATGATAGGTTTTCGCTACAAGCCCCGCTCCTATGATCGCAAGTTTCATGAATAGGCCTCCTGTTTTATCATAACAGCTCCTTTAACTCCACAGCGCGCTGCTCCTTGGCGGAAAGCAGGGCCGCCGTGGAGATCGCCAGGGTCTGCAGGTTATCCTCCAGGGTGGGCAGTGTGGACGGTTTTCCAGAAAGGGCGCGGTGCAGTTCTGTCAATACGCCGGCCCGGTCAAAGCCGGGAAACCCGGTTTCCTCCGGTTTCGGCAAACGGCCGGGGTGGTCCGCGGCGGGGTCGATTTTAAGCCCCTCCCCGGATATCCACTTCACCAGGCCCTTGGCGCCCTGGACCTGCCAGTTCCCCTGAAACTCGGTCTGCCCGCCTACCGAACAGCTGTGGGCGGATACCAGGGCGTGAACGCCGTTTTCAAATTCCAGGTTTACAAAAATAGACTCCGGCCCTTTGGTAAGGCCCCATCGGGGCGTCCAGCCGGAACAGTAAAGCCGCCTGACATTGGCGCCGGCTAAAAAGCGAAGCATATCAAAATGATGGATACAAATCTCATAGCAGAGCATATTTACCTGCTGGCCTCTCCAGCCCTGGATATTCCACTCATGCTCCTTGGGGTCGGTGGTAAGGCCCGCCCGATAGGTCAGCTGCACGAATTGCAGGGACCCCAGATCGTCGCCGGAGACTCCTTCTTTCATTTGCCAAAGCTCCTGGCGGTAACGGTAATTGTGGCTGACAAAGACCCGCTCCTTCCGTCCCCGCATCCATTGGGCAAATTCTTTCGCCTCCTCCAGGTCGTCGCACAGCGGCTTTTCGATCAGCACGTCTTTTCCCGCCGACACCGCCTTTTTCGCGAAGGAAATGTGGCTGCCGTGGGGCACCACGATGAGCACCAGATCAGCCTCCGCCTTTTGAAGGGCTTCCTCATAATCCATAAAACACTGCCCGGCGGCCAGCCCATGCTTTTCTTTCGCCATTTCCAGGTCGCTTTCCCGGTTGCTCACCAGCGCGGCGAGCTCCGCCTGAGGGTCCTCGGCGATAAACTGCAGCCAGCTTTCTCCCCAATAGCCGCAGCCAACTTGAATAATTTTCATAGAAGCTCCTTTCCTGTCAAAACGCCGGTTTTGATAGCGATAAGAAGCGGAAAGGCTTTCATCGTCTTCCCGCTTCTATGCTGTAATTGTAAATTAAAGCTCCTCTAAGGGAATCGGCTCAAAGGTGGTGGTCAGTTCCACCGCCTTACCAATTTCCGCGGAACGGTAGCCGGCTTCAAAAATCTCGATGACATGCCTTGCGTGCTCCGCCGTCACCACAGAGGGCTTATCATTGAGCACCCAGTCAGCCAGCTGCAGGATATCCTCAAACACATGGGGCTGGGGCAGCGTGGCCTGGTGGTCGTTCAAATGAGGCAGCCCCATCGCCCCACGGATCATACTCATTTTGTCCTCACGGCTGTAAAGAGGCTCGTCATTAATTTTTCCGTCCATAACCTTGCCCTTGGTGCCGAAAACCATAGGAGTAAATCCGTTCCCGTTGCCGAAATCTCCTTTCAAGGAGGAATAGAGCACGCCGTAAAAAGCGTTGCCGAAATCCAGCAAAATCATCGTGGAATCGTCCACCTCGGAGTCGATCACCTGGTCCCCGAACTGATAGGAGGGAATCCTCTGGCCGGAGAAGGCGGTCACCCGCTTCACAGGCCCGAATATACCGGTCATGCTGTGCAGCGCGTAAACGGTGCAGTCCCACTGGGGGCCGCCGGCAGGCTTTTTGTAATACCATGTGGGAATAATTTTCGGCTTGCCCTCTCCCGTCTCACGGATAGGCTCATCCACATGGTAATAAAGCACGCCCTCCGAGCCGCCGATGGTCCAGCTTGGAATTCCCAATTCGCCGGTAAGCACCGCCTTGCGGATTTTCCGCATGGCCGGGGAAAGCATCTGCCCGGGAGAGGCCACCAGCTTCACGCCGTATTCCTTGGCGGAGTCGATCAGGTCGGTGGATTCCTTGGCGGTCAGCGCCATGGTCTTGTTGAAATGTACATGCTTACCCGCTTTGACCGCCTGCATGCCCTGCTCATAATGCAAGCCGATGGGAGAGCAGAGGGTGACCAGGTCCACGCTGGGGTCTTTCAGCATTTCCTCATAGGAGGTGTAATAACGGGGAACGTTGTATTTTTCCGCCATTTCCTTCGCCCGGCCCGGCACCGGGTCGCATACCGCCGCCAAGCGGACAAATTCCTGGCCGTCAGGCTCGCTGGCGTGCATAAACACCGACTGTATGGCGATAGCGCCGCAGCCGGAAACACCTAAACCAAGGGGTTTGCTCATATTGTATTCCTCCTGTCGTTTCTTAATAACGGGCCACTAAATCCTGCATAAACCGCACGAACTGATAAGTGCACTTGCGGTCAAACTCATGCATTTCCTCCAGGCAGTTATAATGCTGCTCCGGCAGGATAAACGCGGGCTCGGCCATGAGGATCATGTTCTCCTTACGCTTTGCCTTTTCGCAGATGGCCTTCATAATCACGTCAAAATCGATGAAGCCCTCGCCCAGGCAGCAGCCCTTGAGGATCATGGGCATATCCTGCCACAAATGCTCAAAGATGGGGTTATCGATGACCTTGAAATCCTTGAAGTGGGCCGCTACGGCCCAGGGAGCCAAATACTCCACATCCGCCATGGGATCACAGCAGATGACGGCTGCGTTTCCAATATCGTACATGCCGCCGATGTTGGGGTGGTTTACCTCCTCCAGGATTCCGGCGATCTCTTTGCCGGTAAAATCGCAGTGGTTTTCATAAGCCATCATAATGTTGGTGCCCTCCAGGGCCTTTCCAAGCTCCTTCAGGTTGGCCGTCACGAACTTTTTCACGTCGTCGTATTTGACGCTTTTATTGTAACGACTGAATTTGGTTTCCAGCTTCCCGTAGCCGCCGCCAAGGGTATCGGCGCCGAAGATATCGCAAATTTCTATGATTTTATCCAGATACTTCCGGGCCGCGGCGGCGTCCATGGCGGGAGCGCCGGTGACGGGATGGTTTAATCCCGCGAGGCTCATCAGTGGAATGCAGTAAACCACAAAATGGACGTCCGCCTCCTTGGCCATTGCCGCCATCTCCCGGACATAGCCCATATCCTCAAAGGCCAGGTAGCCGGCGTCATAATTTTCCGTCTCCGGGATTTTCGCCACAGGCATCATAGACATGGAATGGGCATCCATGCGCTTGCATTCCTCCAAATACCACATAAAAGATTCTCTGCCGGGCTTTAAGGATTCCGGGCACCGGTTGGCAAATTGCTGGAAGCCTACTTTAAAATTTCTGCTGTTGTTCATACGGATCTTCCTTTCCAAAATGTTTGAGCCACCGATCAGCCTTTGATCGCGCCGCCGATGGTCATAGCTTTCTCCACCCTGCTGCTGAACAGCGCGTAAATCAGCACGGTGGGAATACTGGCGATCACCATTGTGGCCCCCATGGCCCCCCAGTCGGTGGTATATTCCCCTTGGAAAAACAGCAGGCCCAGGGGCAGGGTTTTCAGGTCATCCTTGGTTAACAGGATTAGCGCCAGGTTGTATTCATTCCAAACGCTCATAAACACGAAAATCGATACCGTGGCCAGGGCCGCTTTCACATTGGGCACAATGATTTTCAAAAAGCAGGTGAATAAAGAGGCGCCGTCCAGGCAGGCGGACTCTTCCAGTTCAAAGGGCAGGCTCCGCATGGCCCCATACAGCACCAGCATGGTAAAAGGCAGGTTAAAGGCCGCATAAGGGACGATGGCCGCCCAAAGGGTATTGCTGATATGCAGGTCCCGGACAAGCACCGCGATGGGGATCATGATGACCTGCAGAGGAATAAACAGGCCCACCATTGTCAGCAGGCGAAGCCCATGCTGCCCGCGAAAGCGCATCCTCGCGGTGGCATAGGCGAACATGGTGGCAAGGACCAAAACAATGGCGATGACCACCAGCGTCACCTTGACGCTGTTCATAAAGTAGACGGGCAGGTTAAAGCTGTTCCACGCCTTAATATAGTTTTCCGTGCGCAGTACGGTGGGAAAGCCAAAGGGGTTGGTGACAAAAATCTCCTCGTTATCTTTGAAGGAGTAGAATACCATCCAAATCAAGGGATACAGGGAAACCACGGCGTAAAGCACCAGAAAGACACGAAACACCAGGGTGCCCGGATGTAGTTTCAGTTTTCTTTTCATCATCGCCACCCCCTTAATATACAATCCGCTCACGGGCCACAAACCTGTTAATAATCAGGGATACAATCATGCACTGGATCACCAGCATCACCGCGGAAGCGCAGCCGTAGCCGTATTCTCCCAGCCGAAACGCGGCCCGATACATCAGGAAGGTCAGCGTATAGGTTTGGGTCCCCGGGCCGCCGCCGGTCATAATATGCATGCTGGCAAAGGAATTCAAACCTCCGGTGATGGAAATAATCAAGCAGTATTTATAGGTCTCCTGCATCAGCGGGATGGTGACGCGGATATGGGCGTTCACTTTATTGCAGCCATCCAGACGGGCGGCCTCGAAATAATGCTCGGGAATGGAGTTGGCCGCGGACAGCAAAAGAATAAATTGATAACCGGTAAACTGCCAGGTATTTACGATAGCGATGGCCACAATGGCGGTCTTTCCGTCGCCGAGCCAGTTCTGCTGATATGGGATTCCCAAGGCCTCGAACAGCTTGTTAATCATGCCGTACTCCGCGTTATACATAGAAAGCCAAAGCTGGGACACCACGGTAATGGACAGCACGGCGGGAATAAAATAGGAAACCCGGAAAAACTTTTTGGCCAGCCGGCTGGAATCGATCACGGCAAAGGCCAGAATGGTGGCGACGGGAATCTGAATGCACACTTGGATCAAGGCGAAGACGCTTCCGTTGCGCAGGGAGGTGTAAAAGATGGGATCCTTAAAAAGGCGTATGTAATTATCCACCCCGTTAAAAAGGGAGGCGTTTAATCCATCCCATTCGGTAAAGCTTCTGACGATCAAAATACCCAGGGGATAAAGCACCATCACCGTGAACAAGAGCATTGCTGGTGCTACCAGCGCAAAGACCATCGCTTTATTGCCAAGATATTTACGCATACGATGCTCCTTTCTTTATTTGCTGGAGAGGCCGCCAGCCAGGCGGCCTCTCCGCTCAGACACACAGTGGTGAAATCAATCTCCCGTAATAGCCGCGATGCTCTCGATAAACTCCTCGGCGGTCATAGCGCCCGCCAGAAGGCTCTGTGTTCCCTCGCCAAGAACGGTGTAAAGCTCCGCGTTTTCTCCAGCGCCGGCAAGCACCGTGGTGCTGGTGGCCTTTTCGATGTATCCCGCCAGCTTTTCATTCATTGCCAGCGGCTCCACTTCCATTTCTTTTTCGCAGCGGACGGCGATGCTAGGTGAGCCGCGCTGGGTATAGTTATATTCCGCGTACATTTCCGCCAGAAAACAGGCGACGTCTACGGCTGTATCGAAGTTTTCGCTGTAGGGGCACACCCCTAAGCCTGCGGCGCTGCCGGCGCCGCCGGAAAACGCGTACTGGGATGTTTCGTATTCATCCGCGGAAGCGGCGGGAATCGGGATCCAATCCGCCTTATCCCCCAGGGCCTCGTCGGTGGTGGCAATCTCCCACTGGCCGTTGAGGAACATGGCCGCCTCGCCGTTATACCACAGGTTGGTGGACTGCTCGTAATTCAAGGTGGTGACGCCGGCAGGGAACGCGCCTGCGTCCGCAAGGGCCTGCAAATCCTTCGCGGCCTGCAGGAAGCCCTCTTCACGAATGCTGTGCTCCCCGGAGTGAAGGCTGCTCAGGCCCGCGGGAATATAACGGGTAACCAGCGCGTCGTACATCGCGTTGCAGATCCACTGTTCCTTGCCAAAGATCGGCAGAACCGTGATTCCATTGGCAGATAGGGCCTGAGAGGCGGAAACCCACTCTTCAATAGTGGTGGGGATTTCCACATTATTATCCGCAAAGATCGTTTTGTTGACAAACAGCAGCACCACCTCGGGGCCGGTATAGGGCAGGGTGTAAATTTTGCCGTCCGTATGGTACAGCTTGCTGTGAGCGGCAGGCAGCACCTTATCAAAGAATCCGTTTTCCGCCACAATATCAGTCAGGTCCGCAATGGCCTCTGAGGTAATCAAGGAATCGATCAGCTGGGTTCCGGAAACGCCGAAGATGTCAGGCATATCGCCGGTTGCCGCGTAGGTCTTCAGCTTAACGCCGTCATCCGCCGGCATTGCGTCCAGCTCCAGGGTGACCCAGGGCATTTCTTCCGCCAGGCGCTCCACCGCATAGTCATACGGCAGCATTGTGTCGTCATCGGAATAACGCACATAAACGCTCAGCGTCACCGGCTCCTCTGAGGTTCCGGATTCCGCCTTTGAGCTGCTGTCTTCCTGCTGTGAGGAAGGGTCGGAAGCCGCGCTGGACTGCCCGCCGTTTGACGAACAGGCCGCCAAGCTGAAAACCATGGCGGCAGCCAGCATTACCGATAAAATTTTTTTCATTTCATTTCCTCCTTGTTTTCTGAATTTTTGAACCACGTTCAAAAGCCGTTTCCCCCTGTAACCGCACCTCTTTCACGTGGTTTTTGCAGCACAGCCTTAAATGTATCATGCAAGCACATTATATAAGTATTGTAACCTCTTGTACATGGAAAAACAGCAACACGCTTGGAAAAAACGAACTATTTTAATATATTTTCTTATTATATATTATTATTTTTATGTAAAACACCTTAACTTTTACAGAAACCTCTTCTCTTTTTAATAGCAATTTAAAATTGCTCTAAATAAAAGGTTTATTTAATTTTTGATTTTTTAATTATTGACAAGACAATAGTAATACATTATAATACTTTTAAACTCAAGCCTATTTGTTCCAAAAACACAGCCGCCAAGTATGATGCGCAAATTTAAAAAAGGAGCGTATACCCCTCCATGGGTATCGGTATCTAAAAATGAAACCTACTAAAAAAGCATGTGAAATGACCGTAAAGGAGCTGGCCTCCTATATTGACCAATCTGTATTGAAGCCGGAATTCACACAGGAGGAAATCCGCAAATACATCCAAGAGGGCATCGATTACGGCTGCCGCACGGTGTGCGTCAACCCCTCTTCGCTGGATATCGCGGCGGAACTATGCAAAGGCACCGGCACAGCTATCTGCGTGGTCTGCGACTTCCCATTCGGCTTGTCCACCACCGCTTCTAAATGTATGCAGGCCGAGGAATATTGTAAGCGCGGTGACATTTTCGAGCTGGACATCGTGGCGAATTACGGCTGGATCCGCAGTGGAATGTGGGACGCCGTGGAGGCGGAGATCCGCGCTGTCTGCGAAACCTGCCACAAGTACGGCACCGCGGTAAAGGTCATTATGGAAACCGACGCGCTGAAAAAAGAGGAAATCATAAAAGCCACAAAGGTGTTAGTGGCGGCGGGGGCTGATTTTGTAAAAAGCTCAACCGGCTTTTATACCGGCGGGCCCAGCGTAGGCGCCACGGAGGAAATCGTCGCCCTGATGCTGGAAGCCGCCGATGGCAAAGCCAAGGTGAAAGGCTCCGGCTGTATTCGCACCAGAGAGCATTTTCTCAAGCTGATCGATATGGGCGTGGACCGCATGGGCATTGGATACCGTTCCACGCCGGTGGTGCTGGGCTTAGAAAAATAAACCGTTTTCTTGTCTTTCAGGATACGCGGCCTTTTTCAACGGCCGCGTATCCTGAAAAATGCCGGAACGCCTTTCGCGCGTCCGTATTTCCGTAATATGCGCTGTTTTTCCGGTTCCCGAAACCACTCTGAAAATTCGTGACCAGGGCCTGATTATCTTACACAGCATAAATCTTAACAACGGTTTCAGTCTCCCACCCTTCATCCTAATATCAAAGTCTGCGCCGCCCATGGAAAATCAGGCGGGCCCTCCGCGTTTACAGCGGCCCGGAGCGTTCGGCAGCAGGTGACCGATATAGACTTGGGAAAACAAAGAGGTGTGATGAATGGCATTCGACTTCACCAAAAAGGTAGATACCAAGGCCTCGCGGGCGATTTATCTGCAGCTGTTGGATATGATCCAGGAACAGATTCGCGGTAAAAGCTTAAAACCCGGGGATATGCTTCCGTCTGAAAAGGAATTCTGCCAGCGTTACCATATCAGCCGGACTACCGTGCGGCTGACCCTGCGGGAGCTGGAGCAGCAGGGGCTGATCATCCGGCGGCGCGGCCTGGGCACCTATATTTCCGAGCCTAAGGTATCCCGTCATTTGGGCAGCCTGTACAGCTTTACCGAGGATATGAAAAAGCTCGGGCTGACGCCCTCATCCCAGATTTTAAGCTACCGCCTTGTCAGCCGTGAGGACGGCCCAGCCGCTCTTAGCGAATTCCAGTCGGAGCGTCTCATTGAGGTGGTGCGCCTGCGCCTGGCAAACGGCCGCCCCATGCTGATCGAACAGACCTATCTCTCGGTGGCGCTGTGCCCCGATCTTTCCTGGGAGCGCCTGGAAAACAACGCCCTTTACGCTATTTTGACAGAACGCTACCACCTGCAGCCCTACCGGGCGGTGGAGACCTACGAAGCGGTTATCATGTCCAAGGAAGAAAGCCAGCAGCTTCAAAGCAAGCCCGGAGAACCCGCCTTCCTTCTGCGCCGTTCCACCTGGGACGCAGAGGGGCGCTTAATCGAATACACCACGTCCGTCATGCCCAGTTCCCGTTCCAAATTCGAGATCACCATGTATCACGACAGCGTCCAGATCGCCCGAAAGGCTGTGTAATTGGCAGCCGGTACATGCCGTGTCAGGAGAATTGTCATGAAAAACAGCAGCATCCGCAACAAGCTGACAAGATCCTATATGTCGCTGATTTTGGCGCTGGTCCTGCTGATCCTGACCGGATTTATCGCCACCATTTTAGTCAGCACTATTCCAAGTATGACCCTTGCAATGGAAAGCCGGGGAACGGAACTGAAAAACCGGATTCACGAATTGGCGCTGGATGTAAAGGGCGCGGCTAACGCCGCCTTTCTCAACCTGAATGAGCTTGACCGCAGCATTCTGCTGGGCGGTGCCGGCAACCAGGTCCAACGCTATAACAAGATAAACCAGAGCTTATATTTGCTCAAGCAAATTTATTCTGATATCGACTGGATTTTTTTCGTGGACCTAGAGGGTAATGTGTATGGGGACAGCATCCTGCTAGAGGAACAGTTCAGGCAAAATTTTGACAGTACAAGGCATCTGACGCTGGAGAAAAACTACGGGCAGACCTACTGCTTTGGGCTGTGCCAGGAGCCAGGTATCAGCGAAACGGAGCCTGTTCTTCTGGTGGGTAAGCTGATCCGTCAGATGGACACCTTGGAAAAGGCTGGGTATCTTTATGTGGCGGTGGATCAAACTCACCTGCAGACGCTGTATGGCGAGCAAAAGCTTACCAGAGGGCAGCAGGTCTATGTCTGTGGGCAGAACGGCGCCGTTCTTTCGTCGTCACAGGAGAATATGATCGGGGAAAACCTGGGGATCGCCATGGACGGCCAGGCCGGCAGCCGGCTGATTTGGCGCCAGGGGGCCCTTTGGATGTGCCAGAAAATCCCGATGGATGACCTGCAGGCGGAAATCGTGATTTTAATCCCGTTTTATGAGTTGTACAGCAGCAGCATTCTTTCTGTGCTTCTTCTTTTGACTGCCACCGTCTTTGGTACCCTGCTGGCACTTTGGCAGTCCTCCCGTATCACCAGACACATTGTTACGCCTCTGCAGGAGCTGGCTGAAAGCGCCAATCAAATTTCCTCCGGCGACATGGAAATTCGCTGTCAAATTCAGTCCAATGACGAAATCGGCCTTCTCGCCAACAGCTTTAACCACATGCTGGACGAGGTCAACCGGCTGATTTTCCGCATTCAGCAGGAGCAGCAGGAAAAATGGCGGAAGGAAATGGAACTTCAGCAAAACCGGATCCGCCCCCATTTCCTTTACAACACCCTCAACACCATCGGCGCTTTGAGCGCCATGAACCGCTCTGGCGAAGCCGCGCGCATGTCCAAGCTGACGGCAAAATATTACCGTTTGATTCTTAGCGGCGGCAAGGACATCGTCTCTGTGGAACAAGAACTGAAAAACATTGAAACTTATTTGGAAATATGTAAAATCAGCAGGCAGGATGCCTTTACTTATACCATTTCCTGCAGCGACGCGGCGTTAGCCATGCCGATTCCAAAAATGACCATTCAGCCCCTTGTGGAAAACGCCGTGCTGCATGGTTTTCGCGGCGACGGCAAGGATCTTGTGTCTATTTCCTTCCAGGCGGAGGGAACCATCGTTACCGCCTCGGTTGTGGATAACGGCTATGGGATCGACCCTCAGGTCCTTGAAAAGCTGAGGAACACGGAGGACTGCGAAAGCTACGGCCTACGCAGCGTGCGGGAACGGCTGCGGCTAATGTCCGGCCAGCGTTGTCAAATTAAGATTCAGAGCGAACCCTGCCGGGGGACGCGCATTGATCTTCAATATGATGTTTCCCAGGTGCCCAAGGAGGAATACTCATGCTAAAAATAGCGATCGCCGACGACGATATTATTTTCCGGGATTATTTGATATCCTGTGTGGACTGGGCGGGCATGGAAACAGAAGTGGTGGCCTGTGCGAAAAACGGATACGAAGCCATTGAACAGGCGAACCAGCTGCGCCCTGACATTGTGATTCTGGATGTGGAAATGCCGGGTCAAAACGGCCTGGCATGCGCCAAAAAAATCAGGTCTCTCCTCCCAGACTGCGAAATTCTAATGATTACCGGGCACGAAAAATTTCAGTATGCCCAGGAAAGCGTAAAGCTGGGCGTACGGGACATCCTTCTCAAGCCTCTTGATAAGGAAGAGATGGAGCAGGCCCTCGGACGAACCCTGAAGGAATATTGGATGCGCCACGTCCTGGACAATGTATTGCAGATGATTTGGAGCAACGATAATAATCTGGTCGTCCTTCTTCGCCAGGCCGCGCCCGGCAACGATATCTGCGGCCTCTGCAGCCAGATAATCGCGGCTGTGGAAACAGCGGAAGGGCAAAAAATAGAGAAAAGCATAGAAGCCTATCTCTCTTTAATAAAAAGGTGGGATATTCCCGCCGCCCGGCTCTTTTGGCTTTATGTTCTTCCCGCCGCCGCCTGCGTGGCACTGCTGCGCAACGAGGAAGCGGAAATCCCAGCCGCCCTTTGCGGCGAGCAGCAGCTTCTGCAGCAGATCCGTACGGCCCAGGAAAAGGGAGAAATCCAGCAGGCCCTTTCCGCCATCTGCGGAAAGGCCGCAGCCGTCCTCCGCCCCCAGCGGTGCAGCTGCACCGCTAAAAAGGCGGAAGCGGCAATGGCGCTGATCCGTCAGCATTATTCTGACCCAGAATTCAGCATGACCAGGCTCGCCCAGCTGATGTATATCCACGAGGGTTATCTGCGCAGGCTTTTTAAGGTGTTTTATGGGGAAGCCCCCAACACCACGCTGAAAAAAGTGCGGATGCTGGAAGCCCGCCGGCTTTTGAACGATACCGATCTGCTGGTTCAGCAGGTGGCCCATCAGGTTGGCTTCGACGACGAATCCTATTTCAGCAAATGCTTTAAGCAGTATTTCGGCTATCCCCCCGCGAAAGTTAAATTGTAAAACAAACCAGCCGCAGAACAGCGGGCGTTTATAAAACTTTCTCATCCCGCATCTCTGTTCAGCAAAAAAGGCCCAGGAATTGATAAAATCAATTCCTGGGCCTTTTTTGTTATTCATTCAGTTCTCTTTTACGCCAGTTCTTTTTCCGCTTCGCATCCACAGGCAAAGGGGCCCGCCAGCGGCATCACCGCATCCCTCTTCAGGCCAAAATAGTCCTGATTGAACAAAATAGGCGTCCCATCCGGCGCTTCAAACTTCTGTTCCGGCTCAAATGCCTCCCCTAAAACTTCCGTGCTGATAACCTGGGTCTCAAATTTCGGCAGATATTCATACAGGTTGGTGTTCAAGCGCCATTTCCCGTTTTCCTCTTCCAGCTTTAACGCAACCATATGCTCGGAATCCACCTTGCAGTCCTTTTCTATGTCACAGGGCTGCGCGCCGTTAAAGTAGACGTTCCCGCCGGTGGCAACCGGCAAATGGTCGTAGTAAATATCCCGGTTTCCCCGGTCTTCCGCCGCGTCGAGGCTAAACCGGCCAAAATATTCCTCAGGGGTCGGATAACCGTCGTAGGGCTTAGTGCCGCAGATAAACTGGAACCCATCCATGCAGTTTTTGCCGATGGACTGGGCAAACGCGGTCAGATCATCTCTGATCTCCTGCTGCACAAAGATGTTGTTGTAAAAACGGGCGTCGCCGTGGAGGATCGTCATAAAACCGGCAACCTCCGTGCGGTGAGGCATGTGGTAGGGCGTATACCGTGGCGTGGGGAACCGCTTCCCATTATTATCCGTACCATTCCCCACCCAGGTAAAGGAACCGGCGATCAGATTGTGAACCAGAGCGAGGCCCTGGGTGCTCAGCCGGCCCATGCAGTTGGACAGCAGCACATTATTGTCGATCAGCGTGGGGCCGTGAGATACCTCTACAAAGATATCCTCACCCAAGGCCAGGCCGTTGGCGATCTCTGTGCCTTTAGGCGGCACATTGTCGTGAAACAGGTTCTGGGTCACACGGGTGCCCTGGGCCTGCCAATCCAGCCAAAGGCCCCTGGTGCAGTGATGGAAATGGTTCCGGCGGATGGTCACGTCGATGGCCGCGTGCATTTTAATGCCGCCGATCTCCGCTCCCGCCAGGTCCTGCTTATTGTTGATGTGGTGGATGTGGTTATCCTCGATGATGGAGAACACCCCGCCCAGATGGCCTACGATGCCGGTTTGGCCGCAGTCATGAATATTGCAGCGGCGCACGATATGAGAGCCGATGTTTTCCTTGGACCAGCCCTCCACCTGGGCCTGGCAGATGGCGTCACGCTCTGTTTGAGTACCGTCCTTGAAAAGCTTTGTGCTCCACTTGTTTTCGTTGTTAGGCTGCAGATACTTGCCCAGGGAAATACCGGAGCACCTGGAATCGGACACCTCGCAGTCCTCAATGATCCAACCCTTGGACCAGTGAGGGCCGATCATCCCCTCCTGGTAAGCGGTGGGGGGCGCCCAGGTGGTGGCGGCCTGCTTTACGGTAAACCCGGAAAGCGTGATATAATTCACCCCTGTTTTGTCCGGATAGAAGCAATTCCTGCGGACGTTGATCTCCACCGTTTCCTTATTGGGGTCCGCCCCCTGGAAATTAGCGTAGAGCACTGTGTAATCCCCGTCTTGCTGGGTATACCACTGATAAACAGTAAAATCAGGATCCCAGGAGCCGCGGTACACAACCGGATGCAGCACCTGATCCAAGGAAGGCACTTCATACATAGCTTTCCCGTTCAAATAGATTTCACCTGTATGTACCGGCTCCTCGGCGTAATACCAGTCGCCGGAAACCTCTGTGGTATAGGGATTATAGGCGCCGAACAGCCCATTGGGGATCCGGGCCATCCACACGCTTCCCTGGTAATTCTTCCAGGTTTTAATTTCTTCGGCGCCGGTGATAACGGCGGCCAAAGGAACCTCAGAACGGTAAACGACCCGGGAATCCTCCCCCTCGCCTCCGTTGACAGGATTCACATATTCCCGGTATACACCAGGGGCTACCACTACCTCATCGCCCGCCCGGGCGATTTTCGCCGCGCCGGTAATGGTTTGAAATGGATTTTCCCGGGAACCGTCCCCATCTCTCCGGGCGTTGGCCGATACATAATAAATCATTTCTAAACTCTTCCTTCCCTGCTGTCTGAAACAAAATTTTCATACTGCCGCGTTCATTTCCGCTTATGAAATTAATGTCATTATACCGCAACATTTCTCTTAAAAATATAATAATAGCGACGATTAATAGAACGATTGCGCCATATGACAATGGAAACGTCCCACGGAGAAGGATGAGGATTCCGGATTGGCTTTACTTTATCGTCAGTACAGATTTGACGATCTCCGCTTTGTTGGAAACGGAGAGGTCCATCGCGTTTTGGATATCGTCAAAATCGAAGAAGTTTGTCACCGCGCCCTTAACGTTCAGCCCTCGGGATACCGCCTCGATGGCCATAGGATACAGATTCCGATAACGGAACACCGTCTTCATGTTCAGTTCTTTATTGAGGGCGCTGTTGATATCCAGGCTTACACGGTCCTTGGCGCTGTAGCCTACAAACACCAGGGTTCCCCCTTTGGCCGCGGCCTCGATGCACTGGTTCATGGTGAACTCTGAGCCGGCGGTGTCAATGCATAAATCCATGCCCTGTCCCCCGGAAAGGCGAAGCAGTTCCTGCACAGTATCCTGCTCCTTGCCGTTGATGGTCTGGGTGGCTCCCAGCTCCCTGGCCTTTGCCAGACGGTTCTCCATGACGTCCACCACACAAACCTCTGTCACGCCGAACGCCTTCAGTGCCAGCAGCGTCATCAGGCCGATACAGCCGGCCCCCATCACCACCGCCTTTTGGCCAAGACGGGCCCCGCCCTGGTTGGCCGCGTGGAAGCCCACCGCCAAAGGCTCGATCAAGGCGCCTTCTATGGTATCCATATTCTCCGGCAGCTTAAAGCACAAGCTGGCCGGGTGGGCAACATACTCACAGAACACCCCATCCACAGGCGGCGTGGCGAAAAACACTACATCCGGACACAGGTTATACCGGCCGGTTTTACAATAAATACAATGGCCACAGGTTTTTCCTGGCTCCAAAGCCACCCGGTCGCCAACAGACAGTCCGTCCACCCCCTGGCCCAGTTCCACCACGGTGCCGGCGGCCTCATGCCCCAGCACAAAGGGAAATTCCACTTTAAAATCGCCGATGGCACCATTTTCATAATAGTGCAGGTCAGAGCCGCAGATCCCCACGTGTTCCACCCGGACCAGAACTTCGCCGGCCTTTGCCTTAGGGATAGGACGCTGTTCCCATTCCAGCTTCTTCAGCCCCGTCATCACCGCTGTTTTCATGGTTCCTTCCATATGAGATTCCTCCTTACACGCCCAAAAGGGCTTTGTTTATTTTCGCTGCCGGAGCGCTGTCTTTCGGCGTCCCATCAGCGGTTTACTTTATCAGCGCCGCCTTGGCGCAATGAACACTTATTATATTACCATCACCGGCTTTGAAAGGAAAGAAGAAGTTACTTGATTTTCAAGAAACTTTCCTAAATTTTGCGATAGTACGCTCAGTTTAAAAAGGTTATCTTCTCAGGAAACGCTTTCATCGGCCCGGCGGCGATTTCCTTACCGTTGAGCAGCACCCGGTTTACCCTGTTTTTCTTGTCAAACACCGTCACGGCCAGGCGGCTGCCCTTGGGGTACCTGCCGCAGTCCGCTCCAATGGACAGGACGCCATTTTCCAGAGAAACCCGGGCCACGGTACAATTGTCCACCCCAAAGCCCCTGACCGCGTCCGCATCCACCGTCAAGGTCCCCAGGCGGCCATCTAAATACTCCGCCGCGGCCATCACCACGCCGCCGCCCCACAGCAGGCTGGAATCATACTGAAGCCCCTCATAGCCGCAGTGGGCCCAGTTTTCATAGGGCAGCACCTCAAAACCAGATCTGGCGGCGGCGATGCTCCGCTGGAGATACTCTGTTTTGCCGGTGGCCAGATAATAATGGTAAAGAATTACCGCGCAGACGCCTTCCCGGACGTCGCTCCACTCATGGTCGGTATTCTGGACGGTGAACCCGCCGAAGGCCTTGATGTGCATCAGCGGATGGTTCCACAGCTGCTGGGTTAGCAGGAGATAATCCAAAACAGCCTCCGCCTGGTCCAGGTCCTCCCGCTTTTGCGTGATACGGTAGTTGACCAAATAAGCCGCCGCGGCATGGATCGTGGATAAATTGCACTGAGGATACTGGGCGGTAATAGAATCGTAAAACGCGAACGGCTTTTTCGAGCAGGACAGGAAGGTTTCAAAATCGTACCAGCGGTTTCTGGGAAGCACCTGGCTTGTGATAAAGCCAAGGGCCCGGCGGCCGCATTCCACGGCGGCGCTGTCTTTGACAATATCGCCGTATTCCAGCAAAAACAGGGCGCTGGTGGCGGTCTCCGCGTTAAAGTCCCGGAACTGCTCTCTGGAAGGCTTTCCATCCTCTCCAAACCAGGATGGGATGCATCCGCTGGAATTTTGGGCCTTTTTCAAAAATTCTACGTAGGGCCGGCAAAACTCGAGGATTTCCTCCTCCCGTTCCGGGCAAAGCTCCTTTCCCCACCGCAGCATAAGCCACGCGGTCCAGGACATGGGCATGGTATGGAATTCCTTCTGGTAACCCGCCCAGCCGTCGTCGTTCTGCCAGTTCAAACCGCCGTCCTTTTCCACATAGCAGATTACCGGGAACATCCCGTTGGTCCGGGGCGCGCTTAAAATGTAATTGAGAATCTCCTGGGCTCTTTGCCGCCACAGCCGCTTTTCTGCCCGGCTGCCGTAAAGGGCCAGTCCATAGCCGGTGACCAGTTCCTGCAGCCAGCAGCCAAACCAAACGTCCCTTTGGGTATTGGTCCGGCTGAACCACTCACCCTGGCGGCGGCCGGTTAGCCCGCCCGCTTTCACGCCGTCCATTTCCAAAGAAAAATAATCCGCCTCAGCTTGCTCATCCCAAATGGACTTTCTCCAATCCTCCAGCGTTCTGTTTTCAGGGTACCTGACGTTGCTGTTCAAATTTTGCGGCAGATTCACGGCGTTCTCCCCGTACCGTTCCCAGAGGTACCGCACGGCGTACCGATAGCCTCGCTTCGGCGCCTGACGGCACAAAAGCAGGGTATAGGCGTATGAAATGGATTCTCCCGCCTGCAGCACGCTGCATCCCTGTTCGCCGCTGACGCTGCGCACAATTTGGGAATGTCCCGGCAGGCAGGGCAGGTCTGGAGAAAGGTTCTCCGCCGCCATCACACCAAAGGACATCCAGGGATAATCCTCCCGGGCCACATCCAGATCCATCCCCAAAGGCGCCCTTTCCAAGGATTGGGCGGTGACATTTTCCAGCGCCGGCACCAGCCCGGTAAACAGGGTATCCTGCTGCATCATGACGATGGGATTTCTGAAATTGTAGTGGGATACAATGGAGGTGGGAAAGCTTTTGATTCTCTGGCTCCAGACAAAATCCAGAGGGCCGCTTAACGGGCCCTCGTCCTTTTTTCTCGGGACCAAAAAGAACCACCTGTCCTCCAGCGACCGGCAGGCCAATTCTTTCTTTGCGGTGCAGGTCACCTGTATTTCCACCGCGTCCTTATTTTCTGAAAACGAAACCAAGCGGGTGACGGTGTAGTCCGGATGCTCCAAGCAAATCGCGACCCCGCCGTCCTTCTCCCGGACGCCGGCCAGCCGGGTGTTTTCCTGCAAATAGGGAAAATACATCCGCGGGTCGGTAAAAACCGAGGCGTAAGGCGCTGACCGCAGCACCGGCAGGGCTTCCCCGTTTTCAAGCAGGGACAGGGTCTCCTGATAGGCTCCGTCTTCCTCCCAGGAAAACCGCAGGTTTCTGTTGGCGATATGGTTCATAAAAGTCCTCCTTACAAAGTGGCGGCGCTGAAAGCTCTCAAGGGGGCTTCAAGCGAAAAACAGCCCACGGCTTTGGATGCAAATTGAGCCGAAAGTTCAATTAAGCAAAGCTGTGGACCGTTTATGAAGTGTTTCAAATCTCAGGTAAGCTTTTTCAGCGCCCAAAAATAGAAGTAACGAATTATTTCACAGGAGCGCATTGGCCGGATTCAATAGACTGCTCCACCGCATCCAGCACCCGTACGCAGTCTTTGGCATCTTGAGAGGTAAAAGGGAGCTTTTCCTTCTTGGCGATGATCCGGGCCAAGTCCTCCCACATCGCGCGGTAGGAATCCCCCTCCGCCACATTGACCTCTTCCGTTTCACCGCCTTTATGCTCCAGCACCAATTTATCCCCGTAAACATACAGAGAGCCCTCTGTAAACCGGACATAAAAATAGTTTTTGCTGCATGCCAGAAAAGCGGAGTGGCTGAACACGCCGGTGGCGCCGTTTGGATAGCGGAACATGGTGAGGATATGGTCGTATTTTCCCATCTCCTCACGGAAGCTCTGGCCCACGGCGTACATCTCCTTGGGCAGGCCGAACAGCTCGTTGAGCAGGGCGATCTCATGAACGCCGCCGTCGTAAATATGCCCCAATGGGAAATCGGACCTGCGCCTCCACTGGGTTTGGCCGTAGCCCTCGTTTTTAGAATCCATCAGGTAATGGGTGGTGCGTTCAAAGGACACGAATTCTCCCAGCTTCTTCTGGTCAATGATTTCCTTTATCGCTGGCAGCTGGGGGTTATAAAGGAACTGCTCTAAAACATACACGGTTTTGCCGGTAGCCTTTTCCATCTCCATGATGCGGTCAGACATATCCACATGGACCGCCATGGGTTTTTCACAGAATACATCCTTGCCCGCTTCCAGAGCCGCCAGGGCCACCTCGGCGTTCATTTCCAGCGGGGTGGTAACCACAACCGCGTCAATGGAATCGTCCCTCACCATTTGGTGGTAATCGGTATAAGCGGCGGCGCCAGGCAGGCGCTCCTGCCAAAGCGGAACTTTTTTCTCATTATGTACACAGAAGGCTTTGATTTCAAATTCTTCTTTCATGTCCATTAAAATGGGCATATGGATGTCCTGCCAAATCAAACCTAAACCTACTACGCCTAAACGTAATTTCATTCCCTAAGTCTCCTATCGCAAAATATAGTTTTCTCATGCCCAGCCGCCAAAGGCCCTTGGCCTTTCCGGTCCTAACTTATCCCTTGATGCCGGATGTGGCAAGCCCTTCAATAAAGAATCTCTGGGCAAACAAAAACACGATGATTACCGGCAGCGTCGCCAGGGTAACTCCAGCCATAACAGCGGAAAGATTACCGCTTCCCATAAAGCCCCGCAGAGCAGCAATGCCCAGGGGCAGAGTCATCTTTTCCCAGGAATTGATAAAGATCAATGGTGTGAAGTAGTTGTTCCAGCAGTTATTAAAGGCGATAATCCCCAAAGCGGAAAGGGAAGAACCGGCTTGGGGCAGAATAATCAAAAAGAAGGTGCGGTATGGCCCCGCGCCGTCGATTTTCGCGGAATCCTCCAGTTCCCTGGGTAAAGTGACAAAAAACTGGCGCATTAAAAAGATCCCGAAAATACTGGTAAGATACGGAAGTATAATGGAAAACAGGGTATCTGTCAGATTAACACTGCTCATTCCGATAAACAGCGGAATAATGGTGACTTGAATCGGCACCATCAACGTACAGAGCAAAATACCAAAAATAACGTTCCTGCCTGGGAAGTTCAGCCGGGCAAAGCTGTAAGCAGCCGTGGAACAGGTGATGAGCTGGGCAAGGGTGACAATCACCGTCACGAAAATGCTATTGCCGAACAGATTGATAAACGGAATACTGGACTGGAAAAGCTCCACGTAATTCCCGTATTCGAACTGAGTGGGCAGAAAGCTGGGCGGCAGCTTCATGGATTCGCTGGCCGGACGCAGAGAAGTGGAAATCATCCACAGAAATGGGATCAGCATCAGAACCGCCACAAGGAATATGACAACAATCACAACCCAATTGACGACTTTCCTTCTTGCCGCTAAATTTTTAGTTTTCATGGCCTCCATCTCCTTTCTATGTCTATTAATAATAGACCCATTTTTTGCTGGCACGGAATTGGATCAAAGTCAGCAGCCCAATGGCCAGGAAAAGGATGATTGAGGTCGCGGAGGCATAGCCTAAATTGAATTTTTGGAACGCGCTTTCATAAATGTATACCACGATGCTTCTGGACGCGTCCCCCGGTCCGCCTTGGGTGAGGATATACACGGCGTCGAACACCTGCAGGGCGTTAATGGAACACCAGATAATATTAAAGAACATGGTGGGGCTCAGCAGGGGAAGGGTGATGTGGCGGAACAGCCGCGCCCGTCCGGCGCCGTCGATTTGGGCCGCCTCGTAATATTGGGAGGGAATATTCTGCAGGCCCGCCAGGAAAATCACCATGAAGAAGCCGGCGTTTTTCCAAATATCCATCAGGATAATGGACAGCAGAACAATACTTTTATTGGTAAGCCAGCCTACTTTTCCCAGGCCCAGCAGGCTCAGAAAATAGTTGAACACGCCGGTATCGGTAGAATAAAGGTTGCTCCATACAATCGAAACATACACATAACCGATTACCACCGGCAGGAAGAAGGAGAAACGGAAAAAGTTCACAAAGAACTTGGGCATTTTCCGGTTTAAAATAACAGCCAGCAAAAGCCCGATTCCTACATTTCCGATAACGGACATAATGGCGAACAAGATGGTATTCAAAGCCACCTGGCCCAGCCGGCTGTCCTGAAAAAGCTTTGTGTAATTGTCAAAGCCCACAAACGATGAGGGCTTGACCAGGTCGTAATCCATAAAGCTCAGTGAAAACGTGACGATGATCGGAATGATGGTCAAGCACAAATATAAAATGATCGTGGGCAGAATGAATACATAACCGGCCACCGCTTCTTGCCGCGCCATAGGAGACGCTTTCTTTTTCACTCGTTGACTCATTGCAGTGATCCTTTCCAATCTTAATCAATGAGGGACAGGGGAATTTTTTCATCATTCCCCTGTCCTTTCGGATTATTTCAATTCATCAAAAGAAGCTTGCAGCTCCGCATCGGCTTGGGCCAATATCGGGCTGACATCCTGCTTGGTGTTCATCATTTCATAATAATACCGGAACAAGATCTCTTCATATTCAGAATCGTTGATCGGAGCAGGCAGGCAGCGGGAATTCTGATCGATGGCGTCGTAGAAGATTTTCCAGTTCTTGGGCACTTCCAGGTTGCGGGTTTCGAACGCGGTGCGGCTCACCGGGTTGGAAACGCCGGCGGAAGCAACGGCTGTCTGTGTTTCAGAAGAAACCAGCTCTTTAATGACTTCCCAGCACATGTCCGGGTTTTCCGTATCCTTCAGGATACCATAACCGGTAACGCCGAAGATATGGCTACCGTTTTCCTTGTCTTGAATCGGCAGATACGCTACATCCCAATCGGTGAAATTAGCGGTCAGCATATTCTGAACGGAGTTGGGGCCTACAGCGGTCATAGCCAGCCTCCCGGCGGAGAACAGCTGCGCCGCGTCCATTCCCTGCTCGGGCATGGGCATGGAACCGTCCACATAAATCATGTCGTTAATGGTCTGGAACGCCTGTGCTACCTTAGGATCGGAAAGGTTGCTTCCAAGCTGGTCTTCAGTCAGGGTTGAGGTGCCGTTAGAGAAGGGGAACAAGGTCATAAAGATGGAATAGGTGGACATGCCAAAGCCATAGACCTTATCCTCGCTGTTATCCTCTCCCGTGGTGAGCTGTTTCGCGTACTCCCGGAAGGTATCCCAATCCCAGTCGGCGGGAGGCGCATCCAGGCCCGCGTCGGCAAACATTTTGGTGTTATAATACAAAACAATGCTGTTCCAGGAGTTGGGGAAGAAATAGGTTTTGCCGTCCACCGCCAAAGCTTCCACCAGCCTGGGGGAAATATCATCCAGCACGGCCTGCATGTCTTTATCGTCCGCAATACGGTCATCTAAAGGCATAACCACGTCGTTATCAATCAGCTGGCGCACGCCCTCGATGGCCATCATTACCATATCGGGGGAATTGCCGGAGCCGATCATTGTTAAAAGCTTCGTTATGTATTCGGACCAGGTGGCGGTACCGGTTACAAAGTTATCCTTAACAGTAACGTTAGGATATTTTTCCTTTAACCGGGCATAAGCATCCTCGTTGATTTTAACATCGATATCACTGCCCCAGTTCAGCACGGTCAGGTCCACCGGCTCGGAAGAATCAGCGGGCTGAGATTCCCCCGTGGAGGAGCCCGCGTCAGAGGGAGCGGAAGAAGAATCGCCGCCTCCCGAACAGGCGGTAATAGAAGCTAACATAGTGGCACTCAGCAGAAAACAGAGAATACGCTTTTTCATTTTATTCCTTCCTTTCTTTGAGCAGTCCCCAGCAAAATATAGTCGAAACAATCAGTTACGTAAACTATAACTTATTGCTTTAGCGCAAGGGAGAAAGCGCCGCCCTGCGCAGAGTGTGACGCTGGCCTTTGATAGCCCGCGCAAAAGACATCACATTTTCCGGAGTACAGCAGCCGCCGTAAACGCTGTCTCCGATCTGGAACAGATCCGCCCCGGTCATCTTGCTGTCGATGGCGAAACGGCGGATGACATCCGGATCCGCGCCCTCCTGGGAGGTACCGATGGTGGTTTCCGCCAGCAAACCGCAATTATGTACCACTGTCACCCACTGGCGCACCAGTTCGATGGTGAGGCCGGGCACCGTTCCGGGCGTGGGCAGCACGATGGCATCCGCACCCGCCGCAGCAAGCTCCCTAATTTCAGCCTCCGTTACAAATTCGTCGGCATTCACCAGGAAGGAGCAGCCGCCCCAGGGCATTTTACCGGCCTTTACCAGCCCCTTCTCTCCCATGCCGCTTCTCACCTGAGCCACGCTTTTCGCAAACTCACCGGCGGACATTTGGGGCGTGTGGATCAGGGTGATATAACTCGCGCCCTGTTCGGCGCCTCTGCGGGCGTTTTCCTCATTGGCGATCCGGCCTTGAGGATAGTCGTCCTCCTCAGTGACCGGCTCCAGGGTTATTCCCACCGGTACGCCTACCAGCCGCTTGACGTCTCCGATGGTGGCACCGAAGCCAAACTGCCAGAAAATCTTTTGGAAAGAATTTTCAACCACCTTGGTGCTGGGCTTGCAGCCCTTGCTGCCGGCCTCGTTAAAATAGGAGCCAAACTGCTCGATTCCCGTCTGGGTGGATTCCATTCCAGGAATCATGGGGAAGTTTACATTATAATGGTTGATAGTGACCATATCGCAGCCCCAGCTCTTCAAAAGCTCGATGTTGCTGACGCCGTCGATCATAGACTGCTTAAAGGTAACCGTTTCACCGATCACCACTCGTCCGCTGGCGGCAAAGATGGCGTCTACCATTTCCTTCCGGGTAGCGTTGATGAGTTTAGCGCCTACGTCTTCTAAAAATTTTACTGCCATGTTCTTCTTCCTCCTGCCGCGAATCGTCGGCGTTTATTTAATGTAAGTGGATATATTCCGCATGTTCACGGATGATATCGTCCAGGATTGCTTCCGCATCGTTGACAGAACGGATGAACGGATGGCTAACCAGCGCCAGCAGAGCGTCGTCTGCGGATCTTTCGGCGCCGGCCTTTACCGTCAAGGACTCGTAAGCCTTCACGTGTTTCACCAGGCCGTCGATCGCCGCGGGCATTTTGCCCACATTGAGCGTCCGCAGGCAGTCGCCCTTAACCACTGCGGGAACCTCTACCACCGCCATATCATCAAGGCCCTGGATGCATCCATGATTGGGCACGCAGACAAAGTGAATGGCGCCGTCGTTGGTTTCCATGGAATTGATCAGGGAAACCGCAGCCTCTGAATACCATGCGCCGCCGCGCAGCGACAGGCCGGCCGGCTTAGTGGTCAGGTTGGGATCGCTGTAATCCTTCAGCAGCTGCTTATCCACCTCAATCAGGGATTCACCCCGGGTCTTTTCCTGAGAGGAAATCTTCTCATACAGCTCCTTCTGGTGGAAGTAATACTGCAAATAGCTCACCGGCAAAGTACGCATGGCGAGGGCCTGGCGCTTATTGAAGGCATAGCCCAACATCTCATCGCAGTTGGGATGGTCTAAAATCTTTTCAAATGCCTCGTCGGTAACATCCTTGCCGTTGAGGTAGATTCCTTTGATAAAAGCAAGATGGTTCAGGCCGAAATAATCGAAATATACGTCATCGTTTTCCCAGCCCATGTGCTGTTTCGTACGCATAAAGGCCGTAATGGGACAGTTGCACAGGCCCACCACGGGAACATCCGTATACCGAGCCACAGCCTCCGTGATAATTCCGGATGGATTGGTAAAATTGATCAGCTTGGCGCCCGGAGCGTATTTTTTCATCATTTCAGCGATTTCCAGGATCACAGGGATGGTACGCAGCGCTTTGGCGAAGCCGCCGGGGCCGGTGGTTTCCTGGCCGATATAGCCGTGGCGCAGGCCGATTCTCTCGTCCTTGGCTCTGGCGGGCAGCAAGCCCACGCGGAACTGAGTTACGACATAATCCGCGCCTTCTACCGCGGTCTTTAGGTCGTCGGTCATTATCACTTTCGGCGGATTGTCATAATGCTGGCACATTCTCTCGATCAGGCCGCCTACAATTTTCAGCCGGTCCATACGGATATCCATCAGGGCAAATTCCTTTACCTTCATTTTGTCCTGACGGTTAAAAAATCCGTCGATCAATTCAGGGCTGTAGGTGCTTCCCGCGCCGATCACGCAAATCTTCAGCTCTTTCATAAACGCACATCTCCTAATCTATAGTTGAAAGCACAGCTTCCACTGCTTCTTTGGCGGGGTAATTCTTCACATTGTGATATTCCCCAATACTCAAAGCGGTAAATACCGCCGCGTAGTCGGCACAGCGCCTGCTGTCCCAGCCGCTCATAGCGCCGTAGCAATAGCTGGCGCCGAAAATATCTCCCGAGCCTACCGTATCGTAGGCTTCCACAGTGTAGCCTTGCCGGCGCACAAACTCCCCGCCGTTTGCTACTACACATCCCTTGCCTCCTTGCTTGAACACCGCTGTCCCCCGGAACCCCATCTCCTGAAGCAGCTTCATGCAACCGGCCGGGTCCTCTGTTTTCAGCAGGCCCAGCATTTCTTTTCGGGCGGCAAAGAAGATATCCACATAAGGCAAAACGCCTTCTAAATGGCTGAACTCAAGCTGGTCGATTCCCTTCACCGGGAACATCTGAACATCCAATGCAACGGTAATTCCCCGTTCCTTGGCCTTTTTCAGCAAATTCCTGGCTTCGGGCGTCCACAGCTCAGGATAAAGGACATAGCCGGCCACGTATAAAAGCTCCGCGCCGCCAAGGTCCTCAATTTCAGGTATGTATAAGGGAAGCATCGGTGAGCATCCCTTGAAATCCTTTTCAGGGC
>CABUCM010000030.1 GCA_902490005.1 uncultured Ruminiclostridium sp.
TGGAATTCACGGCCCTTAGGCTTTTCTGAGCCACGGCTTTATACTAATTTCAGCGGCGTTATTTTTTAATTCCGCGCCGCAGGCCGTGACGTGAAATATACTCTTTTAAAAAATTCCATATCACCCCCAAAAGCCCAGCTCCCGTCAATTTCATTAAAATTATTTTACATAAATTAAAATAATAGTATAATAAGATATATTTCAAGGAGGTGCCTGACCATGTTGAAGCGAAAAGGAAGGAAAAAACAGCCCCATTCTACGATAAAAAGAACGCTAATCCTGTTTATGGTTATTTTGATCGCGTCCATCAATTTGGTGGTAGGCGTATCGAACTATTGGAACATGAAGGATTTTATCGATGATTATGTGAATGTATATATGACCCAAATTGTAATCAGCGCCTCGGACCAGTTCGATTCCATTATGAAGGAGACCTACAATTTTATCATTCGGGTCGCGAATTCCTCTCAGATTTCTCAATTTATTCAAAGCCATACCACACATTTAGACAATTTGACCGCGCAGGAAAAGTTCACGGAGCGGGCACAGCTGGAAACCCACATACAGGAGCTGTACCCTAATTGGGAATACATCCAGTTTTTAGGGCTTTATTACGGGGATAAGAATTATTATTACGGAACGGTGGCCTCTCCGGAAATTTACGGGGATATTCAGGAAAAGATTGAACCAAAGTTAAAGGAGCTGGATCGCAAGGACGACAAGGAAGTGGTAACCGTCCAAATCCTAAACAAAGATCTCGTGGCAATCATACAGCCCATCTTCGACTTTGATTCCGGCGAGCAGTTATGCCAACTGGTCATCGCGCTGAACATCAGGAACTTCCGCCTGTCGATTATCGACGACAAATTGGCTCAAAACGGCAGGCTCCAAATTGTTGACGCCTACGGCTGTTCTATCTATCCCTCCCAAATAGACGAGCCTGAGGATTGGCAGCAGGCAAAAAAAATATTGCTGGACCAATCTAATTCCCACCGGCTCCCGACAAACTCCGTGGCCCTGTACACGGACACCATGTATGTAAAAACGGTGAAATCCAATTATTTTGATTGGTACATCGTAGGTTATGTCCCCATGAGCGATATGATGCAGGGATTAAATATGCGGTTGATTTTTACCATTGTGCTGACTATTGTGGGCATCGCCCTGGCGGCCTTATTCTGCGTTCTATTGGGCCGAAAAATCACCAATCCCTTTGAACGCATTATCAAGGGCATGGCGGAGATTGAAAAGGAAAATTATACCGTGCAAATCAACGATTCCTCGTTTTATGAAACCCAGTATATCTGCACCCAGTTTAACCATATGAGCAGCCATTTGCATCAGCTGATCCACGATGTTTATCTCTCACAGCTGCGTGAAAAAGAAGCGCAGTTCGCGGCGCTGCAGGCACAGATCAACCCCCATTTCTTATATAACGCCCTGGATAATATGAATATGATGCTGATTGTACGCGGCCAGGAGGATATCAGCGATTTCGTGATGCAGTTAAGCGAATTGATGCGATACAATATCGATACTACGCGGAACCGGGTAACCCTTTGGGAGGATCTGGAACAGGTCAGGAAATATCTGTTTATCCAGAAAATCCGTTTTGGCGCGCGGTTGTCCTATTCGATTGCCTGCCAGGAAGAAATCAAGAATATTCAGATTGTCAAGCTGCTGATCCAGCCATTGGCGGAAAACGCTATTATCCATGGAATTGAACCGCTAACACAGGGCGGTGAAATCAAAATAAGGGCTTGGCTCCAAAACGGAAAGGTTATCGTAGAAATTTTCGACAACGGGGTTGGAATTGAGGAAAAAGATTTGCCGAGGATTTTCGGTCAGGAGGGCTGGCAGCCGCAGGGGCATATCGGTATTAAAAATGTCCATGCCCGCATTCAGCAATTTTACGGGGAAGAATATGGGCTTCACATTATTTTACAGGATCAAGGGACCTGTATTCAGATTGAACTTCCATATAACGCAAAATGATAGGAGAATGATAGATGTATCAGGTAATTGTTGTGGAAGATGAAGTGAACGTACGGCGCGGGATCTGCTATATCATAAACAACATGATAGCGCAATGGGAGGTGGCGGCCGCCGTCGGCGACGGGCAGGCGGCGCTGAAGGCTTTGGAGCGGAATCCTGTTCAAATGGTGTTGACTGACATCAAAACTCCTGGGATGGACGGCCTGGAACTAGTGGAAGCCATCCATAACCGGTATCCGGGAATTTTAACGGCGATTCTCAGCGGATACGCGAACTTTAATTTTGCGCAAAAGGCGTTAAAAAATTCCGTCATTGACTACATTCTCAAACCAACCGGCCCCAAGCAGCTGCAAGCCGTTTTTCAAAAAGCGGAAACCATCTTGCATAAACGCCGGGACAGCCTTTATATGTTATCTGAAAACAAGCGAAAAGACTTTTTGGAAAAGGAAAACCGGATTTTATCCTATATTACCGGACACAACCCTGATCTGATCCGTCACGAGCTGCGGCCCTTATTGGAATGCGTATTCGATCCGGAAACCTTAAGCCGCCTGCAGAACCAGCTTACCCTTCTTTTATGCCATCTTTGCAGGGATTTGGACAGCAATCATATGGCCTTAGCCGATGAAAACAAGCTGTGGGATCAATTAAGCAGCCTGCCCGGCGTTTTAAACCAGCAGGATTTGCAGGACTGGTTCGGCCGCTTTTGCGACGGTTTAACCGTGTGCGTCGATCACCAGCACCATGGAAAAAACCTCACAGTGAAAAAAGTAGCGGATTATTTAAAAGAAAATTACGCGGAGCCTATTTCATTGAAAATGATGGCGGAAAAGTTCTATTTAAACCCAACTTATCTCAGCGAATTATTTAAGCGGGATATGGGGATCAATTTTAATGAATATTTAACGCAAATCAGGCTGAAAGAAGCCCTGCAGCTGCTGAAGGCGGACAGAAATTATAAAATTTATGAAATCGCGCATTTGATCGGTTATCCCAATGAGCGGTATTTTACCGCCGTGTTTAAACGGGAATACGGGAAGTCTCCCGCAGAATACCGCAATCAGGATCATTGAACCATCCGAAAAAATATGATTATTTCTTAAATTTGCATCGTTGTTCCATATATTTTTGTTAATTATAATAAGATTAACAAAAAGGAGGCGCAATATTTATGAAAAAGGGACTCAAGCGGATACTGACAGCCCTGCTTGCGGGAAGCATGCTGATTACCGCGGCAACAGCCTGCAGCAGTAGCAACAGCGACAGTTCAACAGGCGGCGGTGAATCGCAAACCGGTTCAACAGGCGAGAAGAAACATATCGTCTGGCTGACAGAATCGTATCAGGACAATGAAACGGAAGGAATTGAAAAATACATCCTGGAGCCGGCGAAGGAAGCCCTGCCCGACATTGAAGTGGAATGGCAGACATCCGCGGACCACAGGCAGGTGCTGAAGGTACAAATGGCGGCCGGCGAAGGCCCGGACATTTTCCTATTAGACGGGCCGGCGGTCGCCCAGGAATATTACGTAGCCGACCGTCTGTTGGATTTAACCCCCTACAGCGAAAAATACGGCTGGAAAGACAAGTTCTTCTCATGGGCCTTAAAATGCGGGACCTTTGACGACAAGCTGTACGCCGTCCCCGTGTCCTACGAAGGAATCGTCTGGTGGTACAACGAAACCCTGCTGGAGGAAAAGGGTTGGCAAATGCCCACAAACCGGGCTGATTTTGAGAAATTCTGTCAGACGGTTCAGGACGACGGCATGATCCCCATGGCTTATGGCGCGTCTAATATCAAAATCGCCAACGACTGGATTATGACCCAGTATATCGGCGCCGTATGCGGCAAAGAAGAAACCCAAAAGGTTTTAACCGGGGAGAAAAAGTGGACCGACGAACCCATGCGCTCCGCTTTTGAAATGATCGTGAAAGACTGGCAGGCCGGCTGGATCGGAAACAAGCAGTCCCAGTCTATCTCTCAGGACGACGCCACCGCGCTGCTATACCAAAGGCAGGCGGCTACCAAGCCGGAGGGCTCCTGGCTGTATGCCAATATTCAAACCGCCATGGACAGCGGCACCACAGACGATACCATCGCCATGACGCTGTTTCCGTCCTTTATCGAGGGGGAAGACCCTGTTTTCCCCTTGGGAATCGGCGCGGCATATTGCGTAAACGGCAACACAAAATACCCCGATGAATGCCTTGAATTCTTGCAGTACATGATGATCGACAATATCGAAAACCACGCAAAACAGGTCGTGGAATATGGCTGGCAGCCGGCCCCTATCAACACGCTTAACGATTATCTGCCTGAAGACAGCATGCCAGCCCTGCTGCAGGATCTGATGACCACTATGGATGGCGCGATCAAAGCGGAAAACATCAATTATGTCGCCTATACTTTCTGGCCTTCTGAAACCAGAAATTATTTTAATGACAATATCGAAAAGGTCTATTTGGATATGATGTCACTGGATGATTTCCTGGTGGGGATGCAGGAAGTATTTGACAAGGCCAAGGATGCCGGAATGCTGCTTCCTATTCCAGAATAAAAATGAATGAAATAGGCGGTTTGAGTCTTAATAAACCGCCTATTTTTTACAGGCAGGAGAGAGTAAGAATGAATATAACCAAAATCTTCGCGCCCAGCCGCCGTAAGCAGTTAATCGCGGTCCTATTTGTTTTGCCTGCGCTGATTATTCACGCGTCTATTGTCACCATTCCGTCTTTAAGCACCGTATATATGTCCTTTTTTGAATGGAACGGCCTGGGAAACGCGGCTTTTATCGGGCTTGACAATTTTATAGAGCTGTTTACAAAGGACAATGTGTTTTGGGTCGCTGTAACAAACAATCTGAAATGGGCCTTGATATTTATCACGGTGCCGATTATTATTGCCGTTCCGGTAGCGTCTGTGCTGCGCAAAGTGGGCCGGGGGCAAATGCTTTACCGCACCCTGTTTTTTCTTCCCTACGTGGTGGCCCCGGCTGTGGCCGGAAAAATATTTTCCGCCTATTACAATCCGATCAACGGGATCAGCCAGATTTTCCGCCAGCTGGGCTGGGAGTCTTTGGCAAACATCGATTTTCTGGGAAATCCTAAAATCGCCTTATACGCAGTGGCGGTGGTAGATAACTGGCACTGGTGGGGTTTTGTGATGGTGCTGATGCTTTCAGCGCTTCACCAGGTGGATCCCGCATTATATGAAGCCGCGAAAGTGGAAGGCGCCAACAAGTGGCAGGAGTTCCGTTACATCACCATACCGGGAATTCGTCCCACGCTGTTCTTCATTGTCATGATGACCATCATCTGGTCGTTTTTGCAGTTTGACTATATCTGGGTAATGACGATGGGCGGCCCTGCCCAATCCACAGAAATTCTGTCCACCTGGATGTATAAAAACGCTTTTGTAAACTACCGCGCCGGCTACGCCAACGCCATTTGCGTGATCCAAAGCTTTATCTGCGTATTCACTTATTTTGCGCTGCGCTTTATGCAGAAGAGGGGGTGGGACGTATGAGAAAGAAAAAAAGCAAGTTATTCCGTACAGGCGTCAACCCATTTGTCCATGTGGTCCTCATCATCATTTTGTTATTCCAGGTTTATCCCCTTTCCACCATGATTATCAATTCCTTCCGCACAGACGCGTCGATAAAAAGAAGCCCCTTAGGCTTGCCCGACCTGATGGCGTTCGATAATTATATCTCCACTTGGCAGCGGGGCGGCTACGCCAGGGCCTATATTAACAGCGTGCTAGTTGGCGCCGCGGTGATCTTCTTAGTCTTGTTGGCAACCGGGCTGGCGGCTTATTCCATGGTGAAGCTGGAGCTGCCTCACCGGAACTTTTTCAGCGGGTATTTCCTGCTGGTCATGGCGATTCCTACCTTTCTTTATATCGTCCCGGTTTATTACCTGTTCCACAACATGAACCTCACGGATAATTTGGCGGGCCTGATCCTGGTATATACCGCCAACCAGATTCCCTTTAACCTGATGCTGATCCGGACCTTTATGATCGGGATGCCCAAAGAGCTGGAGGAGGCGTCCAGAGTAGACGGCGCCAGCGAATTTAAAACCTTTCTCAAAATAACGCTTCCCCTGGCAAAGCCAATTTTTATTACGGTGGCCTTGCTGGTATTTGTACAGACCTGGAATGAATTTTTGTGGGCCAACACTTTCCTTTCTTCAGAGGAGTGGAAAACAGTGGCTACCCGCTTTGTAAAATTTGTCGGGGAGCACAACAGTGATTTGTCTAAGATCTTCACCGCGGGCTGTATCTCTTTGGGGCCGATCATTGTGCTGTACCTGTTCCTACAGCGGCATTTCATCGAGGGGATGACATCCGGAAGCGTGAAGGCATAACAGTAAAAGGAGGACAGAGCCCATGAAATTAAATCAATATCCCGACATCAGCCAAATTCAGCGTTATGTGGAAATGATCGGCATCACCCGGTCGATTCAATATGAGTACCAGGCAGCAGGGATTCAGCCGGTTTTAGACCAAGTGGAAAATCAACTGAAAGATGGGTTGGAGCGGCTGAAAAAACTGTCTCCGGACCCTGCCCTAAAAGAAAAAGAGCCTGACAGCCTAGCAGAAATCCGCAAGCTTCGGCCAAGCGGCCCCAGGCAGCTCGCCTATCAGTTCCACCGGGAAACGTACCGGGAAAAATTAGCGGGAGCCTTGTACGCAAGGGTTGCGGGCTGCCTTTTGGGAAGCATTGTGGAAAACTGGCCCGTGGAAGAAATGAGGGCCTGGGCCATTGAAACCGGGGATGCCTTTCCCCCTGTGAATTATTGGTCCGCGGCTAAATCGCCGCTGGAAACCAGATACCTGGTGAGCAAATGTATAGAATACACCAAAAGCGGCATGCACGGCGCCCCCGCGGACGACGATATTATTTATATTTTGGCCAGCCTGATGATTCTGGAAAAACACGGTACGAATTTCACCACCGCGCAGGTGGGCGATTTCTGGGATGAGTACCTGCCTTGGATTTACCTGGATATGGAGTATCCCCTGGACAAATACAAAAAAGAGGGCAGACCCGCCCTTCAGGCGGCGGACGACAACCCCTATGGGCAATTGATCTGCCCCTATATCCGCATTGACGGTTATGCCTGGATTTGCCCCGGCAACCCGGAGAAGGCGGCGGAGCTCGCTTACCGCGACGCGGTGATGAGCCATAGAAGAAACGGCGTTTATGGCGCCATGCTGTTCGCGGCGGCGGAGGCGGCGGCTTTCGCGGTGGAGGACCCGGTAAAAGCCATTGAGCTCGGCTTAACAGAAATCCCGGCGGATTGCACCTTAGCTTATTTCGTCCGGGAGGCCTTGGCGGCAAGGGAACAGATCGAAAGCTATGAGGACGCGAGAAAATGGGTAGACGACCGCTTTGAGGGGATGGACCGGGTACATACCATTAATAATGCCTGCTTGACTGTATTTGGGGTTTTGCTGGGAAAAACGGATATCACGCGGGCGATCTCTCAGACAGTGGCAATGGGCCTGGACAACGACTGCAACGCAGCCACCGCCGGAAGCATCTGCGGCGCCGTCGCTGGCATCCAGCAGGTTCCAAAGCATTGGGTACAGCCGATGCAGAACCGGATTCACAGCTATATCAGGGGCCATGAATACTTCCTGATAGACGACGTAATTAACCGTTACGTGAAAATAGCGGAACAAAACCAGTGAAAGGGGAAACATTCATGCAGAGAATTTTGAATCAACCTGCCGATTATGTGGACGAAATGCTGGAGGGGATTTATGACGCTTACCCGGAGCAGGTATGCTGTTTGGGCGGGGACCTGCGGTGCCTAGTGAAAAAGAAAATCACACCGGGAAAGGTTGGAATTATCACCGGGGGAGGCTCCGGGCATTTACCCCTCTTTCTAGGATATGTGGGCGATGGGCTGCTGGACGGCTGCGGGGTTGGCGGCGTATTCCAGTCGCCAAGTTCCATGCAGCTTTATGAACTGACAAAGGCAGTAAACCAAGGCGCCGGCGTCCTCTACATTTATGGCAACTACGGCGGGGATATCATGAACTTCGATATGGCAAAGGAAATGGCGGAAATGGAGGATATCGCCGTAGAACAGTTTATCGCTGGGGATGACGTTGCCTCCGCTCCCAACTCGGAAATGGAAAAACGGCGGGGTGTCGCCGGGATTTTCTATGTTTATAAAATAGCGGGCGCCGCGGCGGCAGGCATGCTTTCCTTAAAGGAAGTGCGGCGGCTGGCCTGCAAGGCGGCGGAAAATACCAGAACCATGGGGGTGGCATTATCCGCCTGCATTGTCCCGGAAATTGGCAAACCAAGCTTTGAAATTTCAGACGGTGAAATGGAAATCGGAATGGGCATTCACGGAGAATCGGGCATTCGGAAAGGGGCGCTGAAAACCGCCGATGAAATCGTGGAGGAGCTGCTGAGTAATATTCTTCCGGATCTTCCCTATGAATCCGGGTGTGAAGTGTCCGTATTGGTCAATGGGCTTGGCGGAACGCCGAAAGAGGAATTATTCATTGTCTACCGGAAAACATCCCGGATCCTCAAGGAAAAGGGAATCAGAATTTATAACAACTACATCGGTGAATTTGCGACCTCCATGGAAATGGCCGGGGTATCCGTATCATTGCTGAAATTAGATCAGGAATTAAAGAAATATCTTTCCGCCCCCTGCGAAACCCCGTTTTTTGTACAGAGATAGTCAGGAGGGCGGCAGAATGTTATTTGATATCGAAAAGGCAAAATCGTTTATTTCATCCGTAAATGGGCTGATTCAGGATAAAAAAGGCGAGTTAACAGAGTTAGATTCCACCTTAGGCGATGGCGACCTGGGCCTTACCATGTCGGAGGGCTTTTCCAAATCAGCGGAATTTGCCGCGGAACATATGGGAACGGATATCGGAAAGTTTTTTATACAGGTAGGCATGACCTTTGCGAAATCGGTTCCTTCCTCCATGGGAACGTTGATGGCGTCCGCCTTTATGAAGGGCGGAAAGGAAGTTGCCGGGAAAGAGGCGTTAACCGCCACTGATCTGAGCAAATTCTGCGTAGGGTTTGCAGAAGGAATTATGGAGCGGGGAAAATGCAGGCCCGGCGGCCGTACCATTGTGGACGTTGCCTATCCCGCCGGAAAGGCGGCCGTGGAGTGCGCGCAGTCCCAAAACGGCAATATCACCGCAGTGGCACAGGCCGCTTACCAGGCGGCGTTAGCCGGGCTGGAGGCTACAAAGGAAATGGAACCGACTATTGGAAAAGCTTTGTATCATAAAGACAAAGCAAGGGGGCTTCCCGATCAAGGCGCCGTGGTTGGTTCTATCGTATATCAGGGTTTGAGCCAGGTCATGTCAGCAAAGTAAAAAGCTTAAAATGAAAAAAGCGCTTTCCTATCAAAGATAGGAAAGCGCTTTTGGGGCTTTTGTATTCTTTTGAAGTTGGATATCCGCAGTAGGACGACTTTGAACAACCGGCCCTAAAGGCCCTGGGAAGCCGCATGAACACTGAAAAAGATGGAGGTAACGTCTATTTTGTCACCCCTCATGGGTAACGTTGACAAAAAATGATACCCGCCAAAAACGCGGGCGCAAAGCAAAACGCACCCCACAAAGTAAGGTGCGCGGCTTGGGCGCGGCAATTTGCCGCTGTGTGACTGTGACGAATTTGTTGTATACTTACTCGATTTAATAAGATTTTTATTAATTAAAATCACAATCTAGTTTTAAAGTCCAATCATATCATAAATGTAAATTTTATGTCACCACATAAATCTTTAACTGATCCATTGTGCAATGCTAAAAATTTTTCACTAAAATTTTATTTGCATTTTCTGTCGCCTGATAGCTATTATCGTGCGACAAAAACATCATGTGTAAAGGGATTTCCACTAGCTAATTATTCATGGACCCAAACCAGCATTTCACCAATTCCTCGGTTTGCCCATGCATAGTATGGAATCCATTTTAAGTTTTGATTTTCATAGACTGTTTTTGTTTTATTTGCATAAAGTTGATCTTCGCCAAAGCTATTTATAATACGTCTTCCTTTTGAATAAATTACTGTACAGCCATCTAAATCATCTGTATGTTCACAACGGAAAGACGGATCTTGCCCTAAAGAAATCATATGTAAATCTTTACCATTATCCGCTTCTTCTAAACAATAAACAATAGGCCCACGGCTAATAGCTATACGCCCAATATTTTCACGCACCTTTGGATTGGAAACATTCACTGTCACCGGCATATTCATAATAAGTTCTACAGCATCTCCATCCGTCCATGTTCCTGTGATTTTAGCATAGCCTTTTACCAGTTCATAACTGGCCGGTTTTCCATTTACTTCAATCTGGTATTGCTCGCACCAGCCAGGGATACGTAATGCCAAAGTGAAATTCGCATCTTCCTTGAGTTCTAAGGTAAAGGAAACTTTTCCATTCCAGGGATAATTGGTCTTACTCACAATCGAAACATCTTGAGAGGCTAAATTTGTATTTAACTTCCCAGACATGTACAAATTTATGTAAAGCTCAGAATCATCCAGCATAAAAATGTAGGAACCAATTGAAGTAAGTAAACGGGCGATGTTGGGTGGACAGCAGGCACAGGCAAACCATTTTTGACGTTGCGGCTTTACGTGAGAACGCAAATAATCCTTTTCGCAAGCTTCTGGAACGACTTCCAATGGATTAACATAAAAGAAAGAACGTCCATCCAATGCCATGCCGCTGATAATTCCGTTAAAAAGAGCACGTTCTAAGACATCCATATACTGAGAATCATGCTCGAGGCGAAACATGCGTTTCGCGAAAAACGCCAAACCAATCGACGCACATGTTTCCGCATAAACGGTATCATTTGGAAGGTCATAATCATAAGTAAAAGCTTCACCATGCTGCTGTTGACCAATGCCGCCCGTAATATACATCTGCTTTGTAACAATATTTTTCCAAAGCCGACGGCATACACTTATTAGTTCCTCATTTTCCGTAACTCCTGCTACATCAGCAATACCGGAATATAAATACACTGCCCGAACCGCGTGTCCTTCCGCCTTCATTTGTTCCCTTACCGGCAAACCCGCCTGATAATATTGATATTGGAAATAACTGTTCTCCCACTTAAATCCATTACCATTTTCTTTGGTTTCCTGTTCAAAAAACAGAGGCGACTTTCCACGTTCATTTATAAAATATTCTGCTAACTTTATATGCTCGGGATTTTTTGTTATTTCGTAAAGGCGGACTAATGCCATTTCTAAAATCTCATGGCCAGGATAGCCGTGAATTTTTCCTTCTTCTATGCCGATATGCTGATCGACACATTCGATAGCACGAATTACAACATTCAAAAATTTATCTTTTCCAGTGGCGTGATAATAGGCCACTGCTGCTTCTGTCATATGGCCTAGGACATATAGTTCATGATTATCTTTTAGATTAGTAAAACGCTTTTCTAAACCATTTATGATGTAATAAGTATCAAAATATCCATCTGATTGCTGAGAGGCACATATCAAATCAATTACTTCATCGGCGATTTCTTCTAAATTGTCATCTGGATGTGTCTGCAAGGAATAGGAAACCGCTTCCAACCATTTAGCTAAATCACTATCTTGAAATACTTCACCATTAAAACTGCCGGCTTTTGCCTTTTCTTCAAATGTCGTAAGATTTTTCTGAGTAATCTCCGCAGCTACCCGGAAATTTTTAATACAAAAACTTGGATCCGCATCCTGAATCTGGTCATTCAAGGCTTTCCATTGATACGGTATTACTTGTGTTCGCACTTTTTCCATCATGTTGGACCAAAAATGATCAGTGATCTCAAAATCTGATACTTTTCCCGGAATTGAATTATGATATCTTGACAATATAAACACCTCTCTGTTTGATATGAAATATAGATTAATTCTAGACACGCATAATTTATTGACAGTTAAACTCATTATATTTAAGGAAAGTTTAAATCCCATAGAAAATAACAAACGTTCTGTGATAGTGAAACAATCACTGCAATGCCTAAGAGCAAATATTTTGCATTATTGTAATGGTGACTGTAGTCCCTTGCATAGGACTGCTGTCTATTTTTATTCCGCAGGTTTCTCCATAATAAAGAAAAATCCTTTCTTGCAAATTATTAAGAGCATAACCGGTAGATGTTGTTTCAGGATTAAATCCAACGCCGTCATCCATTATTTTAAATATCATATATTCTCCGGATAGACGTCCGCTAACAGACAAATGGCCAAACTCGCTTTTTGCCTCTAAGCCATGATAAAATGCATTCTCCACTACTGGTTGTAAAATCAATTTTATCATTCGCATGGAAAGCATTTGTTCTTCTATATCTATTGTTGCCTCAAACTTTCCCTGATAACGAATATTTTGAATTTCTAAATAACACTCTATTAGTCGAACTTCCTCCTCTACCGTAACAAGGAGTTTTCCATTATTTAAGCATTGCCTGTAAAAATTTGAAATATTTTTAACCATTTCGGCTATAGAATCCGCATGAATTCCCTGTGCCATACAGTATATCGAATTTAGTGTGTTATAAAGGAAATGAGGGTTTACTTGAGATTGTAACGCCAACAGTTCAGCTTCCTTTTCCTTTACGATTGAATTTAACAGGCGTTCATGGAGTTCCTCATTGGATTTAAATGTTCTCAAAAATTCAATACCAATAATTCCAACCTCATCATAAGGATTAAAACGAACCTTAGGGATTTTATTATAGTTTTTGGCGCTAAAAATCACATAACGCAGCAAGGTTAATTGCGAGGTAACTTTATTGGAAAGCATAATCGCAAAAGCGAGAGAAAGGATAAAAGAACCCAGGATTAGAAAAAACGTCAAATTAATAGTTCCATTCCATTTTATAACTTCTTCGTAAGGTGTGTATTGTATGACCGTCCATCCGATTTCTTTATTAACCATATAGTTTAAAAGATATTTTTTCCCGTTTGCAAAAAAGAAAGTGCCACTTTCTGCATTCTGATTTCCATTCGCTAAAATCTTTTGCACATCTAATTCATCAAAATCAGATTCTTGGGAATATAAAATCTGATCATCGTTTAAAACAATAATATTATAAGAAATATCGTTGCTAGTTCTTAAAAACATTTCATCTAGTATTTTTCTATTAATCCCAATAATCAATCCGCCAATAGGTTCTATGGTATTTAAATTATTAATAGTCCTTTCATACACAAGTGAAATATTTTCGGAATAATTTACGCCTTCAATATTACGCCAACTCCCTTTGCCGTTGTCATGCCTTTCAGAAAAAGTTTGTAGGAATTCGGTATATCGCTCTTGTTTGAGAGATTTTTGATCATCCTGCGCATAAACACTGCCTTCATAAAAGAAGTTAATCGATTGATTGCCAACACATATAAAATCAATATAATTTTTGTTGTTGAGAATATTAATAATAAGATCACGGGATCGCAATTTCATTTCATACTTTTCTAAATCCGATTCAGAAGTTTTGCCAACAAGAGTTTTTTGAATTTCCGGAGCAGTCATTAAAATTGTAGAAATATCTTCTACGTCCGTTGTAATGGTCTTTAGATTCCAATCTACAACACTAAGAAAATTGTCTGTAATATTTGAAAAACGTTGTTCAATCATTCGATTATAGTTAATATCCGAGTAGATCGAAATAATAGTCGTTGGTATCAAACAAACAACAAGAGCTAAAAGTATAAATTTAATTTTGATCGTTTGTAATTTTTCTCTCATAACAAATCCCTTGTCAAGTCGATCAATCTAAGAAAAGCAAGCTTTAACGGTCATCACCGCTATTCCTGTTCGCTGTACCAACAAATATTCCGAAATTCTTTAGGCGTGATACCCGTCTTCTTTTTAAATACTTGACTAAAGTAACGCTGCTCCTCGTATCCAACTTTTTTTGCTAGCTCCGATATTTTTAAATGAGAATCTTTCAGTAACATTTTTGCTTTTTCAATGCGTAAATCTGTAATATAATCTGTAATTGTAATTCCCATTTCTTCTTTAAATAGGCTGCTGATATAAGATGGTGTTAATTTTACTTGTTCCCCAATTTCATTGAGCATAATCGGTCGGGATAAATTCTCTTTGATATACTGTTGTATGTCTGACAATATTTTTTGTCTTGCTGTAATATTTTTCTGCTTTTTATAATATTCCACTCTGCGAAACACATCTATAAATATCGATCGCATCTCATGCATCGATTTGATCGAAGACGAGAGAACAGTTGATAATATATCATTATTAACATACTTTTGAAAAGACAAGCCCCATTCGGAAAACAACACTTGTAACAAATACAGAAACATATCGGCTAATATTATCCGAACCACAGAAGGGGGAAAATACCGGCTGGAAAAATCGGAAAAGATCGTATCCAATTCCGCCTCGATTGCTGTAAAAGAATCTGTTTTCAATAAAAGATGTGTTATGCTCTTATAATCGACATCAAAGGGATTCACCTTAAAATTAATTTGCTCATGGTATGACTTTGGCACATTATAAAAAATCGCAAATTCTAACGCCTGCCTTGCCTGTTGGCAGGCTTCTTTCATATTTGAAAACTCCACATTTTTACTAATACCAAACTGTAAAGCTCCAGAGGAGAAAAATTTTTTATATGCTTTCTGCACAACCAGAAGAATCATATCAATAAATTCTATCCCTTGTCCAGGTTCTATTTTTAAAACCAGCAAGATTTCTTCCAACAATTGATACACTTCAATTATAGCGTTATACGTTTTAAAACTCTGTTTGATGTAATTGCAAAAAAGCTCATATTCTTTCGCTTCTGTCTGGCAATTGCCCTCATCGTGTACACAGATCACAACGCATCGTTCATGTTCTAATATGACTTGATTAAGTTTTCCGTGTCCGGACGATAAAAACTCTCGTATGCCATTTTCTTGTTTCCTTAATGATACAAGCCGTTTAATGGCTTTATCTACACTGTGAAACAGTTCTTGCTGAGACATCGGCTTCACTAAAAAATCCACTACGTTAAGTTGTATCGCCTTTTGCGCATATGAAAAGTTATCATATCCACTCAAAATAATGAATTGTACCCAAGGAATCGCGCTATGAATTTTTTCTATTAACTCTAGCCCAGTGAACTCTGGCAGTCGAATGTCTGTAATGACAATATCCGGTTTTTTGCTCAATATTAGCTCATAAGCCTTTTGTCCACTGTCTGCACTTCCAACAACCTCTACACCATACCGCACCCAGTCAAAATTGGAAACGAGGTGATTAACAACAGTTTGCTCATCATCAACAATGACCATTGTAAACACATTAATCACCTCGCTCACATTCTCTTATAGGAACACCACACAGGAATATCGAGGAACAAAAAATTAAAGATAACTAAAAAATTCTACTTTAATTCCATGCATAAACTTTCTTTACAAAAGCGATTATTAGAATAGATTCTATTGCCAAAAACACCGCTATTGCGCTTCCGTATCCAAATTGACTTGTTAAAAAAGCTGTTTTATACATATAAGTTGCTATCAGTTCAGTATATCTTCCTGGTCCTCCATTTGTCAATATATAAGGAATATCGAACCCCTTCAAGGTCCCATTTACCACCATAACCGTTGTGATAAAAAAGATACCCTTAATCAAAGGGAATTTGATCTTCCAGAACAAGCGGAATCCCTGTGCGCCATCTATCTTCGCCGCTTCTATATAATCTTTGGGAATAGAAATTAACGCCGTATAGAAAATAATCATATAAATTCCTATAAATCGATAGGACTCTATTAGGGACACTGAAACTAGCGCCGTAGAGGTGTTGGAAAGCCAGGCTTGTACCTGGCTTTCCAGCCCTATTGCTTGTAAACCATAGTTCAAAATACCCATAGGTTCCACTGATAGAAATTTTTGAAATAACTGTGAAATTGCAACTGAAGAGATAACAGTCGGCATAAAAAACAGAGTTTGAAAAATAGTAGAGCCACGACGAAGATGGGAAAGAAGCAAGGCAATAAATAAACCAACAACTATTTGAAATATCGTATTAATTATTACAAAAATTATGTTGTTCAAGAAACAAGTCCAAAAAGTATCATCTTCAAATAGCAGTTTTTGATAATTTTGAAAGCCTACAAACTCCATATCGGAAATTCCATCCCAGTTATATAAGCTATAACCTGCAGACCATGCAATGGGAAGAATCACTGTAAAAAGAAATAGTATAAGCGATGGAATTAAAAAAAATGAATAGGCCGTAATGTTTTTATAATATTTATTCATAGGTCAGACTCCCATCTCTACTCTACACAAATGAGTTATCCATTTAATTTTTCCTGAATAGATTCGTCCACCTTCGATGCAAATTCTTCTGGGGTAATAATGCCCATTGCCACGCTACTCAGTTCGCTTTCGAACAATTCTTTCGTTACGGGATCCAACTTTACATCCCACAGTTCCGCAACGGTTTCGACATTTGCCATATCTTCTGCGATTCTTTTCAGTAGCTCTGGAGAATCTTCTGGAATTTCAGTTTCCATCGGAGGTAAGAAACCATGTGCAATGGCCTTTTCAGGATAGCGATCAATCATAAATGACACAAAGTCTTTCGTAGTATCATCAAACTTTTCTGCGCACATAGCGATTCCAATTCCGGAATTAGTGACACAATCTTCTTTTTGGGTCGCGTCCTCATCCGAGATAATGGGTAAATGGAAATAATCTATGTTATCCTGCATTTCACCAGTAGCATTCATAAAGGTGTTCAATTCCCAAGTTCCAGTATAATAAATCGCAGCCTTCCCACCCATAAATAAGTCGATTGTAGATGTGTAATCCGTACTGGCAAAACCGTCTTGGAAAAACGCTCCTAACTGCTGAACGTGCTCTAATCCTTTCATGCCGACATCATCTGTCATAGACGCTTTACCATCAACGACATCATGCAGATACTCATTACCTGTCATACGGAATGGAATGAAGGAGAAATAACGCATCAGCGGCCAACCATCTTTGCCGCATATCGCAATAGGTGTAACGCCCTTATTCTTCAATGTTTGACAGGCCTCTAAAAGCTGTTCAAATGTTTCAGGCTCAGTAATTCCAGCGTCCTGGAACATTTTTTTGTTATACCAATAATATTCAATATTATTTTCGATTGGTAAGGTATAAATTTTCCCATTAATAGTTTGATATGCCAATGCGGAGGCGTGGTACTTATCATATACGCCGAGTTCCTCAAGTAATTCTGCAATATTTATAATTAACCCTTTATCAATTAACTGTTCGCAGTAACTATTAGCGTCAACTTCAAACCAATCCGGAATATTGTTGCTGGCCACAAGTGTTTTTAACTTTTGTTCCTGCGTGGGGCGATCTACAATCGAATTCACTTCAATGTTAAAGTTCGGGTTTACCTCTTCCTGGTATTCTTCTAAAATCTGACTCAATACAACCTGTGCGCTGTGGTCAGCATTGCGCACAGATAAATATTCTATGGTCTTAGCGGGCGCATTTGCGGTATTGTCATTTTCTATCGCTTCTCCAGAAGAATTACTTTGAGTACCTTCAGACTGGCCAGACGTGTTATTGTCGGCGCATCCCCCACAGGACAAAACCATCGCAAAACTTAAAAAAACAGCAATTAACCCCTTTAACCATTTCTGCATTAATAATAACCTCCTCTAAATCTTTTTTTATTGCTTGCAAACAATACAATTTTATTTTAATGTCATGGTTGTTTTTTGTAAATTCTATTATATTTTGATTTTGTATAAAATTTTTCAAATTGCGTATAAAACGTAAAACTTTATACCAAAAATAAAAATTTTGGAATTTACGGCATAAAATACCCGTGCTATTCTTAAAACAATATTTATGTTTCATAAACGAGGAGGTTTTTGCATGCTAAAAACATTAAAACGAAGTATTTTTATTTTAATCACCATGATTGTCCTTTTAATACAGGTATATCCTATCTTTTGGATTTTCCTTTCTAGTTTTAAGACACAAGAGGAATTTAGAATCAACCTTCCTTTCGCCTTTCCAAAATCGTTTGATCTACAAAATTACATAAGAGCCTTCCAAATATCACAACTGGGCGCTTATTTTATAAATAGTTTTATCGTAACTTTTTGCGCTATCGCCGGTATCGCTTTGCTAGGTTCTATGAGCGCTTTTGCTTTACAAAAAATGCAGTTTAAAATAAATCGTTTTTTTCTAGCCTTCTTTATTTTAGGTATTATTATTCCCATTCATATCACACTGATTCCCATGTTTATTATTTATAATAATTTAAATATGCTCAACACACATATTTCTTTAATTTTGCCGCAAATCGGATTTGCGTTGCCAATGTCAATCTATTTGTTTTATGAATTTTATCGGTATATTCCAAAAGAAATATTTGAATCCGGCATGATGGATGGATGTAATATCTATCAGAATTTTTATAAATTGCTTTTGCCTATGTCAAAGAATACATTTGTTACCGTATTGACAATGAACGCTATTACGATTTGGAACGAGTTCACACTCTCCAATACTTTCATCAGCAAAAGTACAATGAAAACAGTCCCAATCGGGTTGTATGACTATCAGGGAGACTTCGGCATGACCGACTGGGGTGCTACATTCGCTGCCATCGCAGTTACGACAGTTCCTCTTTTAATTCTGTTTTTCCTATTAAACAAGGGCATTATCTCCGGCATGACAGTCGGGGCTGTAAAAGAATAAATTTTTCAAAACATCTAAATCAAAAAGGAGAGATCACTTTGGTTACAGTTAAAATTAATCCGGACCGCATTTTATCTGAAGTAGACCGCAACATATTTGGACATTTTACCGAACACGCTGTTGACTGTATATATGGGGGAATTTACGATGAAAAATCTCCCTTATCTGATTCAAATGGCCTTCGTAAAGATGTCATAGAGCTGACCAAGAAAGTCCGAGCTCCGCAAATACGATATCCTGGTGGTAATTTTGTATCCAACTACCACTGGCTAGACGGAATTGGTCCAAAAGATCAAAGAAAATGCGTATTTGATTACGCATGGAAAGTAGAGGAGAACAATCATTTTGGTACTATAGAATTTATCCAGTTTTGCCGGCAGGTAGGCGCGGAGCCATACCTATGTTGTAATATGGGCACCGGGACTATTGGTGAGGCTATGGCTTGGGTGGAATTTTGCAATGGTACCGGTAATACTCAATATGCAAAAATGCGAAAGGAACTTGGATATGAAGAACCTTTTGATGTAAAATACTGGGGCCTTGGCAATGAAATGTACGGACCTTGGCAATGCGGTCAAATGAACGCCATAGACTATGCAAAATCGGCACGGGAATTTGGGAAAGCTATGCGCACAGTTGATCCTAATATTATTTTGGTCGCCTGCGGCAATGAAATTGACCAGTCATGGAATGCCGAAGTTATCAAGCAGCTCAATGGTCTCATTGATTATATATCAATCCATCACTATTCGATTGCCTGGGGCTATCCTTATGAATTTTCCCATGATTATCTTCGATTAATGACTGTCTCCCAACTGGTCGAGGAAGAATCTCAGATAACACGCGCGACGATCGAGTCGGTTACCGGAGACTGCAAATCGCCTATAAAAATCGCGTGGGACGAATGGAATCTAAATGGCTGGTTTTTTGACGGCGTAGACGATGATTCTACCTATGATTTAACAAACGCTATTGTTACTTCCTCTTTTTTAAATACAATGATTCGCAATAGTGATATTATTGGTATGGCAAACTATTCTCCCTTTGTGAATCTTAGCGGTGCCATTAAAGTAACTTCCGATAGGGTAAAAATTCGTCCTATGTATCATGTATTTGATCTTTACGGTAATCACACGGGGACGCAACTTGTTGATACATTTTTTGAAAGTGAAACATTTCAGTATAACCTGCCTTATGATTTACGCTTACAGAAAAGGCATTATTTTACAACCAATCCTCCGGACTCCACTCCGCGGGAAATCTCTTATCTGGATATAGTAGCCACTAAAAGCGAAGATGGTAAGACACTCTTCCTCGCAATAGTCAATAAACATCCAGAAAAGGATTATCCTCTCGCGCTGCAGCTCGATTCATATCAAGCAAAAAACATGAAAGCATATCGTATCTATTCCGAGAATACAACCGACTACAATTCTATAAAGGCTCCCAATAATGTTAGTATTGTTGAGCAGGATTTCTCTGTAGTTGACGATGCGCCTACCATTGTAGTTCCAAAACATTCCATCAATATCGTGGAATTAACTTTAGAAGCCGCTGAGCCTTAATTTATTCCATTTTCAATCACCCCTTACCTATAAAGAATCCCTTTATTTTATTTACGTTCTTTCACGACTAAATTTCAGGTTCAAAAGTGTAAAGAAGATATAACACAGATGAAACCCAGCGAAATAACGCTTCAAAAATGAATACTAAGGGGATTTGTTCGGTGGAATGACTGGCTATAAGAATAGTATAGATATGGGGTGATTTTCAAAAACGCGTACTTCATTTTAATTGAGCATTCAAAGAAACGAGGATGTTTTATGAAAAAAAAGTTAAATATCGCCTTAGTCGGTTTAGGTTTTGGCGGCGCATTTGTACCAATTTATAAGGCGCATCCTGATGTTGGAACCGTAGGAATTTTTGATTCGGACCCTTCAGTCCTTAAAAAATTTTCTCAGTATTATAACCTTGATAAAACCTACCATAGCTATGAAGAAATTCTTCAAGATCCTACTGTCGATGCTATCCATCTGATTACTCCGATACCTTTACATGAGGAACAAACCGTACAGGCTCTGCGCGCAGGAAAGCACTGTGCTTGTACAGTTCCAATGGCCCTCTCAATAGAGGGAATCAAAAATATTATTCAAGCAACACGCAATTCTGGAAAAATTTACATGATGATGGAAACGTCCATTTATACTACTCACTTTTTCCATGTTCGGGAAATGCTGAAAAACAATGAATTCGGAAAAATCCAGTTTGTTAGAGGCGCCCATTATCAAGAGATGGAAAATTGGCCAAAATACTGGATGGGTCTACCCCCTATGTATTATGGCACACATGCAATTGCACCTCTAGTAATATCTGTTGGAAGTCACATTACGCGTGTTCATTGCTTTGGATCCGGAGTAATGGACAAAAAGCTTCATGAGCAATATCAGAATCCCTATCCTATTGAAACAGCAATTTTTGACTTTGGAAATGGCATAAAGGGAGAAGCCACTCGCTCCCTGTTCAACACTGCGAGAGAATATACAGAAAGCTTCAATATTTATGGGGAAAAGGCAACCTTCGAATGGCAGCAGTTAGAAAATGATGAGTATCCAGTAATCTTTAGAAAGTCACTTAAAAAGCCGCACGATACAGACCGTAGTGTTCCGATTGAATATGAAAGAATCGTTCCGCGTAATAGAGATGATCTCCTTCCTGATACGATTCGCCGATTTACTGTAAAAAGCAAGTATTATGATGAGACTAACCCTCAGGTTACCTTTGAAGAGGGAGGTGGACACGGTGGTTCTCATCCGCATCTTGTGAATGAATTTATCCAAAGTATATTGGAAGATCGGGCGCCCTGGCTTGATCTTTATACTGCCGCAAATATTACCGCTGCCGGAATCTGTGCCCATAAATCCGCTATGCGGGATGGCATTGAGATAGTCGTGCCAGATTTTCAAAAATAGAATAATTGGTTTTCTATTCAGTTTTCGTTAAGGTCAAACCACCCTAAGAGGGTCTTTCGGGCATGTCCTCAATAGCTTTGTTCAAAGCATAGCGGTGTAAAAACGTAAAAACCGCTTCCCTATTTTTTATAGGAAAGCGGTTTTTGCTCTTTTAGGGGTTGGGACACCTTTGAGGAATCGGCCCGAAAACCCGTATGGATATTGAGAAAATGCGGGGTGATGTCTATTCAGCCTTTATCACATGAACCTGATCGCCGCAAATGGACACCCGATAGAATTCTCCCTTCATGCACACAGAAAACGAGAGGGATTTCCAGTGCTTTGGAAGCCTCGGATGAAAGGTCGGCTGATCGCAGTCATATTCCCATTTCATACCGGCAAACCCTAAAATAACGCCTTGCCAGATTCCGCCGCAGTTAGCGATATGAACGCCTTCCGCCGCTCCCATTTTCGCTTCGCTTAAGTCGATTTCCAAAGCCCTTTGGAACAGATCCCACGCCTCACGGTCTCTCTCAAGCCGGACGCACAGAATAGAATGTATGATCGCGGAAAGAGAGGAATCATGAGTGGTATAGGGGAAATAGAAGTCGTAGTTTTGCTTAATCTGCTCTGTGGAAAACCGCTCCGGAAACAGATAGGGCAGCATGAGTACGTCTGCCTGCTTCAGCGCTTTGACCCGGTAATTATACTCCTGAGACACCTGTCCGCCAAACGGCCTGGAGCGGTCCGGCCACATCGTTTCAAAATTCGGCTCCTCATAATCCTCAAAATAGTCGCATTGGGGAATGATTCCGGACCAGTCCACAGAATTCATAAGGCCTTGAGCCGCCTCTCGCAGATCTTCTATAAAACCGGGCTCCGCTGTTTCTCCGCACAAATCCAAAGCCCAAGCGGTAATTTTCAGGCTGCGGGCTGCCATGAAGTTGGTATAGGCGTTATTATTGCACAGGCAGACATATTCATCCGGCCCCATAACCCCATCCAACGTCACGGCTCCGCCGGGCCTGCGGCAAACACGGGCAAGCCAGTAGCGGGCCGTCTCCTTCAGCACCGGCAGGGCATTTTTCAGAAACTCTAAATCCCCGGCCGCCTGATAATAGTGCCAAATGCCATGGACAACATCAGCCGTAACGTGGATCTCATGATCCGCGTACTGCCAGTTGGGGCACTGCTCCTCACCGGAAACAGAAGACTCCCAGGGATACCGGGCGCCCGGATATCCGTAAGCCTTGGCGTTCGCCATGGCGCCGGGCAAGGTCTGAATGCGGAACTCCACCAGCTTTTTTGCCAGCTCCGGATTGGTATACAAATAAAAGGGGAGTAAATAGACCTCAGTATCCCAAAAGAAATGCCCGAAATAAGCCTCGCCGGAATAGCCCTTGGCGCAGACAGCCACCCGGTTGTCGTCTGGATTGACGCCGCGGAGCAAATGGTAGATTGAAAAGTTCACCGTCTTTTGCGCCGTCTCATCTCCAACGATAGAGACGCCTGCCCTCTTCCAAAGGCGCGCCCATTGAGCCTCATTCTCCAGATAGACCCTTTCTCCCCTATTAGCGGTTTCCGTCAGCAAGGTTTCCATTTGGTCAAATTCCAGATAGCCAGCGTCCAGATCCCGGGATGTGGAAACCGCGGACAATTTAGTAAGCTTCAGGGTTTCCCCTTCCCGCAAAACGGAATCAACGACAGACCCCAGCTCTTTTCCCTGACTGTCGAACAGCATGGAAAGCATCCGGATAGAATCTCCATTGTCCGTTTGGATAACGCACGCGCGGCGGCCGGCCTCTCCGCTCTCTTCTACCTTTTTAAAATGGTTGTAACCGTTAGTCGTTACCTTGCAGTCAATTCCATTTTCAATCATCAGACGGCAGCGGCCCGAAACCACCTGAAAGGAAAACTCCTGCACAACCACCCGCTTCAGCTGTCTGGGCAGAAACCGGCGGTATTGACAGCGGACAATTCCACTTTCCGTACGCCAGTCAAAGTCCCGGTAAAGAACTCCGTCTCGAAAGTCCAGGCACCGACGGTAATTGTGGATTCCAGGCAATTCCATATCGAGCTTTTCCCCGTCGGCGGTAACATCCAGCTTTAATAGATATGGCAGGTTCACCAGCTCTTCCTTCAGCAAGGGATGGATTCCCGTAATTCCCGGTACATAGACGCCCCATTTAGAATAGGGATGCCTCGGCTTTTCAACGGTCACGTTAGCGGGCATACGCATATAGAGCTCGCCTTGGTCTGCGCAGGACAGGCCTTCCTCATAGGAGCCGCGAATCTGCAGATACCCTGATCCCTGAGCGAAAACCCCTTCATAATATTTGGTATAACGCCGGCAATTACGTTCCTCCTCGACACAATAGGCCGGGTCAAATGGTTTCAAATAATTCATGGAAATACCCCTTTAATTATAAAATGGTATACTCATACGGCTCCAGGGAGATCGTAACCTGCCGTTCCCCCAAGCGTACTTCTTCCGCAACAGCGACGGGATTTGGATTCAAGGCCACAGTCCCGCCGTTTTGCTTTGGAATGATTCTAAGCCGTTTGGCCCCGGAAATATAAGGCCTGACGCCGATCTTTCCAAACAAAAGCTTTACGGCCTCTGCCTGGCTGTAAAACGTGGGTTCTATGGAAAATGGGAGCAGAAGCAATTCCCCCTGGCCAAGAGTAAAGTAGAATACGGCCGGATTTCCGGCATCCTCCGCCGCCAAAATACTTTTTGCCGCCGCCATAATCGGTTGTACAGTTCTCCCGATATAATATTCTTTGCCGTCCATCTTCAGCTTCTGCTGGTCGTCCCCTTTGTCCTCCATTTCCTCCGCGCACATGCCGAACATATCCGCCAACAGGGTGCAGCTTTGATTCCAGGAATCCCGTGTCGGCACCCGCCCGCACAGAATCAGCTTTCCGCCCTGTTTCACAAACTCACAAAGCTTTTCCTGAACTGTCTCATCCATTGACTCGTCGGAAAGAACGCACAGTGCCTGCGCTTCTTTCAGCCGTTCCATAGGCTCCTCCGCGAAATCGCACACTCTTGGCGTGAAACCCGCCGACTTCAGCACAAAATAAAAATCGTTGCTGGCTCGGGCGGTCCGCTTCCAGATCAGTCCCGGGTCATTCTTGACGCCGAACAATAGGTCATGCCGGACAGGCGCTGTCAGGTCTTCCTGGTTCTTCTTAATTTCCGACAGGGAACGCGCCAAATACGGGTAATTTTCCAGCCGCTCTCCGGTGCGGCTTACGGGAGTCTGCCAATTATGGTCGGTACCGTACCAGCCCATGCCGGGCCGGTTCTCACATCCGGCGAACAGGAACATATTAAAGCCCCGGTAGCCCGCCGCGATTGTCCAAAGGTTCCACAGATAAAGCTCTGGTCCGTAAACCTGGGGAAAATCCTTCCAATATCCGCTTTCCTGCTCAATGACCCAAGGGGCCTTCGCCAGAAAATTCGAGGCGTATTCCGCGCCGTAATCGCAGAAATAGGTTCCCTCCTGGATTCCGAGCTGGCCTGTGAGGGAATAATAGCAGTCTATTCCAATATTCAGCCAGGGATTTTTCCGGTTGTTCCCGTAATGCAGAGAAATCGCTCTGGGATTGTAAGCATTATGTATCATTTCCACCTGAACACCGTTGTTTCGCGCGATTTTCCGCAAGGTCTGGAAGTAAGCCGGAAAATAAAAGTCATAGACAAACTCCAAATGATCCCGCTGTGCCAAGCTGGGATTCGCCGCCTCCAGCATATGGGGCTCTATGGTGAGCAGATCGGAAAAATCCGACTCATAATACTGGTTCAGCCGGCTGGCCTGCCCATACTTCTCTGTCAAATAGCGGGGATAAAGTCCGTCCTCCCGGCCGATCCCCAGATTTTCCGGATTTCTGTCATCCAGATCCTCGGTGGGGATCTCATTGCAGAGCTGGAACATCACAATGTTTCCCTTCGGCGCCAGGTAATTCTGGATTTCTCCGCATACCGACTTATACCAGCGCTCCGCCGCCCTGATAAAATCCGGATGGTTGTGGGCCACATTGTTCTTCATTCCCACATCCACATATTTGCCATCCTGATATCCTTTGACGTGAGCGTTCCGGTATTTCTGTGAAAACCATTTAGGCAGTCCCAAATCAGTGGTTTCCGCATACACATAAGGGCCGGGACGGAAGAAGCCCAGCAAGCCCTTTTTTTGAGTCAGCTGAATCCAGGTGTGAAGGTCGTTCTCCGGGCAAAGCTCGCCGGTAAAATCGAATTTTCCCTCCTCGTATTCATGGACAAACCAGGGAACGTAATAGGCGACCGCGTTGCATCCGCAGTCTACCAGCGCGTCCAGCGCTTTTTCCCAGTATTGCTTTTCCATGCGGAAGTAGTGCAGCTCGCCGCATAGAAGCAGCTCCTTTTTTCCATTTATCATAAAATCAGTTTTTGTAATTTTGAAATCATACATTGCTTTGATCTCCTTCTGATGACAACGACAATAAAATTTTCTGATACCATCTGGTTTCCCCAATCAGGGAAAGATCAGCGATCTGCTCCTTGCAGCCTTGCAAAGCACCCGTCTTACTGACGCCGATGGAATACATCCCCCCACGGTTCGCCGCTTCGATTCCAGCCTGACTGTCCTCAAATACGGCGCAGTCTTCATAGGGGATTCCCACCAGCTGGGCTCCCAGGGTAAACACCTGCGGATCCGGCTTGGCTTCCTGGACCATATTTCCATCCACCACGGCGTCGAACAGCTCCTGTATTCCAAGGCTCTTCAAAATCGGCGGGGCATTCTTGCTCGCGGATCCCAGCACAACGGCCACTCCCGCAGCCTTCAGCTCTTTCAAAAGGCGTTCGGCGCCTGGCAGCAGGTCCTTTTCCGTCAGTGTGGCGATCAGTTCCCCGTACCACCGGTTTTTCCGTGCCGCCATCTTCTCTTTTTCCTCCTGGGAAAAACGGTTCTGAAGGCCGCCGGAATCCAGCAGATATTCCAAGGACTGCATTCTGCTGACGCCCTTTAAGCGCTCGTTCTGCGCCTCGGTAAACTGGAAGCCCAGTTCTGCCGCCAGCCTTTTCCACGCCAAATAGTGGAATCTGGCGGTATCTACAATCACGCCGTCTAAATCGAAAATAGCAGCCTGCTTCATGTTATTCTCCTTCTTATCATCCTAATAAAAAGAGCCGGCGGACATCCGATTTGATTTCCCTTTGGATGCCTGCCGGCCCGCGGTTTTATCCTTCCTCTAATCCCTATAGAAGAATTTTTTCTTACTGCTGTTCCCGCAAAAGCTTCGGGCTCCGCAGCTACAGAATTTAAGCGTCACGCCTTCTGCGCCGGAAGATCACAATACCGGCACCTGCCAGGGCCAGAGCAGCCAGCAAAATGGAAATTCCGGAAACCAGCCAGTCGCCTGTGGCGATATCGCCGCCGGGATTGGTTCCGATCTTCTCCAAATCCTCCATAGCGGCTTCCAGCCGGGCCTCCGCACTGTCTACCATCGCCTGGGTAGCGTCTGAATTGGCCAGCACAGCCTTGGCCTCTTCCAGGGCGGATTGGAACCATCTCCAGCTGCTGTCGGTATAGCCATCCTGCTTTAAGGTTTCGGCCCGATTGACCGCGTCTCTCAAGCCGCTCTTATCCACTTCTGCCGGAGGGTTCACCAAGTCCAGATTGGCAATCGCCTCGCTGAGCTCTTTCGCCGCCAGGTTTACCGCCGACTGATCCGCGTCGGGATTCACGTAAGCGTCTCTGGCCGCTTTCAGTTTTTCCTGCATTTTGTCCCAGGAATCTGCTGTATAGAGCTCCTTCTTCAGGCCTTCCGCATGTTTAATCGCCCGGTTCAGCTCTGTCTTATCCACTTTTCCGGGGACAATCACGTCGTCTAGGTCTTCAATGGCCTGCTCCAGATCCTTGGCGGCGCCGTTTACCGCAGCCTGGTCCGCCTTTGGATCATGATAAACTTCCTTCGCCTTTGCCAGGAATTTCTGCATATTCGCCCAAGAATCAGCGGTATAGTCGGCTTCCTTCAGGGCGTCAGCCTTGTCGATTTGACTCTTCAAAGCGCTCTTATCCACCACTGTCTCTTCAGGGATATCCACTCCCATCAGTTCTACCTCGCGAACGGTTACGCTGTCGGCGCCGTTCACGATTTCTACCGTGATGGAACCAGTGTCAACCTTGGTAAAGGTAAAGGCGTTCTCGCCGTTTTTCAGCTGATCCTTGGTCTTCTCCGCCAGAACCTGTTGGCCGGCCTTAACGGTCACCTTCTCAGGCACGCCATCCAGGTACACCAGAGCGTTTCCGACCTCTTTGCTGTCCTCAAAGGTATAAGTCAGATAGTCAGTCTCTCCGCCGCCTCTGGTGGTCCAGCCTTCTTCGCTCTCCACCTTACCGTCAATGGTGTAGCCATTGGGGTCTGTGGGGAAGGTAAAGGTCTGATAACGGCCTACTTCGCCGCTTTCACAACCCACGCCGAAACCACTGGAACCGGAAAGCTCGTAGGAATAGTCGATCAGGGGCTTGCCGTCTGCATCCCGGTTGGTATACACCCGCATCCAGCCGGTGCCCAGATTTTCTGTTCCAGCATTGGCAAAGGTGCCGTCAGACTGGGGCTCATATTTGCCGTAGAACTGGTCAACGCCGTCAGGATGCTGGCTGGTGGGCCAGCGGTAGCACTGATTGTTGGCGTAGAGCCGCTTATCCTGGGTTGCGCCCAACACATAGGTATTGCCGGCTTTCAGCACCAGGTCGCCGCCCTGCATATCGGTAACCGTGATGTTATAGGGCTTATTCAAACCGCCCGCTTCGATCTCATCCAGAGGCAAAACGCCCTTGCCTACAGGGCCGCCTACAGGAGTTCTGCCATCAGCGGAAGCCTCGTAAATGAATACCAGGAAATCGCTGTAATGCTCAGGGAAGGTATCTTCCTTCGCTACGCAGATATACATGTCCACAGAATTCACGGTAATATCGCTGTTGATGCTGGTTTTCACATCCACTGCCGGGCTGCCGTCGGCTTTCTTTTCCGCGGCGTAGTTGTTGCTGTTAATGGCCTGGAAGCCATAAAGAGCGGACGCCATGCCGTCGGCGTTTTTCAGCACCACACGGATTCCATCGGTGCGAACCATATCGAACTTAACGATATTCTCGTTGGGAGCCACGGAGCTGGAAGCACTCTGATTCGCTACCGGGGTCCAGTTCCCATCTTTCAGGTACTGCACCTCGTAGGAATAAGGAAGCCCAATGACATCGTCCGCAAGGCCGGTGGGCTGATAGTAGGAATAGAAGTTTACCTGGTTGATATTTCTCAGTCCGGAGAAGGTGACGCCATAGAAGCTTTCTTTTTCCACGTTGGAAACCCACTTATTATCTAGGTTGACCTGCTGGTTGATTCCAGTCTGGGAACCAGCGGCGGAAGAGGAAACGGCTTCCTTGCCGTCGGCGGCGATATTCGCACCGTAAGCGGGCAAAGCATCCTTGGAAATGGTCTTCATACCGTCGATCCACATTTCCAGGGTCTGAGAACCGCCGGACTGGGTATCGATGGTAATGTAGTTGATCTCGCTGAAATCCGGGGTGCCGGTAGCCTGGGCCACCCATCCATTTCCGCCTTCCAGAGGAATGTTCACCGGATACCACTCATGCCGGTACTGCATCTCTGTGAAGGTTTCATAGGCGTGGGGGAACATCAGCGGATCGCTGGGCGTGTAAGAAACGTAGTTATTCTCGTCGGTATACAGGGTAACCACCGGAGAATTCGCCCCGTTTCTCTGATTTTGATTGTGAAGCTTCATGCTGAAGCCAAAGGCGTATTCATTGCTGAAATCAAATCCCGCGTCCATAGTCTGGGGATAGGTCAAGGTATTTTTCTGAGCAGTAGAGGTCATCTTCACAGACTTATTGCCATCTACAACGTAATAGATGGGGTGCTCCATACTGACTCCGCCTACCGTGGGAATCTCTTCATTGGGCTCCTGCAGGCTCAGAGTGGTTTTGCCGCCGTTTTCGGTGACAGACCAGCCATCCAGAGATTCGGTGCCGATTTCCTCGCCGTCGGCCACTACGTTTACGCTGATCCACGCAATATCGGTCCAATCCCCATTGGTGGCGCTGACCGCCACATCATAGAATCCAGGCTCCTGGAAGGTATAGCGCACGGTTTCACCAGCCAGTACGGTCCCGTCACCCATTTCCCAGCGGAAGGTCAAAGGCTTGCCGTTAGGATCGGTGCTGTTTTCGGCGGTGAAGGCTACTTCCTCGCCTACCGAGAAGCGGTTAGCCGGAGCGCTTTCAATCACAGCTTCGGGAACCAAATCAAGATAATTCTCATAATTTTCTTGGTACTGGGCGCCATCCCGCTGGATAATGTTTGTCACGTTAGCCGCCTGGTGTACTACGTCGCCATCTGTGTCCTCCGCTAAACGGGTTCCGTTGCCTTCCATCACGTTGCCGTTGATTTCGAACCAATCGGCGTTTTCCAGATAGATAGCATACTGCCCGTTGTTGACAATCCGGTTGTTCTGAATCAGTCCGTTAAAGGAAGGCTGATTTTCACGGTACATCATACCGATACCCGCGCCGGCATTGTCATGGATATAGTTATCCACAATGATCTCATGCTCAGACGACCAGCCTGTCATGGAAATACCGGAGTTGCCGTATTGGCCCGTAGGCGCGTTGGCGGGCATAATGCCGTTCCAGCCCATTTCGTTGCCGATCATGACGTTTTCGTCAGAGCCGCCCATCCAGAAGCCGAAGCTGGACCAGTTAGCCTTGTTGTTATACCAATAGTTGCGGCCCATACCGCATTCCACCGCGTTATTGTTGGCAAAAGAGGTATCGTTGCCTTCAAACACGTTGTACTCAGAGCACATGCCGTTCAGGGCGCGCACAAAGATACCGTCGCCGCCGTGGGTAAAGTCGTTGTTTTTCACATAGTTGTAGTTGGAAGCTGCTTCGATCAATGAAGAGGTGGAGTCTCTGGCGTGAACCTCGTCATAGGGGTCAATCCGGATACCCCAGCTGAAGTCGTTGTCTTCGATCCGGTTCTTGGAGGAATTCCACAGCTCCAGGCAAACGTCAGAGCAGTCGGAGAAGTTGTTATCCGTAATCACGTTGTTGTCAGAGAACCGGAGATACAAGCCGTTGGCGTTGTTGGTGGCCACATTGTTCCGGATGGTGCTGCCGTTAACATTTTCCATCAGAACCGCACCGCCCAGCTGGTCGCCCCAGCCGCCGTTGGGATTGGTATAGTTGTCGGAGAAATTATTGTTTTCAATGGTTAAGCCGTTAGAATTGTAAGCTTCCAGAGCATAATAGAAGCCGCTGACATCAAAGCCCTTGATGGTGACCTTGCTGGAATCCTCTACGGTAAGAGCGGTGCCCTTGAATAAAGAGGTATCCACATCATAAGAGGTTCTGTCAAAGGGCTTATTCCTGGTGGCTGGAGTTTCAATCGGCGCTTCATCGCCGTAAGACACCTTCCACCAATAAAACACCTTGCTGCTGCACAAGTCGCTGAAGGTACGCACGCCGTCCTCGAAGATTTCGAAGGTGTCCAGCTTCAAGCCCATGGCTTTCATATCGTCCGCGCTGGATGCGCTGTTTTCATACGCGACCCGAACTTTTACAGAAGCTTGGCCGGCATAGGCGCTCAGATCAACCTCTGTTTTGGACCAGTCGTTTGCAGGGGTAACTGTTTCCAATTCGTTCCACGCGCCGCCGTCCACAGAGGCGTAAACCTTCAAAGTGCCGGCGAAAGCGCCATCCACTTTGGAGTCAAAGCTGAACTTGACCGCTGCCGCGCCGCTGAAATCAAATTCCCGGGTGAGGCAGTAAGAAGTTTTTCCATCGACAGGATTCAACTGATAAGCGTAGGCGCCGGTGGTCACATCCGCTAGAATGTCCTCATCCTTCGCATTGTAAATCCGTACATCGGTACCGTCTACAGTAATATTGTCGCCCTTGATGGTAATGCCCTGTTCAGAGCCGCCGAAATCATATTCGCCAGGCTTGAACTTCACGTTTTCCGTAATAATCATGCCTGGCACAGGCTCCAGCATTCCGGAGTCATCCGCCACCGTGATATAGATTTTACCGCTAGGGCCGTCCACGCCGCAGGCAGCTGTGATCGCTGCCACACCTTCGCCTACAGCCGTCACTTTTCCGGTGGGGTCCACAGTAGCCGCAGCCGGCTTGTCAGACTCATAGGTAACCGTCTGGTCAGCCATTACCACACCGAATTGATCCAAAACGACAGCGCTAAGCTGAGCGGTTTCTCCCTGCTTCAAAATTGTTTTATCCGCCGTAAGCTCCACTTTTGTGGGGACGGGTTCCGCAGGATCGCTTTTCTCGTTAAAGTTAACCTTTAAATAAGCGGTACCAAGGTTTGTCTGGTCCGCCGCCACACCGGCATCTGACATGCCGCCGAAGTATTCGCCGGGCTGCGCAGAGCCGGTAGGCCAATCGTACATGTCGCCGTTGCTTCCGCTATTATCCGCGGCAAGCTTATCGGTGGTCAAAACAACGGCGTAACGTTTACCGGCTGTCAGCTGATAAGCCAGATCCAGTTTATAAATACCTTTATCCGGAATTTCGCCGTAGGGCTTTGTTACTGAGGCTAGCTCTGTTTTCGGCGTTCCATCCTCATTGGTATCGTATAGTTTCGCAATGACATTTCCAAAAGGCGGAGCCGCTCTGCCCTTTGGAATCAGGAAAACCTCCGCTGAGGTCATCTTAGCGGAAGCCGGGGCGGTAAAAGTCTGATATCTTTGGGCCTCCGTACCCGCGCCAACGCCAAAACTGTAGCCCCAGGTGGTATTGGAGGTGTCAAAGGTGAAATCCACCGGAGGTACCTCCTCGCTTTCGGAGGCATAATGCATTTTGCACCACAAAGTGTTGATATACTGGGTTTCGTCAATCCAAGCGCCGCCGGGGTTGATCTTGCCGGAGGGCAAGGTTCCGTTTAACCCGATATCTCTGTTAACCCAGTCATAGGTGGGCTGGGTAACCGGAGCATCCTGCTGTCCAAGGGGATCTGTGGTCAGAGCCAGGGCATAGCGCTTGCCAGCCTCTACCTGCACATTAAAATCGATGCTGGTAGGCGCCTTGTCGTTTACCTGAGCCTCCGGAACCGTAACGGTCTGCAAGGCCCCGCCTGCCACGCCGTCCGTAATCGGATAGATCGCCGCTACCAGGTCTCCCGGTTTGGCGTCTCCCGCGGTCGGACTCCTTTTGATAACGTAAACCTCTACGCTGCCGATCACGCCGTCCTTGGTGGCGTCAAAGGTCTGATAGCGCCATACAGCGTCTGTTTCAACACCCAAGGTAGATCCAGAGCCGGCGGGACTTTCATGAGACAAATCAATGACATTTTCATCGCCGGCGGCAGAGCCCCCGATCTCATTCGCCGCCAGCGCGCCGGATATTCCGCTGAACGCCATTAAGCCGGCGATAAGACAAGAAAGCCCCT
>CABUCM010000031.1 GCA_902490005.1 uncultured Ruminiclostridium sp.
AGAAAAGTTTCTCAGCAAGCATAGGAACGGGGTACCCTTTCCGTAAAATCGTCCGTTTTCTGTCTGCCGACAGCGGGCGATTTTTGCTTGTTGGGAAGTTTCCCAAACCCTCTCAATTTTTCTTTCACTACCTACTACACCGGACAGGGCGATTTTGCCAAAGATTTTGAAAAAAATTTTTTAAATTACTTACTACGGAGAACAGGTCAAAAATATCAAAGAGCGCGAAAAAATCAAGATTGATATAGGATTAAGAATGTGCTAAACTGTATTTGCCTTAGATTATTGTGTCAGACAGAAAGAAGTGGTTTTGTATGTGTATTAACACCCAAAAGAGAAACAAAGCTTTTCTCCATGCAAAGCCAGTAGATTGCGACGGTTGCATGGAGTAAAAAATAGTCGCAAAATAAAAATGCTGGCTTTGCAACTTGACTATCACATCAAGGAGGAAGCCCGCATGAAATATCTTAATGCACAAGTTATTCTTCCGGACGCATTGGTAAAAGAGTTGCAAACTTATGTTCAAGGCGGATATATCTACGTTCCTATCGAACAGGAACAACAAAAACGTTGGGGAGAAGTTTCTGGCTATCGTCAAGAATTAGCGCAACGCAATCAGCGGATAAAAGAGGAATATCAAAGCGGTATTTCTATGGAGTGTCTGTCTGAAAAATATTGCTTGTCTTTATATGCTGTTCGGAAAATCATATATCAAAAGTAACCGTAAGGGGCTGCCAAATGCAGCCTCTTATTTTATACCAATCATTTCGGTATCGTACAGTATATAGAATGTCCATCTGAACGGCTGTAAAATAAAAACGAAGCATACAAAGATTTTATGAAAGGTGGCTACTATGTGTACCAGATTCGTTTATCGCGGAAGCGACATAATAACAGGCTTTAATTTTGACATTGACCTTTCTGTATGGACGCATAAAGTAATAAAAGAAAAAGAGTGTTTCTATATTGGAATTTTGCGACCGGACGGAATTTATCATTCTTATCATGGGGTAAATCAAAACGGAAATGCAGGAACGCTGTTATATGTGCATGGCAATTCTGCCGGAGCATATCAAAGCGGCAGTACCTGTATGACGATTGCCGATTTGACAGAGCAGTTTATCAAAGCTCAGATTTCCTTTGATGAGGTTCTTCAAATTGTTAAATCAAAGAAAATTGTTTATGCGCCGGACGCGACCATGCAAGCAATGTTGTCTGATGTGCATGGACGCACTTTAGTAATTGAACCGGGAATTGGTTACAGGGAAGAACAGAGTAAGTATTCCTTAATAACGAATTATTCTTTGATGAAGCCAGAAAGTACGAGAGATTTCATTGTGTCGGGTGACGACAGATATGAACGGGCTTTGCAGTTATTAGATAACTGTAAAAATGAATTTTCAGTTCCCGACGCATTTACATTACTTCATACTGTTCGGCAAGTGGGCATATGGGCGACCAGAGTTTCGTTTGTTTACTCCGTAAACGAACATACAGTGTACTATGCGAAAAATAATCGCTTTGAGCATATCAGAAAATTCATTTTTCCGTTTGTCTAACAAGAAAGGAGCAGTTATGCTACAGAAAGTTTATCCACGTTCAAAGGACAAAGAAACAGTCTATTTAAAAAGTGTTATCAGCAATCCCAATATCATAATTGGTGATTACACAATGTATAACGATTTTGTCAGAGAGCCAAAGGATTTTGAGAAGAATAACGTTTTATACCAGTACCCAATCAACCAGGATAAGTTGATAATTGGTAAGTTTTGTTCGATTGCCTGCGGAGCAAAATTTATATTCAATAGTGCAAATCACAGCTTATCTTCGCTTTCTACCTATCCATTCCCCATATTTTTTGAAGAATGGAATTTAGATGTGAAGGATATTACAAAAGCGTGGGATAACAAAGGCAATATTATTATCGGAAATGATGTTTGGATTGGTTATGAAGCAGTTATTTTAGCAGGTGTTACGATTGGGGACGGTGCTGTTATCGGAACCCGCGCCGTTGTTACTAAAGACGTTCCCCCATATACAATCGTCGGCGGTGTTCCGGCAAAGCCTATAAGAAAACGGTTTACCCAAGAAACGATTGATTTTCTGCTTAAAATAAAGTGGTGGAATTGGTCAGAAGAACGTATCAGACAGCATATAACCGATATACAGTCAGGAAATATTGAACATTTGCGTTAAAGTGCCGCACGACGGCAAAAGAAAAAAAGCCGTCGTACAGCATAATTCCTCATGCACAAAAATCTTTCATGGACGGCTTTGAAATATGGAGCCGCCCATTTCTATTATGTCAGCAAAAATGTCCATGGCGGTATTAAGGAGGTATCGCCATGATTCTATCGGTTAATAGGCAATTATTAAAAAAATCCCGTTTCATGCAACAGAGTATTCCGCCCAAGAGTATGAACTGTCTGCTCATTTAGTATGTCATAATAACTCATGTTCTTCAAACGCTCATGCGGTCTTATTCTGCGTGGGCGTTTGTTGTAATAGCCCCCTACTGGGAAGAAAGGGGGTGATGAAAAAATGAGATATTCTGAACAATTCATGGAGCATATCGAATACGCTTTTGCCGCCTTCTGCAGAATCGTTCTCCGTAATGCCGCGCTCAACGCATATCGTGATTTTAAGCAAAAGAAGAAACGGGAAGTATCGCTTGACTATCTGATGTCCAAAACGTCTTTTGAACCATTTACAACGGATAATTATTTTGAGCAGTACAAGCCGACAACCTTTGTTGTAAAAGGTCAAAAAGTTACTGTTGTTAGTGAGCGATTAGCCGACGCATTATCCAAATTGTCGGAACAGCGTCGTACTGTCCTGTTGATGTATTTCTTTCTGGGCTATACTGATACAGAAGTCGGGAAAGAGTACGGACGGAGCAGAAGCACAGCTAACTACTGGAAATTATCGGCTTTAAAGAATTTAAGAAAGGAACTGGAGAAAACGAACTATGAGGAATAATAAGCATATCCCCTTTGAAGTCATTGAAAAAGCGGTTGCCGGGGAGCCGAAAGCGATAGACGCAGTATTACGGCATTACACCGGATACATCAAATATCTGTCTACTTATCAAGGACATATCAACGACGATATTCAAGACCGTCTGAAAGCACAGCTTATCAAAGCTATCCTGCAATTTCGTTTTGACAGGTAGGGAGTAGCAGTAGCAGAGCCAGAAAAAGCCGTCAAGGATAAAATGCACGCTTGCACGTCCTTGACGGCTTTCCCTGTCTTTGCTGTTGGGCGGCTAAGAGAGCGCAATCGGATAAACCGCTTACGCTCTCAATCCATTATGGAATGTTACGCAGTAGAGGTTGATTTCCCCTTGATTTATGCGGTTTGCAAGGTGTATTCATAGGGGAATAAGGGATTTATACTCATACCCTCAAATGGCGGCTCTACTGCGTAACGGATATAAAAAATAGGTATAGTGGGTTAATCATTGATACAATCCTTGTATATTCCAAGGCATTAAAATCCATTTTCCATTATTTCTCCAAGGAACTGCAATATGCTCAGTAATGCTTTCATAAACACAACCAAAAGTTAAAATAGCTTCTTTTTTACAATTATTGATTGTCCATAATACTTTGACTTCTACTTTAGATAATGCACAAGCACGTTCTTCAATTTCAATAATTTCAAAAGTATCAAATATTTTGTTTTCAAACAATTTCCTGCATTCACCAGCTCTTTTTCCATCTGATAAGTTTGTCGGAAATAATTTTTGTAAATGTATTGACAATTTTCCGTAGTTTTTATTCTTCCACGCAGATAACATTTCAATAACTTCAGCAATGTACGGATATTCAGTATAATCCCCTGCTGTTCCAGAAGACGGAATATCTTTGCCTACAATAACTGTTCGTTTTTTCCACGAAGAAATTTCATCTCGAATTTGTTTGTTTTCCTTTAAGCACGCTAAGGACTCTCTTATAGGGGGTGGATTAACCGACTTTTCATACTTCTCTTTTCTTGTTTCTTCGCTATTCTTCATTTTCATCCAATCGGCTACAGCAAACATAAGGGATACACATTTGCATGATACATATTCATTTGCGTAATTCAAGTCGCGACCATGTAAAATTCCATTCCGATAGGGAAGCGTAATTACTTCTGTATTTGTTTTTGTACGTTTTTGGTTAAATATGCCCTTTAACTTTGTTAATCCATCACTACATCCTACCAAGCAATCCCATGCGTCAATAGATGTACCTTCTGCAAAAAAACCTTTGCTTTTGGTAAAATCATTTACTGCACCATCTACTATAATCAACCCAAGCGGGACACTTGCATAATAACGTTCTGCAAAATGGTCTTCAAAAAAACGTTGTATTAAATTATCTCTTACAGCAAATGCTTCTGAACTATGTTTTATCCAATGAATGAGTTTACTCACATCTGATTTATAGTAATTGATTAAAATCTGTTCTGCTGCTTCTAATCCATTTGTTTCAAATTCTGCATTTGCACTTTCCATAAGGGAAAAATTCATACTATCATATGCACACCAACCTTGAGAGGAAAATCTATCATTGAAAGCAGTTGTTTGAACAATCATATTCTCAAGTTGCTTTTCCATATCTTTTAACTGTTTCCTCTGTTCGGGTTTTAAGAAAATTGATATAAGTTTCATTGCTTTTATATCAGTCTGTAATTTATTTAGTGAAACAAGATTATTGTCCATTTTAATTCCACCACCCTTATAAGTTTATCTTATCATAACATAAAACAACTCCGAATGCTATTAACATTCGGAGTTGTTGCACCCTGTTTGTCAGCCGTTAAGATTAGTTTGTTTCCAAAACTTCCTTATCGGCATTCAGCTAATAGTTGCCTCTTTTTTTTATTGTTCTTCACGTTTGGTGTATCCGGATTCATAGCAATCTAAAATTTTTTGCCGGCGCCGCTTCAGAATCCCTTCCTCGATTTCAACATAGATACAATCTTGACATTGGCCCTGGATATCCAATAAAATTTTAGTCAGAACGCAATGTCTATCGGACCAATAAATACAAAAGTAATTACCGCATTCTATTTCTGCCGCCCTCTAAATAATCGTTAAAGCAATGATGTTTTATCAGATGTCGCTATAAATATCAAGTAGCCGAAGTAAGTTCTCTTTTCATTTTCCTATACTAATATCAAGTAATCGATATAGGATAGGCGGGTGGTATATTGTATCTAAATGAAGCGGTAGCCAAACGGATCAAAGAGCTTTGTGAGGAACGCTCTATGACGCAATATGCCTTGTCTATGGCAAGCGGGGTCCCTCAATCCACTTTAAGCACCATTATGAGCTGTTCCTATCCCAGCATGAAGCTTCGCGTTATTTATGAAATTTGCGAGGGGTTCGGGATTACTTTGGAAGAGTTTTTTCGTTCGCCTTTCTTTTTCCGGGAAAATCTTGAGGATACGTGACGGGAAACAGATCCCGCGATGTTAACCGTTACAGAAAAAAGCCAAAGGCTGTTTTTTAGCAGCCTTTGGCTTTTCTAGTTTCAAATGTTCTGTACAGCTTAAGCGGGGATCACGCGGATACGGATAATTCCCTCAGAATCCACCAGGGAAGCCAGCGCATCCTGGCTGAGCTGGCCGGAGCAATCCAGGACTGTGTAGGCCACGTCTTTGCGGGACTTGCTCTGCATATTCTCGATATTCACGCCCTTATCGGAAAGCAGCTTGGTTACCTGGCTCAGCATGGAGGGGATGTTCTTGTGGAACACGCAGACCCTAGCGCAGCCGGCGGCCCTGGGGGAGGAAAGGGACGGGAAATTGACAGAATTGATGATATTGCCGTCGGACAGATAGGCCATCAGCTCATCGGCGGCCATCCGGGCGCAGTTGTCCTCGGATTCCGGAGTGGAAGCGCCCAAGTGGGGGATAGCGATCACCCCATCCACGCCCAGCAGGTCGTCGGACGGGAAGTCGGTGACATAGACAGAGACCTTGCCGGCTTCTACCGCCGCTACCATATCGGCGGAGTTTACCAGGCCGCCTCTGGCGAAGTTCAGAATCCGCACGCCGTCTTTCATTTTGGCGATGGAATCCTTGTTAATCATGTTCTTGGTATCCGGAGTCTGGGGAACGTGGACGGTGATATAATCGCAGCTTTCATAAATATCGTCCAGGGTCAGGCTGTGCTTTACCGCCCGGGACAAGCCCCAAGCGGAATCCACAGAGATATAGGGGTCGTAGCCGTACACCTCCATGCCCAGGCTTCTGGCGGCGTTGGCTACCAGGATACCGATGGCGCCCAGGCCGATGACGCCAAGCTTCTTGCCCTTGATTTCAGGGCCCACAAAGGCGCTTTTGCCCTTTTCCACCGCTTTGGCCACCGCGTCGCCCTGGCCCTTCAGGCCCTGGGCCCAGGCCATACCCTGGGTGATCTTACGGGAGGAAATCAGCAGCCCGGCTAAAACCAGCTCCTTCACCGCGTTGGCGTTGGCGCCGGGGGTGTTGAACACCACGATGCCCTTTTCCGTGCACTGGTCCACCGGAATGTTGTTGACGCCGGCGCCTGCTCTGGCGATGGCCAGCAGGCTCTGGGGCATTTCCATCTCATGCATGGACGCGGAACGCACCATGACGCCCTGGGGATTCTCCATGGCGTCGCCGTATTGGTACTCAGCGGTAAAACGCTCCAGGCCGGTTTTGGAAATTTTATTCAGGGTTAAAATGTTATACATACTCTCATTCTCCTCTTCTGATAAGGAAATGGGAAGCGGGCGGTTTACCGGCTTCCCTTTCGCTGTGTTATGACGGCTTACAGGTTGGCGGCCTCAAATTCCTGCATAAAGGCTACCAGCTTTTCCACGCCCTCTATGGGCATGGCGTTGTAAATGGAAGCTCTCATGCCGCCGACGCTTCTGTGACCCTTGATGTTCACAAAGTCGCGGGCCGCGGCTTCCTTAACAAATTTGGCGTCCAGATCCTCGTTGCCGGTGACAAAGGGCACGTTCATCAGGGAGCGGTCCTCCGGCACCACGGTGCCCTTAAACAGCTTGGAGCTGTCCAGGAAATCGTAAAGCACCTTGGCCTTTTTCTCGTTGAGCTCCTTCATCTTCTCCAGGCCGCCGATGTCGTTTTTGATCCAATCCAGCACCAGCTTGCAGACATAAATCGAATAGCAGGGCGGGGTGTTAAACATGGAGTCGTTGTCGGCATGGGTCTGGTAGTTGAACATGGTGGGGGTGAAATCCTTAGCGTGGCCGATGAGGTCCTCGCGGATAATCACCACCGTCAGGCCGGCGGGGCCCATGTTCTTCTGGGCGCCGGCGTACAGCAGGCCGAACTTGCTGACGTCGATGGGCTCGGACAAAATGCAGGAAGAAATATCAGCCACCAGGGGAACGTTCCCGGTTTCCGGAAGCGTGTTCCACTTGGTGCCGTAAATGGTGTTGTTCAGACAGATGTGGAAATAATCCGCATCCTTGGTAAAGGTGGAAGGATCCAGCTTGGGGATGTAAGAGAAGGTCTTATCCTTAGAGGAAGCCACCACGTTGGCCTCGCCGTAGCGGGCGGCTTCTTTGTAAGCCTTGGTGGCCCACTGGCCGGTGAGAACGAAGTCGGCCTTGCCGGAACCGGTCATCAGGTTCAGAGGAATCATCGCGAACTGCGAGGAGGCGCCTCCCTGCAAAAACAGAACTTTATAGGTATCCGGGATATTCATCACCTGGCGGAGAAGGCTTTCTGCTTCTTTGATGATGCCGTCATATACCTTAGAACGGTGGGACATTTCCATGACAGACTGGCCGCTGCCCTGGTAATCCAGCATTTCATCAGCGGCGGTCCGCAGAACCTTTTCCGGCAGCATAGACGGACCGGCAGAAAAATTATAAACCCGTTTCATTTCATGACCTCCAAAATGTAGTAATAATTAACTTTTATTATAAATCGTTGCGAAGGGATAGTCAATTGACATTTTTAAGACAATCCCGGTTTTTTATCCAACAGAAGCACAATTCTTCTGTTTATGACGAAAAACGCCTGGTTTTGTCCGCCGCGGGCGGACAAAAGAATTGGAAAAATTTATTTTTATAGACTTCCACAAAAATAGTAGTGAAAGGTTTTGAATATTATGGTATAATAACGCTGTCGGCAACGGCAAAGGGAAAAGAAAAGCCCTTTGTGAACGATAGCAAAAATATGGGGGAAATGAAAATGACAATCAGAGATATTATCAGACTGCTGGACGCGGAGATTATTTCGGCCGCCGACTTGGATCTGGAGGTCAAAACCGCCTGCGGAAGCGACATGATGAGCGATGTCCTTGCGTTTGTGAAAGACCAGTCTGTCCTTCTCACCGGCTTGTTGAACCCTCAGGTGGTGCGTACCGCGGAGATGATGGATATGCGGTGTATTGTGTTTGTCCGGGGCAAGCAGCCGGACGAGAGCATTATCGAGCTGGCGAAAAAAATGGATATCACCCTGCTGAAAACCAGATACCGCCTGTTCACAGCGTGTGGAAAGCTGTATGAAAACGGCCTCAGGGGAGGCTGCGAATAAAGATGAGTAAAATGCATTTCCATTACATAGTGCCCGGGGATGACTTTACCCGGGCGGGAGAGGCCTCCAGCAGCGTGAAGAAAAAGCTGAAGCAGCTGGGATACGACCCCGACGCCACCCGGCGGGTGGCCATTGCCATGTATGAGGGGGAAATCAACATGGTGATCCACGCCGGCGGCGGTGAGATCGACGTAGACGTGACCCCGGCCCAGGTAGATGTGGTAATGGCAGACCACGGCCCCGGTATCGCGGATGTAGAGAAAGCGATGCAGGAGGGGTACTCCACCGCACCCGACAACGTCCGGTCGTTAGGTTTCGGCGCCGGCATGGGCCTGCCAAACATTAAAAAATATTCCGACGACATGCGGATTGACACGGAGCTGGGCAAAGGCACCACCATGTATTTTTCCGTCTGCCCCAAGGCCTGACCTTGAAGGCGCCCGCGCGCCGGCGGAAAACCTGATTATGAAACGCAGCATGTCCCAAACGGGGGACACGCCCTAGGAGGGAGACGATTTCCTGTGGACCGGTTTTTTCATTCCGTGACCCTGGATAAGGATAAATGCTTAGGCTGCACCAACTGCATCAAGCGTTGTCCCACCGAGGCCATCCGAGTGAGGGACGGAAAAGCCCAGATCATATCCGAGCGGTGCATCGACTGCGGCGAGTGTATCCGGGTCTGTCCTCATCACGCAAAAAAAGCGCGGTATGACCATCTTTCTGTTTTGGAGAGCTGGAAATACAAAATCGCGATTCCCGCGCCGGCGCTGTTCGGCCAATTTAACAACTTAGACGATATCGACATTGTGCTCACCGGCCTGAAGCAGATGGGCTTCGACGACGTTTACGAGGTTTCCCGAGGGGCCGAGCTGGTGTCTGACGCCACCCGGAAGCTGATGGCGGAGGGCAAGCTCCCAAAGCCGGTTATCAGCTCCGCCTGCCCCGCGGTGGTCCGCCTGATTCGGGTCCGCTTCCCGGACCTGTGCGACCATGTGCTGAATTTGAACGCCCCTATGGAGATTTCCGCCATGATGGCCAAGCGGGCGGCCAGCGAAAAAACGGGCATTCCGGTGGAAGAAATCGGCGCCTTTTTCATCACCCCCTGCCCGGCCAAGGTGACGGACATTAAAATGCCCATCGGCACCGAGGGCTCCTGGTGCGACGGGGCAATCGCCATCAGCGAGGTGTTCCCCCTGCTGTCCCACCGGATGGATAAGCTGGAAACCGTGGAGCCTATCGGCCAGTCCGGCCTGATCGGCGTCAGCTGGGCCGGCAGCGGCGGGGAGTCCGCCGCCCTGCTCAATGAGAAATACCTGGCGGCGGATGGGATCGAGAACGTGATCCGGGTCTTGGAGGAGCTAGAGGACGAGCGCATCCGGGAACTGGACTTTGTGGAGCTGAACGCCTGCAACGGCGGCTGCGTCGGCGGCGTCCTGTGTGTGGAAAATGGGTATGTGGCCAAGGCGCGGCTTCAGCGCCTGAGAAAATATTTGCCGGTGTCCCAAAACCATTTGGACAGCGGCGCGCCGGTGCCTAAGGACATGGAGTGGACCGAGCCTTTGGAATTTGCCCCGGTATTAAAACTTTCCCAGAATCTGGAGGAGGCCATGCAGATGATGGAACACATCGACGTGATCTGCGAGGGGCTGCCCGGGCTGGATTGCGGCTCCTGCGGCGCGCCCAGCTGCCGGGCTTTAGCCGAGGATGTGGTAAAGGGCGTGGCCCGCACCAGCGATTGCGTCTTCGTGATGCGGGAGCGGGTAAAAAACGTGGCGGATACCCTTTCCTCTATCGGCGGCTACGTCCCCAGCTGCCTGGATTCCAAGGAAAAGCAGGGGAAGTGACCGCGTGCCTTTCGGAACGAATCAAAGCAAAAGCATTGGAAGTGAGATTATGACAGTACAACAGCTGAAGGAGGCGCTTTCCCTAAAGCTTTTAGCGGGGGAAGAGGGCCTTTCCCAGGAGGTCACCGGCTGCTATATTGGGGACCTGCTGAGCTGGGTCATGGGCAGAGCCCAGGCCGGCGACGCCTGGCTGACCGTGATGGGCAACATCAGTGCCCTGGCGGTGGCGTCTCTGGCGGACACGGCGTGCATCATCTTAACGGAAAACGCCTGGCTGGATGAGGAGGCCAAAAGCAAGGCCGACGAGCAGGGGATCTGCGTGCTGGGCGCCGAAGAGAACAGCTATCGGCTGGCCTTGGAAATAGGCCGGCTGCTATCATGAGGGTCTATTACGACCTGCACATCCACTCCTGCCTGTCTCCCTGCGGGGACAACGATATGACCCCCAACAATATCGTGAATATGTCTCTGCTAAACGGCATGGATATGATCGCCTTAACCGACCACAACAGCTGTAAAAACTGTGAGGCCGCCGTGAGGGCGGGAAAAGAGGCGGGGTTGACAGTAGTGCCCGGTATGGAGCTTACCACCAGCGAGGAGGCCCATGTGGTCTGCCTGTTTCCCACCGTGGAGCAGGCCATGGCCTTCAGCGGCTATGTGGAGGGCCGGTATCCAAAAATCCACAACCGGCCGGAGATTTTCGGCGACCAGCTGGTGATGGATTGGCAGGATGAGGTGGTGGGAAGGGTTTCCCAGCTTTTAATTAACGCCAGTTCTATCAGCGTCAACGAGATGCCGGAGCTGATGGCCAGGTTCGGCGGGGCGGCGTTTCCCGCCCATATTGACCACGATTCCTACAGCGTCATTTCCTCTCTGGGCGTTATTCCGGCGGAAGCCGGGTTTCACGCCGCGGAGATTTCCAGCAGCGGGGACCGGGAGCTTCTTGCCCAGTGGTACCCGGAGCTTCAGGAAATGATTCTTCTGTTGGATTCGGACGCCCATTATCTGGATTGGCTGAAGGAACGAAAGCCTTGGCTGGATCTGCCGGAAAAAACGCCCCAGTGTTTGGTCGACGCCCTGAATGGAAAAATACAGGTGAAATGGGAGAGATAGGAAATGGATTGGCTTGAAATCTGATGATGTTGAAAATCTTTTGGATAATTTCAATAAAATTAAAAAGTTTGTCGAAAGCAAGAATTTAGTTAAAACCGCCGTTTTATTTTAACGAAAATCCGCATTGGTGCATTTCGCCAAAACCTTCCCCCTATTTTCTCTGGAAACTTTGTAGGATCGTATAGATTTTAACAAAGGAATCCGATATAATCATATTCTGTAGGCAACCGAAACAGTTGGTTTTGTATGCGTAAAGTTGTTATATTTTTAACAGGTTGCATTCAACGACAATAAGGAGGAAATCAAAGTGCAAAAGCGTATCAGCAATATCCCGTTCAGCGGGACCAAGGAGCAGGAGGCTCAGCTTTTTGAGATTATCGAGAAGCATAAAAATGAGCCCGGCGCCATCATGCCTGTTCTGCAGGAAGCCCAAAATGTTTATGGCTATCTGCCGATTGAAGTGCAGCAGATGGTCGCGGACGGTTTAGGAGTCCCTCTTTCTGAGGTATTCGGTGTGGCCACCTTCTATTCTCAGTTTTCGCTGACCCCCAAGGGCAAATACAATATTTCCGTCTGCCTGGGAACCGCCTGCTATGTTAAGGGTTCCGGTAAGATCCTGGAAGAGCTTTCCAAGAACCTGGGCATCGAAGCGGAGGAATGCACGGAGGACGGCAAGTTCTCCTTGACCGCCTGCCGCTGTATCGGCGCCTGCGGCCTGGCCCCGGTAATTACCATTAACGACGATGTTTACGGCCGGCTGGTTCCGGAGGACGTCAAGGATATTTTGGCGAAATATGAGTAAGCCATGCGGGAGTTATCGCTGAATGTAATGGATATCGCGCAGAATTCCCTTTCGGCAGGGGCTTCCCTGACCCAGGTGGTTGTGGAGGAGGACAGCGGGCAAGACACCTTGACGCTGAAAATCATCGACAATGGCAAAGGGATGACCGCCGAGCAGGCGGCGCATGTGACGGATCCGTTTTTCACAACCCGGACCACCCGCAAGGTGGGATTGGGGGTTCCGCTTTTTAAAATGGCTGCGGAGCAGACCGGGGGAAGCTTTTCCATCGAGTCTGAGCCGGGGAAGGGGACCACGGTAACCGCGGAGTTCAAGCCCTCCCACATTGATATGACCCCCTTGGGGGATATCAATTCCACCATCGGCCTTTTGATTTATTCCAATCCGGACCGGGATTTTATTTTCCGCCGGGAGCGGGATGGCAGGGGCTTCACCCTGGACACCAGGGAGCTAAGAGAAATTTTAGGGGAAGAAGTCAAGCTTTCGTCCCCCGAGGTCAGCGAATGGATACAAGGGTATCTAAAGGAACAAACAGACATGATCTTTGGAGGTGCACAAGAAGATGAAAACATTAGCTGAATTACAAGCAATTCGTGATAAGGCCCGCGCTCAAATCGGAATGCGGGAAGAAAATGACGACGCGACCCGTGTGCTGGTTGGTATGGCCACCTGCGGAATCGCCGCTGGAGCCCGCCCGGTGCTCAACGCCTTTGTGGAAGAGGTCGCCAAGCGCGGCATGACCGAAAAGATCTCGATTACCCAGACCGGCTGTATCGGCATCTGCCAGTATGAGCCTGTGGTAGAAGTTCTGGTTCCCGGCCAGGAAAAGGTTACTTATGTGAAAATGACCGCGGAAAAGGCTGTCCGGGTGGTTAACGACCATTTGGTCAACGGCAACGTGGTCACAGAATATACCATTGGAGCCAATTCATAAGAAGGAGGAAAACCAAACATGTATCGTTCCCACGTATTGATTTGCGGCGGTACCGGCTGTACCTCCTCAAACAGTGAAAAAATCATCGAAAAGATGAAAGAAGAAATCAAGGCCAAGGGCTTGGAAGAAGAAGTCAATGTGGTCCGCACCGGCTGCTTCGGCCTGTGTGCCCTGGGCCCGATTATGATCGTATATCCGGAGGGCTCCTTCTACAGCATGGTAAAGGTAGAGGACGTTCCGGAGATCGTGGAGGAGCACCTGTTAAAGGGAAGAATCGTGAAGCGCCTGCTGTACCAGGAGACAGTGCAGGACGACGACACCATTAAGTCCCTGAACAAGACGCCCTTCTATGAGAAGCAGAGAAGAATCGCCCTGCGGAACTGCGGCGTCATCAACCCGGAGAATATCGACGAGTACATAGCCCAGGACGGCTACGCCGCGCTGGGTAAGGCCCTCACCGAAATGACCCCGGAGCAGGTGATCCAGGTAATCAAGGATTCCGGCCTGCGGGGCCGCGGCGGCGCGGGTTTCCCCACCGGCGTAAAGTGGAGCCTGGCCGCCGGCAACAAGGCCGACCAGAAATATGTGTGCTGCAACGCTGACGAGGGCGACCCCGGCGCGTTCATGGACCGTTCCGTTTTGGAAGGCGACCCCCACGCTGTGCTTGAGGCCATGGCCATTGCCGGTTACGCAATCGGCGCTACCAAGGGCTATATTTACGTCCGCGCCGAGTATCCCATCGCTGTTAAGCGTTTGGAAATCGCCATTGCCCAGGCCCGTGAATACGGCCTGCTGGGCAAAAATATCTTTGATACCGGTTTTGATTTCGATATTCAGCTCCGTTTGGGCGCCGGCGCGTTCGTGTGCGGCGAGGAAACCGCTTTGATGACCTCCATCGAGGGCAAGCGCGGCGAGCCCCGTCCCCGTCCTCCGTATCCGGCGGTGAAGGGCCTGTTCGGCAAGCCCAGCATTCTGAATAACGTAGAGACCTACGCCAATGTCGCTCAGATCATCCTTCACGGGGCCGAATGGTTTAACTCCGTGGGTACCGAGAAGAGCAAGGGCACCAAGGTGTTCGCCCTGGGCGGCAAGATCAAGCATACCGGCCTGGTAGAGGTTCCCATGGGAACCACCCTGCGGGAAATCGTCGAGGAAATCGGCGGCGGCGTACCGGATGGCAGAAAGTTCAAGGCCGCTCAGACCGGCGGACCCTCCGGCGGATGCATTCCGGCTTCCCTGATCGATACCCCCATCGACTATGATAACCTGATCGCCATCGGCTCCATGATGGGTTCCGGCGGATTGATCGTCATGGACGACACCACCTGTATGGTGGATATCGCCAAGTTCTTCCTGGAGTTCACCGTTGACGAGTCCTGCGGCAAATGTACTCCCTGCCGGGTAGGCACCAAGCGCCTGCTGGAGCTGCTGAATAAGATCACCTCCGGCACCGGCACCATGGAAGACATCGATAAAATGGAAGAGCTCTGCTACTATATTAAGGACAACGCCCTGTGCGGCCTGGGACAAACCGCTCCCAACCCGGTACTGTCCACCCTGCGCTACTTCCGTGACGAATATGAAGCCCATGTCAAAGAGCACCGCTGCCCGGCCGGCGTCTGCAAGGCCCTGCTCCATTATGAGATCGTGGCCGACAAGTGCCGCGGATGCACCGCCTGCGCCAGAGTCTGCCCGGTGGGCGCGATCTCCGGTACGGTGAAGCAGCCCCACACCATTGATGTGAATAAGTGCATCAAGTGCGGCGCCTGCATTGAGAAGTGCAAATTTGACGCTATCATTAAGTTATAAGGAAGGAGTGTGCCAAAATGGAAATGGTAAATATTAAAATCAATGGTATGCCCCTGTCTGTACCCGCTGGTTCTACGATTTTAGAGGCTGCCAGATATGCCGGAATCAACATTCCGACGCTGTGCTGGATGAAGGACATAAACGAGATCGGCGCCTGCCGTATCTGCGTGGTTGAGGTTGCCCGGGCCAGGACCCTGGTCACCGCCTGCGTATTTCCGGTGAACGAGGGCATGGAAATCTACACCAATACCCCCAGAGTCATGAACGCCAGAAAAATGACCCTGGAGCTGATGCTCTCCACCCATGAGAAAAAGTGCCTCTCCTGCGTGAGAAGCGAAAACTGCGAACTGCAGAAGCTGTGCCGCGATTACGGCGTAGAGGATGCCAACGCCTTTGAGGGAGAAAATCCCCAGTCTCCTTTGGATGAGACTACGCTTCACATGATTCGCGACAACAATAAATGTATCCTGTGCCGCCGCTGTGTGGCCGCCTGCGAGAACCAGTTCGTGGGTGTCATTGGCCCCAACGGCCGTGGCTTTGATACCCACATCGGCTGCGCCTTTGAAAAGGATCTGGACGACGTGGCCTGTGTGTCCTGCGGCCAGTGCATCGTGAACTGCCCCACCGGCGCTTTGCGGGAAAAGGACCAGATCGACGAGGTGGTCGCCGCCATCGCGGACCCGAAGAAGCACGTTGTGGTCCAGACGGCTCCGTCTGTCCGCGCCGCTTTGGGCGAGGAATTCGGCATGCCCATCGGCACCAATGTGGAAGGCAAGATGGTTGCCGCCCTGCGCCGTTTGGGCTTTGACAGGGTGTTCGACACCGATTTCGGCGCCGATATGACCATCATGGAGGAAGCCCACGAATTTGTGGAGAGAGTACAGAACGGCGGCGTTCTGCCGATGATTACCTCCTGCTCTCCCGGCTGGATCAAATTCTGTGAGTTCTATTATCCGGAGCTGCTGCCCCACCTGTCCACCTGTAAATCTCCCCAGCAGATGCAGGGCGCGCTCATTAAGACCTGGTACGCCGAGACCAACGAGATCGATCCTAAGGATATCGTATCCGTCAGCGTCATGCCCTGTACTGCTAAGAAATTCGAAATCAACCGTGACGACCAGGATGCGGCTGGAATTCCCGACGTAGACGTGGTGCTCACCGTCCGTGAGCTGGCCCGTATGATTAAGCGCGCCAATATCGACCTGACCATGCTGCCGGATGAAAAGTTCGATCCCACCATGGACGTTTCCACCGGCGCGGCCGTGATCTTCGGCGCCACCGGCGGCGTGATGGAGGCCGCTTTGAGAACCGCGGCGGATACCCTCACCGGGAAATCCTTGGATTCCATCGATTACAAGGAAGTCCGCGGCACTGACGGGATCAAAGAGGCTGTGTATAACGTGGCCGGCATGGATGTGAAGGTTGCGGTAGCCAGCGGCCTTTCTAACGCCAACGAGATTTTGAAAAAAGTGAAGAACGGCGAAGCCGATTATCACTTCATCGAGATCATGTGCTGCCCCGGCGGCTGCGTCAACGGCGGCGGCATGCCCATTCAGTCCTCCTCTGTCAGAAACTTTGTAGACCTGCGCAAGGAGCGGGCCAAGGTGCTTTATGAGGAAGACAAGAACCTGCCGCTGAGAAAGTCTCATGACAGCCCGGTGGTGAAGAAGTGCTATGCTGAGTTCCTGGGCGAGCCCGGAAGCCACAAGGCCCACCATATTCTCCACACCTCTTACACCCCCAGACCGAAAATGAAATAAGATCAAAGCCATCCGGAGCTTCCGGATGGCTTTTCTTCTAAATTCCCCGGGAACCGGTGGGAATGCTTATAATAAAGGAGCTTGCAATGCTGAAGGATAAGGAGAAAAAGTGGCCCATGGGAATCGGAAGGCTGTGTGTCGTGTTGATTATGGCCCTGCTGCTGGTTTGGTTTTTGCTGCCGGCGTTCCAGGGCGTTGTGAATCTTGGAAACGTGGCGGGAATCCTGCTGTGCGTCCTGTTTTTATGGCTTGCGGGATATCCCGGCGCCCGCAGCTGCCTGGCTGGTATATGGTCGCATGGGGCGGGCAAGGTTTTTCTTTCGGCGGTTTCTTTGGCCTTAGGGATTTTCCTTGTGTTCGGCGTGGTAATGTCCTGCCTGATGGCCGCCGCGATAAACCGGCCTCCCCAGGGGAACGGCACGGTGGTGATCCTGGGGTGCCAGGTGAAGGGCACCCAGCCCAGCCTGATGCTGACCAAAAGGCTGGAAGCGGCCAAAGGCTATCTGGACCAGAACCCAGGGGCCGTGTGCATCCCTTCCGGCGGAAAGGGGAACGGGGAGCTGGTAAGCGAGGCTCAGGCGATGAAAACCTGGCTTGTCGGCCACGGTATCGACGAGGCAAGGATCTATTTGGAGGACCAAAGCACCGATACGGTGGAGAATATCAGAAACTCCAAGGAAATCATGGAGAGAGAGGGCCTGCCCCAGGATATGATCCTGGTTTCCGACGGCTTTCACCAGTACCGGGCCAGCCTGATCGCCCAGAAACAGGGAGTCGGCGTGGGCGCTGTTTCGGCCCGGACGCCGTGGTACACCTTGGCCACCTTTTGGATGCGGGAAATTTTTGCCTTAGCCCAGGAACTAATTTTGCACTAATGTGACAAATTAACAGAAACTTATCTTGACAAAGGCGGATGTTTTGGCGCATACTATAGTTATTGTTGGATGTTATTTGGGAAATAGCATCAAAAGAAATTTTTACATAGTAGGAGTGGTGTTACATGCAAAAAGGAAAGTACGGAGTTTGTTTGTGGTTTTACGCGCTGGTGGCGTTTATTCTGGCGTTTTTAGGCCAGGTTTTGTTGGGCGGCCTTCTTCTTGGCTTCGTTATCGTGACGGAAAAGAATGAGTGGCTGACCCGTCAGGTGATCCAGGCGTTTTTCTTGTCCATCATTGTGGCCGTGATTAACGCGGTGCTGGATATGCTGAATATCTTCGGCAACATTCCGCTGGTTGGAACCGTCATAGGCGTTGTGTTTAACGTGATTTCCACCATTATTTCTATTGTGGTGCTGGTGTTTGTCATCATCGCCATGGTAAAGGTGGTAAAGGGACAGGAAGCCAATATGCCTTTGCTGAACAAGCTGGCGAACAGGGCTTACGGCATTATTGAAAAGAAAGTTTATACCCAGGCCGCCCCTGTCAATTATGCGCAGCCTCAGGCCCCCCAGGCGCCTCAAGCTCCGGTACAGCCCCAGGCCCCTCAAGCGCCTCAGGCTCCGGTACCGCCTCAGAATCCCCAGAATCCCACTCAGCATCAATAAGTAATATAAAAAGAGATCAGATCGCGTGACGATCTGATCTCTTTTTTGTCAGCTACCGGCCCAGTGCTTTTAAAATCACATCCGGGGTGTTGGTAATCACCCCGTCGCAGCCCCAGTCCTGCAGGGTCAAAGCCCGCCTGGGCTTGTCCACAGTCCAAACGTTTACTTGTATCCCCAATTCCTTGGCGATACGGATCTGATTCTTGGAAACCAAGGCGTTGTGGGGATGGATGGCCTGAGCGCCCTGGCGGCCGGCATACCGGGCGGGATTAAAAATCGGCTTATCATACAAAAGGCCCACGGAGACCTCGGGAAGATACTGTCGGCATTCCAGGGCCACCCGGTGGTGGAAGCTGGAAAGAACCACTTTCTGGGTTAAATCCAGCTTTTGTACCAGGCGGCAGACTTTTTCCGCGATTCCTGGATAAGGAATTTGGGAGCTTTTGATCTCAATGTTAATCAGCTTCATGTCCCGTACAATCAACAGGGCTTCCTCCAGGGTCAGAATTGGGGTCCCTCGGAACTCCACACCCTTCCAAAGGCCGAAATCCAGCTTTTTCAGCTCTTTTAGGGTGTATTCCTCGATGAGCCCCAGCCCGTTGCTGTTGTGGTCTACGTCGAAATTGTGGTTTACCACCATTTGGCCATCTTTACAGAGATGAACGTCCAACTCCACGCCGTCGGCGCCGAGTTCAATGGCTTTGCGAAAGGCGGGTTCGGTATTTTCCGGGGCATAAGCGGAGGCCCCGCGATGGGCGAGTACTAGCATGAAAGATCCCTCCAATTGATGAGAATGAGCTGAAAAGCTGGCTGCTGCAATAAGATAATAGAAAAGAATTGAAAGCCTATGGCCAGCAGAATTTATCTTTCTGATCTTATAATTTTCCCTCGATGGAATTGATGATGGTACGCAGGGCCTTGATTCTGGCAAACTTTTTATCTTCGGATTCTATAATGTGCCAGGGGGCGAAATCAGTGGAGGTATAGGCGATCATCTCGTCCACCGCCGTCACGTACTGGTCCCACTTTTCCCGGTTGCGCCAATCCTCGTCGGTGATTTTCCACTGCTTTTCCGGCGTGTTCTGCCGCAGTTCAAACCGCTTCAGCTGTTCTTCCTTGCTGAAATGAAGCCAGAATTTAATGATTACCGCGCCCCAGCGGTCCAGCTCCTCTTCAAATTCGTCGATTTCCTGGTAGGCCCGTTTCCATTGCTCCTCGGTGGCAAAACCCTCGATCCGCTCCACCATCACTCTGCCGTACCAGGTGCGGTCGAAGATGGTGATATGCCCATCCTTGGGCAGCTTGGTCCAAAACCGCCAAAGATGCTGATGGGCCAGCTCGTCGGCGGTGGGGGCGGCGATGGGAACCACCTCGTAGCCTCTGGGGTCCAGGGCCTCCGCTACCCGGCGGATGTTGCCGCCCTTTCCGGCGGCATCCCAGCCTTCATAGGCGATCACCACGGGGATCTTTTTGCGGTAGATTTTATTGTGCAGCTTTTTCAGGGTTGCCTGCTCCTTTTTCAGAAGCTCCTTATATTCGTCGTCCGTCAGGGATTTGGACAGGTTGATTTCAGAAAGCTTAGGCTCCTTCACCAGCTTGAAATGGTCGGAGATGACGATAGGCGGGCTTTTTTTAGAGGAAGCTTTCTTTTTCCGCTGGGCGGCTTCCACCGCCGCGCCGATCTCATCCACCAGGATATGATAGATTTCCGACAGGGCACTGTATTTATCCTCGCTGCCGATGACGTGCCAGGGGGCGAAACCGGTGTCGGTTTCCTCCAGCATTTCGTCGATGATTTTATAGTATTCGCTGTAATGGCGGTTTTGCTCCAGATCCTTTAAGCTTACCCGCCAGGCGGTGTCCTTGGAGGAAAGCAGCTTATCAAACCGCTTTTTCTGCTCCTTTTGGCCGATATGCAGGAAAAATTTTAAAATCAGGTAACCGTCGTCATGAAGCTGCCGCTCGAAAATTTTTATGCTTTCCAGGCGTTCACGAGCCTCAGCCTGGTCCAAATGAAGGGCGTGGGAGGGGAAAGCCACCTCCTGGTACCAGCCCCGGTCAAAGAGGCCCATAGTCCCCCTGGCGGGAAGCTTTTTCCAAAACCGCCACAGATAGGGATGCCTGCGTTCATCCTCCGTAGGCGGGGTGGTGGATTCCACGTGGAAGCCTCTGGGGTCCATGGTGAGAATCACGTCGGACATCAGGCTTCCCTTTCCAGAAGCGCCCCAGCCCTCAAATAAAACGATGACGGGAACCTTGGCCTGCTTGAACAGCTGCTGAAGCTGCCCCATTTTCTGCTTCAGCGGAGGGACCTCCTGCTTGTACTCTTCCTTGAGCATGATGTTCTTTAGATTGATTTTATCCAACATGATTTGAGCCCTCCTATTCATGATAATTGTTGGTATTATGATACAATAAAAAAGCCGAAGAATCAAATGGTATTTGGCAAGTAGGCTAAAAATAAAAGAAACCATGTAAAAAAACAGTAAAACTTTTCTGAACAATTTGGAATTTGCTTTTTCTTCCCGGAAAAATAGATTATAATTGATCCCGTGGAAAGGTGGCGCTTTGATGAACCCGTTATGCTGTCCGAAATGCGGCCTGCCCTTAACGCGGGAGGGGCCAGGCTGCCGGTGCTCCCAGGGGCACCAATATGATTTTGCCAAAAGCGGCTATGTGAACCTTTTGCTGGCCAACGGCAAGCATTCTCTTCAGCCCGGCGACGATAAGCGGATGGTGCGGGCGAGGCGTCTCTTTTTAGAGAAGGGCTTTTATGAACCCTTCGCCGACGCGGTGTGCGGGAAAGCGCTCCAGTATCTTTCGGGAGAAAGCCCTGTGATCGTGGACGCCGGATGCGGCGAGGGGTATTATACCGGCAAATTGGTGAAAGCCTTTTGGGGCAAAGGAAAAACGCCGGTGGCCGCGGGGGTGGATATTTCCAAAATCGCCGTAGACCAGGCCGCCAAGGCCCATAAGGGGCCCCGGTTCGCGGTGGGCAGCGTGTTTCATCTGCCGGTGCTTCCCGATTCCTGCGACCTGGGGGTGAACTTGTTCGCGCCCTTGTGCGCCGCTGAGATTTTCCGGGTGCTGAAGCCAGGCGGCGTGTTTTTGCTTGGCGTTCCCGACCGCCGGCACTTATGGCAGCTGAAACAAGCGGTTTATGAGGAGCCGTATGAAAACGAATTGAAGGATCCTTTTTTACCGGGGTTTTCCTTGCTGGAGGATTACCCGGTAAAGGATTGGTTACTACTAGATAATAATGAGGATATCCAAAATTTGTTTCAGATGACGCCCTATTACTATAAAACCTCCCGGAGGGATCAGGAGCGGCTGGAGCGGCTGGAGGCGTTAAAGACCCAGGTGCAGTTTCGTATTTTCATCTATCGAAAAGAATGATAAGCGCCGAAAAAATGTCAAAACTTGCAATTTAGGATATTGGATGCTAAAATTAGAATAATTGTGACCCTTTTGAGCGGACGAAACCATTCGGCGTGGTGGAAAAGAGCAAAGGCAGGTACAGCCAATGACACAGGATAAGGTTTCAAAATATAAGCGTGTAGTAATGTTTTTCATCGGACTGGTGATTTTAGGGGCCAACACCGCCATTTTCGGCTATGTGTGGTATGAGTTTTACAGCGACGCTATTTTGGTGCCCTTTTACCGCCGGGGCAACTGGCTGGTTGTGGGCATTTACTTGGTGATTTATTTTTTGTTTTCGAAAATATACGGGGGCCTAAAGGTAGGCAATTCCCGAATCTCTGATATTATCTATTCGCAGACTTTGGCCCTGCTATTCACCAATCTGGTTACCTATGCCCAGATCAGCCTGATTGCCCGGCATCTGCTTTGGGGTATTCCGGTGGTGGTGATGACGGTATCCCAGGTGTGCCTGGTGGTGCTGTGGGCCTGCGGGGCCAATTGGGTTTATTTCCATGTGTTCCCGCCTAGGAAAATGCTCCTGGTTTATGGAAGCCATTCCGCTACCCGGCTGGCGCTGAAAATGAGCAAGCGGTCGGATAAATATTTGATCTGCGCCGCGGTGAACGCTGATTTGGGCTATGACGAGGTCATCAAGCAGGTGGACAAGTTCCCGGCTATTGTGATCTGCGATGTGAAGGGCAGCCTGCGCAATCAAATTTTAAAATATTGCTACGGAAAATCCATCAGGGTATACATTACGCCTAAGCTTTCCGATATTATTATCGGTGGGTCGGAGGAAATCCATTTATTCGACACCCCCTTGTTTTTGTGCCGGAACGCGGGGCTTTCGCTGGACCAGCAGGTGGCGAAACGGGCGCTGGATTTATTCTGCGGGATTCTGGCCTTTCTCATCGCCAGCCCCTTTATGCTGCTGACCGCCATCGCGATCAAGGCCTATGACCGGGGGCCGGTGCTGTTTAAGCAGAAGCGGCTGACCATGGACGGAAAGGAATTTAACGTGTATAAATTCCGCAGTATGGTGGTGGACGCGGAAAAGGATGGTGTGGCCAGGCTTGCTACCCAGAACGATGGCCGGATCACGCCGGTGGGGAAAATCATCCGCAAGATACGGTTTGACGAGCTGCCCCAGATTCTCAATATTTTGAAGGGGGATATGTCCATTGTTGGCCCCAGGCCGGAACGGCCTGAGATCGCTGAGGAATATAAGAAGGACATGCCGGAGTTCGATTACCGGCTGAAAGTAAAGGCCGGCCTTACCGGATACGCCCAGATACTGGGGAAATACAATACCCTCCCTTATGATAAGCTGAAGCTGGACCTGATTTATATTGAAAATTATTCACTTTTGCTGGATTTAAAGCTGATCTTAATGACGATTAAGATCCTCTTTATTCCAGAAAGTACAGAGGGGCTGGCGGATGGCGAGACCACCCCCCTGGACGAGGCGCGGAAAAAATAGAGATTAGAGGAAAACCATGGATCTTTCGATTGTTATGATTAATTATAATACCCCTGAGCTCACCGCCCAGGCGGTGGAATCGATTTTGAAAACCACCCATCAGGTTTCCTATGAGATTCTTGTGGTGGACAATTCTTCCGATGGGGAAAAGGAATACCGGCCTGGGGTTCTCCCAGCGCCGGTAAAGGTGTTTTATGGAATCAAAAACAAAGGCTTCGGCAACGCCTGCAACCTGGGCGCTGAAAAAGCGGAGGGCGACGTCCTTTTATTTTTAAACTCCGATACCATTTTACACGAGGGCTGTTTAGACCGCAGCTTTTCCTATTTGCGGCATCAGGAACGGCTGGGCGGGCTGGGAGTCCGCACCTTAAAGGCCGACGGCACGCTGGACCACGGCTGCAAGCGGGGCTTCCCTACCCCCAGCTCTTCCCTTTATTACCTTCTGGGCCTGGATAAGAAACATCCGGAAAGCCGGAAATACGGCGCCTATCGGCAGACCTTCATCAACGAGGATCAGACTGCCGACGTTGACGCGGTGTCCGGCTCATTTTTAATGATGCCTAAGGCTGTGTTCCAGCAGGTGGGGGGCTTTGACGAGGATTATTTTATGTATGGCGAGGATTTAGACCTTTGCTACCGGGTCAAAGAGGCGGGGTACCGGGTGGTTTATTTTGCCGGCGCGTCCATGACCCACCTGCGTGGGCAAAGCGGCCTTTCCTCCCAATCGAAAGAGATTATTTATCAGTTCCATTACGCCATGGTGCTTTTCTACCGAAAGCATTTGAAAAAAAAGTATAATATTTTTGTCACAGGGGCTGTTTATGCCGGGATCTGGTTGAAATATGGGCTGACCCGGTTAAAATCCATGCTGAAAAGAGGATGATCAGGGGACTATGATCGATATACTCATGACTGTCTACAACGGGGAGCGGTATGTCATCCCACAAATAGAGTCCATTTTGAATCAGACCGATTCGAATTGGAAACTCTTTATACAGGACGATTGCTCCACAGACCGGACAGTGGAGCTGATCGAGCCTTACGTCAGGCGTTATCCCGAACGGATTACCCTTTTGCGAAACCAGGAGAACAGCGGCTCCGCCCAAAAAAATTTTTTCAGTATGCTTCCCCTGGCGGAGCACAGCTATTGTATGTTCTGCGACCATGACGATGTGTGGAAGCCAAGAAAAATAGAGATGACAGTGCGCAGGATGATGGAACTGGAGCGGGCCAATGGGGAGGATACCCCTTTGCTGGTTCATACGGACCTGGCGGTGACGGACGAAAATTTAAAGGTGGTTTCCGATTCCATGTTCCGCACGCAGAACCTGAACCGTAAGGGCAATAAGCTGAATAATCTTATCGTGCAGAACAACGTCACCGGCTGCACTATGATGGTGAACAAGGCGCTGGTGGATATGGTGGGGCCTATGCCGGAACACGCGGTGATGCATGATTGGTGGCTGGCGCTGATCGCCGCCTGCTTTGGTAAAATCGGCTTTGTGCGCCAGGCGACCATTTTGTACCGGCAACACCGGTCGAACGAGGTGGGGGCAAAAAACGCCAGAAGCCTGAGCTATAACGCCAAACGGCTTGCCAACCGGGAACAGGCCCGAAAAGCGCTGGCGGACACTTATCTGCAGGCAAAGGAGTTTGAACAAAGATACCACGCGCTGCTGAAGCCGCAGGATTTGGAGCTTTTGCAGGTTTATCAGAATCTGCCCTATTTTGGCAAGCTGAGAAGGGTTTCTATTTTGTTCCGCTATCACCTTTTTAAGCACGGTTTTGCCAGGATTTTAGGCCAGCTTTTGCTTGTCTGATTTTGACTATTTGTACAGGAACCCAAAGGGAAACCTGGGTTAATTTGGTTTATCAACTCTTAACAAAGCATAAACAGATATGGTATAATAACCTCACGCCATAAGCGGCGGCAAAGCCGCCGATGGCTGAGAGAGCATTTGACCATGTACGAAAAACGACAAGCGTTTTTCATCTAAGGCCCAGGCTGTGCCAGCCTGTGGCTATGGTATTCCTGCCCGGCAAAAAGGGCTGGATCTTCCCAGGCCAAAGACAGTTTCCGCCTGGCTTTCTATTGTCACAAACTTCCCCTTGAAATAAAGATCAATTTTACGGAGGTGCCTTATGAAAGGGATTATTCTTGCGGGCGGCGCCGGCACCCGGCTGTATCCGTCCACCATCGCGTGTTCCAAACAAATTCTCACCGTTTATGACAAACCGATGATTTATTACCCCCTTTCCACCCTGATGCTGGCGAAAATCCGGGATGTGCTGATTATCTCCACACCCCGGGATGTGAAGGTGTTCCAGGAACTGCTGGGGGACGGCAGCCAGCTGGGTATGAATATCTCTTACACTGTGCAGGAGGCTCCCCGGGGGCTGGCGGAGGCCTTTATCCTGGGCGCGGACTTTATTGGGGACGATCACGTTTGCCTGGTACTGGGAGATAATATTTTTTATGGCTACGGTTTTTCCGAGCGCCTGCAAAAGGCGGCTTCCCAGCAGGAGGGCGCCACCATTTTTGGCTACCATGTGAGCAACCCCAGGGATTTCGGTGTGGTGGACTTTGACGATGACGGTAAGGTGCTGTCCATTGAGGAGAAGCCCCAAACCCCAAAATCCAATTACGCGGTGCCGGGATTGTATTTCTACGACAACAACGTGGTGGAGATCGCGAAAAACGTGAAGCCCTCCGCCCGTGGCGAACTAGAGATCACCTCGGTGAATAATGCCTATTTAGAGCAGGGAAAACTGAGAGTAGAGCTGTTCGGCCGCGGTATGGCGTGGCTGGATACCGGTACTCACCGGGCCATGCTGGACGCCGCCAACTTTATCGAGGCGGTGCAGACGCGCCAGGGCCTTTATGTAGCCTGCCTGGAGGAGATCGCCTACCGCAACGGCTTTATCAATAAAGAGCAGCTGTTAAACCAGGCGGACCGGTTCCAAAAAACGGAATACGGCCAGTATCTGTATCAAATCGCGGAAACGGTAAAACTTAGAAAATGAGAAGGTGCCCTGATGAACGTATTAGTAACTGGCTGCAAGGGCCAATTAGGCAACGAGCTTCATAAGATCATTACGGAAAAAAGATCGGAGCTGGGGGAAATCCCCCAGTGCTTTCACGGCTGCCAGCTGACCTGCATCGACGTGGAGGACCTGGATATTACGGACCAGGAAGCGGTAAAGGCTTATATGAAAGCTTTGAAGCCGGATGTGGTCATTAACTGCGCCGCTTATACCAATGTAAACAAATGTGAAACCGACCGGGATGCGGCGTTTCAGGTGAACGCCTTGGGTCCCAGAAACCTGGCGGTAGCCTGTGAGGAGATTGGCGCCAAGCTGGTGCACGTGTCAACGGACTATGTGTTCCCAGGGGATGGGAAGGAGCCTTATGTGGAGTGGGACCTTTGCGGGCCTCAGTCCGTTTACGGCAAGACAAAATATTTGGGCGAGCAGTATGTGCGGGATTTTTGCTCCCGGTATTTTATTGTCAGAACCGCCTGGCTTTACGGCTACGTGGGCAGTAACTTTGTGAAAACCATGCGCCGCCTGGGCACGGAAAACGGGGCGGTAAAGGTGGTCAGCGACCAGGTGGGCAACCCCACCAGCGCGGCGGATTTAGCCCATCACCTTTTGAAGCTGGCGGCCACCTGCGAATATGGAATTTACCACTGCACCTGTAATGGGGAGGCGTGCAGCTGGTACGAATTTACTAAGAAAATTATGGAATACAGCGGCATCAACGCAACGGTTACCCCCTGCACCACAGAGGAGTACCCCACCCCGGCCAAGCGGCCCGCGTATTCCGTTTTGGATAACTGTATGCTGCGGGTAACCGTAGGCGACGAGATGCGGGACTGGCAGGAAGCCCTGAAGTGCTACATCGATAAGATTGACGAGAAATGAGGAAATCCATCATGAAAACTTATTTGGTCACTGGCGGCGCCGGTTTTATTGGTTCTAACTTTGTAATCTACATGCTGGGCAAATACAGCGATGTGAAAATCATCAATGTGGACAAGCTGACCTACGCCGGCAACCTGGAAAACCTGAAGAGCGTGGAAAATAACCCGAATTATACCTTTGTCCAGGCGGACATCTGTGATAAAGAGGCGATACAGGACCTGTTTGACCGGTATGAGATCGACTATGTGGTGAATTTCGCGGCGGAAAGCCATGTGGACCGCTCCATCACCAATCCGGAAATTTTCGTTCAGACCAATGTGCTGGGCACGGTGAACCTTTTGAATATCGCGAAAAATGCCTGGGCCGTGGGCGACGACCAGTATAAGGACGGCGTCAAGTTCATGCAGGTTTCCACCGACGAGGTTTACGGCACCCTGGGGGCCGAGGGCTTCTTTATGGAGACTACCCCCCTGGACCCCCACAGCCCTTATTCATCCAGTAAGGCTTCCGCGGACCTGTTTGTCAAGGCCTATGCGGATACCTACAAGCTGCCGGTGAACATCACCCGCTGCTCTAACAATTACGGCCCTTACCAGTTCCCGGAGAAGCTGATTCCCCTGATGATTAACAATACCCTTCAGCATAAGGAGCTTCCCATTTACGGCGACGGCATGCAGATCCGCGACTGGCTGTATGTGGAGGATCACTGCAAGGCCATCGACATGGTGGTGAGAGGCGGCAAGCTGGGCCAGGTTTATAACGTGGGCGGCCATAACGAGCGTCCCAATATCGTGATCGTAAAAACCATTTTGGAATATGTGAAGGAAAATGTGGACCCGGCGGTAGGCGAGCACATGATGAAGCATGTGGCGGACCGGAAGGGCCACGACCGGCGGTACGGCATCGACCCGGAAAAGATCAAAAACGACCTGGGCTGGTATCCGGAAACCACCTTTGAGGTTGGCATCAAAAAGACCATCCAGTGGTACCTGAACAACAAAGAGTGGATGGAGAACGTCACCAGCGGCGCCTATCAGGACTATTACCGGAAGATGTACGGCAACCGGTAAAAATAGACAGAGGATTGCGGCGAAAGGAGCTTTCTTTGGCGGCAACCTCTGTTTTGCATGTTTTAGAAAGGAGTTCAAGGAATGGGACAGTTTCAGTTTATCCAGACCGGGATTCAAGGCCTGGTGGTGGTAGAGCCTAAGGTGTTTGGCGACAACCGGGGCTATTTTATGGAGACCTATAACTATAACGATTTTAAGGCGGCGGGCCTTGATATGGTATTTGTCCAGGACAACCAGAGCAAGTCGAAAAAAGGTGTGCTAAGAGGTCTGCATTTCCAAAAGAAGAATCCCCAGGGCAAGCTGGTGCGGGTGGTAAGCGGCGAGGTTTACGATGTGGCCGTGGATCTGCGCAAAGGCAGCGATACCTATGGGAAGTGGTACGGCGTACTGCTTTCCGCGGAGAATAAAAAGCAGTTTTATGTGCCGGAGGGCTTTGCCCACGGATTTGTGGTCATGTCCGACACGGCGGAATTTGTTTATAAATGCACTCGGTTTTACGACGTTACCGACGAGGGCGGCCTGATGTGGAACGATCCTGAGATCGGCGTTCAGTGGCCTGTGCCCGAGGGCGCGGAGCTGATCCTCAGCGAGAAAGACCAGCATCACCAGACCTTGAAGGATTTTGAAAGCCCCTTCTCGATAAACGATTGACCGGAATAAAATTTTCAGCGGCTGCGGGCCAGCAAGGATTGGGCGGCAGCCGCTGTGCTATAAAGGTAGGGAGTCGCTTTGAAAGCATATTTTGCCACTTTCTTAAAGTATAAATACCTTTTGCAAAACCTGATCGGCAGGGATTTAAAAGTAAAATACCGGCGGTCTACCTTGGGGCTGCTTTGGAGCGTGCTGAACCCCCTTCTGATGGCCGTCGTCATCTCCATCGTATTTCAAAATTTTTTCCGGGTCGCCGTCTCCAATTTCGCGGTTTACTATCTCACGGGCTCCTTGATTTTTAATTTTATGACCGAGGCCACCTCCGCCGCCATGGTATCCATTGTGGGAAACGCGCCTCTGATTAAAAAGGTGTATATCCCAAAATATATTTTCCCCTTGGAAAAGGTGATGTTCTCCTTTGTCAACATGCTGTTTTCTATGATCGCCCTGGTGATTATGATGGTCGTTACCAAGCTTGGGCTGATCGGTTCCGCCGCGGACCTTAATATCAGCTGGACGATTTTGTTGTTTTTTATCCCCATGATCTATACTTTGGTGTTCAGCCTGGGGCTTGGATTGATTTTGGCGGCAATCAACGTTTATTTCCGGGATGTGGGCCATCTTTATTCCGTTTGGACCATGGCCTGGATGTATTTGACCCCGATTATTTATCCCATAGACATGGTAAAGGATCACTGGGTGATGAACATTATCCGGCTGAACCCTATGTATTATTTTGTCACCTATTTCCGGGATTTGATGATGGAAGGCACCATGCCGGGCTTGAAAATAAATTTGCTTTGCATGGGCATATCCCTGCTGTTCCTGGTGCTGGGCCTGTGGGTGTTTAAGAAAAAGCAGGACCGGTTTATTTTGTTCATTTAAGGGGGGAGCGTCTTGGCGAATGCGGTTGAAGTGAAAAACGTAACCATGGAATTTAATATGTCCAAAGAAAAAGTGGACAGCATTAAGGAGTATTTCATTAAGCTGGTGAAGCGGGAGCTCCACTTTGAGCAGTTTTTGGCGTTAAAGGATGTTTCCGTCACCATTGAGCAGGGGGATGTGTTCGGCATTGTAGGCTTGAACGGCTCGGGGAAAAGCACCCTGTTAAAGGTGATTTCGGGAATCTTAAAGCCCTCTAAGGGAACGGTAAAAACGGTGGGCACCATCTCGCCTATGATTGAGCTGGGCGCCGGCTTTGATATGGATTTGACCGCCAGGGAAAATATTTTTTTAAATGGATCTGTCCTGGGCTATTCCAAACAGATGATGGAAGATAAGTTTGACGAGATTTTGGAATTTTCCGAGCTGCAGCCCTTTGTGGATGTGGCGGTGAAGAATTATTCTTCCGGCATGGTGGCGCGGCTTGCGTTTGCCATCGCTACCATCACCAAACCGGATATTTTAATCGTGGATGAAATTTTGGCGGTAGGCGACTTCTTGTTCCAGCAGAAATGCGAACAGAGGATCCGGGAAATGATGGACTGCGGCACCACGGTCATTATCGTTTCCCATAGCATCGAACAGATTGAACGGTTGTGCAAGCATGTGCTTTGGCTGGAGCACGGCGATATGAAAATGCTGGGAGACACCAAAACGGTGTGCGACGCATATAAAGGGATTTAACTGACTACGGGAGGCCTTTCATGAGCAAAAATTATGAAGAGATTTACACTAAGAATTATTATGACCAATACAGTGTTAGCAGCGGCCATGAGGGTTATGAGGATTCAAAGGATATCAGGGAGTTTTTACAGGGGATTGCCCAGCGGATTGTCGCGGAAATCCAGCCAAAAAGCGTTTTAGACGTAGGCTGCGCCATGGGTTTTCTGGTAGAAGCCCTGCGCGATGAGGGTGTGGAAGCCTACGGCATCGATGTTTCTGAATATGCGGTGTCCAAGGTCCGGGAGGATATCAAGCCCTACTGCAGAGCGGCTTCGGTTTTGGAACCTCTTCCAGAGGGCTTTCCCAAGCGGTTCGACTTGGTGACCGCCATCGAGGTGGCGGAGCATCTGTATGAGGAGGACAGCGAGCTGTTTTTCGACCATTTGTGCTCCTGGGGCGACAGGGTGGTTTTCTCTTCCACAGACGACGATTATGACGAGCCGACCCATGTGAATGTGCAGAAAATCGAATATTGGACCAAAAAATTTGCTCAGCGGGGCTTTTACCGGGATTTCTCTTACGACCTGCGGTATCTGACTAAACACGCCGTTTGCTTTGCCAGATGGGAGGAATCGTCTCCCTTGGCCTTGGCGGAAGGGTACGAGCGGGTTTTGAGGACCACGGTGGATGAAAGGGAAGGGTTATCTCAGCAGCTCCAGACAAGCGAGCAGCAAATTGAGGTTTTAAAAGATATTTTTGAGCGGTATCAAAAGGAAAAACAGACGGAAATCGCCCAATTGGAGCGGAAAAGCAAAGAAAATCTGAAAAAGCTGATGAAAGCAAGACAGGAATTGGATTTGGCGTCCCGCGCCTTGCAGCAATTCCACAGTTCTATTTTCTGGAAGATGACCAAGCCTCTTCGCGTTTTGGTGGATCTGGTGAAAAAAGTGATGAAGAAATTCAAAGTCACCAGGCTGGTTTATAAGGGATTGGCCAGCGTGAAGGATGTGGGCATACGGGAAACCTTCCGCCGGGCGCGGAAGATGAGTTCCCGGTGGAGTGAAGCGGAACTTTATGTGAAAGAGAACGCCTTAACCGCAAAGCAAAGGGCGATTGAAGAGAAAACCCAATTTCAAAACCCAGTTAAATTCAGTGTCATTGTACCGGTTTATAACTGCCCTGAGGAATTTTTGCGGGAAATGATCCAATCCGTGATCGACCAGACCTATCCCAACTGGGAGCTGTGCTTGGCTGACGGTTCGGATCAGGAGCACGGCTATGTGGAAACTGTCTGTTGTGAGTATGCCCAAAAGGATTCCAGGGTGAAGTATAAAAAGCTGGAAAAGAACCTAGGGATTTCCGCGAACACCAACGCGGCTATTGATATGGCTGCCGGAGAATATATCACCCTGTTCGACCACGACGACCTGCTTCATCCCTCGGCTCTATTCCAGGTGATGCAGGTGATCGAAAAGGAACACGCCGACTTTATTTACACGGATGAGTGTTCTTTTGAGGGCACATTAGCCCATCCCACTTTTATCCACTTCAAACCGGATTATGCGCCCGATACCCTGAGAAGCAATAACTATATCTGCCATTTGTCCACGTTCAGCAGGGAACTGATGGACCGGGCGGGCCGTTTTTCCACCGAGCACGACGGCAGCCAGGATTACGATATGATCCTGCGGCTGACGGAAAAGGCGAAACACATCGTTCACATTCCCAGAGTGCTGTATTATTGGCGGGTTTCCAAATCTTCTATATGGTCTT
>CABUCM010000032.1 GCA_902490005.1 uncultured Ruminiclostridium sp.
GGTGTTCCTGTGGGAAGGCGCCAAGGGTTGGGAAGACCTTTGGGATTTGGACGGCGTCATTACAAAATAAGAGAGGCCGCTTTTCTCTTAGCTATTTCTGAAAGCAGGGCGAAAGCCTGTGAAAAATAACGGCGCCGGGAAAACAGCAAAAAGAAAAATTACGAACGGGGATAGCCTGGTTGAAAGGCCATCCCCGTTGTTTATAAACCTTTATGAAAGCAGGGCTGGATAGGCCGGGATTTAGAAAGGCAATTTGAGGAAATTTCTTTTTGCCTTATTGACACGGTAAAAAAATCGTGCTACAATACAAAAAAATTTAATAACCAAACCGTTGAAGCGAAGATAAAAATAGCAATGCTCCTACAGAGAACCCGTGATGCTGAGAGTCGGGTGGAAAACAAACTATTAAATGGATCGCCGAGGGCGCAGTCAAAGGCGTAAGCCGAGTATTCTGCGACGTGAGGGCATACGTCAGTTGCCGGGAATATGTTAGTATTCTGCTAAGCGTACGGCGAAAGCCGTAAATCAAGGTGGCACCGCGGATTGTGAATTATTCGTCCTTGACAGAAGTGAATTTCTGTCAAGGACTTTTTTTGTTTCGGAGGGGGTAAAAGCATGTTAAAGCCGAGTTTCTCAGAAGTTAAAAAGATCGCGCAGGAAGGCGGATACCGCGCCGTACCCCTGTGTGTGGAGCTGCTGGCGGATTTGAAAACGCCTGTGGAGGTCATGAAGATTTTAAGGAACGTATCTAACCACTGTTATATGCTGGAAAGCGTTTCGGAAAAGGAAAACTGGGGACGGTATACATTTCTTGGCTTTGACCCCAAGTTGGAAATCACCTGCACCGGTGGGGAAATGAAGGTGGACGGCATGACGGTCCATACCCGGGAGCCTAACCGGTATATCCGCCAGATACTGGCGGCTTACCGCTGCCCCGCGCTGGAGGGCTTTCCTCCCTTTACCGGAGGGCTGGTAGGGTATTTTTCTTACGATTATTTGAAATATGCGGAACCCACCCTGCGGCTTGACGGTGAGGATACCGAGGGTTTTCAGGATGTGGATTTGATGCTGTTCGATAAGGTCATCGCCTTTGACCACTTCCGTCAGAAGATAATGCTAATGGTGACCGTTTCGCTGGAAAATCTGGAATCCGAGTATAACCGCGGCGAGATGGAACTAAAAAAGATGAAGGATCTGATCCTGCACGGCAAGCCCAGGAAGGATTTGACCGGCCGTATGACCACGGCGATGAAGCCCCTATTCTCCCGGGAAGAATACTGCCGCATGGTGGAAAGGGCCAAACGTCACATTATAGAGGGGGATATCTTCCAGATTGTCCTTTCCAACCGTCTGGAGGCAGGATTTGAGGGCAGCTTGTTTCAAACCTACCGGATTCTGCGGACCTTAAACCCCTCGCCCTATATGTTTTATTTTTCCGGCTCCGATATGGAGGTGGCCGGGGCTTCTCCTGAAACCCTGGTAAAGCTGGAAAAGGGCGTCCTACATACGTTTCCGTTGGCGGGTACCCGGCCCCGGGGAAAGACGGAGGAGCAAGACAAAAAGCTGGAGGCGGAATTGCTGGGGGATCCCAAGGAGCTTGCGGAGCACAACATGCTGGTGGACTTGGGGAGAAACGATATAGGAAAAATAAGCAAATTCGGGACGGTGGAAGTGGAGGAATACCACTCCATACAGCGGTATTCCCATGTGATGCACATCGGCTCCACCGTCAAAGGAGAGCTGCGGGAGGATAAGGACGCGCTGGACGCCATCGACGCGATTCTGCCGGCGGGTACCCTGTCGGGCGCGCCAAAGTTAAGAGCCTGCCAGCTCATTAACGATTTGGAAAACAATAAGCGCGGTATTTACGGCGGCGCCATCGGCTACCTGGATTTCACGGGAAATCTGGATACCTGCATCGCCATCCGCATCGCTTACAAGAAAAACGGCAAGGTGTTTATCCGAAGCGGCGCGGGGATCGTGGCTGATTCCGTCCCGGAAACGGAGTACCAGGAATGCCTCAATAAGGCCGCTGCTGTGGTCAGCGCCCTGCAAGCCGCCGAGGAGGTATCGCTATGATCTTGCTCATCGACAATTACGACAGCTTTTCCTATAACCTGTATCAGCTGATCGGTTCCCTGAACCCGGATATCCAGGTGGTTCGAAACGACGGGGATGCCGTGGCGGAAATTGAAAAGCGGAAACCGGCGGCGGTTGTGATCTCACCCGGCCCTGGTAGGCCGGAAAACGCCGGGATCTGTGTGGAAGCGGTTCAGAAGCTGGGGGGTTCCATTCCTATTTTAGGTGTGTGCCTGGGGCATCAGGCCATCTGTCAGGCATATGGGACCACGGTTTCCTACGCCAAGGAGCTGATGCATGGAAAGCAGTCCCTAACCAAGGTGGACCTTAGCTGTCCGCTGTTTGCGGGCTGTCCGGAGAAGATACCGGTGGCCCGGTACCACTCCCTTGCGGCAAAGGAGGACACGCTGCCTGATTGCCTGGGGGTTACCGCGCGAACTGAGGACGGAGAGATTATGGCGGTCCAGCATAAAAAATATCGCGTCTATGGGGTTCAGTTTCACCCTGAATCCATTATGACGCCGGATGGAAAAACCATTCTTCAGAATTTTCTAAACATTTCCAACCGTTAGGAGGAATTGAATTATGATTAAAGAGGCTATTGTAAAGATCGTGAATAAGGGCGATTTGACCTACGATGAAGCTTACCAGGTTATGAATGAGGTCATGAACGGGGAAACCAGCCAGACCCAAAACGCGGCGTTTTTGGCGGCGCTGTCCACCAAAAGCACCAAGACGGAAACCATCGAAGAAATTTCCGGCTGCGCGGCGGCGATGCGGGAGCACGCCCAGCGGGTGGAGCACGATATGGATGTGCTGGACATCGTGGGAACCGGCGGGGACGGCGCTCATACCTTTAATATTTCCACCACCTCCGCGTTTGTGCTGGCGGCCGGCGGCGTCAAGGTGGCGAAGCATGGCAACCGGGCCGCGTCCTCCAACTCCGGCACCGCCGACTGTTTGGAGGCGCTGGGGGTAAATATCGACCTAAAGCCGGAAAAATGCCTGGCGCTTTTAAAAGACGCGGATATTTGCTTCATGTTTGCCCAGAAATACCATCTTTCTATGAAATATGTGGGAGCCATCCGCAAAGAGCTGGGGTTCCGGACGGTATTCAATATTTTGGGCCCCCTTACCAATCCGGCCCATCCCACCATGCAGCTGCTGGGGGTATATGACGAAACCCTGGTGGAGCCTCTGGCTCGAGTGTTGTCGGGCCTTGGGGTCAAGCGTGGGCTGGTGGTGTACGGCCGGGATAAAATGGACGAGATTTCTTTAAGCGCCCCTACGGCGGTGTGCGATTTTAAAGAGGGCACTTACCGCTCCTATGATATCAAACCGGAGGAATTCGGGTTTACCCGGTGTACCAAAGCCGATGTGGTTGGCGGCACGCCGGAGGAAAACGCTCAAATGACCCTTGCGGTTTTACAAGGCGCCAAAGGCCCCAAACGGGATATCGTCTTGCTGAACGCCGCCGCCGGGCTTTATATTGCCGGCAAGGCCGAAAGCATCGGCGCGGCGATTCCTTTAGCGGCGGAAATCATTGATTCCGGCGCGGCCTATGAAAAATTCAAAGAGTTTAAGAGGGTGTCCAACCTATGAGCAGCACAATTCTTGATACCATTGCCCAATATGCCGCCTGGCGTGTGAAGGAAGCGAAAAAACAGGTTCCCCTTGCCGAGATAAAAGCCCGCGCGCTTGGGGAAAAGCTTGATACCGGCTTCCCGTTTGAGGCGGCCCTGGAAAAAGAAGGCGTTTCCTTTCTCTGCGAGTGTAAAAAGGCGTCTCCCTCTAAAAAAGTAATCGCGGAGGAATTCCCTTATCTGCAAATCGCCAAAGAATATGAGGCGGCGGGGGCCGCGGCCATATCCGTGCTGACGGAGCCAAAATGGTTTCTGGGCAGCAGCGAAATTTTAAAAGAAATTTCGGCGGCGGTTTCCATCCCTTGCCTGCGGAAGGATTTTACCGTGGACGAATATATGATTTACGAAGCGAAAACCTTGGGCGCGTCGGCGGTGCTGCTAATTTGTTCGCTATTGAATGAACCCATATTAAAGCGTTACCTGTCCCTCTGTGACGAACTGGGCCTGTCCGCTCTGGTGGAGGCTCATGACGAGCAGGAAATCCGCATGGCGGTGAAAGCCGGCGCCAGGGTGGTTGGGGTGAACAACCGGAACCTAAAGGACTTTACGGTGGATATTCACAATAGCGTCAGGCTGCGCAGACTGGTGCCGGAAAACGTGCTGTTCGTGGCGGAAAGCGGGATTCAGACAGCGGCGGATATCCAAACGCTGTCCCGGGCAAAGGTAAACGGCGTGCTGATCGGCGAAACCTTGATGCGGGCCGCGGATAAAAAAGCCATGCTGGCGAATCTGAGGGGCGCGCTATGACCAGGGTTAAAATCTGCGGGATGGCCGGGGAACAGGATATCGGCTACGCCAATACCTTGAAGCCGGACTATATCGGATTTGTTTTCGCCCCCGGCAGCAGGCGGTATATTACGCCGGCCCGGGCCGCGGTTCTTCGGGAGAAGCTACAGCCGGGGATAATCCCGGTGGGCGTATTTGTCAATGAGCCGCTGGAAAACATATGCGGGCTTTTGGACCGGGGTGTGATCGAAATGGTGCAGCTTCACGGTCGGGAGGATGAGGCGTATGTTTACGCTTTGCGGAAAAGAATCAGCCAGCCGGTTTCCCAGGCGTTTTCCATCAAAAGCCATCAAGATTTGGAGCGGGCCGTCAGGTCGAAGGCGGACTATATTTTATTGGATAACGGGCCGGGCGGCACCGGAGAGACTTTCGACTGGTCGCTGCTGGAGGGGATTTACAGGCCGTATTTTTTAGCTGGAGGGCTCCATGAAAAAAACGTCCGGCTGGCTGTGGAGCGTCTTGAGCCCTATGGGGTGGACGTCAGCTCCGGGGTGGAAACAGACGGGCGAAAGGATTTTGAAAAGATGCGGGGCTTTCTGAAAGCCCTGGAAGAAATCGACCAGGAATTAAAAAAATAGGAGGTTTTTCCATGGCGGAAGGAAAAGGAAGGTTCGGCGTTCACGGGGGGCAGTATATCCCGGAAACCTTAATGAACGCCGTGATCGAGCTGGAAGAAGCGTATGAATATTATAAGGGTGACCCTCAGTTCAACCGGGAACTGGAGACCCTGCTGGACGAATACGCCGGCAGGCCCAGCCGGCTGTATTACGCGGAGAAAATGACCCGGGATTTGGGCGGCGCGAAAATTTATTTAAAGCGGGAGGACCTGAACCACACAGGCTCGCACAAAATCAACAACGTGCTTGGCCAGGCCCTGCTGGCGAAAAAAATGGGGAAAACCAGGCTCATCGCGGAGACCGGCGCGGGACAGCACGGTGTGGCCACCGCCACGGCGGCGGCCCTGATGGATATGGAATGCGAAGTCTTTATGGGAGAAGAGGACACTAAGCGGCAGGCGCTGAATGTATATAAAATGCGGCTGCTGGGGGCAAAAGTGATTCCGGTCACCAGCGGAACCCGCACCCTGAAGGACGCGGTATCGGAAACCCTGCGGGAATGGGCGGGCAGAATCCAGGATACCCATTACTGCCTGGGCTCCGTTATGGGCCCTCATCCGTTTCCCACCATTGTCCGGGATTTTCAGGCGGTGATTTCCAGAGAGACCCGGCGGCAGATTCTGGAGAAGGAAGGCCGCCTGCCGGATGCGGTGCTGGCCTGCGTAGGCGGTGGTTCCAACGCCATGGGGAGTTTTTACCACTTTATCCCCGATGAGGGCGTAAGGCTGATCGGCTGTGAAGCCGCGGGCCGGGGGATCGGCACCTTTGAAACGGCGGCAACGATTAATACCGGCAGGCCGGGGATTTTCCACGGCATGAAATCTTATTTCTGCCAGGATGCCTACGGACAGATCGCCCCGGTATATTCTATTTCAGCGGGGCTGGACTATCCCGGCGTAGGGCCGGAGCACGCCTATCTCCACGATTCCGGCAGGGCGGAGTATGCGGCGATTACTGACGACGAAGCGGTGAACGCCTTTGAGTACCTTTCCAGAATGGAGGGGATTATCCCGGCTATCGAGTCCTCCCATGCCTTGGCTTACGCCATGAAGCTGGCGCCTGAGATGGGAAAGGACCAGATTATCGTGGTGACCGTTTCCGGCCGGGGGGACAAGGACTGCGCGGCGATCGCCCGCTATCGGGGGGAGGATATCAATGAGTAATATTATGAAAGCCTTTACCAATGGAAAAGCGTTTATTCCCTTTCTGACCTGCGGAGACCCCGACCTGGAAACCACGGCGGAAATTGTGAAAGCCATGAGCGAAAATGGAGCCGACCTGATCGAGCTGGGGATTCCCTTTTCCGACCCCACCGCGGAGGGGCCGGTGATCCAGGAGGCAAACCTGAGGGCGCTTTCCGGCGGCGCGACCACAGACCGGATCTTTGATCTTGTCCGGGAAGTGCGGAAGACGGTAACCACGCCGATGGTTTTCATGACCTACGCCAATGTGGTGTTTTCCTACGGCTCGAAAAAGTTTATCTCCCAATGTGCCGAAACCGGCATTGACGGGCTGATCCTTCCTGACGTGCCCTTTGAGGAGAGGGAGGAGTTTCTCGCCTGCTGTCAAAGGTACGGCGTTGATTTCATCTCCCTGATCGCCCCTACTTCTGAAAACAGGATCGCCATGATCGCCAAAGAGGCCCAGGGCTTTGTCTATGTGGTGTCGTCCCTGGGGGTTACCGGGGTCCGTTCGGAAATCACCACGGATATCGGCTCGATGGTGAAAATCATCCGGGAGAACACCAAAATTCCCTGTGCCGTAGGGTTCGGGATTTCCACGCCCGAGCAGGCCGAGGCCATGTCAAAAAACGTCGACGGCGTCATTGTGGGAAGCGCCATCGTCAAGCTGGCGGCCAAGTTCGGCAGGCAGGCCGCAAAGCCGATTGGGGAATATGTCCGCTCCATGAAGCAGGCTATGAATCGGCAGAACTGAATAGCGAATATCAGAAAAGGAAGCTTGCCGGTGGTCATCATGGAGCGGACTTCCTTTTTCATCGGCCGTCTTGACTTTTCAATTATTTGACAGCCATAAAAAATTGATTGCGCTTGCAGAATGCGTTTTAAGCTACTATAATGAAAAGAGCGTCTAAACAAAAAGCCATATTGAGACAAAAAATAAAGGAGTGAATGATAGATTGAAAAAGTTTTTAGCATGCCTTCTCGCTTGTTTGATGGCGGCGTCTATGGCGGCCTGCGGCAGTAGCGGCAAGGGGCCGGACAGCTCCAGCAGCGAGGCGGCGTCCGCCGTATCTCAGGGGGAATCCAAAGAAGCGGAATCTAAAGAAACGGAGTCTAAGGCGGAGGAATCCAGCGCGCCGGAATCCTCCCAGGCTGATGAGGAAGGCGTTACCGTTACCCTGCCCGCGTTTCTGATGGAGAACATTCCGGATTTTGATCCGGATGCCTATGCCCGGGAGAAGGGCTTTATCAAAGCGGAGGTTAACGACGATGGTTCGTTGACCGTTACCATGACCAAGGCTCATCAAGAAGAGCTTTTGTCCGAGATGAAAATAGAATTTCAAAAAATCGTGGATGGCATGGTCGGGGGAGATTCCACCCCGTATATTTCTAAGATCACTTATAACGACGCCTTCACTCAGGTGACCATGGAGGTAGACCGGGAGGCTTATGAAGCTACGATTGATATGTCGCCCCTAATCTTGGGCTTCGCTGCTATGATGTGTCAAAGATACAGCGGCCAGGAGCTTCACTGTGAGGTTGTGGTGAAGGACGCGGCTACTGGCGAAACAATCAAATCCGTTGTTTATCCGGATGCTATAGAGCAGTAAGAAGAGAAGGCCAAATTAGGCATTCTTTGGTTCCAATCATGAAAGCGTGGAGGGCGCCATAGTATGAATACATTTGAAAAGCTGGAACAGCTGTCCGTTTTGGCGAAAAAAGATAAAACGCTGCGCCAAGCGCTGCTGGAGACCCAAACCTCAAAGGATCCTCTGGATGCGTTTTGCTGCCTGGCACAAAAAGCCGGGGTGAATTTGTCCATCGGCGAGCTGTTCGCCGTGGGGCAGGAGTATTCGGATAACCAGTGCAAAAGCACCAATGGGGGAAATCCTACCCCATATGATTCCTTTCATGACGCTTATGAAACCTTTCTGGCGTCACTATGAGTGAAAAGAATAAAAAAAGGAACCTTGTGAAAACAAGGTTCCTTTTTTATTCAGTGTTTATTTTCTAATGGAGAACGACATTTCCGTGCGGTACCTTTGAGGATTGTTCCTGGAAATAACGCAGGAAGGAAAATCCGGGTGATTGACAGCGTCCGGATAGGAAATAGGCTCCGGACAGAAACCGCCCCGTTTCTGCGGGTAATAGCCGCCCTTGGCTTTTACGGTTCCATTCAGAAAGTTTCCGGCGTAAAGCTGGATTCCAGGCGCGTTGGTACGCAGAGTGAACTGAATGCCGGTCTGCTCGGAATAGGCCTGGGTGCTGAAGGGGGCGAAGGGACGGAGAATAAAGTAGTGGTCGTAGCCGCCGGCAATCTTCAGCTGAGGGTGGCCGGCGTCACACTCGGCGCCAAGCTTTTTGGGAGAATTAAAATCAAAGGGGGTGCCGGCCACAGGGAGAACTCTGCCGGTTGGCAGCATTTCGTCGTCGATTTCTAAGATGTAGTCGCTGTTGATGGTCATATATTGCCCCTCAGTGGAACCGGAATTGCAGCCGTTTAGGTTAAAGTAGCTGTGGTTGGTCAGGCAGCAGATGGTTTCTGTCTGGGTGGTGGCCTCTGATTCCCAGGCTAAGGTATTGTCCTCGGTAAGCTCATAGGAGACGGTTACCGTCAGGTCTCCCGGAAACCCGCTGTCCCCATCAGGGCTGAAAATCTGGAAGCTCAGCCTGCTTTCACTGGCCTCGACGCAGTCCCAATAGCGGTAGGCAAAGCCGTTAGAGCCGCCGTGGATATTATTTTTTCCCTCGTTCAGTTCTAATTGGACGGTTTTTCCATCCCACTGATATTGGCCTCTGCGGATGCGGGCGGCATACTGCCCGGTTACCGCGCCAAAGGCGGTGGGATTGGCCTCGTATTCCGCCGCGGTATCATAGCCTAAGGCCACATCTACTATATTTCCGTCTTTGTCCGGAACCCTCACAGAGACAATACTGCAGCCGATGTTGCAAATTTCCACAGCCATGCCGTGATCGTTTGACAGCGTATAGAGAAAAACCGGCTTTTGATCCCTGGAGGTACCGAAAGGCGCCTGGGAAATTTTCATAAATATCCTTCTTCCTTTAGTGAAATCTTTTAAATAATCTGAAAGACAACTCAGGTAAAACAGACGGCTTTCCGCGCGAAGAGAGAAAATGGCTTTATACACTGCTGGATTCCACATATTCCTTTAATAGATAGGTAGCCGCGCCGATAGCGATAGCATTTTCGCCTAAGTTAGAAATGACAATGTTAGGGGTCTTTACCGGTAAAATGTGACGGGATACCTCATCCAAGAGGGGATTCAGCAAGAAATCGCCGGCTAAGCTGATGCCGCCGCCGAGAATAATCAGTTGAGGATCCAGCAGGTTGATGACGTTGCTGATGGCGATGCCAAGATAGACAGTCACCTGGTTGACGATGGTGTTGGCAAGAGAGTCACCGGCCTTGGCGGCGTCGAAAACGACCTTGGCGTTGATGTCGTTTAGGTTTCCGTGGACAATATCGTACATCATGGAATTGGCGCCGTTGGAGATCGCAAACCTGGCCTGCTTGGAAATGGCGTTGGCGGAAGCGATGGCCTCTAAGCAGCCATAGCACCCACAATCGCAAAGGGGCCCGCTTTTGTCGATGGTCATGTGGCCGAACTCGCCGCTGGTGCCGGTACTGCCGGAATAAATCTGTTTTTCAATGACGATGGAAGAACCGATGCCGTAGCCTAAGCCCACACAGAAGAAGTTTTCCATGCCGCGGCCCGCGCCAAACCACAATTCCGCCATAGCCATGGCTCTTACCACGTTATCCACCACGATTGGAAAGTTGAAGCGCTCCTTTAAGGGCGTCAGAAAATTCCTTTCATGCCACCCGATGGCGGGAGATAAAATAATTTTTCCTGTCTCCACTGAGATCAGGCCCGGGACACCTACACCGATTCCCAGAATCTTGTCAGCGTATTCCGTAGAAGCGTCTAAAATCTTTTGAATACAATCGATGGTTTGCTCCAAAACCTGAGGAAATGTATGCCCGTCGTGAGTAGGAACCCACTCGCGCATCAGGATGTTGGCGGAAAGATCCATCAGAATCGCTTCTACATGGGTGGTGCCCACATCCACGCCAATAATATACTTGGCGTCAGGAACAAAGCTTAACAGCTTAGGCGGCTTTCCTACCTCAGCGGTACGCTTGCCGCTTTCATAAATAAGGCCGCTCTGCTTAAATTCCTCCGTGATTTTCATGACAGTGGGAATGCTTAAACCGGTCAGGCGGGCGATTTCCGCCCGAAAAATGGGAGAATTGTCCCGGATAGTATTGATAACAGCTTCCTTATTATGGATCCCGACCAGAGACTTATCGGTTTTAGACATAATAGAACCTCCATTTTAGGTACGGCCGGTGGGATTTCCAATGAATAGATACGGCCAATTCTTTGCGTCAGCAGGCTTTTAAGGCGTATCCATAATAAAGTGCTGGTGAATTACTATATTAGGTTAATTAAAAACTTGGATATTACCTTTTGTTAATTATATTATAAGAAAATAATACATTTTGTCAATTAGTTATTATGAATAAAATATCACAAAAATAGGTTTTTAAATCATCTTTTGTTTTCTGTTTTTCTATTGACAAATAATATCCACTTGTTTATAATGAGGACGAAAGCATGAAATGGATAAAAAATGCTAGGAAAACCTATAGAATTTTACACAAAATAAATAAACATAGATAACTTAATAGCGATAAATAAAAACGCAAAAAATATATTCAAATTAAACGATAATTAAACATAAAACCAATCTAAAATTGTGCTGTATTTTAATAGTTGATGTGCTTTTAATATACCAAAAAGGGTTGGCGGGCGAATGTTTGAAAAATTGGGAAATGATTTCAAAAGCCTGGCGCCGGAATGGCAAAGAAAATGGTTCCCGGCAGCTGCCGGCTAGCGGCCAGACTAGGGGAACGCAGTCTTTGTAGATGGTTTTTGCAAGAACCGGAAATCCGCTGTTTGGCGGATGGACGGAGGGATAAATTTTTATTCTGCATCTTCATTATAATATGCAGGGAAAGAGAGTGTCTTCATGAATTTCAGCTATGAGCAAACCACGAAAATCATCTTCGGCCGGGGCAAGATCGAAAGCATCGGAGAAATCGCTTCTGAATTTGGAAAAAACGTTTTGCTGGTAACAGAGGCAACAAATTCTCCTTTGGCTCCTTTGTTTGAAAAGGTAAGAAGCCTGCTGGAAAAGGAAGGCCTTTGTGTTTCTCATTATGACGGCGTCGTGCCCAATCCGACCACAGAGAGCGTGGACGCCGGCACAAAGATAGCCAGAAATAAAAAAGTAGACGTGGTCATCGGTATCGGCGGCGGCTCCGCGATGGATACCGCTAAGGCGGTGGCTATGACCGCTGTCAACGAGGGCCGGGCTTGGGATTATCTGTTCTTTAAGAAGCAGCCGGAAAAGACCTTGCCCTGCATCGCCGTCACCACCACTTCGGGTACCGGTTCCCAGGTGACCCAGGTAGCGGTCATGACGGAAACCGCCACCCAGACCAAGAGCGCTGTTTTCAATAATATTATTTACCCCCGGGTTGCCATTGTGGACCCGGATTTGATGGTGACCGTTCCCCGGCACACCACCGCCTCTACTGGCTTTGACGCCTTCTGCCACTGTTTTGAAAGCTATATAAATGTAAACGGCTCTGCTTATACGGATATCATCGCCCTGGAGGGTATTCGCATGGTGGCGAAATACCTGCGCCGGGTGGTAAAGGATGGGCAGGATTTAGAAGCCAGAGAGGGTATGGCCTGGGCGGATACCTGCGGCGGCCTGGCCATCGCGAACGCGGGCGTTACCTTGCCTCACGGCGTAGGTATGACCATCAGCGGCCACTGCCCCCAGATTATGCACGGTGAGTCCTTGGCGCTGACCTATCCTTCCTTTATGAGGCTGACCCGCCCTGCCGCGGTGGAAAAGTTTGCCGTGGTGGGGAGAATTTTAAATCCGGAGCTTTCGGGCCTATCAGATGAAGAAGCGTCGGAGAAATGCTGCGAGGAAGTGGACCAGCTGCTGAAGGATATCGGGATGTGGCTGCATTTTGAAAGCTTCTCTGTGGATGAGGCGATGATCCGCAAGATTGCGGACCGCAGCCACGACCTGCCGGATTATAAGGCCAACCCTGTGATTGCGGACATCGATGAAATTTACCGGGAGCTGAAGGACGCGTTGGTTCGCGGCTGACAAAATAACATATTCATTAAAGGATGAAATTTTATGGGTGTTTATCAAAACGCGATTGCCTATTTTCAGAAGGTGGCCGATTCCCGGTATGTAGCGGCTGGCCTGACCAGCAATGTGGACCTGTTGGTGCAATGGGATGCGGGCGTGATCCAAAGCTGGGTGGACCAGTACGCCACAGGGCCCAGGAACATCAGCAACGTGGAAAGCATGACCGACCTGGTGGATATGCTGCTGTTCCGTCTGCCGGAGGGGGGCACCGAGTGCTTCATTTGCGAAGAGGTGGCCCGAACCATTGAAAGCTCCTTGAAAATGGTTTCCTATGGCGTGGGAGGAACAGGCGCCCAGGCGGCCTGCGCTTTGGCGAATTTCGGTGTGAAAAGCGTGGCGCATTTGACCAGCTTTGGGCCGCAGTTCGCCGACCTGCTGAACTATCCCCAGCTATCCATTTATTCGGGGGGAAGGGCTCTTCCCGTTCAGCAGTTTTTGCGGGAAAACCCCGGCCGCTACGCGCCTCACTTTATTCTGCAGTTTCAAAAGGGCGCTACCCTCAAATTTCAGGATCAGAGTTATACTGCGCCGGTGGCCAATAAGGTTATTCTCGCCTGGGATGTGATCAATTCCCAGCTGCCCCTGGATCATGGCTATTTTGATTACGCGAAAAAAAATCATACCACCTCACTGCTGATTTCCGGCGTTAACGGGATTCAGCAGGAGGATAAGCTGACGGCTAAGCTGCAGGAAATTTCCCAGCTGCTGGATGACGTTCCCAAGGAAACCGTGGTTTATTGCGAATGCGGCCCCTTTTTCCTGAAGGACGGTTATGGGACGTTTTTCAGGGAACTTGGGTGCAAAAGCGACATCATCGCCTGCAGCGACGAGGAGCTGTTTGAGATCAACGGCGTGTCCCACTCCTCCTTTGGCGGCAATCCTTATATGCTGATGGATTTAATGGACCAGTTTTTCCATACCTACCGTCCCAGATATGGCGTGGTGGTCCACTCCAGGGATGTTTCTATGTATTACGGCAACCCACTGCCGGAGGGCAAGGATGTGAAAGCCGCCTTGGCAATGGGGAATATGGTGGCCTCCGCGAAGGCCCGGTATTCCGATTATGGAACCCAGGAGATGGTGTTCTCCATTGCGGACCAGCCTGACAGCGCCATCGGATTGCAGCGGATCAAAACCTTGGAAAAGGGCGGCGTCATCGCCGTGCCCACCAAGGTGGTGGAGCATCCGGCCTGTACCATCGGCCTGGGAGATTCCTTCACCGCGGGATTCCTTTCCTGTGTGTGATTTCCCGGGCGATCCTGACGGAGACGCGATGCTTTTCTGTGCTTCTTAGGGCGGCCAGCCGTCTTAGGGTGATAGATTTAAAACCTATTTCTATTTAAAATTTTAAGGAGGAACGAAAATGGGTTTATTGAACGAGTACGCGAACACTGCGCTAAGCGAGATGCAGCAGGTGTTCGACAGAATGGATGACAAGGATTTGCAGCCGGCTTTGGATGCCATCATCAACGCGAAAAAGGTGGTTTGTTACGGCGCCGGAAGAGAGGGCCTGGGCCTGAAATTCTTTGTTATGCGCTTAATGCACCTGGGCAAGGACGCCCATTGGGCTTGGGAGGATACCGCTCCTTCTGTGGGAGAAGGCGACGTTGTGTTTATTTCCTGCGGCCCCGGCTTCTACAGCCACGTGGTATTCATCGCTGAACTGTGCAAGAAGGCCGGCGCAAAGATCGTTCTGGTAACCGCTGTTCCGGATAGCGACATGGGCAAGGTTGCCGATATCGTGGTCCATCTGCCGGCAATGGCTTATCGTGCCCACGGCGATCTGGTCCCCACCCAGCAGCCTATGGGAAATCTGTATGAGCAGTCCGCGGTGATCCTCTTCGACTGCATGTCCAGATTACTGAAGAAACAAATGAACGTTTCCGATGAGGAAATGGAAAAGCGCCACAGAAATTACGAATAATCTGAAAGTTACTTCGAAAGTTTTTATGACGCTGCAGCCGGCCGGAAGCCTCTGTTTTACTATTTTAACCAAACAGGGCTTGCGGCCGAAGCCGCAGCGGCTTTAATTTTTTTAAGAGAGGTGCAGTTATATGAACATCAACATGGAAGCAATCCGGGAAGTCATGGCGGTGGCGAAACGCCTTGACGAAAAGACACTGGTGAACACCTTTGAGGGAAACATCTCGGCGAGAGTGGACGGGAAGATCTACATCACCCCCACCACGAAGAATAAGGGCCTTCTCACCGAGGACATGATCGCCGTGATGGACGAAAACGGCAACCAGATCCACGGCAACTGCAAGCCCACGTCTGAGCTTCCCATGCACACGGAAACATACACCATCCGCGACGACATCGGCGGCGTGGTACACTGCCATCCTCCGTATCTGACCGCGTACGCCCTGGCCAACAAGGACGTAGAGACCAGAGCCTATCCGGAAATGATGGGCAATTTCTGCAAATTCGAATGCGCGCCTTACGGCCGTCCTGGCACAGATAAGATTCTGGCCGGCGCGATTCCGATTCTGCAAAACCACAGAGACATCGTGCTGCTGGGCAACCACGGCGTGCTGGTGGTAGGCAAGACCGTAACCGACGCCATGAACAAGACCGAGGCCGCCGAGGCCATTGCCAAGGCGCTGTTCCTGACCAAGCAGCTGGGCGGCGAGGTCCCGCTGTCCGACGAGGAATGCCAGTTCTTCCTCGATCTTCAGAAAAATAAATAAGTTAGCTTTCCCGAATCATCAATTTTACTTCAAATGAATAGGTGGAATTTCCTATGAGTAAAACATACCATTTGGTGGGAGTTGACTGCGGCGCCAGCGGCGGGAAAATGGTATCGGCTTACTTTGACGGGGAACGGCTGGTGGAAAACCAGTATATTCCTTTCCCGAACCGTTCTGTCAGAGTGCTGGATTCTTTATATCACGATTTTTTCTCGCTGTATAACCATTCACTGGATGGCCTGGCCCAGATCGTTTCCAAGTATGGCGCGCCGGATACCATCGGGTTTGATACTCATGGTTCCGCCCACGCTTATATCGACGGGTACGGACGCATCGTCTTCCCGCCCTATCATCCTAACGATAACAGCACCCTGCATACCCTGGAAGAGCTTTTCGCTAAGATCCCGGAGCAGGAGACGTTCCGCTTGACAGGCTGCCTGTGCAACCGGGGCTATATGCTTCCCCAGGTGTTTTCCAGGGTTGCCGCCCATGATCCCTGTATGGATTACGCTGATAAGTTGATTATGTTCCCTGACCTGTTCGGTTATTTCTATACCGGCGTCAAGGGAACCGCTGACGCTACCATCGCCGGGACCACCGGCCTGTTTGACTACCGCCAGGAGCGGTGGTCCACGGAGTTGTGCCAGGTCCTGGGAATTCCCACTCGGATTTTTATGCCGCCGAAAGCGCCGGGATGGGTTTTGGGACCGGTACACCAGGCGATAGAGGACCAGACCGGCGCGGCGGGCATGAAGGTGGTTTCCGTGGCCGGCCACGACAGCGCCTCCGCGGTAGCCGCGATTCCCGGTTTCGGCCCCAATAAGCTGTATGTCTGCCTGGGCACCAACGCCAATATGGGCGTGGAGACCGACAAGCCTGATATCAGCGACGCGGCTTACCACTATGGCTTTAAAAATTCCCTTCAGGGCGAACCGGATACTTTCTTGGTTTATCAGGATTTTCCGGCGTTCCTGCTGGTAAACGCCGTCACAAAGGAATGGGCCCGTCAAGGGACCGCTTATTCCTACGATGAGATCGAACAGATCGCCAAGGAAGCCAAATCGGTCCACTCTTATGTGAATATGAAGGATCCCCGGTTCCTGAAGGCTCACGGCAGCATCATTGAGTCGCTGACCGAGCATTTGGTGGAAACCGGCCAAACGGTTCCCGCTACCCACGGCGAGTGGATTCGCTGCCTGTTTGAAAGCATCGCCATGTGGATCAAGCAGAAGGCGCTCCATTTAACGGAAAAACTACATATCCCTTTGGAGGAAATCGTAGTGGTGAACGGCGGCGCCTGGTATTCGCAGCTGGTGCAGTTGATCAGCGATGCCTCCCATTTGCCTACCCGGTCCGGCATGCCCTACGCTACCCTGATCGGCAACCTGTTGTGGCAGCTGCGGGGCTTAGGCGTGGTGTCCTCTATGGAGGAAATGCGAGCGGTAGCGGCCAGGAATTTCCATATGAATTCGTTCCAGCCGCACAAGGACTACGATTGGGACGCGGATTACGAAAAGGGAATCCAATTAGGCATCTATGTGGAATAATTTCCCGTGCCGACGCTTGTTTGCGGCGGTTTAGGGAGTAGGAATGGTATACCTTATAGCGGGGCCCGGGCCGAAAACCGGAGAAGGCTGTCTTGGCGCGCTGAGGCGGCGGCTTTTCGGCCCGTGTTTTTCATAAGGCTCCCACAGGGATTGTGATACCGCAAACAAAGCATCCCGCGGAAGAGTACCGGTCCGGCTCAATTCAGCTTGTTTTGCGGCGGGCCTGGTTTGCGAAAGCGGTAATGAGCTGAAGATGGGCTTTTATCATTGTTCGGAACCAACCGGGATTCCCGGTTTCTATTCATTTTAAAAAAGGGGGATATCAACCATGATGAGCGCAAAAGAGTTATTGGAGTTCAACAAGAACAGAAAGATCACCCAGGTTTGCTATGTTACCAATGATTACAAAAAGACCATTGAGTATTTGACGGAAAAGCTCAACTGGGGACCGTGGACGATTCTGAAGAACAACAAAATCAGCACCCATGACGTAAAAAGCGACGGCAAGCCGGTGGAAGAGGATTGGGAGTTTTTGATTGCCGCTACCTTTATCGGCGGGATTGAATTCGAGATCATTCAGCCGGTTTACGGTGTGAACCCCTACTCTAAGTTCTTGGAGGAAAGAGGCCCCGGAATCCATCATATCAAGGAGTCCATCCTGGATAACGACGCTTTGGACGCCGCCGTCGCCGAATACTCCAGCCGCGGCCCCAAGGTGAATTATCAGGGAAAATACATGGAGGACCACTACTTCTATCTGGATACCTACGATGCGCTTGGCGCTTATTATGAGATGGGAAATAACGCCAAGGTAAGCGAAAAGCCTGAGTTTGTGGGCTGGTATCCCGAAGAGTTTTAAGCTGTATAGAAAAGAGGAGCTTTTAAACAATGAAATTATTTGCAGATACTGCTGATTTGCAGGAATTAAAAGAGCTTGACGCAATGGGCCTGATCTGTGGGATTACCACCAACCCCACTATCGCTTCCCAGACCGGGAAGAACCTGGTGGATGTTTTATCCAATATCGCCAAGGAATTTCCTGAAATTCCGGTGTTCGGCCAGGTTGTGGCTAAGGACACCGACGGAATGGTGGCCGAGGGCCGGAAGATCGCTACCGCCGGTAAGAACATCGTAGTGAAGCTCCCCGCGACCCGGGAGGCGGTAAAAGCCATTAAGATTCTGCACGGGGAGGGCATTAAGACCTGCGCTACCGCGGTGCTTACCGCGTCTCAGGGCTTTTTGTGCGCTACCGCGGGCGCGGACTATGTGGCGCCCTACACCGGGCAGAATGACGTCATCGGCTATGACGGCCTGGTGACGCTGGAGCAGCTGAGTACCGTGATCCATGAGGAGGGCCTGGCCACGGAGGTTTTGGCGGCTTCCATTGAAAAGCCCCAGGAGATCGTGGAATACGCTTTGGCTGGCGCTGATATCGTCACCATGCCTTATCATGTGTTTACCGATACCTTTGACAGCCCACTGCCTTTGACGAAATACTACGTGGACCGTTTTTATCGGGATTGGTCCGGCGCTGGCTGCGTTATCGAAGAGAAATAAGAAAAACTTAAAAGGTCCCGGCGGAAGGGGAAGCGGCGGCGTTTGCCGTCCCCCTTATGCCAGGACCTTTTTTTTGCGGTTTGTTAATTGCGTCAATCGAAATAGCCTGTCTCCTTAGCCTTTTCCACCATGAGTTCCACTTCCTCCCGGTTGGGAAGAGAAGGAATGGCGCCCAGCCGGGTCACGGCGATGGAGGCGGCTATATTGGCGAACTGTATGGCTTCGTCCAGAGGACATCCCTCAGAAAGCCGGCAGGTCAGCCCCGCCATGAAGCAGTCGCCGGCGGCGGTTGTGTCCACCACCTGGCCGGAGCCGCCATATGCGGGATAGTGGGTGAAGGAGGACCCGTCGTACAGTAAAGCGCCCTGCTTGCCCCATTTTAAAATCACGTTTTCGCAGCCGGACTCATACAAGGCCAAACACGCTTTTTCCGCAGAGGCCCGGTCGGTGATTTTAATACCGGTCATGCCGGCGGCCTCGGTTTCATTGGGGCTCAGCACATAAGCGCCGCTGAAAGCCTCTAGGGGAAGCTCTTTCCGCACCGGGCCCGCGTCGATAATGGCCTTAGGGCCGCCTTCCTTGGAAGCCTTGAGAATCTCACGAATTGCGTCTAAACTGAATTCCAGGTCCATGCACAGATATCCATACTGGGGAAGCTTGGACAATATCTTGTCAATGTCCTCCTGATTATAATCGCCGTTAGCGCCCAGATAGGAAAGGATCGTATTGCTGCCGCTGTCCTCCAGCATAATGTAGGCGGTGCCGGTGCCCTCGGTATCGCCCAGCAGCACCATATCGCGGCTTACGCCTTCCTTTTCATAGGCGTTCAGAATAAACTCGCCGGAAGCGTCTTTTCCCAGCTTGCAGCAGAAATCCAAATCCGCGCCCAGCCTGGTGAGAGCCACCGCCCGGTTGGAACCCTTTCCGCCCAAGGCCTGTTCCCGCTTTTTCACCACCAGAGATTCCCCCTGCAACGGGTACCGGGGGATGCGAAGGATAACATCTGTATTGGAACTGCCGACTACCAATACTTTTTCACGGTTCATAGGAAGGCCTCCTAAAATGATTATTTTTCAGAATTAATCATATCATATTTATTTCAGGAAAAAAAGCAAAAAAGAAAAATCTGACCAAATTTCCTCCCTTTTTTCCGCGAAGGCCGCCCTGAAAAAAAGGAAGCCCCGGAGATTCTCCGGGACTTCCTTTTTATTATAATTCATTCATTTTTCCGAAAGCCTTCTATTTTTCAGCCAGGTGTGATATTCCTCCGGCGTGATTTCGCCGGAAAGGAATTTTTCCTGCATCGCCGCCTCCTTTTGGGAGCGGCTTTTTCGCTTTCGAACGCATTCGCTGAGCAAAAACTCAATTTGGCCGTTGATGGAACGGTAATCCTCATCCGCCCAGGCGGCAAGGTCTTTCCAAAGGCTCGGGGCCAGCCTCAAAAGAATTTGCTTTTTTTCATTTTCTTTTTTTTCCATTGGCGTCCCCTCCTGTTTCAGCTTAATAGAGAGAGCCGCTGTTTACAATCGGCTGAGCGTCCCGGTTGCCGCAAAGCACCACCAGCAGATTGCTGACCATGGCGGCCTTCCGCTCCTCATCCAGTTCTACCACGCCGTTTTCATTCAGATGGTTTAAGGCCATTTCTACCATGCCCACGGCGCCCTCCACGATTTTTTGACGGGCGGCGATAATAGCCTCCGCCTGCTGCCGCTGAAGCATCGCCGCCGCGATCTCGGGAGCATAGGTCAGGTTGGTGATGCGCACATCCATGATCTCGATACCGGCCACGTCCACTCTTGCCTGGAGATCCTGCTTCATCATGTCGGCAACCTCCTGGCTGCTGCCCCGCAAGGATTTCTCGCCGCTGGAGTCATCAGTATCATAAGGATAAAGCCGGGCTACGTTACGGGTGGCGGAATCGCATTGGGTGGAAAGGAACACTTTATAGTTGTTGACGTTAAATACCGCCTTGGCGGTATTCACCACCCGCCAGATCACGATGGTACCAATAATGACCGGGTTGCCGCGCTCGTCGTTGACGGTTTGCTTTTCATTGTTCAGGGTGATGGCTTTCATGGATATTTTTTTGCTTTCCGATATAATCATCGCGTTGGGTCCGGTGGTCCGTCCCGTGGTAGCAGTGGGGTTTACCGCGGTGCAGAAAGGATTCACCCAGTAAAAGCCGTCTTTTTTCAGAGTACCGCTGTATTTGCCGAATAAAGTGAGCACCAAGGCTTCCTTGGGGTTGATTACCTTAAGCCCCGGCAGCAGGATACAGCCAGCCACAAAGGCCAGGATTCCCGCTACCAGCAGAATGACCCCAAGGGTGTTGGATTGATTTTCCTCAGAGGACAGAACGGCTCCCAGAATAATGGCGGCGACAGATGCCAAAAGCAGTAAAATAATCAGAATTAACGCCAACGCGCCGGAACCCGCTTTTTTCTCTCTTTCTTCATAAACAATTTTTTCATTCATAGCAATACCCTCCTTGATATCATTTTGATATTATAATAATAACAGTTTATTTCATGGCTGTCAAGAGGGTGAATAAAAAATCCGGCGGAACAGAAGCCGCTCTGTTCCGCCGCATAGATCGGGTTAAAGGGTAACGTATTGGATGGGGTGGTTGGTGGCATCCGCCACCTTTTTTAGATTTTCAAAGGAAATCCAAAGCGTCGCGGTATTTTCGTTGGGGTGGACGCCAAGCCGCTGCCGGCCGGCCAGGTCACGGTCGAACACCAGCTCTACCGCGCCTTGGGAATCATTGAGGATTCCCAGCGGGGTAACGGCGCCTTTGGAAAGGCTCAGGTATTTTTCCAGCCGTTCCTCAGAAGCAAAGCTTAATTTGGTACAGCCCAGCTGTTCCTGAAGGGTTCTCAGATCAGCCCGTTTGTCCTTGTCCAATACCACCAGGAAATGGCGTTTTCCTTTGGCGTCCCGCAGAAAAAGATTTTTGACCACGTCCCCGTTTAAAGTGATTCCCAGGGAGTCCATTTCGTCAATGGTATAAACCGGAAGATGCTCTGTGATTTCGTAGGGAATATCAAGCGCGTCTAAAGCGTTGACAACCGCTTTTCGTATAGCGTCCATTGTGCCAGTCCTCATTTCCACCAACATTTTCTGTCCTTTAATGATACCATGGAGAGCGGAAAATGAAAAGTTCATTTTTGAAACGGCTGATTTCATTTTTCGATTGACAAGGAATAAGGGAAAGTTTATAGTGGAAACAAAGCAAGGAGGGATAGAATGAGCAATGAGACAATGACGCAGGATGCCTGGAAAATTATCCGGCAGACGCTGCGGGAGGCGATGCCGGACCAAGCGGTGGAAAAGGCGCTGAAAACTCACAGGTTTACCAAACCGGTAACCTTGTTTAGTATTGGGAAAGCGGCCTGGCAAATGGCCTATGCCGCGGAAAAATTTTTAGGGACCCAGCTCAAACAGGGAATCGTGCTGACCAAATACGGCCACGGCGTAGGAGATATCCCACGCTGCCGGATTTTGGAGGCGGGCCATCCGGTTCCGGACGAAAATTCGGTTGCCGGCACGCAGAAAATCGCCGCCCTTGCCGAAACCCTGACGCGGGACGACCAGGTCCTCTTTTTGATTTCCGGAGGAGGCTCCGCCTTGTTTGAACTGCCCCTGGTGCCCTTGGAGGAGCTGCAGGATATTACGAAACAGCTTTTGGCCTGCGGGGCTGACATTTCTGAGATCAACCTGATCCGCAAGCGATTATCCGGCGTAAAAGGGGGCAGGTTCGCCCAGCTTTGCAAGCCCGCCCAGGTGTTTTCCATTGTGCTTTCCGACGTTTTGGGAAACCGGCTGGACAGCATCGCCTCCGGCCCTGCCGCGCCGGACCCGTCCACCTCGGCCCAGGCCATGGAGGTGGTGCATAAATATCATCTTCGTCTTTCGGAAAAGGCGCTGGAAAGTATTCGGAAAGAAACGCCTAAATCGCTGGATAATAGCGAGACTGTTGTCACCGGCAGCGTTCAGAGCCTTTGCGAGTCCGCGGCGAGAGCGGCTGGGGAACTGGGCTATGCGCCCCAGATTCTGACCGCCGGCCTGACCTGCCAGGCCAAGGAGGCGGGCAGCTTTTTAGCCTCCATCGCCCAGTGGAAAAAAAGCCAGCGGACCGGTCTGCCCGCCGCGGTGATCGCGGGGGGAGAGACGGTAGTGGAGCTGAAGGGAAAAGGCCTGGGCGGAAGGAACCAGGAATTAGCCCTTTCCGCCGCCAAAGGGATGGACGGACTGCCGAATGCGGTGCTGTTCTCCCTGGGCTCCGACGGTACTGACGGGCCCACCGACGCGGCGGGCGGCATCGTGGATGGGGAAACCGCCGGAAAGCTGCGGGGCCAGGGCATTGAAATCGACCGGGTGTTGGCAGAAAACGACGCTTACCACGCGCTGGAAAAATGCGGCGGCCTGCTGATGACCGGGCCCACCGGCACCAATGTGAACGACGTGGCGGTACTACTGCTTCGGTGACCATAGACGAGCAATCAAAACGCCTGGGAAAAACCCAGGCGTTTTTTATTCCAGCGTATTCACATAGTTGGCGGCCTGAAACGCCGCCGTCGCCCCATCCGACGCGGCGGTTAGAATCTGGCGCAGCGTTTTCGTCCGGGTGTCCCCGGCGGCGAATACCCCGTCAATGTTCGTTTTGCAGTCCTCCCCTGCGGAAATATAGCCGTTAGGATCCAGAGAAAGCTCTGTGAAGATGTGGTTGTCCGGGATCAGGCCGATAGCTACAAAAACGGCTGAAACGGGAAGGATCGCTTCTGCTTTGGAAACGGTATTCTGCTGGATCACAGCGGTGACTGCTTTTTCACCTAAAATTTCCTTGACCACGGTTTCCCCGTGAAACAATATATTCCGCCGGCTTTTCACCGCGTCGGCTAAATGCTTTTCTCCCCGGAAGGCGTTCCGGCGGTGGATCAGATGGACCGTTTCGCAAAGGTTGGAAAGGAAAAGAGCGTCCTCTAAAGCGGTGTTCCCGCCGCCGACCACCGCCACATCCTTCCCCTTAAAAAACGCGCCGTCACAGGTGGCGCAGTAGGAAACCCCCTTCCCGGTGAGCTTCTCTTCTCCAGGGCAGCCCAGCATGCGGCGCTTGACGCCGTTTGCGATGATTACCGATTTGCCCTCATAATCCCCTTCAGCGGTCCGTATGGATTTGACCGAAGGGGAAAGAGAAGCGGCTACCGCTTCCTCCAGCCGGATATCGGCGCCCAAGGCTTGGGCCTGATCGTAAATTTTCATCGCCAGGTCCGGCCCGGATATTTTCACGTATCCGGGATAGTTTTCGATTTCATTGGTAATTGCGATTTGCCCCCCGGCAAAACCGCCTTCTAATACTGTGACAGAAAGCCCGGCCCGAATCCCGTAAATTGCAGCGGTAAGCCCGGCGCAGCCTCCGCCTACGATGAGTAAATCAGTCATATGCATTCTCCTTTTTCGTTAGTGTTTCAAAAAACAATCCCTTTATCCTTGTAGGGAACAATAAGCTGTTAAATATTTCACAAAACTTTCCGCCATAGGGCTTGTGATTTCGGCGGTTTCCAGGTTGACAGACAAGCCGCGATTTTGTAAGGTTACAGTAGAAGATATGATTCCTAAATTCAAAGTTGGAGGTATTATTATGGCCAATACCATTATCAGCCCAAACAGATACGTTCAAGGCAAAGGCGAATTGAAAAACCTGCCGGAGCATGTGAAAAAGCTGGGAAAAAAGCTGTTTGTCATTATCAGCGGTTCCGGCCTGAAGCGGGTGCGGGGCTTGCTGGAGGAAAGCTTCCAAGGCACCGGCATGGAGCTGGTGTTTGAGCCCTTCCACGGGGAGTGCTGCGAAACGGAGATCAATCGCCTGGGCGGCCGTTTTCAGGAAAACGGCTGCGACCTGGTGGTAGGCGTGGGCGGCGGCAAAATTCATGACAGCGCCAAAGCCACCGCTTATTATCAGAACGCCCCGGTGGTGATTATCCCCACCATCGCCTCCACAGACGCCCCCTGCTCTGCGCTTTCGGTAATTTATTCGGAAGCCGGTGTGTTTGAGCGGTATCTGTTTTTGAACTCCAACCCGGATTTGGTGCTGGTGGATACGGACGTCATCGCCGCCGCGCCTCCCAGGCTATTGGTTTCAGGTATGGGTGACGCGCTGGCCACTTATTTTGAGGCGAAGGCCGTGGCCGCCAGCGGGGCGACAAGCTGCGCCGGCGGAAAACCCACCAAGGGCGCCCTGGCCCTGGCTAAGCTGTGCTATGAGACCCTGATGGAGGACGGTGTGAAGGCGAAGCTGGCGGTAGAGGCTGGTGTTTGCACCCAGGCGGTGGAAAACATTATCGAGGCCAACACCTATTTGAGCGGTATCGGCTTTGAGAGCGGCGGCCTGGCGGGCGCCCATGCCATTCATAACGGCCTGACGGTTATCAGGGACTGCCACCATCTGTATCACGGCGAAAAGGTGGCCTTCGGCACCCTGACCCAGCTGGTGCTGGAAAACGCTGACCAAGAGCTGCTGGATGAGGTTATCGGCTTCTGCATGGAGGTTGGCCTGCCAACCACCTTCGCGGACCTTGGGATGGCCCAGCCGGATCAAGGGCTGTTGATGGAAGCGGCCGTAAGGGCTTGTTCTCCCGACGAGACCCTGGTGAATATGCCCTTTGCGGTAACGCCGGAGATGGCTTATGCGGCCATGGTGGGCGCCGACGCGCTGGGCAGATATTACAAAGGATAAAAATTACAGTTTAAACCCGCGAAAAGGGCCGGAAGGATTTCTTTCCGGCCCTTTTCGCAGGTTTTTCAGGGGAAAAAGGGATAATATTCCCGGTAGTAAATAGGGGGCCCGTCCTTTATGATAAAAAAGGAACGCTTTTCAATAAACTGTTTGCATTTGGTTTGAGGGTTTTGTATAATGGGAGAGACGATAGAGGGGTGCGGTTATGACAAATGATATGACCCGGGGAAATCCCACCCGGCTGATTATCTCCTTTACGCTGCCGGTGCTGTTAGGCAATATCTGCCAGCAGCTTTACAGCATGGTGGATTCTATCATCGTGGGGCGGGCCATCAGTATGGAGGCTTTGGCCGCGGTTGGCGCCACCGGAGGAGTTTCTTTTTTGGTGATCGGCTGTATTCAGGGGCTTACCGCCGGTTTTTCCGTGATTACGGCCCAGCGGTTTGGCGCCGGAGATTACGAGGGCGTAAAACGTTCTATCGGCATCTCGGCCTTGTTGAGCGTCATCGCCACGGTTGTTTTGATGGCGGCGGGAATTTTGACGGTGAGGCCGCTGTTAGAGGCCATGAATACGCCGGCGGATATCATTGAGGATTCCTTTACTTATATTGTAATTATTTATTACGGTTTGATTGCCACCACGTTTTATAATTTACTTTCCTGTGTTATCCGGGCTTTGGGCGACAGCAAAACCCCGCTGGTTTTTCTGGTGTTTGCCTCTTTGCTGAACGTGGCGCTGGATTTACTGTTCATCACCGCCTTCCATATGGGAGTGGGGGGCGCGGCCTGGGCGACGGTGATTTCTCAGGCGGTTTCAGGGCTTTTGTGCCTGGTGTACGCCCTGAAAAAATTCTCCCTGCTCCGTTTGGAAAAACGGCACTGGGCTTTTGACAAGCAATACGCCTGGAAGCATTTGAAACTGGCTCTTCCTATGGCAATGCAATTTGTGATTACCGGCACCAGTGTTTTGGTAAACCAGGCGGTTTTGAATTTGTTTGGTTCCGCCACGGTAGCGGCGTTTTCCGCCGCCTCCAGAATTCACATGCTCACCGAGCAGGCCGCCAATTCCTTTGGAACGGCGATGGCTACCTTTACCGGACAGAATTACGGCGCATCCCAGATCGGCAGGATCCGGGCGGGCCTTCGGAAATGCGCCGTCGTCTGTGAAGGGCTTACCCTGGCGATCATGGTACCGGTTATGCTGTTCGGCGGCACAATGTCCTCCTGGTTCATCGACGGCTACCATCCGGAGGTGGTTGGGCAGGCGCATTTGTATCTGTTTATCGCCGCCCTGTTCTATCCGGTGCTGACGCTGCTGTTTCTTTACCGCAACACCCTGCTGGGGCTGGGAAACGGAGTCACCCCCATGCTGGCGGGCGTCTGCGAGCTGTTGTCCAGAATGATCGGCGCGCCGGTCCTGGGGCACTTTTTCGGTTTTACGGGCCTATGCTGGATCAATCCTATTGCCTGGGTGACCGCCACGCTGCTTCTGTTTCTTTCTTACTGTAAGACGATGCGGAATCTGCGGCCGTTGGAAAAGGGGAGTAAAAATTCAAATTCGGCGGAAATTGCAGGTTAACCTGAGAAATTCTATAAAACGCGGAGATCAAAGGAGGAACCACTAATGAAAAAAGGAATCGCAGTAGCAGGCAGCCTGGTAGCGGATACCGTCTATACCGTAGACCAGTATCCGGAGATTGGAGCCTTGACGAAAATTCAGGATCCGATCATCAACAACACCGGCGGCGCTGTTTGCAACACAGCAATGGTCTTGGCAAAGCTGGACCCGGAGCTTCCCATCACGGCATTAGGGAAAATCGGCAAGGATGAGGCTGCCGACCGGATTTGGGAGGCTTTCAGCCATTATCCCAATATTGATATTTCCCAGGTGGGCGCGGAGGGCAACACCTCTTTTACCGTGGTCATCGTGGACAGCGGCAGTAAACAGCGGTCCTTTTTTGCTTATTGGGGCGCCAACGAGGTGTTTTGCCAGGACGACATCAATTGGGACAAATTCGACGCGAAGATTTTCCATATCGGCTATCTTCTGTCCCTGAATGCTTTGGATGAGCCGGATGACCAGTACGGCACCAAAATGGCCAGGCTTTTGGCCTGCGCCAGGGAACACGGCCTGGAAACCAGCGTGGATGTGGTCAGCGAAATGAGCGATCGGTTCACAAAAATCGTACCGCCGGCGCTGAAATATACAGATTACTGCATCATCAACGAAATCGAGGCCCAATGCACCACGGGAATTTCCCTGCGGGAAAACGGCGTGCTCCAGAGCCAGAATATGAAGCAGGCGCTTCAAAAAATGCACGAAATGGGCGTAGCCAAATGGGCCGTCATCCACTGTCCGGAATGCGGCTTTGGCCTGGACTGCCGGACCGGGGAATATGTGGAGGTTCCCAGCCTAAAGCTTCCAAAGGGCTTTATCAAAAACACCACCGGCGCGGGAGACGCTTACTGCGCGGGGGTTCTTTACGGCGCTCATGAGGACAAAAGCCTGGAGGACGCCATGAAACTGGCTACCGCCAGCGCGGCGTTTTCTCTTTCCGACAACGGCGCGGCGGATGGCCTGAAGCCGGAGGCGGAGGTCATGAAATTTTATCAGGAAATGTGCTGACAGTAAAGAAACGTTCCGCCTTTTCGGCGGAACGTTTTTCTTTTTCAAAAATATTGGAAAAGCCTGCAACTTTTCAAGGGGTTACCAAGTGTTCTATATGAGAGGAGGGATGGCTGTGAACAACGAATCGCTGCGTACGAACGATTCCGTTGACGAAATTCTGGAGACCTATGGAAAAATGGTTTACCGGCTGGCCTACGCCCGCACCAAAAATCGGTATGACGCCGACGATGTCATGCAGGAGGTGTTCCTGCGTTACATCCGGTGCGGCCAAACCTTTGCCGATGAGGGGCACCGCCGGGCGTGGTTGATTAGGGCCACCATTAATTGCAGCAAAACGCTGCTTTCGTCCGCGTGGTTTCGCAGGACCTCCCCGCTGGAAGACACCCTGACCACCGAGCTGGAGGAAAAAAGCGAGGTGTATTACGCGGTGATGGCTTTGCCGGTGAAATACCGCACAGTGATCCATCTTTATTATTATGAGGATTTGCCTATCGCTGAGATCAGCGCTTTGCTGAAAACAAAGGAAACTACGGTCAAATCCCAGCTTCACCGGGCCAGAAACCTTTTGAAAGAAACACTGAAAGGAGAGCTTTTCTGATGTTTGAGAACAAATATAAGGCCGACAATGAAAAAATTGAGCCTACCCAAGAAAGCTTACTCTCCCTGGGCTATAAAATGAGACGGGAACAGGCGAAAAAAGACGGGAAAAGAAAAATAGGCCAGTGGCTCCGACCGGCGGCGGCCGCCGCGGCTGCGTTGGTTCTGCTGCTTGGCTGTTTCCAGATCTTCCGCTCCCTGTCGCCCAGGGAAAATGAAATCCCCGCAGCCGGCGGGACTACGACTGGGGAAGCGGAGCTTCCCCAGCAGCAGGCCCAACAGCCGGATCCGGACGATTACAGCCAGGTATACGCCCAGATCAAGGAGATGAAGGATCGGGAAAAACAAAGCAACGGCAACAGCTTTTGGGATCTTCTGTTTCCTGGAAATGCCCTAGCGGAAAATGGGGATGCGGTGGAGTCCACCACAACCGGAGAGGGCGGCGCGCAGAACGATACCGGTTCCGCGGAAAAAAATTATTCCGACACCAACAACCAGGTGGAGGGCGTGCAGGAAGCGGATATCATCAAAACCGACGGCGAGTATATTTATACCGTGGTGGATGGGGACGTTTATCTGCTGAAAGAAAACAACGGCCAGCCCCAGGTGCTTTCTAAAATCGCAAAAAAGGTGGTTCCTGGAGAGGAGGAAGGCTTCTACAAACAAGAAGAATATGTCAATGATATTTATATAGCGGGAAACCGGCTGGTGCTGATGAAATACACCGTGGATTACACCGCTTACGATGGCGCTGCGGCGGAGGATATGGCCCCGGCCGGATGTTGTTACATGGGAGAGGAGAAATATTCGGCGGCAATTTATGATATCACCGACCGTTCCAACCCGGTTCTCCTAAATGAGCTGGGACAAAGCGGCAGCGTCGTTTCCTCCCGTATGGTGGGTAATATCCTGTATCTTGTTTCAAACTATTACGTCCCTGGCGAAATCGATGAAGCGGACCCGGCAACCTATGTGCCCAGCCTTTACTGCGGGGATGCCAGCAGTGAGGTTCCCGCCTATGACATTATGCTTTTACCGGCGCCTAACGGTACCCAGTATTTAACCGTCAGCAGCATCGACGTCAGCGACCCCTCAGGATTTTTAGACACCCAGTCTATTTTAGGCTGCGGCAGCCAGATTTATTGTAATTCTGAAAACCTATTTGTAGCGTTTGGAACCTCGGAAATGAAAGACAATGTCTGGAAAGATAAAACGGACTTATACCGTTTTTCGCTTCAGGACGGCACAATCACCATGGAAGGCCAAGGCTCGGTTCCCGGGTATGTGCTAAACCAATTCAGTATGGATGAGTACAACGGATATTTCCGCATCGTCACCACGGAAACCGTAACCCACTATTTCAATGACGGTGAAACGGCTTCCGCGGAACAGGAAAAAACGAAAAACCACCTGTTTGTCCTGGATGGTGCCATGAACATCGTGGGCAGTATGGAAGACTTGGCGCGGGGAGAGAGCATTTATTCCGCCAGGTTTATGGGAGACGTGGGCTATTTCGTCACCTACCGCCAGGTGGACCCGCTGTTTACCGTGGATCTGTCCGCCCCATCCAATCCCACCCTTTTAAGCGAGCTGAAGGTTCCGGGGTTCTCCAACTACCTGCATCCCTTCGGCGACGGGCTGCTTTTGGGCTTCGGCCAGGACGCGGATGAACAAAGCGGTACCACCCAGGGCTTGAAGCTTTCTATGTTCGACACCTCCGATTTGACGGCGGTAACGGAAAAACACTCGGTTTCTCTGGGAGAAAAATATATGTGGAGCAACGCTTCCTATAACCACAAGGCCATCCTGGTGGATACCGGGAAGAATTTGATTGGTTTCCCGGCGGAAAACGAATATCTGATTTATTCCTATTCCCCGGCATCGGGCTTTCAAAAAGTCGCCCAATTATCCTTGGAGGCCAGCGGCCCCGATGAATACGACTATGACCTGCGGGGCTTTTATGTGGACGACGTGTTTTATCTTTACGGCCCCAGAGGGTTGGCGGCCTTTTCCATGAAGGACTTCTCCCGGCTTTCCACTTTGCTTTGGGAGGAATAACCAGGCGTTTTTCAAAAGCTTGAGAAACGCGGGCCGCACAGTATGGCCGCCGATGGTTTGCCGCCAACGAGGCTTAGCTTCCCGGGTTACGTGAGCATGGGAAGCGGCTGGATTTGCCGGGATTATAATCAGGCCGGCTGCAATAGAAGCCCAGTGCGGAGATCAGGGGAAAGAAGGAGGGATGGCGAGAATGGGATTGAAAAGACGGTGGAGAGCTGTTTCGGCTCTGGCGGGCCTGTTTCTGCTGGCGGTTTTTTTGGGCTGCGCTTTGGGAGAACCGCTGCGGCTTCCCTTTTCCGCTTCTCAAGTTGAGAAAATAGAAATTTACCGTTTTGTTGTCCCAGCTGAGGCGGAGAAAAAAACAATAGCTTCCTTCCCGGAGATTCAAGAAATCTGCGGCGTTTTTACCTCGCTGCGGGTAAAAGAAAACACCCTGGAGCCGGCGGCCGGCGGACAGGTGACCAGTTTTCGGTTTACTCTTGACGGCGGATCAAAATTTGAAATGGTTTATGCCTCTCTCGACCATGGAATTGGAGAACTGAAGGCGGAGGGATTCGACTGTCAAACAACGGCGGACTTAAGCGCTGTTTGGGACGATTATGGGGGCTCAGAGTCAATTTCTGTCCCCGAGTCGGAACTTCCTGCCATTGTGCCATATTCATAATTGAAACCTTGGGAAAGCGAAAAAAAGGAATCTGCAAGGCGGAACCGCCGGCAGATTCCTTTTTTCTGCGGCTCCCTTGTTTATGATACGGAGCTGCCCGTAAAACCTAAAAGCTAAATATTCCCTTAGAGGGTGAGCGGGTTGCCGGGCTTACCCAAGGCTGTGCTGGACTATGGTTTTTAGGGATTTTGCCGGATAAATGGATTAACATGGCGATAATTGCTTTTTTGAAAGAAGAGTGGTACAATTCTGTCAGGAGGAATTGCTATGCCCAATGAAAACAACAATCGAATGATTCCTGGGTTTGCGGTTTATCATGACCGAAACGGTTCCATGGGAGAGGCGTGCCGCTGCCTTGAGCACCATCAGGTAATTTTTTTCCTTTCCGGCGAAGGCAGCTATGTGGTGGAGGGGAAAACCTACCGTTTGCAGCCGGGGGATTTACTGCTGACCAGCGACCGGGAAATCCACCGGGATGGAGAGAAAACCGGGGCGCGCCATGACCGGTATATCGCCTATATCGACAGCGCTTTTTTTGAGGAAGCCAAAAGGCTGGATTATAACAGCGAGGATTTATCCCGGTGCTTTCAGGTGCTCTCCAACCGGCGGCATCACCTGCTGCGGCTGGAGGACCAGGAGAGAAAACGTGTGGCGGTGATTTTTTCCGCTCTGGCTCAAACCAATTCGCCGGCGGCCTACGGCAGCGATATGCTGAAAAAGTGCTATATGGTGGAACTGCTGATCCATCTGAACAGGGCCTGTTTTTCCGGCCAGGGCACGGAAGGAGAGGCTGTCCGTTACAACCAAAAAATCCAGGAAATTGTAGAGTTTATCAACGCCAATTTAGATCAGGAGTTAAGCCTGGACTGGATTTCCCAGCGGTTTGATGTGAGCAAATACCACTTGACCCGGGAATTTAAACGTTACCTGGGCTTAAGCCTGCACCAATACATCCTGAAAAAACGGCTTTTAAATGCCCGCGGCGCTTTGCGGCAGGGCCAAACCGCGGCCCAGGCGTTCACTTTAAGCGGGTTTTCCGATTATTCCCATTTTTCCCGGGCCTTCCGGGAAAGCTTTGGCATGTCGCCCAGGGAATACCGAATCAGGGCAAAAGAGGGACCTTTCCCGATGACAGAGCTTTTTAGGGAAACGTAAAAAGGCGCCGCCAATCAGACTCAGGCCATCAAAGAGCT
>CABUCM010000033.1 GCA_902490005.1 uncultured Ruminiclostridium sp.
TACCATATACCTTGCAAAATACGCTGGAATACCAGGGAAAGTATTATGTGTGCGGAACTGGCAGACAGCCGATCTTGAGAAACAAAATGGAAAACGACAATTATTACCTTTTGACCTTATCAGCTATCGCAAAAGAAATCCAGCAGCGCGGAGAAAAAAGAGAATGTACCGTGAGCCTTGGCGCGGGCCTGTCTTTGGCCGGATTCGGTCGGGAAAAGAAAGCGTTCCGGGAATACCTGTTCCGTTCTTCCCAGTCGGTAAACTTCAAGTTTGAAGGAATCTCCTATCAGGCAGCTATTCAGGACGTCAGACTTTTTCCACAGGGCTACTCCGCCATTACCGTTCACCCGGAATTCATACGGGGAGAACCCTCTGCGCTCCTTATGGACATCGGAGGCTGGACCGTGGGCCTCATGGGGCTGGGCAATGGAATCCCCAACGCCTCCACCTGCCGGAGCCTGGAACTAGGCATGATCCGCTGCATCGATGAAGCAAAGGAACAGGTCCGCCGGGAAACAGGCTTGTCCGTTACCGACGCCCAGGTGGAACGCATACTAGCAGGACAAAGGTGGCTGTGGCGGTACATTAATCAGGTTGAGTTTGAAAAGCGATTGATGTGAGGATTTATCAATTCTATTTACCAGGCCGCTTTAAACAAAGAAATTTAGATATTCAAGAACATTCCGCGTGGAGTTGAAAAGTAAATTCAAATTTTTGCATTTCTTTCGTAACTTTTGATTTCCTGTGTTTATCAAGTACTCGGATTAATCCTATTGAACACGTTTCCCCGGAACGATAGCTGCTTTATTGTTTCATAATGTTAAAAAGCCAGATACAATTAGACTGATCGAAAAATAATGCTAATAATACACAAGCTGATATATAGTTGTTCTTCTAATGTCTGATATAATAAAGAAAAAAGGCGAATTATACATAAATACTACAATATATTAACAATATTTATTGTAAATCGCAATAAATTTTCTGCGTAGAACATACAAGAAATTTAGCTCAAAAAAAGCAATAGTATAATAATCTGGATTCGAGTATGGGGTGTTTTTAAAATGAAACAAAAGTGCGAACCAAAAAAAATTGCCAGTGCAGCTTATTTCTTAGTAACGCTTTATTGGGGATTCACAGCGGTTCTAATGAGAGATGCATTGGTATATATGGATTCGCCCTCATATGTTTTTCTTCGATTTGGATTTGCCGGAATTGTTATGCTGCCGTTTTTATGGAAACTGCGAAGGAAAATAAAAAAGCCTGCGGTTATAAAAGGCTGTGTCGTCGGCTGTGTAATTGGGATTTCTATGCAGTTCACAGTCTATTCTCTTGAATTTACTAAGGTCTCTAATTCGGTGTTTTTTGCAAATCTTTCAGTGATCATTGTTCCCTTGATACAGGCTCTTTTACATAAAAGAAGTCCCGGAAGATACTGGTTTATTAGCGTGGCACCTATTATACTCGGATTGTATTTTTTAGGAGGAGGAACGTCTTTCCAGTTGAATTTTGGCGATGCGCTTTGCTTGGTTTCATCTTTGTTGGTATCGGTTCAAATACTGATTATTAACCGATTTGTTACAGATGATGATCCAATGGTGATCAGTATTTTTCAAGTTCTGACCGCGTCGGCAATTGGTTTTGCGGGCTGGGGATTCAGCGGTTTTTCTGGTTTTACTCTAAATGCACATAGTTTGACGATTTTATTTCTTACAGGAGTATTGGGGACGGCGGCTGCCTATACTTGTCAGATTCATGCCCAGAAATACGCCGGCCCTACGGATATTTCGATGATTGGTTCCTTATACCCTTTATTTGGCGCGGTGGGAGCCGTGCTGTTTCCTGATATTAATGGAGTACGGGAGCCAATCACAATATCTCTAGTATTGGGAACCGTATTTGTTGTTACTGGCCTGTTGTTTTACGCCTGGAAAGGCGAAGCTAAGAAACAATAACTCTGGGTGATAAATGTGGTCCGCGGCCATGTTTTTTAACCATAAAAATTACCAAAAGAAAGGACTTGTGTACTGTGCCCTGCCGTGAATTGCTAAACTTTAATACTAAATGGCTGTATATCCCTGAGGATTGTGCGAATTACTCACAAATTTCTATTGATGAATCCTCTTTCGAGAAAGTATCGGTGCCTCATACAAATAAGCTGCATCCCCACAACTATTTTTGCGAACATGATTATCAGTTCGTATCTTGGTACCGCCGGCATTTTACCGCAAAAGAAGAATGGAAAGACCGTCGGGTAGCGGTTGAATTTGAAGGCGCTATGATCGTAGCCGAGGTATTCCTTAACGGAGAAAAGCTCTTTGAGCATAAAGGCGGATATACCCCCTTTACGGTAGACCTAACAGATAAATTGATTTGGGGAAAAGACAATATTCTGGCAGTGCGATTGGATAGCTGCTGTCATCCGGATGTGCCTCCGGAAGGCGAGATCGTTGACTATATGCTGTTTGGCGGGATTTACAGAAATGTAAATTTGATCGTTTCTGACCGTTTGTATCTGGAACATGTCTTTATTTCTTCTCATGATGTAACAGAAGAAAAAGCCGTGGTAAAGGCAATAGCATCGGTCAATAACAAGATGGGCAGCGAACAAGATTTTGTGGTAACCCATCGGCTGCTGGATCAAGATGGCAAAGTGATCCGAGAAATATCCAGCCGTGAGGAACAAATTGCGGCAGGAGAGACCAAACAGGTTCCGTGTGAGTTCGAAGTGGATCATCCTCATTTGTGGAATTTAAATGATCCTTTTCTCTACACGGTAAAGACAGAAATTAGTGGACAAGATAACGTTGAGTCTAGAATAGGAATTCGCAGCATCCGGTTTAATGAAAACAGCCTGTTCGAACTGAATGGAAAGGTTGTTAAACTGACCGGCCATAACCGTCATCAAAATTTCCCCTATTTGGGCGGCGCTATGTGCGACAGATACCAGCGTGAGGATGCGGATATTCTAAAATATCAACTGGGCTGCAATTTTATGAGAACCTCTCATTATCCCCAGGCCAAAAGCTTTTTAGACCGCTGCGACGAGATTGGGCTGCTTGTGTTTGAAGAATTGCCCGGCTGGCAGTTTATTGGCGATGAATCTTGGAAACAACTATGTTATCAGAATATTACCGATATGATTTACCGGGATTATAATCATCCCAGCATTATCATGTGGGGCGTGCGCATCAACGAATCTTTGGATGATGATGATTTCTATACGAAAACCAACGCCCTGGCTCACGAGCTTGATCCCACACGGCCTACTACGGGTGTGCGCTATCTGCGCGAAAGCTCTTTCCTGGAAGATGTATATGGCTTTAATGATTATCATTTGGCGCCTAAGGGAGAATTACGCAGGCCTAACTATCATCCTTATTTTGTCAGCGAGTATCTAGGTGTTATGTTCCCGACAAAAAGCTATGATAATATCGGCCGGCAGATTGAGTTTGCCCGCCGTCATGCCTCCTCGTTAAACGCGTTCTATCGATCCAGCGATATGGCTGGGGCGACTGGCTGGAGCGCCTTTGACTATAACACACATATCTCCTTCGGACATGGAGACAGGGTGTGTTATCATGGCCTAACAGATATCTTTAGAATTCCAAAATTAGCGGCCTATGTGCATCAAAGCCAAGTAGACGCAGAAGAAAGTGAACCCATGGTGTTCATTGCAAAATATTTAGTACCGGCCTATTTCGAAGATCACGAGGAATTGGATCAGGGATACCGCGGGCGGACTTATGTGTTCAGCAACTGTGAGGAAGTGGAACTGTTTTTCGAGGGAGAGTCTATGGGACGCTTAAAGCCGGATGATGAAGCGTTTCCTTATCTGCCTCATCCGCCTTTTGTTTTTGAAGTTCCATATACGTTCCAGGGGATGAGAGAAACCACCCATATGGAGGCGGTAGGATATATTGATGGAAAAGAGGCCGCCCGGTTTGAGCGGAAGATCAGCGTAAGGGCGCGCGCTGTTAAGCTGGAAGCGGATTACAGCACCGTTGAGGCTAATGGCTATGACTTGACCAGAGTGGTAGTGTCTGTTGTTGACGAGCACGGACAATATCTGCCGTTCTGCCAGCTGCCCGTCACCTTTACCCTGGAAGGTCCAGGCGAACTGATTGGAGAAAATCCGTTGGGTATGGAAGGCGGCCGTGCCGCGGTTTATGTGCGGAGCACAATGGAAACCGGCGTAGTTAAACTAACTGGTAAATGCAGAGATCTTGATTCCTGCGAGATTCAAATCAACTTCGTGAAACCTAATGGCAGTTTTGTTTCCTGAGTGGTTTTGGAAACATTCACAAAAATAAGTTAGTATGAAAGAGAGGAAATGAAAATGAAAAAAGTGTTCGCGAGCCTTTTAGCAGCGGTTATGGCGGCGTCAGTGTTCAGCGGCTGCCAGCCGAGCACGCCCGGAGGAGCCTCCTCAGAGGCCCCCTCCAATGCAGAAAGCGCAAGCAGTACCGAGTCCTCTGCAGAACCTGCTGGCGATGGCCAAACTCTTACGATTTGGTGCTGGGATGCGGCGCTGAATGTAGCCGCAATTAAACTGGCATCTGAAAATTATCAGAAGGATAATCCGGATGTTAATTTCAACATTATGGAAATTGCTTCTTCCGACGTGCGCACAAAGCTGACTACCGCTTTAGCCAGCGGGGCGATGGACTCTCTTCCCAATATCACGTTGATGGAGGATTATGCCGCTTATACCTATTTGTCCAAATATCACACTGTGTTTGCGGATCTGACCGATATTATTCCCTACGACGATTTTGCGCCGTACAAGGTAGCGGCCTGTTCTTATGACGGCAAGACTTACGGCGTTCCTTTTGATTCCGGCGTCGCGGCGTTTTTCTATCGCTCCGATGTGTTTGAAGAGTGCGGGATTAAAGAAGAAGATTTGCAGGATTTAACCCTGGATCAGCTTTTGGAATACGGCAAGCAGATTAAAGAGCAGACTGGAAAAAATCTGATTTCTTTTGATATCACTTGGGTCGGCGATATTATCCAGCCTTATATGCAGGGCTCCGGACGTTATCTGATCGATGAGAACGGCGAGCCTGATATCATTGATAATCCGGCGTTGAAAGAGGTTTTAGAATTTTTAAAAGCTACTATAGATAACGATATTGCGTCTGTTGTAGATGTTTGGGGCGATATGCCCGCGCGTTTGAACGACGGCTCTACCGTGGCTGCGATCAATGCCGCTTGGTATCTGTCCAGCTTAAAGGCGGCTGAAGACCAGAAGGGCCTTTGGAGTATGGCGCCCGCGCCTCGCATCACTAGTGTGGAGGGAGCTGTCCACGCATCTAATAACGGGGGAAGCAGCTGGTATGTATTTGACAACATGGATGGAACGGAAGAATCTATTAACTTCTTAAAAGCAAGCCTGGTAGATAACAGTGACGAATTCTATTCCAGCATTCTTGTGAATCAGGGAGTTATCGGCACTTATCTGCCCGCCCAGCAGATTGACGCTTATGACGAGGGCGACGAATATTTTGGCGGACAGAAGATTTACAGTGATTTCCGCGAATGGATTCCGGAGATTCCCGCTGTTAATTATGGCGAGTATACTGCCCAGACCAGAGATGTTATTTCCGCTGTTGCGCCTGAATATCTGAACGGCAGCCTGTCTATTGAGGATGCTTTAGCGCAAATAGACAGTCAGATTCGCTCGCAGATGCAGTAATCACAATTATTTGCTCACGGAATATGCTAAGGCGTTTCGTTTGAGCCCCGATTCATCGAGATCAGGGCTGTGCTTCAGAATTTAAAATTCTGAAGCACAGCCTACACAAGGGGAAAGACTATGAAAAATAAAAATGGAAAGAGTCCTTCAAAACAATACGCTGTTGCGGGCTGGGTGTTTATCGTTCCGTTTATCATCATGTTCGCAATATTTATGATTTATCCTATTTTTGATTCCTTTTATATGACATTTTTTAAGATCGATGGATTTGAGACTTCTTTTGTAGGGTTAAACAATTATAAAAGACTGTTTACGGATTCACTGGTATGGAAAAGTTTAGGGAATACTTTCTTATATACCATTGTGCAGGTACCTGTCATGCTTCTTTTGGCTATGATTCTGTCCACACTGGTTAATTCCCATTGGCTTAAACTCAGGGGAGGTTTCCGTACAGCGTTGTTTTTGCCTTGCGTTATTTCCTTGGTCTCTTATTCGCTGATTTTTAGAATGATGTTTTCCAATGATGGAATTATTAATCAGGCGTTGATTTCTTTGGGACTTACCAGTGAGCCGATCGGATGGCTTCAGACTGCCGGGCCGGCCAGAGTTCTTATTATCATTGCTTTAATTTGGCGATGGACTGGTTATAATATGATGTTTTTCTTGTCTTACTTACAGAATATTGATCAGGCAACTATGGAAGCTGCTGAAGTAGACGGCGCTAATGCGTTTCAAAAATTCATCCGTATTACATTTCCGCAAATGAAGCCTATCTTTTTATTCTGTGCCATAATGACAACAATCGGAACATTGCAGGTGTTTGATGAGACCTTTAATATTACAAAGGGGAATCCAAATTACTCTACAATTTCGATCTCGCATTATATTTACAACAAATCCTTCGTCAGTACTCCTGATTTTTCCTACTCCGCTACAATCTCCTACTTGGTAGTAATAATTCTGGTAATTCTTTCTATCATAGAATTCCGGGTTATGAAGGAGGATAACACATGAACGCGAAAAAGACTGATATGAAAAAGGTTATCCGGAATAAATCGGGAAGATTGGTGTGTTACCTGTTTCTGATTGCCGCAGTATTTACCAGCTTGTTTCCTTTTTATTGGATGATTGTGTGTTCTACCAATTCAAACCCGGATATTTTGCAAAAAAGACTGACATTTGGCACGTACTTCGTGGAGAATTTCAAAAATCTTGTGAATAACGTTACCATTGCCCAAGGTTTTTGGAATTCTCTGATTACTTCGTTTTGTGGCTGTTTATTAATGCTCATCGTATGCTCTATGGCCGGATACGGCTTTGCCAAATATAAATCACCGGGAAAAGAGCGGGTTTATAAGATTTTAATGGTGTCCATGATGATCCCGTTTTCTTCTATTATGATCCCACTGTTTCGCATGATGTCGTCAATGAAATTGATCAACTCCTTAGTAGCGCTGGTGATTCCCAGCATAGCGTCGGTATTTCTGACGTTTTTCTTCCGCCAGAATTTTTCGGGATTCCCTTATGAAACGCTGGAGGCGGCTCGAATCGACGGAGCCAATGAGTATAGGATATTTTTCAATATTGTTGTGCCGTCCATGAAGTCTACCTATGCCGCAGGCGCGATTTGGGCGTTTATGCGTATCTGGAACGACTTTTTATGGCCTTTGCTGGTAATCCAGACGCCTCCAAAGCAGACGCTGCCTTTGATTATTTCAGGAATGAACGCCGCTTATTATATTGACTATGGGCCGATTATGGTTGCTATTCTAATCGCTACGCTGCCCTTAATCGTAATCTTTTTAACCTTGCAGGAGCAATTCGTTTCTGGTATTGTTGGCGCCAGTAAATAAAAAGAGAGAAAAGACGGAAACAAGCTGACCGTCTTTTCTCTCTTTGCGATAAAATGGCTGTGGTCCATAGAATAGCGGCATTGGCTTTCGGTTTTCTGCCTACCGGTCAGGAAGAAAATATATTTGTAAGTTGCGTCCCTTTTCTATTTCTTCCCAGTGCTCCCGGTAATAGCGGGGGGTAACATGCATAAACTCCTTAAATAACCGAGTAAAATAATTTTGGTCGTTAAGCCCTACTTCCAAAGAAATTTCAGAAATGTTTTTTGTGCTATTACGGAGCAGATAACACGCGAAAGAAATCCGTTTTTTTTGAATGCTTTTAAATAAAGACATTTGCGTTCTTTCTTTGTAAATTGTACTCAAATAAGTCGGGGAAAGATTTACCTGCTGCGCTATTTTTTCCAGGGTTAAATGTTCCGCTAAGTGCTGGTTTAGATAATCGTCGGTCCTTTTTACTATGGAGTTATCATTTAATAAAATGTGGATATGATTAATAATGTAATATTCGCACAACTGAAAAATAACGGAAAAATCCATAAGGCTTGGTTCGGGAAGAATACAAAGCTGCTCAAAAGCCTGCTTCATTTTTCGATAATCCATTTTGTGCTCATTGCACGTGGACTCTAGGGCTTGATAACCTGCATCTAAAGGCGCTTCCGTTAAAAATTGTCCTACAAAAAACACGCCTAAGCTCTGATCGTTTTTTACAACCGGAAAGACAAATTCGGTAATGCCCATGTGACATTTATAGCAAAGGGGCCTGAGGGAGGACATTGCTATTTCCATTCCCCGATGGTCACAGACGCTGCATTTAGCGCTTAACTTCCGGTTAGAATGAACCAAAGTACAAAAAGGCGTATTAAAAGAAACGCTGTCTACGATCCATTCATAAGAGGAAGTACAAAATTTAAAGGAGAGATTTGGGTATAAATGTGAGATGGAATCCAAAATCTCTTGTATGGTAAGCATGGGTTCATTGCTCAAGGCGATCCTCTCCTTATCGAATAGACCTAGCGATTAAGTGTAAAATAGATAGATATCTTAGAGATCTTCGACCTATCAATTTATTCGGCATTGGTACGCTTTATAAAACACTGGACAAACCAATTATATCGAAAATAAGCTATTTGTCAAACTGCAATCCTACCGGAAAGTCATTCCCCTTTCCCGAGAATAATGAGAGATCACGCCAGTTATGAAATCTAGGGCGTCGTGTTGACGGCTTTTAAGGGCTTTGCGGGCAGCGCCTGAAAAAAGTTGCTTGCAAAAAGCAAGAAAGGGCTTTGAAAATGAAAAAACAATGGGCAGCGGTTGTTTTGGCGGGCGGCGCCGGAAGACGGTTAGGCGGTAGGGATAAAACAAAACTGGCGTATCATGAGCAGGAATCCTTTTTGGAGCATATTTTAAAGGAATTACAGGACTTTTCTCCAATCTATTTATCCGGTTATCCAGGCCAATGCCCTCAGGGAGTATGGCCTATTGCTGATAAACTCTCCGGAATGGGACCGATGGTAGGGCTTTGGTCCGTGTTTTCGACCTGCGGGGAGGACACCCTGTTGTCGGTCCCTTGCGATATGCCCTATTTCTCCAGGGAATTGGCGAATTGGCTTGCAACCGTTGCCGCATCTTTGAAGGCGGATTGCCTGGTTTGCCGGGACAACGTTGGCAGGATACATCCTCTGTGTGGAGTTTACCGGCGCTCCTGTGTCCCCCATATGGAGACGTGTATTCGTGATGGTAAACTTTCTATGAGAGAATTGCTGTCGAGAACAGAAACAATCCTATTAGAGCCGCAGAAACATGGTTTCCCGGATTATTTATTTATGAATATTAACACGGTAGAGGATCTGCGGTTATTTTATGCCCATGATCCCAGAAATCCGTAATGCTGCTTGAGTGTTCGGGAAACATATAATGAAACAGCAGACTTAAGTTTTTGAGTGAAATGAAATCGCAGGTTTTTATGCGGATGCCGCTGAAGCTTTATTCTTGTTGGGGGTGTTGACCATGAAAATCATTGAAACCCGCAGCGCTGTAGGACATGTACTGGCTCACGATCTTACTCAAATTATACCAGGTGAAACAAAGGGCGCAAGATTCAAAAAAGGGCATATCGTTACAAAAGAAGATATTCCGGTTTTGCTGTCTATGGGGAAACAGCACCTTTTTGTATGGGAACAATGCAGCGGTTTTCTTCATGAGAACGAAGCGGCCCAGCGGTTGGCGGCCTTATGTCAAAATAAAGATATTATCATGAACCAGGTTTCAGAGGGGAAAATTGAGTTGTTCGCCTCGTGCGACGGATTATTCCAAGTTGATGTTGAACGGCTGAATACCATCAACAGCATAGACAACATCATCATTGCTACCAGGCACACCAATACAGCGGTAAAAAAAGGCGATAAATTAGCGGGGGTCCGCGTTGTTCCGTTAGTGATTGAAGAAAAGACTATTGAACAAGCGGAGCACCTTGTCCCAAAGAAACCCTTGCTGTCACTTTCCTCATGGAAAAGAAAAACGTGCGGCCTAATTATTACGGGGTCAGAGGTCGCGCAAGGGCTAGTCAAGGATGCGTTTGCTCCCGTGCTCGAAGAAAAACTGTCCGACTACGGAATGCGAATTGCGGAGCGGTGTTTCCCGGGTGACGATCAGCAGGCAATTGCAAAAGCGGCTGTAGGCTATTGGAAAAAGGGCTTGGATATGGTGATCTGCACAGGCGGAATAAGTGTGGATCCGGATGACAAAACCCCTGGCGCTATCAGAAAAACCGGAGCTTCGGTTATCAGCTATGGCGCGCCGGTTCTTCCGGGAGCCATGTTCCTGCTGGCGTATTTTGATGACGGCACGCCGATTGTTGGGTTACCGGGCTGTGCTATGTATGCTAAGGCTACTGTTTTTGATTTGGTGCTGCCCCGGCTTTTGTGTGACAAATTGGTGCGGAAAAGGGATCTTGCTGTTTTAGGGCATGGCGGACTTTGCCTGGGATGTGAGACCTGCGGCTTCCCAAACTGTTCGTTCGGGAAAGGAGGGTAAAATATGCTGATCAATATTACCCTGGAAAAAGCTGTTGCTATGATTATCAAAAGAATAAAACCCCTTGGAAACGAGTGGGTTAAGGCGGAAAATGCTTTAGGGCGTACCTTGGCGCAAGATGTGATAGCGCCTATGGACCATCCACCTTTTGACCGTTCTCCCCTTGACGGCTACGCCCTACGCTCTCAGGATCTTTTATCGGCAGATAAAAATCACGGCGTAACTTTAAAAGTAATCGATACGGTTTACGCGGGAGATGTTGCGAAAACGCCCGTAGAGCCGGGGAAAACGGTGCGTGTGGCAACGGGCGCAATGCTTCCTGCGGGCTGCGACTGTGTTTTGAGAAAAGAGGACAGCGACGAGGGGTTCCCCTTGGTTTCCTGTTTCCGTTCGTTAAAGGCTTGGGAAAACTATATTTACAAAGGCGAGGATTATCTCAAAGGAAGTCGCTTGCTGCCCAAGGGGACACGGCTTAACAGCGCCTGTTTAGGGGTTTTGGCAAGCGCGGGAATTTTCGAACTCTGTGTCCGAAGGCGTCCTAATGTAGGGGTGCTGTGTACCGGGGACGAGGTAGTAAGCGTGGGGGCATATCCGCTACCGCCTGGAAAAATCTATAATTCTAATCTGCGGTTGCTCCTTTCGCGATTGCAGGAGCTGGGCGTTTGGAATATAGTAGGGGAACAGGTGGGTGATAGCGGCGAAGCTATCTGCGATTCCATAGAGCGGTTGGCGCAAAGCTGTGATTTACTGGTTACAACCGGAGGCGTGTCGGTGGGGGATAAGGATCTGCTGCTGAAGGCTCTGTCAAAATTAGAAGCCGAAACCGTCTTCCGGCGAATCAAAATGAAACCGGGAAGCCCGGCTGTTTTTTCTGTATACAGGAACAAACCTGTTTTATCGCTCTCCGGAAATCCATTTGCGGCTGCGGCTACCTTTGAATTGCTGGTGCGTCCGGCGATTCAGGCTCTTGCACAGGAAAATCACTTTGCAATGAAGTCTAAAGCGGTATACTTGGAGAATGATTTTTCTAAAAGCAGTCCGCAGCGCCGCCTGATTCGTGGCATGCTGGAAAAAGACCGGGTATGGCTTCCGGAAGGACATTCTTCCGGAGTACTGTCATCCTTTGCGTGCTGTAACTGTTTTGTGGATATCCCAGCGGGCTCGGACTGCCTTAAAGCGGGAGAAAGGGTAACGGTATTGTTGCTATAGAGTAGTTGTGATTCATTTCAAGGAGGATATGATGGGGCCGAAATTAAATCACTTTGACGAAAAGGGAAACGCTGTTATGGTAGATGTTTCAGGAAAAGAAGCGACCGACCGCACTGCGCTGGCGAGAGGAAAAATCAGGGTTTCCCCACAGGTGCTTTCGGCGATTCTTGACCATGCCGTTGGGAAGGGGGATGTGTTAGGAGTCGCTAGAATTGCCGGGATTATGGCGGTGAAGCGTACCTGGGAAATCATTCCGCTGTGTCATCCGCTGATGGTGAGCAAGTTTGACCTGAATTTTATTATACCAGAGGATGAAAACTCTGTGGTGGCGGAATGTTCCGTTGGCTTTTACGGCAGAACGGGGGTGGAAATGGAGGCACTTACCGGAGTTGCCGCAGCGCTGCTTACAATCTATGATATGTGCAAAGGCTTCGGGAAAGAGATGGAAATATCCGACATCCATTTGGTTCATAAGGAAGGCGGCAAGTCAGGGGTGTATCATAATGAAAGATAGGCCGGCGGTAGTGGCGGTTTCAGGAGTGAAAAATTCTGGGAAAACAACGTTAATCACCGAAATGCTTCCTTATTTGACCGAGAAAGGGCTTCGTGTGGCCGTCATTAAGCATGACGGGCATTCTTTTGAGCCGGATCCCGTTTGTACGGATACAGGACGCTACTTAGCAGGCGGAGCTTGCGGGAGCGTGATTTATGACCAAGAAAAATTCCAGGTTATTAAAGAGCAGTCAATAGCAGTAGAAAATCTAATTGACCAGTTCTCCGACGCGGACCTCATTTTAATAGAGGGCTTGAAGTTTTCAGCTTGGCCTAAATTAGAAGTAGTACGTTCGGATAACTCTTGTTGCCCTGTGTGCGATCCCGCTACTCTTCTGGCTTTAGTGACGGATCTTCCCATAGAATATTTTGGTGTAAAAACGATCTCTCTCGGCGACGCAGAAGCGGCCGCCCGGCTATTGCTGAGATATATGGAGGAGGAATTTCCTGTTGATTGATCAGTTTGGACGAAATATTAACTATTTAAGAATATCGGTGACGGACAGATGTAATCTTCGGTGCGGTTACTGTATTCCGCCTGGTCAAACGGGCTTACTCCCTCCTAAGGATATACTTACCAATCGCCAATTGTTAAGGCTTGTAAGCCTGTTTGCGGAAGCCGGGATCAATAGGATTAGACTGACAGGGGGAGAGCCTCTTCTGCGTGAGGATTTACCGAAACTTATTAAAAGCATAAAAAACATAAAAGGAATTGATAACGTATCGATCACCACCAACGGCTTGTTGTTATACCGCCGGCTGCCAGACTTGCTTCATGCGGGGGTGGATGGTATCAATCTCAGCCTTGATACCCTTGACACGCGGCAATACGCGAAATTAACGGGCAGCGACACGTTGCTGCAGGTAATCAAAGGATTAAACATGGCCTTAAATCTTTCGGCGACAGAAATGAAATTGAACTGTGTGATCCAGGAAGATAATGTCTCACAAATTGTTCCTTTGGCCCAATTGGCCCGGGATGATAGGATTGCGGTAAGGTTTATTGAACTGATGCCGTTTGGGCCGGGACAAAAATTGAAATTCATTTCAAATGATATGGTGCTGACTCAGCTAGAGCAGGCGTTCGGCCCTGCACAGCCTATTGCGGAAGAATTGGCTGGGGGTCCGGCCGAATATGTGATGTTTCGCGGCTTTTGCGGTAAAGTGGGGTTTATCAGCGCGGTATCCCGGCCATTTTGTTTCCAATGCAACCGAATCCGTATTACCGCCAATGGCCTTTTGAAGCCATGTCTGCAATACCAGTCAGGAAAAGATTTGAAGGCCTTAATGGATTCTGGGGCGGATGATGATTTGCTCCGTACTGCTATTGAGGAAACCATCAAATTAAAACCGAAAGGCCATCATTTTGGTAAGGAAGCAAGTACAAAGGATGAGCGGCTCTATATGAATCAAATTGGGGGATAGGTTTATGGGAAAAGTTGTTGCGGTTTGTGTCAGCAAAGAAAAAGGCACCCGCAAAATAAACGTAGGCGCAGCTAAGCTTCTGAGAGACTGGGGAATTGAGAATGACGCCCATGGAGGGCGGTGGCATAGGCAGGTTTCTCTTTTGTCCTTTGAAAAGACAGAAGAATTCCGCCAAAAAGGCGCGGAGATTCCTTACGGCGCGTTTGGAGAGAATTTATTAGTAGCTGGCTATGACTTCAAAAGCTATCCCCTGGGCACTAAGTTCCAGTGCAACGATGTGGTTTTGGAACTTACCCAGATCGGAAAGGAGTGTCACAACCACTGCGAGATTTATAAAACTATGGGGGAGTGTATTATGCCCAAAGAGGGGGTGTTTGCCAGAGTAATTCACGGGGGCTTTATCTCCTCGGGAGATGAATTATGTTTGTTAAAGGAGTAATGTTATGCGGGTTGGGATTATTACGCTCAGCGATTCAGCTTTTCTGGGACAAAGAGAAGATGAAAGCGGCACAGTTATTGAAAAAATTATGCGGGAGTCAAAATACCAAGTGGTGCATAGATCGGTGCTGCCGGACAGCCGGCGGAAGATTTCTGAGGCGCTTAAGGAACTATGCGACAGCAGACAGCTGGATCTTATCATTACTACTGGAGGGACAGGCCTCTCCCCTTCGGATCAAACCCCAGAAGCGACTATGGATATCTTGGAGCGGATAGTGCCGGGGATTTCTGAGGCGCTGCGTTGGAATTCTATGAGGTTCACACCGAGAGCTATGCTCAGTAGGGGAGTTGCGGGAATCCGGAAAAATACGCTGGTTGTTAATCTGCCGGGAAGCCCCAAAGCGGTTGAGGAATGCTTGCGCTTTTTACTCCCGGCACTTTCCCACGGCTTGGAGGTTTTGAAAGGAAATGTAAAGGACTGCGCGAAAGATAGATAAAGAATTTCAGAGCATACTGCATATGCCAGCGCTTTTTTGGCGCGCTGACGCGTATGGCTAAACAAATATTTCAAGGCAACATACTTCGAGCCTGACCGGCCTAAGGGGAACTATGGCGGCTGGCCGGGGCATATCTGGAAACGGATATACCTACCGTTTTGTAAAGGAGTAATACTATGAAAAAACTGTTAAAAACTTTTGCTCTGCTGTTGGCGGCTCTTTGTTTTGGTGGATGTGCGGCTGGAAGCGAAGCTCCAGGTAATAATCCATCGGAGCCTATCCGACAGGAGTCAGAGAGGATTGAGATAACTGTTTTCGCGGCTGCTTCTATGGAGGCGGCAATGACCAAAATAGCGGAGCTATATAAGCAGGACGTCCCGAATGTAGACCTGGTATTTACCTTTGATTCTTCCGGGACGCTGAAAACACAGATTCAAGAAGGAGCGGTCTGCGACCTTTTTATTTCCGCCGCGCAAAAACAAATGAATCAATTGGATGCGGCGGATACTACCGGAACTAATCATGAAAATTTAGACTTTGTACGTTCCGAAACCAGAATAGATTTATTAGAGAATAAAGTGGTGCTTGCGGTCTCGGAAAAAAATGCAGGGAAGATCAAAAGCTTCCAGGACTTAGGGGAGGCGGAACTATTGTGCTTGGGCAATGGAGATGTCCCGGTAGGGTCTTACTCTGTAGAAATCCTGAGAAATCTGGGGATTGATCTTCAAAAGCTAGAAGCGGACGGCTCGGTTACCTATGCGTCCAACGTTTCGGAGGTTGCCACCCAAGTTAAGGAGGGGATGGTGGATTGCGGCATTATTTACGCTACGGATGCCGCCACATATCAATTAAAGGTTGTAGACCAGGCTAATGAGCAGATGTGTGGCCGTGTGATTTATCCTGCCGCTGTAATGAAAAGTGGGACGCAGTCATCGCTGGAAGCGGCTCAGGCATTCCTCGACTATATACATACCAATGAGAACGCGGTTAAAATATTGGAAGACATAGGTTTTACCGTGCTCAAATGATATGAGCGTGTTTGTGCGATTGAGTGTATAGGGGAAAGGAAGATTGAGTTGGATTGGTATCCTTTGCTGAATTCTCTGCGCATCGCGGCAATATCCACAGTTCTTGTGTTCTTCCTCGGAATTTTAACAGCCTGTTATGTTGCAAAACTTCCCAGAGTGGTGAAAGGAATTCTGGATGTATTATTTATGCTGCCTCTGGTTCTTCCTCCAACTGTAGTGGGATATTTTCTCCTTCGAGCGGTGGGCCCGCAAAGGCCATTGGGCTGTTGGCTTTTGGAGGCGTTCGGGCTAAGACTGACGATGGTCTGGTATTCCGCGGTCCTTGCCGCTTCAGTAGTAGCTTTTCCAATGATGTATCGAACCGCGCGGGGAGCCTTTGAAAATTTTGACCGTTCGCTGGTTTACGCGGCACAAACCCTCAGCAAAACAAATACATGGATTTTTTGGAAAATACAGATGCCATGCTGTAAGCAGGGGCTTGTGGCAGGGGCGGTTTTATCATTTGCCAGAGCGCTTGGCGAGTATGGGGCAACCTCGATGCTTGCGGGATATATTCCGGGAAAAACCGCAGCCATCTCCACCACGGTATATCAGTTTTGGCGCACCGGCAACGATGAAGAGGCCATGAAATGGGTTATGATCAATTTACTCATTTCCTCTATCGTGCTGGTAGGCGTGAACATGTTGGAGAAGAAAGAAAAAACTTTCCGGAAAAGGACGTCTTAAAGGGGGTGGGCTCATGTCTCTGCTGGTGGATATCCGCAAAAGCTTCGGGGATTTTTCTCTAGAGGCTTTCTTTGAGGTGGAAAACAGAGAATTTATTGGGTTGCTGGGAGCATCGGGCAGTGGAAAGAGTGTAACGCTAAAATGTATTTCGGGCGTTGAAACTCCAGATGAAGGGAAGATTATTTTAAACGGAGAGACACTGTTCGACTCTTCGCGAAAAATTAATGTTCCGCCCAGGAAAAGAAAAATTGGCTACCTGTTGCAAAATTATGGGCTTTTCCCAAACATGACGGTGGCGCAAAATATTGCTTGCGGGGTGCCAAAAGGAAAAGAAAAAGGGGGGATTACAGCCGGCCTTTTGCATGCGCTTGATCTGGAAATTTGTAGGGATTTGTACCCTTATCAAATTTCCGGGGGGCAGCAGCAAAGAACGGCTCTCGCTAGAATTTTGGCCACTGAGCCCCGACTGCTCCTTTTGGATGAGCCTTTCTCTGCCTTGGATAGTTACTTGAAATGGAAAGTGGAACTGGAATTCACTAACTTTCTAAAAGAATTCTGCGGCCCAGCGGTTTTTGTAACTCACAGCAGAGATGAGGTAAGACGCTTATGCGGAAAGGTTTGCGTGATTAACCGGGGAAAAACCCAAACCGTACAGACGGTAAACGCTTTCTTTGATTCTCCGAAAACGTTATCCGCCTGCGCGTTATCCGGGTGTAAGAACATTTCTCGGGCAGAGCGCCTAGAAAACGGAATGCTGAAAGCATTAGACTGGGGAATGGAACTGAGAACTAGCCAGCCTGCTGCTCAATGCACTCATATAGGGATTCGGGCCCGTTCTATTTTTGTTGCGATGGAGCCTGGGATCAACCGCTTCGAGTGTAAGGTGGAACGTGTAATAGAGGAAATGTTTACTGTCATGGTAATGCTTTGCCCTCCGGGAAAGGAAGAATCAAAATCGCGTTTAAGCCTAATATTGCCTAAAGAGGTTTGGACGGCGCTTAAGAAGCCTAATCGGATTTTTGTGGAATTGCCTGCGGAAAGGCTGCTGCTGTTGACAGAAGATTAGATGCGCATCTTAAGTAAGCCTGCTTTAAATTGACTTAAAGGTAAGGACTCCAAATGATTTTAAGCTGATTTTCACATGTGCTGCATTTGTCATCGATTAATTTGCGGAAAGAAAGGGATCGTTTATGGGTAGATTGGGTGTTTTATACCATATAGATACTTGTATCGCCTGCGGGGCATGCCAAACCGCCTGCAAGGATGGTCACGGTTTAATAGGCGGGGAGTTTTTCCGCCGTGTGGAAATGATAGAAACAGACGAAGGATATTTGCCGTATTCAGGCGCTTGCTGCCATTGCGGGCATCCCGCCTGTGTGGCGGCCTGCCCCACAGGCGCGATGCATAAAACAGAGGAAGGAGCCGTGGTTCATGATGACGGATTATGTATTGGGTGCGGTGCGTGCGTTTGGAGCTGCCCTTATGGAGCGGTCTCTTTTAGCCGTCTTAAGGGAGTTTCGCAAAAATGTGATAGCTGTATAGAACGGCGCCAAAAAGGAGAAAACCCTCTTTGCGTAGAAGCTTGCCCCACAGGCAGCTTAAAATATGGTGAATGGGATGATTTATTAAAAGATTTCGGACAAGAGATGCTTACCCCTGATTTTCTGCCGTCGCCAAAGATTACCGAGCCGTCTTTACTGATTTTAGGAAGGAAGAAGAAGTATGTATAGAGATTATCTGATCTTGGGATCCGGCGTCGCGGGGCTAAAGGCGGCAGAGGCCATACGGGATTTAGACACGAACGGTTCTATTATGATGTTAACCCGCGATTGTGTGCCGCCATATTCGCGGCCGATGCTGACAAAAACCCCTCTGCGGACATTCCGTAGGGATAGGCTATCACTTTTTCCTGAGATTTGGTATCAAGAGCGCCGTATAGAGTTGTCACTGAACACCGCGGTGGAAACGATTCATGCTGAAACTCATGCTGTTATCGCCAGTGGAAAAGAAATTCGTTATGGGAAATGTATTTACGCCTTAGGCGCTGAAAATTTTATTCCTCCCTTTCCAGGAGCGCGGAAAGACAACGTGGTATCGATTCGCACAGCAGAAGATATTGAGCATATCAAGAAATACGCCGCCAATGCCCGAGAAGCTGTGGTAATCGGCGGAGGAGTGATAGGACTGGAAGTGGCATTTGAGTTGAGCCGCTATGGATTGTCGGTTACTGTGCTGGAGGCGCTGCCATTTTTAATGCCAAGACTGCTTGATCCTGGAACGGCTCATGACCTAAAGGAAGGCATCCATCGTTTTTCTATTTATACTGATGTTAAAATTTCTGAGATTTGCGGCGAAAAAGCCGCGGAGGCAGTACGCTTAGAAGACGGAAGAATGTTTCCATGCGGTTTGGTCATTGTTTCCTGCGGAGTAAGGGCAAATATAAAGATTGCCCAGGAGGCGGGAATCGTTTGTGAACGGTCTGTAGTGGTCAACAAATATATGGAGACGAACGCCCCTGACATTTACGCCTGCGGCGATTGCGCTCAATTCGGCGGTGTTAACAGCGCTTTATGGTCGCAGGCGGTTGAAGAAGGAAAGACTGCCGGAGCAAACGCGGCAGGCATAAAACAGGAATTTGCAGGATGCGATACTTCCCTTATTCTAAATAACCCGGAAATTTCATTGTTTGCCTGTGGAGATTTAGGAAAAAATCCAAAGGGCACCTATTGGTGCGAAGCGAAAGAGCATGGGCAAAGCGGCCGCTTCTTTGTTAATCCTGCTTTTGGAGGCATGCGCCAGCGGCTTTTTTATCAGGAAAATAAATTGGCAGGCGTTTCCTTGCTTGGAAACCTTTCGAAAATGGAAGAACTAAAAAAGCAAGTAGCCGGGGGAGATGTAAAATGAGAAAGCTTTTGAGGGACGAAATCCAATATGGGTGTTTTCATCTGTTGAGAGTATTTTTTGAAAGTTTACCGAACTGGCGGAAGATCAGCTCAGTTTTAGGTATTTCCTCAACGATCAGCCAGCGGGAATACGATGACTTGTTCAAGGGGACTGACGCGGCTGTTTCTATCCCTTTATGGGCCTCGGCGTGTTTGACAGGGGAACCGATTCTGCTCAATCAGATTACTTTAGATATCATCACTTTTTATAAAGAATGCGGATATTCGCCGGTCAGAATGGATGGCAATCCGCCGGATTACATAGGCGAGCAATTCCGGTTCTTGGAATATTTAGCGGTATGCGGTATGAAAGAACCGGGAGTATTCAAAAATAAAATACAAAGATTTCTTCAGCAATATACCATTGATACAGTTCACGAGCTATGCACCGCCTTATTAAAAGCTACCTCTCATCCGGAAATCCAAAAAGTCGTCTCTTTTATGAGCGATGTCTTGATAGAGCGCTACGAAGGGTTGGCTTTCCCGAAGGAGTGGCTCTGCTCTTTAGAAAGCTGGCAGTGGTCTGCCAGCCCGGCGATCCCTTTGGAGGCTGAGAAAATAATCAGTCAGGCCAGCTATAATGATTGCGGAAGTAAATGCAAAATGCTTTCCAGAGTAAGAGAGGGCTGCGTTCTTTCTATTGAGCCCGACAGCGGCTGTGAAGGGTATCGTTTTACCGGCTGCCCCCGTGGAAGGGCGTATCGCCAGACTTTTCTCAACTCCGGCAGGCTGCGGTATCCAATGGAGCGCGTCGGACAGCGGGGGGAAGGAAAATTTCGCCGAATTACATGGAAAGACGCCTGTGAAAAAATAGCGTTTGGAATAAAATCCTCAGGACAGGCCTACGGACCAGGCTCGCGATACGTTATGACCGCGTCAGGCAACGGCGGCCTGATACGGGGCGACCGTTTTATGAAAGAGCTCCTGCGCTTAGATGGCGGATATCTTGCCTATTATAATTCCTACAGCGTTGCCTGCGCCTCCTGCGCACTGCCATATGTGTATGGAACTGATTTATGCGGCAATGCGGATGAGGATATGCTCAACAGCAAGCTGCTGATTTTATGGGGACATAATCCGGTGGACACCCATTGGGGGTTGACACATATAGATAACCTGATGAAGGCGAAAGAAAAAGGAGTGCGGATTGTGGAAGTAGATCCGCGGCAAAGCGATACCGCCATAATTTTTGCCGATCAATGGATTCCCATCCGGCCTACAACAGACGGAGCCTTGGCTGATGCTATGGCCTATGTGATACAACAAAAAGGGCTTCAAGACCAAAAATTTCTGGATGATTTCTGCGTGGGCTATGATGAGCGTCATATGCCTAAGGGAATTCCTTCCCAAGAAAGTTATCTGTCTTATTTGACGGGACAAAAGGATGGAGTCCCCAAAACGCCTGCATGGGCTGAAAAAATCACAGGGGTACCGGCAGATGTCATAGAAAATCTAGCGGTTGAATATGCGGTTACCAAGCCTGCGTGCCTGATGCCTGGATTAGGTCCTCAAAGAACCATGAACGGCGAACAAACTTGCCGGGCGCTGGCGGCTTTGGCGTGCATGACCGGAAATGTAGGCGTCAAAGGGGGAGGAAGCGGCGGCTTTGCCTATCGGAAAAGCCATACGGCTCCCGGATTTCCGGTTCTGAAAAATCCCTATCCGGGGGAAATACCTGTTTTTCTATGGACAAAAGCCGCCGACCGATTTCAAGATGTTACTCCCGGCCAGGATGGACTGCGGGGAGTTTCGAAGCTGGATTCGGGAATCAAGGTGATTTTCAATTTGGCAAGCGGAATGCTGATCAATCAGCATTCCAATATTAACGATACCATACGAATTTTAAAATCTCCGGACAAGGTCGATTTAATTGTAGTATCTGACTTGTTTATGACTCCCTCAGCCAAATTCGCAGATATCATTCTACCGGCGCCTTCGTTTTTTGAATCGGAAAACGTGGTTCCTCCCTGGACAGGGGAGGATTATCTGCTTTATAACCATCAAGCGATCGCTCCGTTGTTTGAATGCGAAACCGAGTATGATTGGATTAAGGAAATCTCAAAAATAATGGGGCTGGAACAATCCTTTACCAGGGGAAGGGAAACGGAGTTAGAATGGCTTAGAGACCTTTATGATCAGCATCGAAAGCTGGAAACAGAACTTCCTGAATTCGAAGAATTTAAGCGGGATTCCTGCTTTTTCTACTCTCACGATCCTGATTATGTTGCGTTTCGGAATAATATCCAACAAGGAGTTCCTTTTGAAACCCCGTCTGGAAAAATTGAATTGTTTTCAAAAAGGTTGTTTGATCTGAAGAACCCTAAAGAAATACCAGGGACTCCGAGCTATACGCCTTGCGTCGAGGGCCCTTCTGATCCCCTGATAAAAAAGTATCCTCTTCAATTGATTGGTTTTCACACAAAACGCCGGTGTCATTCGATGCACGATAATAATATACGCATGGATGAATTAGAACCGCCCGCTGTTTGGATTAATCCGGTAGACGCACAAAAAAGAAAGATTAGCGACGGCGAATTAGTGGATGTATATAACGACCGGGGCGCTATTAAAATTCCGGCAAAGGTTACAGAACGGATTATGGCTGGAGTGGTGGCTGTAAGCGAGGGGGGATGGTACACTCCCGATACCCGTGGAGTCGATATGCGGGGCTGTATTAATACGCTTACCATGAGCCATAAAACGACGCCTTTGGCGAAAGGAAATCCCCAACATACTAATTTAGTGCAGATAAAAAAGGCGGAGTGAAATGAATAGAGGCCGGAATTTGGAACTCAAAAGTGAGACCATCCAGATTCCGACCTCTTTTTCTATGCTATAAACCCGGTATTTAAACCGTTTTTCGAGGTTTATCTCTTTTTATAGAAATGTGACATCAAAAAGCAAAAAACAGAAAAATGATATGCTCCAAAATAAAAATCGAAAAATTACAATGTGAAATCGAAAATGAAGGCGTTCGGGACTGCAAATTTTTATTCGGTTGCAATTCATTGATGATATGAGCTTTGATATATGGATCCGATATTTTTTCTCATATTATTTTTAATGATATTTGTGGTGTGATTTGGTAATTGCACTTGTAACGCTGGCGGCGTTGCAGGTGTTTTTCTTTTATCTGGTGCAATTTGCTTTCCTCCTTCTTAATCGCCCTTTTCAGGTTCAACGCACAAATCAGAATGGTATTAATAAACTGATCGTTGTTTCTATGTAGCACAAGCAATAAATTTAGGAAGTTGTGTTCTCTTGGTTCATGTGCGGTTATTCCTCCTTGGCTTTAATGATTCCCGGATTTAAATAGTTGATTTTAAATGCGTTGTAAATTGCCTAATAGAAGTCACCGTTACTGTTTTTTAATTCCATAAGCTGGCTCCCGGTAAGTTCATGCTCGGTCTTTATCTTAACCGTTTCGATCTGCTTATTGATAAGTTTGTCCATGCTGATTCTCCTTTTTTCAACTTTTCTCAACGCCTTTTGCGTTGCCGATTAAGGGCAATGTCAGGTGATTCCGGGGGCTTTCCGTGCTCTGTTGTGGAACTCAGTCTACCGCGTTTCTTGCGGCGGCTTCAGAGCTTTTTAGGCTGATAGTAAAACGTTTCCAGGTTTTAATAAGAGCCAAGCGGCTTTAAGTTTACTCTTTTATGGTTTTCTGATCTGATTCAATCAGGATTTATGCTGCCTCAATGTTAAAAAAATAAAACACCTATTGATCTCTGGACCATAAGGAACAGATTTCAATAGGCGTTTTGGTTAAGTTTTAATTGCTCCCGCAGTCAGTCCTTCCACAATATACCGCTGTAAAAAGATGTATATCAGCGTAATTGGGATCAAAGACAGCAAAACCGCCGTGAAAGCTAGATTGGCTTCAAATCCATACTGATTCTTAAAACCAAAAATAAATAGCGGCATAGTCCATGAATTTGGATTTCGATTTAAAAGCATCAATGGCATCATGAAATCATTCCAGGCCCATAGAAAATTTAAAATTACCACGGTAGCAGTCATCGGTGCAATTAACGGATAAATAATACGGAAAAACACTTGGAAGATATTTGCCCCATCCATAACCGCTGATTCTTCTAACTCCAGTGGAATTGATTTGATATATCCCACATAGAGAAAGATTGCCTGAGATAAAGAGAAAGTAACATAACAGATTATCAGTCCGGCTGTATTGGCTAAGCCAAATTTCGTCAGCTGAAGGGTAAGCGGAATGATGATGACTTGGGACGGGACAAAAATCAAAGCGATGAAAAGATAATACAGAAGTTTATACCATTTGGATTCTGCCATATTACGTGTAATGGAGTAAGACACCATTGGCGATAACACGGCGATGATTGCGACGGAAACAACAGAAACTATGATAGAGTTTAAAAGATATATTAAAAATTTGGACTCATATAATATCTGTTTAAAATTTCCCAAATATAATCCGGACGGCCAGGAAAAGAAGTTTCGAGAGATCTCGGCAGTGGATTTAAAAGCGGTTACAACGGTAAGATATAAAGGAACTACAATGATCGCCGTACCCAAAACAGTGATTACATAAGCCCATAAATGGGAAAGTATATGCTTTTGGGAGTTCATACTTCCCCAACCTCCTTTTTATTCAGCACGCCGAATTGAATCAGCGAGATAGCGGCGATCAAAAGGAACAAAACGATTGACTGTGTAACGCCAAAGCTGAATTTATGATCCACAAATGCGTTACGATAAATCAGTAGACTGATTGATTCCGTGACGCGTCCGGGACCTCCGTCGGTCAGCACGCGGATATTGTCAAATACGGTAATACCTGCTTTTAGAGCTAAGACCAGTACTACATTAATCACAGGAATTAAAAAGGGAATTGTAATAGAATAGAATCTCTGCCATGCATTGGCGCCATCAATCGTGGCTGCTTCATACAATTCCCTGGGGATTACCTGAAATCCTGCGATTAATAATACTGTAGGAATGGCGATTCCTTGCCAGAGGCTTACCGCAAGAATTCCATACATGGCGGTATCAGGATTTCCAAGAATGTTTCTTTGCAGCCATTCAATTCCCAGGGCCTGTCCAAAAGCCGGAAAGGCCCTGTAAAAAATTTCATTCCAAATCATACCGATGGCAATCATGGAAAGCACAGCTGGAAAAAAGAAAACAGATCTAAAAAAAGTTTGTCCTCGTATTTTGCTGTTAAGCGCCTGGGCACAAATCAAAGAGAGAATCAATACGCCGATTACATACAATAAGGTGTAGATCAGAGTAAATCTCATTGCGTTTCCTAAACGAGCGTCTTGGAACATCGACAAATAGTTTGAAAAACCGATGAATTCAAAATTTTTGGAGAGTCCATTCCAATCGGTAAAGGAGTAAACAACACTGGTTAAAATGGGCGTGAGGGCAAATGCGAGGTACAACACTAAGGCCGGGAATACAAACAGCCGGTAGGTGCCGCGGTTGTACTTGGTCAAAGATTTTTTCATGACATATCCTCAATTTCCGAACCGATATCGCCGGTTTCTTACTCTTTAATAGTTTGACCTTTATAGAAATAATAAACGGGTTCGCTTGTATTCAGGAAAGCATTTTCAAAATCAGCATAAAATTGATTCATGTCACGGGACATCAGCAGATTCTGGAAAGTAATTACCACCTCATCGTAGGTACCGTCTCCCCAGGAGGTTTCGGAAGGCCACCAGAACGAACGATCCGCATCAATCATTTCGGTCAAAAGGGTATAGCGGTCGTTGCCCGCTGTTACATTTTTAATAGCGGAGGGAGAACCATCCAGATCGGCGAAGAGTTGAGCGCCATCTCCGCTAGCGAAATATTCCAGGAATTTTAACGCGGCGGCCTCTATTTCAGGGCTTTTTTGATCCTGAGCCATACTCAACCCAACGTCAGTACCGGCCAAAATGCGGGTGTCCGCTTCTGTTTTTCCGGGGAATGGGAACATGGCGTAGTCTAAATCAGGATTATTAGACTCTAAGACAGGAATCATCCAGATGCCCTGAATCAGCATGGCGGCGCCGCCGTTGGCAAAGTCGCTTACACCTTGATCATAGCCTGTACCCAGAGTGTCCTCTTGCGTATATTCGCGTACTTTTAGGAATAATTCCGCTAATTCGTCGATTCCTTCTACGTCTTGTGCTTTCATTTCACCGGCATAAAGCTTTTTAAAATCTTCAAGATAATTAGGCAGAGTCAGACCGATAAAATCACAAAGAACGTGTCCTACAGTCCATCCTTCTTTATCCGTTACCATGATTGGCTGCACTCCAGCGGCTTTCAGTTCCTCACAGACCGCCCAAAATTCATCCTGTGTTTTGGGGATTTCGATATTATGCTCCGCGAAAATCTCTTTATTGTAGAATACGCCTTCGCAATTCATAGATAAGGGAAGAAAATAATTTTCTCCGTTTTTATATTTTGTGGTTTCGCGGATGGAATCTTTAACATTATCCATTAGTGTAAGTTCTCCTAGGTCGCGACAAGCTCCCTCCTCGTAGATCATCCACGCCGAGTTGTTCCACCAACAGGAAAGAACAGCGGGCACGTCGCCGCTTGCCACACGGCTCTGCAACACAGTGTCTTTTTCACTTTCGGGAAGATTTATTTGCTCAATGTGAATGTCTGGATTATCTTTTTCAAAAGCTTCAATAATCTTTGCCATGACTTCCGCATTTTCAGCCTTTTGCTGATAAAATTCTACTGTTACTTTTTCACCGGTTGCCGACTGGTTCTCTACAGAAGAGGAGATCTCGGAAGAATTGTTTTCCCCTGCGGGAGCTCCGCATCCGGAGCAGATAGCAGCGGTAAGAGAGACTGCTAACGTCAGCGCTAAGACTCGCATGTTTCGTTTCATAAAAATCCTCCTTTATTATGTATCATAGCTATTTTGAAGGCCTCTGGTTTCCACAGGCCTTATCCGACGGTACTATATAACCTCTAAAACATCAAAATCATCTAATTTAGGCCAAGAACGATGAGGTTCCGTTTGATACCAGAAAGCGGTAGTAGCAATATCTCCTTGCTGCGGAAGATATTTTTTTCCATACCGCCATCCAAGAGATTGAATGGTTACATGCAACTCCTGTTGAAAGCGGATAGGATCCGGAATGTGCCAACGGTACATTCCAAACCGCTGTTGATTTTGATAAAGGCCATCAGATTGAATTAACTGATGCATCCCTAAAAATGGTGTGGAATAAGTTTTATATTGACCTAAAGGTTCTTCCCAATTCCACGCCCCACCGAAATAATCTTCTGTTCCCGTGGTACAAATGGAAGGAAAATCAGAATCTCCATCCAAATAGAATTTGACTTCTCCCTCGCCCCACCAACCGTTATTGTTAGGCTGGAACGCCATATAAACACCACAAAAATTGCCTTGGCCCCGTGCATGATCTAAAATGATATGATTTTCCAGGTACCCGAGGGGATTCCTGCGCCGAAAAGACGCGTGAAAAGTAGCGAATTCATCAGGAAGCTCACGCAAAGCGTAATCAATTTGATAATAAAGAGTTTCTTCTTCGTCGGTTAAGTTCTCCAGCGTAATACGAGCAGAATGTCGAAATGGCATTTCCCAGTAGCTGTTCAAACCGCCGCGGGGATTTACAACGATTGGCAAAGAATTTACATTAACCCCTTCGTTCCAACCGTTACAAAAAAAATCACCAAGGGGTGTTTCTACAGACGGGTCATTTTCATCATCCCAGTACATACGGAAGATCGCACTACGCATTATGCCGGAATAAGTGAGCCAAATATGCCGGATAATACCGGGACCGGCAATCGTTGCAAGCGTTACAGTAGTATGGGCCGGAACGTTTATGCTAGGGGATATTTTCCAACCTATCCCCAGCTTTTCCGCGCGAATCGCTCCCGTTCCTTGAACAGCGCGTCCCCCCTGGCCCGGTTCACCTGTGAAATTTTCCGGCGAAATAGAACGGGTCCGCTCAGTTGTTAATGAATAAAGGCAATGTGTATCAAGATACGGTAATAAAATATTGCCCATTATATCCTCCTTGCTTCTTTATTTTTTTGTATTTTTTGACTTTGATCTTGATATTATTATAGAGGAGTACTTATCATAATTCCATATCCAAAGCTTGCGTAAATTTAACTATTATTGCTGTATATTGCTTGAATTGTTACTGAGCTTATGCTATTCTGTGTATTAAGATAACAAAATAAAGTTTATAATAGGAAGGGAAAATTATGGAGTTAGCCGCATTATCTCCTTATGTGCGTGTCGCATGGGATAGCACCTTATATCCTCCCCGTTTTATCAGGGAGAGGGTGATTTACGACTATGAACTGCTTTATTTAAAATCAGGTGAATTAGAGATTACTGTTGAGGATCAAATTTACCAGGGAAAACCTGGCGATATCTTCTTCTTTCGACCAAAACAGCGTCATTCGATTAGGCTTGTGGGAAATACTCCTGTACGGCAGCCCCATATTCATTTCGATTTCACGGAGGATTCTTTCAGTTCATCGATTCAGGTTTCTTATAAACGGCTTGAAGAAATGTGCGAGAACGATTATATTTTGTTTCGACCAGATATTGTAGATGAATTTTATCCCAAATTTCCATCTTTGATCCGATTGAAAAGCCCGCAAACCATCGAAACGCTGCTGTTTAATCTTATCAACGAGTTTTCTAATCGATTGATGTTTTCTGAAATTTCAGTAAAAGGACAATTTCTTTTGCTTTGGGCCCAATTACTCCGAGAATTGCGTTGGCAGGACGGAAGCGCAAATCAAAACGCGCAGTTTCTAGCTAGTCGCATCAAGGGCTACTTGGATCAAAACCTCCACCGAGAAGTCACTCTGGATGAGCTCTCAAAAGAAATACATTTGAGCAAATACCATTTATGCCGACAGTTTAAGTTAGCTTTTGGCTGTTCTCCTATTCAATATCATTTAATATCTCGATTAAATAAATCAAAGGAAATGTTGCAGTATAGCGAGGATTCCATTAGCAACATTGCTACCCAATTCGGTTTTCAGAGCATTTATTCCTATAGTAGAGCTTTTAGAAAACATGAAGGGATCGCCCCATCGGCTTATCGTCACTAATTTCCAATTTCATTTTAACCTAAATTGCGGCCTGTTTTTCCTTTCTTGTGGTGTTTTGAAATTTGCTTGCAGGCAGGATTTTTTAGAGATAGGATGGTTTTAAAGAATTTTAAATATCAGAAAGGATGATTTTATGTTTATGCCGTTAAAAAGGGAAACTCCTACCGTTGCTTTAGACAGCGCTTTTCATCAATTTTTGCAGGAAGCTGCTAAGACAGGTGAAATAGATAGTGCCATGCTGATTCAAAAAGGCGCTGTGACAGAAGAAGTTTGGTTTCCCCCGGCGGCGTCGGAAAAGCCACATATTTGTTATTCCATTACAAAAACCGTCTTATGCACTGCAGTTGGTTTTGCGGTGCAGGAAGGCTTGATTTCTGAGGAAGATCGTGTGGTTGATTTTTTCCCAGAAATAAAGTCCGGGGACTCTGGATTTAAAACAGACCTCCGCCTTTCCCATCTGCTTACTATGTCCTGCGGACACGATACTCTACCGCCGGTGGAGGCTGAAACAAACCCCGATCTTTTCTGGAAACACCCGATCAGCCATCAGCCTGGTACTCATTTTTTATATAGCAATCCCGGTGCTCATTTGATTTCCTGTATGCTCCATAAAGTTTTAGGTATGGGAATCAACGAATATCTTACGCCGCGTTTATGGGAGCCTTTAGGGATTGAAACTCCCCAGTGGGAGAAAGATGCGCATGGAATTGAAATTGGAGGATTTGGTCTTTATTTAAAAACTGAGGACTTGGCCAAACTAGGGTTGTTCTGGCAACAGCAAGGAAACTGGAATGGAACACAACTTTTAAATGTACAATGGTTTCAAAAAGCCATTAGCAAACAAATTGATACCACCGGCAATCATAACGGTCCAGATTGGGAACAAGGCTATTGCTACTTGCTATGGCGCTGCCGGCCGGATGGAGTCTATCGAATGGATGGCTATTTAGGGCAATTTGTCATTGTTTTCCCGAAGCAAGAGGCCGTCTTAGTGCTCACTGAGAATAACCCTAATACGCAGAGGCTGTTAGATACAGTATGGCGTTTTCTGTTACCTATTCTTTAATCATAATAGAAAGTTTAAAATCAATTTTTATTTCGTAAATGCAAGTTTATTATATGTCTCCTTATAAAACGAATAAATTTGTAAAGGCAGCAGTAATGTGTGATAAGCAAAAAGTAGGGATATAGTTTATCATGTCTATATTATTGTTATCTTAGGGGAGTGGTACATGATATTGTTCCACAATTCGATTTCACTTTAAATAAGTAGGTGTTCTTTCTGTTTATAAAATAGGTGGTAAAATTTGATAATGGTAAAAAATAGAATTACATGAAATAAGATTGACTAAGTTGTGAAATTAATCGATTTAGAGATTCAAAACACTGCTATTAAATTGAACTGTTTAGACGATAAAGTAAACGCCGAAGGTTTCGAGCGGATTTTGGGCCAGTTTTCGGGCAGTGTGAGCAAGAAATGAGCAGGCCTCGTTTTTCATTCCGTCCCAACCTGCGGAACGAGGAACACAGAAAAGCATGGGACATCCTGCAGTCAGTGCCGGAAGGACAGCGCAACACCTTTATCGCGCGGGCGATTCTTGAAAACGCCCGGCAGGACACTCTGGAAAATACCCTGCGCCGGGTTTTGCGGGAAGAACTTCGTGCCTCCCCTGTCCAGCCGGAAGCCGGGCAGGAAGATACCAACCCCAGGAAATGCTTCGTTTTTTGGATTCCCTTTCATGATTCCGAATCATTTGGATATGGCTAAATAACAGCCATAATGAAGTTAGTAAAGGGGGAGCGGACTGTGATTCGATATGATCGGTTGTGGAAAATCATGGCAAAGAAAAGGGCAACTACTTATACCTTAAGAGTGACCTTCGGCATGAGCCATGCAGCGGTGCAAAGACTCTAGTCTAATCTCCCGGTTACCACACATACGCTGGATAAGCTGTGCAAATCCCTAGACTGAAGGCTAGAGGACATTGCCGAGTATGTACCGGACGACCAGAAATAACTAAAAAGCGCCTGGCAACTGCCAAGCCCCGCCTTTTGCAAGGCGGGGCTTTTTTGCGTTTCAAGCGGTTTTCCGGCATTGTTGGTTGTGGTGTTTTTCACCCCTTAGTTCCTCCCAAGGATTGTCAGTATCAGTCATAGATATTTTATACTTTTTCCGATATCATTTGTCATACCCACAAAAGAAAGGAGCACCCCCATGAGAAAAGAAGTATACAAGGTTCCCTGTCCGAAGCACATCATGTTTGGCAACCCCTCATATTTTGAGGATTTCAAGGGAGCCCAGCGGAAGAAGCTTACAGTGGGCTACCGCCCGCCCAAGCATTTTGACTGCGCCCGCCTGGTGCTGAAGGAAGAAGAAAATCAGGAATACCCGGAATACATAGAGCGAAGCATGACTCTATACCTGTCCCCTCACGATGAGATAGAAACCTATACAGAGGGCATGAAATACCGCTCGCAGGAATTGGCGGAAAAAATGATCGGAGTAGACCGGTGCTGCTACTATTTGAAAGTGGATGACCAGGAAGCAGCTATCACAACCACCAGAGACGGATGGTGGGGAAATTTTGACGAATTGTACTGTCAACGCCGATTTAAAATTGCAAGAAAAGGGCGAGGAAATTTTGTAGGATAAC
>CABUCM010000034.1 GCA_902490005.1 uncultured Ruminiclostridium sp.
GGGGCCCTCTGGTCTATTGCCTGCCGCCGGCACCAGCCGGGAATCCGCAGGGCGGCGGTTTTTCCCTTCAGGCCTGTAAAAGTCAGGCGGACGGCACCGTCGTGAGGATAGGCCGTTTTTTGCGCAATGGCGGCCTGCTCCCCAAAGAGGGGGCAGCGGGCCTGGCTTTCCATGTACTGCTGCACGAAAACCGTGTTCTCCCGGTAAACATACAGGTAATTTCCCAGGGAAGCCAGCAGCCGGGTGATGTTGGGCGGACAGCAGGAGCACTCGAACACCTTTTGCCGTTCCAGCATGGGATAACGGGCGCTGCCGTCCCCCTGGCAGGTGTTCTTTTTGTGAAGCCTGGGGTCGATCTCCAAGGGGTTTTCGTAGAAAAAGGAATCCCCGGACAAGGACTGGGCGGAGAGGAAGCCGTTATACAGAGCCCGCTCAATGGCATCCGCGTATTTGGAATTCTGCTCCAGCAGGCTCATGCGCTGTGAGAAAAACACCAGGCCGATGGCGGCGCAGGTTTCCGCGTAGGCGGTCAGGTTAGGCAGGTCGTAGTCAATGGTGAAGGCCTCCCCTAAATAGCTGGAGCCGATCCCTCCGGTGAGATACATGCGCCGGTCCACGATGTTGTCAAAAATCCGCTTGCAGGCGGCAAGCAGCTCCTGATCCCCCAGCCGGGCCGCCAGGTCCGCCATGGCGCAGTATAAGTAGGCGGCCCGCACGGCATGGCCCTCGGCGGTGGATTGCTCCCTGACCGGCAGGTGGTCCTGGGTGAACTTGGGGTTATGGTTGGGATAGGAGCTGTCCGGGGCGTCGGTGGCCTTGCTGTCCACAAAATGGCGGCTGAGCTCTAAATATCTTTTTTCCCCCGTACAGTCGTACAGCCGGATCAGGGCGAGCTCGATTTCAGAATGGCCGGGGGTATAAAACCTGGCGGAGCGCTCTTTGCGAAACACGGTTTCAATGGCGTCGGCGTAACGCTCCATCAGCTTTAAAAAGCGGTCCTTGCCGGTGGCCTGGTAATAAGCCACGGCGGCCTCGATCAAGTGGCCCGCGCAGTAAAGCTCGTGATTGGTCCGCTGGGTGAAGCGTTTGCCCGAGCCCTCCACCACTGTGTACCAGATATTAAAATACCCATCCTGGCGCTGGTTTTCCTCGATCTGGTCAATCAGGCCCTCTACAAAGGCTTCCAACGCCGGGTCCGGCTTTTCTTGCAGAAGGTATGCGGCGGATTCCATCCATTTTGCCACGTCGGAATCCCAGAAAAAATGGGGCTGGTTGGGGTCCCCTTCCCGCCAATCGCACCGAAAGGCGTCGAACCTCCCGGTTTCCTGGAACCGGTTCTGCACCGCCGGCAGGGTTACCGCTCGGTTCCTGTCCTGCTTGTGACGCCAAAAGCCGCCGGTGACGGCGATATCGGCGTAATTAGAAGAAATGCCTGGTTTGTTCAAGTAAATACCACCTTTACGAATCATAGCCGCCGCGCCCGCCGGGCGCGGCGGCCTTTTGTTGTTGCTGATTAGATTAAAATGAGTTTATTCGTTGCCGTCCCACAAATATTTTCCAGTGTATTCCATATGGCTCTCCGGCAGATAACTGACGTACATATCCGAGTAATCGGGGCTGCCCAGGGCCTGGTATTGGGCGGTGTATTCATCCTGCAGCGCCTGGCCGCCGGCCTGGAGCCAATCCTGGACCATGGCGTCGAAGGTTTCCCGGGTGAGCTCCACCTCGCCGGTTACCGCCTTGGAGTAATACAGGGTGATGATGGTGTCGTACAGCTGGCTCTGCAGGGCCACGTTTTGAGAGGATTGGGGCATGAACTCCACCGGGTCGAAATCCGTATTGCCCACGCTGTGGCGCTCGGTGGGATAGTAATATTCCGCCCAACCCGCATTGACGCCGTAAACCGTGTACCAGTCCTCCGGCGGGAAAATATTCCGGTAGTATACCGCCCAGGACAGGTCCTTCCCCTTTTCAGTGAGGAAAATGTTTCCGTCGGCGTCCTCTTGGTAATGCTCGTTTTCGACGCCGTAATTGTTCAGTTTAATGGTTTCCGGCTGGGCCAGGAAATCCAGGAAGGCCACGTAATCCTGGGGGTTTTCACAGGAGCTGGAAAGATAGGCGATTTGAGAGGCCCCCAAACGGTCCTGGTTGCCGTAGGACTTTTCGCCGTAATAGCCCTCGGGATAGTCCATGTAGCGGGTATCAAAGCCCTTGGCCTCGCTTTGAGGCATAAAGGTTTTTTGCATCCAGCAGTTTGCCGAGGACATGGTGGCGGTTTTTTCTCCCAGGTAAAGCTGCTGCAGGGTTTCCTCCGTCAGGCTCAAAAAGTCCTGGGGGATCAGGCCGGACTGGTACAGCTCTTTACAGTAGACCAAGTAATCGTAAGCCTCGGGCTGGATTTGGCGGAATACCACCTTGCCGTCCCGGACGCACCAGTTGTTGTGCATCACGGACACGCCGAACATAGAAGAAATGATATCCCAGGAGACCTCCGAGGGGGAGCCGTAGACCCCAAGGGGGATCATACCGGCTTTGTCCTTAATGGTTTTCAGCATCTGGGTGAATTCGTCGATATCCTTGGGCTGGCTGGTAACGCCGACGGAGGAAAGCACATCCTTCCGCGCAAGGAACAGGCCGCTGGCGCAGGGGATGCCGTCAGTGGGGATCACGGCGCCGTACTGCTTACCGTCGATCTGGCCCTTATCCTGGCTGTCGGCATAGGTTTCAAAAAAGTAAGAGCCCTCCATATAGTCGTCAAAGGGGGTCAGGATCCCCTGCTCATAGTACCGGGAAACAGAAGCCGGGTCCTTGTCGAACACAATACCGTAGACCTCGCCGCCGTTGAACATCAGGTTCAGCTTTTCCGTGGAGTTGGAAGACGGCAGGATCACGATATCAAAATCAAAGCCTGTTTTTTCCCGCCAGTAATCCACGATGAAGTTATTGTTTTCATTGATGTTTTCCTCCCCGTCGTTTTCGGGAAAGTTCTGAAAGTTTTGGGGAAGGATCACCTGCAGCTTGGTGCCGCTGGAGGAAGAGGGAGTCTGGGACTCCTGGCCGCCTTGGGGCTGGGAGCAGGCGAAAGCGCCCAGCAGGCAGGCCGCCGCCAGAAGGGAAGCGAGAAATCGTTTCGTTTTCATAAATACTCTCCTTTATAGGTTGATGTGAGGGTTATCCTTTTACGCCGCCAAGGGTCATGCCCTTGACGAAATATTTTTGAAGGAAGGGGTACAGCAGAATAATGGGGAAAATGGAGAAGATTACCGCCGCGGATTGGACCGCCATGGTGGGCGGCGGGGAGCTGATGGAATAATTCAGAGTGGTAAGGCCCTGCTGCATAATATCCCGGATAATCACCGGCAAGGTGAAAAGGCTGCGGTCGTTGATATACATTACCACGTCGAACCAACTGTTCCACCGGCCCACGGCGTAAAACAGCAGCAGGGCGGTGAGAGTGGGCTTGCACAGGGGGATCATGATCCGGGTAAGGATGGTGAACTGGCCCGCGCCCTCAATGGCGGCGGATTCCTCCATTTCCTTCGGCACACCCCGGAACGCGTTCACCAACACGATCACGTTGAACTGGCTGATGGCCTGGGGGATGATCAAAGCCCAAAAGGTGTCCAGCAGATTCAGCTGCTTTACCACCAGATAGGTGGGGACGATGCCCCCGTTGAACAGCATGGTAAAGATGACGAAAAACATCAGCGCCCTGCCCTTAGGCAGATAGGAGCGGGAAAGGGGATAAGCCAAAGTGCAGGTCAGCAGCATGGCCACCAGGGTGAAAACGATGGTGGATACCAGGGAAAGGTACATGCCCCGGGAAAACTGATAGGTGTCCAGAATAAACTGGATGTGCTTTAGGGTGAAGCCCTTGGGCCACAGGACGATTTCCCCAGAGGCCACGTAAACGTCGGAGCTGAACGCCTCGGAAATGACCCGCAGGAAGGGCAGCAGGCAGGCCAGGGAAAACAGGATGACGATCACCACGGTGATGAGCTTGAAGATCCGCTCATCCATGGACTTTTTAATGCCGCGGCTTTTTACCATAGCCCCTCACCTCCAAACCGTTTGGAAAGCCAGTTGGTAGATACCACAAGGACGAACCCGATCACCGACTGGAACAGCCCTACGGTGGCGCCGTAGCTGATATCCATGTTGGTGATGCCCTTGGTGTAAACATAGGTGGGAATGATTTCAGCCACCTCATACACAGCGCTGTTTTTGGTCATAAACACCTGCTCGAAGGAACCGGAAATAATGCCGCCGAAGCTTAAAATTAGCATGATGATAATGGTGCTGCGGATGCCGGGCAGCGAAATGTGCCAGATATGCCGCCATTTTCCCGCTCCGTCGATGGAGGCGGCCTCATAAAGCTCCGTATTGATCGCCGTCAGGGCGGCAATGTAGATGATGGAACTCCAGCCGGCTTCCTTCCAGATTTCCGTAATGGTCAAAAGAAGCTTGTAAAAGGATTTTGAGTCTAGAAACGCCACCGGGCTTCCCCCTAGGGCGGTGATTAGGTTATTCACCAGCCCTGTATTCACATTCAAAAGGCTGGACAGCATGCTGGCCACAATGACCCAGGAAAAGAAATGGGGCAGGTATACCGCCGTTTGACAAAGCTTTTTCATAGGAGTGGGCCGAAGCTCGTTAAAGCACAGGGCCAGTATAATGGGCATGGGAAACGTCAGCACGATTTTCATCAGGTTCAGGCCGATGGTGTTTTTCAGCACCATGGGAAACATCCGGTCGGTAAACAGGCCGACAAAATTTTGCAGGCCCACGAACTCACTGCCGAAAACCCCCTTGCCCACCTGGTAGTTCTGAAAGGCAACGATCAGGAAAAGCATGGGTATGTAGCAAAGCACCAGGAAAAACAAAAGCCCCGGCGCCGCCATCAGGTATAAGGAGCCGTACTGCCTTAGGGCGCCGGGCTTTTTCGCCTTTTTGGACGCGGGCTCGCCGCTCGGTTTGGAACGCATCAAAAAACCTCCCTGGATCATCCAAAACTGTGAGGCTTACTCATAATTCAGATGATTTTTTATTCATTTTGGCTAAATAGTATCATTGGTCCAATGGATTGTCAATCATGGTAAATAAAGGAAATATCTTACAAATTTTGGTCTGAGAAAAATATTTATTGAGCGATTAATACAATTAAAGTTAATATAAAGCAAATTAAATACAGCATTATATACAATAAAATATTTAAGCTATTCAATAATTTTCCAGAGCCGTTCCCGAAAAAACGGCGAATTTCTGTAAAATTGTCCATGCGTAAAACAGGATTGTCGATAGTAAAACCGGTAGCTTTTCGTTTATCATTAAGATCAGCAAGATTTATAAAAAAACGCTTGCTATATGCCAAGTTTTGGTAAGTCCTAAACAAGGCTCCCTGATAGGGCCCTATCTGTTACAATAAGGCAAAGGGATGCCTTCCGGCGGCCGGCCCCGGCATAGAGAACGGAATCGTTGCCGGCTGCCGCGTATCCTCAGGTTACGGGCCAAAGCATAGCGGCTTTGGCAAAATAACAATAACGGCTGTTTGCCCCTGGCGGGCTCCAATGGATGGATTCCGTTTCCCTATCTCCCTTTTGATAAGGGCTTTGGGAGCGGTTGCGGGGGAAACAGCGGCAATGGGAGAGTAATATGATGAAAAAACGTTGGATTCGAGGCATTTCGGCGCTGCTGTGCCTCTGCCTGTGCTTTGGAGGCTGTTCCAAGCCCCAGCAGGCGGGGAGCGGAGAGGAAAATGACTTTCACCTGCTGCCCTTAGGGAGCGTGAAGGCCCAGGGGTGGCTGCTGGACCAATTGACGCTGCAAAAGGAAAATCTGACCGGTGTGTACGAGGAGCTGTCCTTGGACGCGTATCCGGGGGTTTACGACGAAGCAAGCCAAAGCTACATAGAGGACCCGGGCAGCGATAAAAGGATCTCCGGCTGGATCAGCCAGGAGGGCTACCTGGGGGAAAACGACTTCAGCGAGGAGCGGGTTCCTTATTATGTAAGGGGCCTGGTGGCCCTGGGCTATACCTTGGACGATCAGGAGCTGAAGGACCAGGCGCAGAAATGGATCGATTGGTCCATCGAAAGCCAGGTGGAATCCGGGCTGTTCGGCCCCCATACCGATAACGAGGCCAAGGTCTATTGGTGGTCTCTGATGCTGATGGCCCAGGCCATCGAGGATTATTACGACGGCGTCACCAACGACGCCGACCCGGACAACGGCGACGACCGGGTGCTGCCTTTTCTGACCAAATTTTTCGAGTACCAGCGGCAGGCTCTGAAAACCGCGCCCTTGACCGAGTGGTCCGCCGCCCGGGGCGGGGAAAATATCGAAATCGTCAAGTGGCTTTACGATAAAACCGGAGAAGACTGGCTTTTGGATTTCTGCAAGGAACTATACGACCAGTCGCTAAATTGGGAAAAGGTTTATTCCCAGGCAAGCTGGGGAGAAGACACCTTTTATACGGGCCACGGCGTGAATATGCAGGAGAGCATGCGCCTGATGCCCCTGATGTACGAAATCACCGGCGAGGAGAGCTATTTGGATTCCTACTGGCAGGGCGTGGAGAACCTTTATATGACCAGCGGCAGAATCGACGGCCTGGCCAACGCGGATGAAGCCAGCGGCGACATCAGCGCCGTGAGAGGCGCCGAAACCTGCGCCGCGGTGGAGCGGATGCTTTCCGATTCCGTGGCCCTGACCTGCGTGGGGGACGCCCTCATTGGCGACCATTTGGAACAGGTGGCCTACAACGCCTGGCCCGCCCAGCTCACCCCGGAGCTCACCGGCCAGACCTATTTCACCCAGCAGAACCAGGTGGAGGTGTCCCTGGGCGTCCACGGCTTTTCCCTGGACGGCGGCGAACGCCTGCTGTATGGCACCCCGGGAGGCTACCCCTGCTGCATCAACAACTGCCAGGCGGGCTGGCCCAAGTTTGTCAGCAGCATGTGGATGGGCACCGGTGACAACGGGCTGGCGGTGGCGGCCTACGGGCCCAACAGCGTCACCGCTCAGGTGGGGGACGGCAAGGAGGTCACCGTCAGCCAGGAGACCAACTACCCCTTTGAGGAAACCGTCAGGCTTACGGTAAACACCCAGCAGGATGTGTCTTTTCCCCTGTATGTAAGAATTCCATCCTGGTGCGAAAACGCCTCCGTTCAGGTGAACGGGGAGACGGTGGAGGGTGCCGAGGCGGCGGAATATTTAAAAATCAATCGGAACTGGAAAAACGGAGATATGGTGTCCCTGACCTTCCCCATGGAAATCCAGCCGGTGAATATGCAGAACAACAGCGTGAGCGTGACCCGGGGGCCGCTGGTTTATGCCCTGGCGGTGGAAGAGGACTGGGCGCCCCTGAAGGACAGCTTTAAGGAGCAGCATTTCAGCGGCTCCTACCAGCTGCCGGAATGGGACTATAACCTTGGCATCTGGAACGCCTCGGATTACGGCGCGGAATACGCCAGCAGTGAGATTTACGCCGATTCCGACTGGAACTACGCCCTGCAGCTGGACCAGGCGGCGTTTGCCGACAACTTCCAGATGGAAGAAAACCTGGAGGTGCTGGATCAGGGCGGCTTTACCTTCTCGCCGGAGAACGCCCCTGTGAAGCTGACGGCCAAGGGAAGGCTGGTGGACGACTGGGAAATGGACGCCACCTACGCCGGCGCCAACGCGGGAGAGGTTCCGCAAAGCCCGGTGGCAACCGATGGGCCGGAGGAAACCCTGACCCTGATCCCCTATGCCTTTGCCAGGCTGCGGGTGGCGCTGCTGCCGTGGGCCTCTTCCTCAGCTTCCTATGAGGCCGGAGCGTACCAGCCCGCGGCCCACCACTATGGGAACGACAGGGTGCTGTTCAATACCGTCACGGCGGAAAAGGGCTTTGACATCCGATATAAGCTCAGCTTTACCTATACCGCGCAGCAGGCCCAGACCCTGAGCCTGTGGATCAACAACGAGGAAAAAGGAAGCGTCAGCCTGGACGCGGGGGAAAACCTGACCTGCACTGTGGAGAACGCGGTGTTGGACGCGTCCCGTTACAATAAGGTGGAGCTGAAAACCCAGGACGGCGCGCCCCTGAGCGGGGTGGAGGTCACCGGCCTGCGGGCGGAAAAGGGAGAGGAGCTTCCCTGCACCTATTACTGGCCCGGGGACGCCGGCGTGAGCTTGGATGACTCCACCATTTCCCCAAATAAAATGCAGATGATCCCCTATACCGATGAAAATGGGGAACAAAGGAATTTTATCGCCAGCATTGACGACGTGGGAGATACGGTCACCTACTCCAATGTAAAAGCTCCCCAGGACGGCACCTATAAAATGTCGGTGCTCTACGCCACCGCCGACCCGGATGAGGAGCACACCTATACCCATACGGTGCTGGTGAACGGGGAAAACCAGGGGAGGGGCAAGATCAAGTATCCCTTCAACTGCCTGTGGAACCAGTTCTCCTACGGCACCTACGCCGTTTATTATGTGGATCTGAAGGCCGGGGACAATACGATCCAGCTGAAGAAAACCGACGCCATGGACGGCTACGTACAGATCGCGGCCATGGTCCTCAGCGATACCCCGGTGGCCCAGGCCGCGGGGAGACCGCGGCGGAATAAAACCGCCAACCGCCCGCTTGCGATGGGCCGGGGTGAAAAAAGAAAAAGCCCGCCCTCTGAACGGGGGCGGACTATCACCACATTTTGATCGCGGTTCGGTATTCCGACGGACTGATATTATAGTATTTTTTGAAAAGACGGGAGAAATAGAACTGGTCTGAAATCCCAACCCGAGAGGAAATTTCCCCGATGGAAAGCTCGGTGACCGCCAGCAGCTCCGCCGCCCGGATAATCCGGCGGTGGTTGATGATGTTAATGGGCGTGTCCCCGGTGACCTCCCGGAAAATATGGTAAAAATTCGCGGTGGACATAAAGCACAGGCTGGCCAGATCGTTCACCTTGATGTTCTTATACAGATGGTCGTTGATATAGGTCATGGCCGGCAGGATTTTTTGATAAACGATGGGCTCCATTTTCACCCGGCCCTCTTTGATGAGGTAATTGAGAATGGAGAAGGCGGCGCCGGTGCGCTGGGCCACCTGATAGATTTCACCGCCGGGATTCCGGATAATGGTTTTCAGCAGGGGAGTCAGCTTTTTGGACTGTTCCTTTGAGAGAACCTTTGGAAACTCGATGAACTCGCCGATATCCAGGTTGCCATCCAGCTTGCAGTCGATATACACGAAACGGAACCGCATGTTGCCGGTTTTGGGATTGGGAATGTGGTAAATTCTCTGCTCCGCGTGAGGCGGGGTGATGAAGATGCCGCCCTCCTCGGTTTCCTCAAAGGGATTGCCGTCGATAGAGAACCGGTAGGTGCCCTCATAGGCCTGGGCCACGGCGAAATAGGGGAGCGTTTTCTGATGATACAGATCGTCTTTCCGGGCGTACAGGTCGTTGAAATTGATGCATTCCAAGGTCAGGTTCATCTAAGTTCCCCCCTTTTCCCACATAAGACGTTTTCTGCTTTTTGCAGTAAAAGTATACCATACAAATAAAAAGTTGGCAAATTGCCAAAGCCAGTTTTAGAAATGGAGTTGAACGGTGTGAATATGAAAAAAGCGCCAACCGCCGCCCTTTGCCTGGGGCTTTCCCTTTTACTGTCCGCCGCGGGCTGCCAGGGGCAGCAGGGCCGGCTGCCGGAAAGCGGGCCCTCGTCCGGGGAGAGCTCCTCCCAGGCCGCCAGCGTGGATGAAAACGAGGGCAAGAAGCTGGCGGTCCGGTTTGAGGCGGGGGAAAACGGCGGCTTTGTCACGGACGAAACCACTACCGAATATCCAGTGGGATGCGACGGCTTTTCCTACGAGGACCAGGGCGACCAAACCATGGAGGTGGCCTTCCAAACGGATTTTTCCGGCAATATTTTAGCCACCTACGCCGGGAACATCGACAATCCGGGGGATATGCTGGCCTTTGACAAAATCCAGGCGCCCCGGGAAGGAAAGTATAAGCTTTCCATTCATTACACCTGTGACAGCATTGGCAATACCCACTCCCTTTATGTGAACGGGGAAAAACAGCAAACGGTGGTTTACCCAACCACCGGCATGTGGAACGCCTTTCCCGACGACGCTTTTGTGACGGTCACGGTGTTTTTAAAGGAGGGGGAAAACGCTATCCGGCTGGGGAAAGGGGAGGACGACATCGGTTACGCCCAGATCGCGGGCCTGATTTTAAAGGATCAAACCGTTACCAAAGAGCCCCTGGAGGAAACCGTGGTTTATAAATACCGGGTGAAGGAGGTGCCTGTCCCGGAAGGGGACGCGGACTATTGCTTTGTCAAATGGGTAAAGAACGGCGGCGAGGAAACCGTGGACCCCGCCAATGAGGTTATCACCGAGGATACCGTGTTTACCGCCGTATTCGCCCAGGACGCGGACAACAACGGGGTGCCGGACCAGCAGGAGGCTTCCTATACCGTAACCTATCAAACCGACGGCAACGGAACGCTGACCCGGGGAGAACCCGCGGTTTATCCGGTGGAAAACGCGGTAATTACCTCTGATTTCGAAAATATCGGCGCCGGCGTTTATTATTGTGAGCAGGAGGATTTCCAAAAATACGGCTATGTTTACAATATCGACGCCCCCAACGATAAAATTGAATTCCAGAACGTGACGGTGCCGGCGGACGGGGAATACCGTCTGGTGATCCCGTACTGCTCCAACTCCAATATGTCCAATACGCTGACGTTGATGGCTAACGGGCAGGTCCAGGGCAAGCTGGCCCTCGGCACCACCGGCGCCTGGAGCGTCTTCTCCAAGGAAAACGTGCTGGAAACCAAGGTGGCCCTGAAGGCCGGCGATAACACCATCGCCATTATGAGAAGCGAGGATGACACCGGCGCCTGTATGGTGGCGGATTTGAGCCTTTACGTGGACCGGGAGGCGGAGAGCTTTACCGAACAGGTGAAAAGCGGGGAACGGCCGGAAAACATACCGGAGCCGGTCCCGGCGGAGGGCTGGCGCTTCCAACAGTGGGAGGCGGCCGACGGCCAGCGGGCCAACCCGGACCGGGAGGCCGTGAGCGGGGATGTGACCTACACCGCGACCTTCCGGCAATAAAGGAAACCGGCATTGACCGTATAAAGTGACCAGAAAAACGCGGAAGAAAAGGGGGATTTTTTTGAACAGAAAAAAATGGATCGCAATCGCGGCGGCCTGCGTGCTGGTGATCGGCACCTGCACGGCTGTGTTCTTCGGCTTTTGGAACCGGCCCCAGGAAAAGGAGCCTGACGTCAGCGCCGGCACCCAGCCCCAGGAAAGCGGCGGCAAGGACAGCTGTCGGGTGGCTTTCGAGGCCGGCGAGCACGGAACCGTCCTGAAGGAGGACGGGGATGTCTACGAGATTTTATCCGAGAATTTCAGCTATGAGGATACCGGGACTTTGGATATGGGGATCACCGGCGTCCAGGGGGAGGACGGCTCCCTGAAATTCAGCTATCTTGGCAATATCAACGACAACGGCGACAAGTTTACCTACAGCGGCGTGACGGTCCCCAAGGACGGCGAGTACCAGCTAAAGCTGCTTTATACCTCCGCTAACGAGGGCGCCAACAGCCACAGCGTTTATGTGAACGGAGAGCGGCAGAAGGTGATTCAATACGCTCCCACAGGCACCTGGGACAATTTGACCGGCGGCGCGGAGGCTGCTGTCACCGTAGGCCTGAAGAAGGGCGAAAACACCATTTCCTTTGTCAGGGAGACGGGAAACCAGGGCTACGCCCAGGTGGGCAGGCTGACCCTGGTTACCCAGACCTATGAAACGGATGAAACCGTGAAAGCCGGGGAAAGCCCCAAGACGGTACCCGCGGCCCAGGGAGATGCGGGCTACTGCTTTGCCGGCTGGAAAGGCCCGGACGGTAACATCATCGACCCGCTGAAAACGAAAATCACCGGGGATACCGTGTTTACCGCCGCCTTCGCGCCGGACCAGGACGGCAATGGCGTTCCCGACGACGAGGACAGCACGGTGCAGATCACCTATACCGCCGGCGAAAACGGCAGCCTATTCCGGGAAGAGCCCGCCGGCACGACGGTTTACCCGGTGACCGGCGGAGAACCCACCTATGGTACGGATTCCGCCATGGACCGGTATGAATTCTGGCAGGAATTTGAAGGAAAGGGCTACGGTGTGGCGTTCAATCTGGATAAAATCGGAGACGGCGTGGCCTTTCATGTCCAGGCGGATACGGACGGTGCGTTTGAGCTGTCCTTGCCGTACTCGTCTGAGATCGCCTGCTCCACCCACACGGTAAAGGTAAACGGCGAATACGCCGGCAAGCTGGTTTATACCGGCTTTGGGAAATGGGGCGAGTTTTCCACCGGCCACACCGCTTGGCTTTCTGTGAACCTGAAGCGGGGCGGCAACGTGATTTGGATCGGTAAAACCGGCAGCGACGCCGGCGCGGCCATGATATCCGATTTGACGGTATCCTCCTGCGCGGGAACCAACCGGCTGACCGAACGGGTGAAAAAAGGGGAGAAGCCCTCTCAGGTCCCCCTGGCCCAGGCGGCTCTGGGATACCAGTTCGCCGGATGGCGTCTGCAGGGCGCGGGAGAATATTTGTCCCCGGACAGCCGCGCGGCCACCGGACACATGGCCTATGAGGCGGTGTTCAGCGAGGATCCCTCCTATCAGGCGCCGGCGAATCCCAGCGGCGGCGGGGAAACCGACGGCCAGGGAACCGCTTATTATTCCGACCCCAACGTTTACGCCACCTTCTCCGCGTCCGAGGGCGGCAAGGTGTATAACCTGCCAATGAGCGCCCTGGAAAACGTGGGCAGCTCCACCATCACCTATTGGGAAGACGATACCGCCATGTATAAAAGCGGGATCCAGTCGGTGGACGACAGCCCGGAAAGCGCGGACAAAGCGGAAAAAGGCTATTACGACGGCCAGTCCAGGGCGGGAGAGGGCTACGGCTTTGAGACCTTCTACGCCTACAACCTGAACGACCCGGGAGATTCGGTGAATTACGCTGGGTTTACCGCTCCGGCCGACGGCTGGTACCGGTTTAGGTCCTACTATTCCAGCACCTTCACCCAGAGCACCCACTCCCTGTTTGTGGACGGGAAGAAAGCCGGCACATTTGTGTATCAGGGCTCATCCGGCGCCTGGGGCGTGTTCTCCCACAGCCATTACGCGGATTGCATGGTCTACCTTACCAAGGGCAGCCATTCCATAGCCCTGGGCCGCACCCAGGACGACGTGGCCTATGCGATGCCAAGCGACCTTTATATCGCCGTGCGGTTCGGCGGCCAGAGCATCACCGTGCCGGTGGCGCCTGGCACCGCCGTCAAGGCGGTGCCCTCCGCCCAGGCGGACAGCGGCTATCAGTTCAAGGGGTGGCAGGATCAGAACGGGCGGACAGTGAACTCGGCCTCTCAGGCCATTTCCCAGAACACGGCCTTTACCGCCGTGTTTGAGAAGGACCAGCATTATGAACCGCCTGTGGAGGAAGAAACGGCCCGCCGGGTCACGTTCCAGGCCGGCGCCAACGGCAAGGTGTATAACCTGCCCCAAAGCGCCCTGGAAAACGCGGACGCCTCCTCGGTAACCTATTACGATAACGGCAACGCCATGTTTAAAGCGCCTATTCTCTCCGTCACGGATCAGAATATCAGTGAGGACAAGGCGGGCAGGGGCTATTACGACGGCCCGACCGAGGCGGTCTCCGGCTATGGGTTTGAGACGTTCTACGCCTACAACCTGGATGATCCGGGAGACACAGTGGATTACGGCGTGTTCAACGCACCGGCGGACGGCTATTACAGCCTGCGGCTGTATTATGCCAGCACCTTTGAGAAAAGCTCCCACACCGTCAGTGTGAACGGCAATTCAGCGGGCCGGTTTGTATACCAGGGCTCCTCTGGCAAATGGGGGGCGTTCTCCCACAGCTATTACGCGGACTGCGTCCTTTACTTAAGCAAGGGGGAGAACCGGATTACCCTGAACCGGGGCGAAGATGACACAGGCTACGCCATGGTCAGCGACCTTTACGTGTCCGTCCGGTACGGCGACGATACCCTGAGCATTCCGGTGGAGCAGGGCGGCGCCCTGAAGGGAACGCCCGCGGTAGAAGCCAACGCCTGCTGGATATTCACCGGCTGGCTGGACAGCCAGGGGAACGCGGTAGATCCCGCGGCGGTAAAAATCACCGAGGATACCGTGTTCACGGCGGCCTATCAGGAGGACCTGAACGGCAACGGCGTGCCGGACAGCCAGGAGGACCTGGTGGAAATCCGCTATGAAGCGGGAAGCGGTGGGATTTTGAACCAGCGGTACAAAATCGCCGCGGTGCAGAAAGGCCCGGGTTCCACCTTGGGCGTGTATGAGGACGGCGACTGGAAGCACGCCTATAACCTGGATGTGACCGGCGACGGCGTATCCTATTATGTGGTGGCCCCTGAAGCCGGCACCTACACAGTGAAGGTGCGCTACGCCTGCGGGGCGGATCAGCCCACGACCATGAGCGTGTGGGCCGGCGGCGTGCTCCAGGGCAAGCTGCAGCTTAACAATTACCAGGACGGCTGGAATTTCAACACGGAAAGGTACGCTGAAATGACGGTTGCCCTTCACAAGGGAATGAACGTGGTTACCGTAGGCAGAGAGGAAGACGACGGCGCGGCCATGCTTTCCGATCTGTACCTGGTCGCCGGTACGGCGGCGGAATATGTAGCCAGCGGCGAAACGGCGAAAAATGTGCCCCAGGCCGTTGGAAACCCAGGCGCGGCGTTCAGCGGCTGGGAGGACGCGGCCCAGGGAGTGATAAACCCCTGGGAGGTCGCGGTAACCCAGAATACGGTTTACACGGCGGTTTATAAGACGGACACAAACCACAACGGCGTTCCTGATGAAGAGGAACGGAAGGTAACCTATCAGCTGAAGCCGGAGGACGCGGCCAACGGCGCGGCGCTTAACGGGGCGGCGGAGGAATGGGTTCGTTTGGGAGAATCTCCGGCAAGCGTACCGGTTCCCACCATGTCGGGCCGCCTGTTCGAGGGCTGGATGGACGCCCAGGGAGGACCGGTAAACCCGGCGGAGGCTGTGATACAGGACGATACGGTTTACACGGCGGTATTCTCCGATTCCGTTACCGTGACATACCAGGCCCAGGGAAGCGGCAGGCTGGCGGTCGCCACCCTAAGCCCCGCTTCCGTCCAGGATGTAGGCAATATGACCGCCGGGCGCTGGGAAATCGGCGACGGCTGGTGGAAGGTGGCAAACCTGGATGATATAGGAGACTGCGCGGTATACGAGATCCAAGCGCCATCCGCCGGGGACTACACGCTGAAGGTGCGGTACAGCACCGGCAACGCGAATGCCAGCCACAGCGTTTGGGTGAACGATGGTTACGCGGGCTCCATGCTGTATGCGGACGCTAACGGCTGGGACGCCTGGTCCGATCCTAAATACGCGGAGCTTCAGGTCACCCTGAAGGAAGGGCAGAATGTGGTGAAAATCGGCCGGGGCGGCGAATACGACGGTTACGCCCAGCTGGCGGAAATCTGCGTGCTGGCTTCCTCCTACACCGAAAAGGTCCATGTGGGAGACGCTCCCGCCTGGGTTCCCACGCCAATAGCCGGCGGCGACGCATCCTTTAACGGCTGGGACCAGCAGCCGGGAGCGGCGGTGGTCAGGGATACGGTTTACACGGCAAAGTTCAGCGAATAGAATACAGAGGCTTTTCACCCGGGGTGCTTTTTTAAGCGCCCCGGGCCAAACAATCTAAAAGGATGGAAATTTTATGATAGAACAAGGGATTCGGCGCAGGTCTTTAGACGAATTGGAAAAGGAACTATGGGCCTGCGGGCCCTCCCTGTTGGATCTTCCGGAAACCGAGATGCTGCTGCTGCCGGGGGACCAGCCGAAGCACTGTGAGCGCCTGCCGGAGCAAAGCCTGAACGGGGCTTGGGAAATGGCCTTTGACGGGGACGAGGAGCAGCGGCTGGAGCCGTCCGCTCCCTGGAAGGATGCCGTGCAGGCCCAGGTCCCGTGCAGCGTGCATACCGCCTTGTTTCAAGCTGGCGTCATCCCGGATCCAACGGTGGGACGAAACGATAAAATCGCCCGGGAGTACTGTTATAAAACCTGGTGGTTTCGCAGAAGCTTCCGCCGGGACCCGGCGGTGGCCTGCCCGGTGCTGTGCTTTGCGGGGATATGCTATTACGCCAAGGTATGGCTCAATGGAGTGTATCTGGGGGAGCACAAGGGCATGTTCGGCGGCCCGGAATTTGAAGTGGGGGCTTTGCTGCGGGAGGAAAACACCCTGGTTGTCAAAATAGAGAACGCCCCGGCGGACCCCCAGCCCTACACGGATTTCATGGATAACGACGAGGGCTGGAAGCAGGGGGTGGTTATCAACTGCGTGTACGGCTGGCACTACGCCTGCCTGCCCTCCAGGGGAATCTGGGACGCCGTCACGCTGCAAAGCCGGCCGCGGGTACTGCTGGAGAAGCCCTTTCTCGCCACGGCGGATGCGGGCAAGGGCCTGGTGGACTTGTGTCTAAGGGTCCAGGGCGCCTTTGAGCGGGCGGAAATTGTGGGCACCATTCTGCCGGAAAACTTCAGCGGGGAGGCGTGCTGCTTCGACTTTTGCTGGGAAAATCAAAACGGAAACCTGCGGCTGCGTCTGAAGATCCCAAACTCGCGGCAGTGGTGGCCCCTGGACCGGGGGGAACAGAACCTTTACCGGCTGGAGCTGTCCTTTTACCCCCAGGACGGCCTGCCGCAGCATTTCAGCGAAACCTTCGGAATACGCACCATTGAGATGGCCCCCATGCCCGGCGGGCCCCGGGAGGACCAATACAACTGGCAGTTCGTGGTTAATGGAAAGCCTATTTTCGTCAAAGGCGTCAACTGGTGTACCACCGACGTGCTGCTCCGGTTCACCAAGGAGCGGTACGACCGGTTTTTAGAGCTGGCGGCCCTGCAGCATATACAGCTGCTGCGGGCCTGGGGCGGCGGGATGCCGGAAAGCGATTACTTTTATGACCGCTGCGACCGGCTGGGGATCATGGTAATGCAGGAATGGCCCACAAGCTGGGACAGCCACAAGCTTCAGCCGGTGGATGTCCTGTGCGAGACCGTCCGCTACGCCGTACCCCGGCTGAGAAACCATCCTTCCCTGGCCCTGTGGTGCGGCGGCAACGAATCCAGCCAGGCGGACGGCGAGACCATGGACGCCATGGCGCGGCTCACCTTTGAACTGGATGGCAGCCGGCCCTTTCACCGCACCTCCCCCTGGGGCGGGGAAATTCACAACTATGACCCCTATTGGAATATGCGGGATATGGACACAAGCCTTCAGCTGGACTCCCCCTTCCTGGGGGAATTTGGTATGGCCTCCGCGCCAAACCTTTCCAGTGTCCTGCGGTATCTGGATGAAAAGGACAAAACCCTTTGGCCCCCGGACCAAAGGGGGAGCTTCTGCCACCACACGCCTAAGTTTAACCAGCCCCTGCCCCATACGGACATGGAGCATATCGGCCTGCACCTGAAAATGTTCAGCAAGGGAGAAACCATGGAGGACTGGATCTGGGCCTCCCAGATGTCCCAGGCCACCTGCATCCGGCATACGCTGGAAGCCTACCGCAGCCGGTGGCCCCGCTGCGCCGCGGTGTGCTATTATAAGCTGACGGATGTATATCCGGCCTGCTCCTGGTCCACGGTGGATTATTACGGGGTTCCAAAGCTTTCCTACTATTTTATCGCCGACAGCTACGCGCCCCTGCACGGATGCGTGCTGTTTGATTCCCTTTCCTGCAAGGGGGGCCTTGACGCCCCGGTGGTTCTGCTGGATGACAAGGGCGAGGCGCTGGGCCTGCCCTGCGAGGTAAAGGTGACGGCCTATGACGGCTTTCTGAGAGAGCTGAAAAGCCAAAGCTTTCCAGTGGAGGGCTCCGGGCGGCCTGTCACGGCGATGGGAACGTTTCAGCTGACGGAAAAGCAGGCCCAGTCGGAACCCTTGCTGCTCACGGTGGAAACCCTGCGGAACGGCGAAAGCGTGGACAGAACCTTCTATTGGCAGAATTTCCGGGACCGTCCCGGCTGCCTGCTGGAGCTTCCCAAAACCAGCTTAAAGGCTTCCGCAGGAGAAGGCGCTGTCAAAATTCTCAATACTGGGAAAACGCCTGCGGTGGGGGTTTCTGTTGCCTGTCGGGAGCGGGAGGAAACCTTCCTCACCGAGGACAGCCTTTTCTGGCTGGCGCCGGGGGAGGTGCGGGTTATCCGGGTGAACCAGGCTCAGGGAGTAACCGTGGGCGCCTGGAACGCCCGGGAAGAACCCGCCTCCGTGGAAGAAACTGGCTTCTGATCCATGAAACCCAATGAGGCGTAAGCCGGAAAAGAACAGAAAAATAGAAATAACCCCGCCGCCTGTAAAAAGGGCGGCGGGGTGAAACAATGCCGCGGGGCTTCCGGCGGGGCGCTGTCCCCGCCGGTCCCTGTGAGACAGGCGCAAGGAGGAAGGCTTTTTATGAATCAGATAGGAATTTACTACGCTTATTGGGAGCGGGAATGGGAGGCGGACTTTTCCCCCTATTTACAAAAGGTGAAAAAGCTGGGCTTCGACGTATTGGAGCTGGCCGCCGGCTCCCTGCTGGAAATGAGCGAGGGGCAAAGGCGCCGCCTGGCGGCCGGAGCAAAGGAAACCGGCCTGGAGCTCACCTATTGTATCGGCTTGCCGCCGGAATATGATATGGCGAGCCTGGACGGGACGGTGAGAAGAAACGGGATCGAATACATGAAAAGGCTGCTGGAGGCTATTTACCAAATGGGAGGAAGCCTGATCGGCGGCATTATTTATGCTGCCTGGCCCGGCGTGCCCCGGACCGGGATCGCAGATAAAACGCCATGGTGGGACCAGAGCGTGGAGTCGGTACGGGAGGTCTCCCAAACCGCCCGGGATTACGGCATTCTTTATTGCCTGGAGATCGTCAACCGCTACGAGCAGTTTCTGCTGAATACCGCCGCGGAGGGGATGCGGTTCCTCCGGGAGGTGGAAAGCCCCAACGTAAAGCTGCTGCTGGACGCTTTTCATATGAACATTGAAGAGGACTGCATTGGAGAAAGCATTCTGGCAGCTGGCGACGCTATCGGCCATTTCCACATTGGGGAATGCAACCGGAAAGTGCCGGGCAAGGGCCATATGCCCTGGCGGGAGATCGCGGACGCTTTGAAGGGCGCGGGCTATCAGGGGAAAATTGTGATGGAGCCCTTTGTGAGAATGGGCGGCACGGTGGGCCAGAATATCAAGGTTTGGAGGAACCTGGCCCCTGAGGCCGAAAGCGGTATGGATCAAGACGCCAGGGAGGCGCTGGAATTTATCAGGGGCCTATTTACGGAAAAGTAAGGAGAAATATAAATATGGAGACAAATACGGCAAAAAGAAAAATCGGGCTGCTAACCATGTCCGACGGCAGAAGCTACCTGCACAACGAGGCCTATGATACCATGATGCGGTATCAAAACGACATCCAAAAGGCTCTGGAAGCTACCGGCCAGTTCCAGGTGGTAGCGGGAGCGGCCCCGGTCAACAGCAATGTGCTGGCCAAGGCCGAGGCGGAACGCCTGCGCCGGGAAGGGGTGGAGGCCACGATTTTTAATTATTCCATCTGGTGCTATCCCCAGTATTCGGCGGTGGCGGCGGGCATCGCCCCCGGGCCGTTTCTGCTGTTTTGCAACCTGCACCCGTCGGAGTGCGGCATGGTGGGTATGCTGGCGGCGGCCGGCACCATGGACCAGCTGGGCCGCCCCTACGGCAGGATTTGGGGATCGATCCAGGAGCCGGAAACCCTGGAAAAGGTGTGCCGGTTTTTAATGGCCGCCTGCGCCATCAATCGGCTGAAGGGCCAGACCTTCGGCAACTTCGGGGGCCGTCCCCTGGGGATGTATACGGCGGTGGCCAACCTGGAGCAGTGGCAGCGGGAATTCGGCATCGATGTGGAAAACATCGAGCAGGACGATATCATCCGGGCCGGGGAGCAGGCCGGAGAGGAGCAGGTGGAGCATGCGTTCCGGTGGCTGATGGAAAACGCGCGGGAGATCGCCTACGACGGCAAGGGGCTGACCCCTGAAAAGCTGAAGCTGCAAATCCGCTCCTATTATGGACTGCGGTCCATCATCGGGGAAAGGAACCTGGATTTTATCGGCATCAAGGCCCACGGGGATCTGACGGACCGCTACGTTACGATGGATGTGGCGGAGGCCTTTTTAAATGACCCTTACGACTGGGATGGCCCTCATGAGCCTATTGTAGCCGCCACAGAGGCGGATATGGACGGCGCCCTCACCATGCAGATTTTCAAACTGATGACGGGCAAGCCTGTCCTGTTTGCGGATGTGCGCCATTATGACCGGGAAAACAACGTGTGGTTCTTTTCCAATTCCGGCACCCACGCCACCTTTTATGCCGGCGGCTCCTATGACCCCAAGGTGAACCTGAAGGAGGTCACCCTGTACCCTGAAACCTTCTATTACCCCGCCGGCGGCGCCAGCATCCACCATTTTGCCGCGCCGGGAAAGGTGACCCTGGCCCGGCTTTCCCGGAAAGACGGAAAGTACCGGGTAACCGTGGTGCCGGCGGAGATCGTCCGGTTCAGCCGGGAAAGGATGCTCCAGATGGGCCAGACCACCACGCCTGCGTGGCCGGTGGCCTTTACCCGGCTGAACGTTGATGCGGAGGAATTTTTGACCCGGTTCCCCTGCAACCACATTCACGGGGTTTACGGCGACCACGTAAAGGAATGGGAAACCTTCGCCGCCTTGACGGGTATGGAGTTCACCCTGCTGGGCTGAATCCAGCGGGCGGCTCTTCACCCATTTGAGGGCCTGGTCCCGCTTTTTTTGCTGATAAGAACAGGCCCGGGACGCCGGGCCTGTTCTTTGCCGCTTAAGCAAGATAAAACCCCGGTTGTACCGGGAATGGGTAAAAATGCTTTCGGAAAAGGCTTCCCCCAGGGAAGCGATCTCCGGCAGCGATGAAAAAAGCAATCTCCCGATATCATAAAGCGAAATATCGTGGAGCGCCGTCTCCCCGGCGGTATCGCCTGTATTGCGGTGATAATAATTCAGCCCCTTGAGGGGCTAAATCCCTGTTGTGCTTTTCTAGGGCTTGCGCACACCGCCGCTTTCGTGGCGGTTAGGATTTTCCGCCGGGGTAACTGGGAATCACGGGGATTTGCTATTTTGGAACCATTGGGTTTATAATGGCAGTAGAAGAAAAATCCATGGCTGCCGCCGGGAAGTCGGGTTCCCTTAGAAAGGGGGCGGCCATGGGAGACTGAAGCGGGGGCTACCCGCTTTGGAAGGCGCGGCTTTGGTCCGAAAGCCGCAGAAGGGAGGCGGCCGTCATGCGGTTAACCAATGGAATGATTTTAGACGGGAATTTCACCCTGGCGCCTAAAGATATCGTGGTCCAGGGGGAGCGGATCGCCGCCCTGCCGCCCTGGGAAAAGGGAACACAGGGCGATACGGTGGACCTTTCCGGCAAGCTGGTGGTGCCGGGGTTCATAGATCAGCATACCCACGGCTGCGGCGGGTTCGACGTGGAAGACGGCTCCTTGGAGGCGATCCGCGCCATGTCCCAGGAACTGGCCCGGCACGGGGTGACATCCTTCTGCCCCACCGTGATGTCTGGGCCCCTGGATAAGCTGCCCGGAATTGTAGACGCGGTGCGCGGAAGTGAAAAACGGGGGCTTTGGGGGGCGTATCCTCACGGCGTGCGTTTGGAGGGGCCTTATTTGTCGCCGGCAAAGAAAGGGGCCCAAAAGGAAGAGTATCTGCGAAAGCCCTCTGTGGACGAATTTTTAAGCCTATGGGACAGGTTCCCGGGCTGGATCAAAATGGTGGACCTGGCCCCGGAGCTGGAGGGCGCCGCGGATTTTCTCCGGCAGGTGAGCCGGAAATGCGCGGTATCCCTGGGGCATACTTCTGTCACCTACCAAGGGGCGCTGGAGGCCTTTCGCCTGGGAGCGAGCCAGGCAACCCACTTGTTCAACGGCATGGCGGCTTTGAACCATCGGGAGCCGGGGCTGGCCGGCGCGGTGCTGGACCACCCCCAGGCCAGGGGAGAACTGATCTGCGACGGCGTTCATATCCATCCCGCCGTGGTGCGGCTGGCGTTTCGGCTGCTGGGGGAGGACCGGGCCGTGGTGGTCAGCGACTCCATGCGGGGAGCGGGAATGCCCGACGGCGAATACACCCTTGGCGGGCAGAAGGTCCGGGTACAGCGGGGAAAAGCCCTGCTGGAAAACGGGGCCATTGCCGGCTCCGTTACCAATCTGCACCAGGAACTGCGCAATCTTTTGGAATACGGCGTTCCCATGAAGGAGGCCATTAAGGCGATGACCATCAATCCCGCCGTTCAATTGGGGGTGGCGGAGGATACGGGAAGCATCGAGGAGGGAAAATACGCGGATCTGGTAGTCCTTGACCGGAACTACGATATTTACATGGTGATGGTAAAGGGAACTATTATTGAAAAACACGGAAAAAAGGCGGCTCTAGAGGACTGATCCCAAAGGCCGCCTTGTTTTTCAGGGGGATTCGCCCACCGGGCCCCCGGAGGTGGCACAAAATGCAAAAAATGTCGGGAAGGCGCGAAAACAAATTTGGTCATTTCCCCCATTGTATGGTATAATAACCTCACGCCATAGAGGTTGGCAAAGCCGCCGATGGCTGAGAACGCTTAACCATTTATAAAAAACGGCGAGGTTTTTCAAAAAAGAAGCAGGCTGTGCCAGCCTGCCGTAATGGTATTATCATTAAAATTTGTCATTAAAAACAATACGGCTTAAAAATGGCAAAACCGCCCTAGGGCAGCCACAGAAAGGATTTTTATGGCGATCAACAAATTCATGCGCCTTGCGTTGAAGGTGCTTTCCTATCCTGATATCGACATTCGGAAAACGTATCAAATAGAGCGGTCTATCCGTTACTTAAAACTGCCGGCCCTGCTGCCCAAGGACCGGTGGAGCGACCATACCATCGCCGCAGAGGGCAGAGAGATCTTGACGCGGATTTACACGCCTGAAATCTACACCGGAAAAAATACCCTGCTGTTTTTTCACGGCGGCGGATGGGTAACCGAGAGCATTGACACTTATAATAAGGTTTGTGACGCTTTGGCCCAAGCCACCCAAAGCCGGGTTGTTTCCGTGGAATACCGGCTGGCGCCGGAGCACCCCTTTCCCCAGGGATTAGATGACTGCTACGCGGCGGCCCGGGAGCTTTTTGTCAGGCCAAAAAGCTTTGGGTTTGATCCGGGAAAGGTGACGGTGGTCGGCGACAGCGCCGGTGGGAATCTTGCCGCGGCGGTTTCCCTGCGGGCCCGGGATGAGGGAGAGTTTTACATTCCCCGCCAGGTTTTGATTTACCCCGCCACCTATTACGACCACAGCGAGGCGTCGCCCTTTCCTTCCATTGTGGAAAACGGCAGCGAATATTTGCTGACCTCTAAGCGGATCTGCGAATATATCGACCTATATAAGCGGGATGACAAGGATCTCCAAAATCCCTATTTCGCGCCGCTGCTGGCCAAGGATTTTTCCAACCAGCCGGATACCTTGGTGATTACCGCGGAATTTGACCCCCTTCGGGATGAGGGAGAGGCCTACGGCAGAAAGCTACAGGAGGCGGGAAGCCGGGTGGTAGTCTACCGCATGAAGGACGCCCTGCACGGCTTTATGGGCCTTGGCACCGGCTATGTTCATGTGCGACGGGCCCACGCGCTGATTAAAACCTTTATCAATGGGGGTGGAACGAATGAATCAGCCCGGTAGCTGGCTTAAGCTGGACAATGCCGGCAAGATTTTCCCATCAACCAGCAGCAAGCGAAACACCGGGGTGTTCCGCTTTTGCTGTGAACTGAACGAGCCGGTGAAGGAGGCCCCCCTGCAGCAGGCTTTGGAGAAAACAGTGGAGCGGTTTCCCCATTTTTTATATATTCTTCGCAATGGGCTTTTCTGGTATTATCTGGAGGCCAGCGGCCTGCGGCCTCAGGTCCACGAGGAAAACAGAGGGGTTTGCGCCCAGCTGTTTTACCGAAACCGGCGCGGCCTTTTGTTTGACGTCAGCTATTATGAGAACCGGGTGAACTTGGAGGTCTATCACGCCCTGACAGACGGCACCGGCGCCCTGCAGTTTCTGCAATACCTGGTGTGCTCCTATCTGGCGGCGGTCCATCCCGGACAGGTCCGGGATGAGCTGGCGGACGAGCTGTCCCCAGCGCCTGTTTCCTCCCGGGCCGAGGACAGCTTTAAAAAATATTACCAGCCCGTGAAAAAAACAAAATCCGACCTTCCCAGCCGGGCATACCGTCTTACCGGGACGTTCAGCGAGGGCTACCGGGTGACCGAGGGGCTGATGTCCTGCCGGAAAGCGCTAGCGCTGGCTAAGTCCTATGGAAGCTCTTTGACCATTTTCCTGTGCGCTTTGCTGATGGTCTCCGTCCACCGGGAGATGATGCTTTATAAAGAAAAAAAGCCGGTGGTGATTACGGTGCCGGTGAACCTGCGCCAGTATTTCACCTCGGAAACCACCCGGAACTTTTTCGGCAATATCCGGGTGGCCTATCAGTTCCAGGAGGGGGAGGAAAATCTGGAGGACATTATTGCCTCGCTGAAGGCCTCTTTTCAGCGGGAGCTCACCCAGGAACGGCTGCAGAGCCGGATCAGCGGCTATATGGCGGTGGAGCGCAACCCCTTTGCCAAAATCGCGCCCCTGTCCTTTAAGAATTTCTGCCTCAGAATTGCCCGCAGGGTCTCTGACGTTGGGGAAACCCTGGTGGTTTCCAACGTGGGTAAGGTGAGCCTGCCGGAGGAGATCGCGCCGTTTGTGGACCATATGTCGGTGTTTGCCAGCACCGCCAAGCTCCAGGCCTGCGTCTGCTCCTGCGGCGATGTGCTTTCTGTGGGCTTCAGTTCCCATTACGAGGAAACGGATATCCAGCGGAACTTTTTCCGCCTGCTGGCCGGTATGGGAGTGGAAATCGAAATAAAGAGCAACGCCTCGGATTGAGAGAAGGATGAAAGATGCTTTATTGTAAATCCTGTCAAGTAGCGGTAGCCGGAATCCATCAGCACTGCCCCCTGTGCGGAGGGCATCTATCCGGCCAGGAGGAGGAAACCCCCACTTATCCCAGCCTTCCCGAAAACCGGGATTGGACCAGGCGGCTGATCCAGATCATCTCTGGAGCGGCCCTCACCGCCGCCATCGTGTGCGTGGCCATCAACATGCTGGCCCCCACCCAGGTGTGGTGGTCCCTGTTCGCCGTGCTGGGCCTGGGCTGCGGCTGGCTTTGGGCGGTGGTAGGCGTGGTGAAAAAGGCTAAGCTGTTAAACAATATCGTCTGGCAGCTGGTCCTGATTTCAGCGGTGGCCTTCCTGTGGGATTGGCTTACCGGCTGGCGGGGCTGGTCCGCGGATTATGTGTTCCCCTCCGTCTGCATCGGCGCTATGCTGGCGGTGATTATTTTGTCACGGGTGCTGCGTATGCCGGACCGGGATTATATCATCAGCCTTATCGTCTGCGCCGTCATGGGGATCATCCCCTTGGTCCTGCTGTTTACCGGCGTGGTGAGAATGATCGTCCCGTCGGTGCTCTGTACCGCCGCCAGCCTGATTATCATCTCCATTCAGCTGATTTTTAACTGGAAGGCCATGTACCGGGAAATCCATAAAAAGCTGCATCTGTAACCAGGGCGTGCCGGTCCGATAAAAAGGCCGAAAACAAAAATCCTGAAGGGCTGGAAAATATTTTCTCAAAAAAATATTGACAAAAGAGAAAACCCGGCGTAAGATAATAACAAATTAAAAAACCAAAACCGTGGAGCAAGAAAAGTAAGTAAAGACGGGTGTACCAGAGAGCCGCTGGCTGGTGTGAATGCGGCAGCACAGAATTTACCGAATGGCCTTGCGAGGGCGGCCTGAAACCGGAAAGCCGGGAGTAGGCGTCGACGGGGACCCTGTCCGTTATCAGTGGGGCGCATATGTTAGTATGCAGAATCGAGTGGTCGGCCCTTAGGGCCGTCAAACCGGGTGGTACCGCAGAAGCTAAGGCTTTTGTCCCAGTAATTGGGACAAAAGCTTTTTTTATTTTCATTTTAAATTTTACAAGGAGTGATTCAAATGGCAAAGGTTCCCCACAGACTGTATTTGAGCGAAGACGAGATGCCGAAGCAATGGTATAACCTTCGTGCCGATATGAAAGAGCTGCCGGACCCCATGATTAACCCAGCCACCATGAAGCCCGCCAAAACAGAGGATTTGTATCCTGTTTTCTGTGAAGAGCTGGCAAAGCAGGAGATGGACACCACCAACCGGTATATCGACATCCCGGAAGAGATTCAGGAAATGTATAAGATTTACCGGCCCTCTCCGCTGATCCGGGCCTATAATCTGGAAAAGGCCCTGGATACCCCGGCAAAAATCTATTACAAATTCGAGGGCAACAACACCTCTGGCAGCCACAAGCTAAATTCCGCCATCGCCCAGGCGTATTACGCCAAAAAGCAGGGCATGAAGGGCCTGACCACAGAAACAGGCGCCGGCCAGTGGGGCACCGCCCTTTCAGAGGCGTGCTCTTACTTTGGCATTCCCTTGACGGTCTATATGGTAAAGGTTTCTTATGAGCAGAAACCCTTCCGCAAAGCGGTGATGCAGACCTTCGACGCCGGCGTCATCGCCAGCCCCAGCAACACCACTAACGTGGGCCGCCAGATTCTGGCGGAGGATCCAAACTGTTCCGGCAGCCTGGGGTGCGCCATCTCGGAAGCGGTGGAAAAGGCCGTTTCCACCGAGGGTTACCGCTACGTGCTGGGCTCGGTGCTGAACCAGGTGCTGCTGCACCAATCCATCATCGGCCTAGAAAGCAAGCTGGCTATGGAAAAGCTGGATGAATACCCCGATGTGGTCATTGGCTGCGCCGGCGGCGGCTCCAACCTGGGCGGCCTGATCGCCCCCTTTATGCAGGATAAGCTGCTGGGGAAAGCCAATCCCCGCATCGTGGCCGTGGAACCAGCCTCCTGCCCTTCTCTCACCAGAGGCAGGTACGCTTACGATTTCTGCGACACCGGCAAGATCACCCCCATGGCGAAAATGTACACCCTGGGTTCCGGCTTTATGCCCTCCTCAAACCATGCCGGCGGCCTGCGGTACCACGGCATGTCCCCCATCCTTTCCAAGCTGTATCACGACGGCTATATGGAGGCGGTGTCCGTGGAGCAAACCAAAGTATTTGAGGCCGCGGTGGAGTTTTCTAAGAAGGAAACCATCCTTCCCGCTCCGGAATCCGCTCACGCCATCCGCACGGCCATAGACGAGGCTCTGAAGTGTAAGGAAACCGGGGAACAAAAGACGATCCTGTTCGGCTTGACCGGCACCGGCTATTTCGACATGACCGCTTATTCCGCCTATTTGGAGGGCCGCATGACCGATTATATTCCCACCGACGCGGATCTGCAAAAGGGCTTCGACGGCCTGCCGAAGATTCCGGGCATCCAGGAATAAGCGTTAAACATCCTGGCGCGCCGTGGCCTTGACGATTTCCGCCCACAGGAAGGGATGGGCAAAAAAGCCTTCTAAAGGCGGACCCAGAAAGGGCGCAGGGAAAATCTATTTAATTACAGCTTGACATTTTCAATAAAAACGGCGCGGCGAAAAGCTGCGCCGTTTTTGCCGGATGGGCCGGCGTACTGCGGAATTTAAGCGCCCAGGGGGCCATATTATCGCCGGGCCGCAGACGCTGGAGCTTAGAAACCTTCCTTGAATTGCGTGAAGCCGTTTAACGCCTCAAAGCCCGGCTTCCGGCAGAGGGAGGCCCCCTTTTGAGACGCCTCCAGATGAATTTTGCCGGTTCCCCGGCGTTTCGCCTCCGCGGTGAACCGCTGAACGATCTTTCTGCTCACGCCAGATTTTCGTCCATCACAGCAATCGCCGCCCCGGCCACCGGCCTGCCGATGGGTAGGTCCCGCCGGAAAGGGCTGACTGCCGCTGCAGTGGAAATAGCCTGCGCGGACCGTGGTTTCAGACGGGCCGTAGGTATTGTAAACCTCCGCTTTGTCCGGATGGCGGGCGTATTCCTTTTGGGCCGGCATAATTCCGCGCCGCTTTCTTTCAGTATAAAGCGGCTCCGCTTCACGAGGAAATCCGGTTTTACGGGAACGTATGCTCCGCCGGGCTTCAGCACCGCAAGAATTGCCGCGGCCGTCAAGGCACCGTATTCCATCATGATGCCGATCACCGGAGCATTTTTGGGAAAACGGCTGATGATTTCATCAGTAAGACGGTTCAGCTCCCCGTAGGCCGCCGTTCTTTGCTCATCCAAAACGGCAATCTGATCCGGCGCTTTTCCGCCAGCCGCTTAAAAACATCGTATACCACATCGGAATTTATGGTGGCGCCTCCCGGCCCGAAGGACTGGCTTGACTTTGGTTTGTATGCTCATTATACTTATCTATAAAATGAGTATCATGGGCGCAAAAGATTGATGACTGGCAGTTTTTTGGTGCAAACCGGAAAGGAGGGGATTTGTGGTGACGGAGAGCGATTATTTTAACAAAAGAAAGGTGCTGCCCCAAAAGCTGGAGCCCTTCGGCTTTACGGCGGCTGGGGATGATTTTGTGTATACCCAGCGGATCGCCGGTGGGCAGTTTGAAATGAAGGTTCAAATATCCCAGGGGGGAAAGGTGCTGACAGAGGTAACCGATATAGCCACCGGAGAGGCGTATGTGCTGCATTTGGTAGGAGCCCAGGGCGGGTTTGTCGGCAGGGTACGGGAGGATTATGAAGCAGTTCTTGCCAAAATAGACGCCGCATGCTTTGAGGAAGATGTATTCCAAAGCGAAATGGCTCGCAGGGTCATTGGATATGTGCGGGAGGCCTATGGGGATGAGCTGGAATTTTTATGGAAAAAATTTCCCGATAATGCGGTGTTTCGCAGAAAGGACACAAAAAAATGGTACGGGGCTCTTTTGACAGTGCAAAGGTGCAAGCTGGGCTTGGAAGGCCAGGGTGCCGCGGAAATTTTAGACCTACGCGTCCAGCCGGAGGAATTGGCTGATTTGATCGACTGCAAGCGGTATTTTCCCGCCTACCACATGAATAAAAAGCATTGGGTTACCGTCAGCCTCGACGGGTCGGTGCCCTTTGACGAGGTCGCGGACAGGATTGACGCAAGCTGGCGGCTGGCAAAAAAATAAAGGGCTGGGGAAAGTAAAAGCCCCATTCCGATTTTCGCGCCGGGCGGGGCTTTGTACGGCGAAGGTGCAGAAATGAAAACGGCGGTCAAGCCAAAGCGGCGGAAAAAAGGGGATACGGTGGCCGTCGTCAGTCCTTCCAGCGGAATGCTGGGGGGATAAGGCCCTTCTTCGTAAATACCGGCTAAGAAAAAAGCGACAGAGTAATAAAAAACTCTGCCGCTTTTTTATAGGGCTTGAAGGCCGCGCTCAGGCCTGCTGATAGGTATGGTCGCACAGCTCTTGGATTTTTTCCCGCAGCTTTAAGAAATCGTCGAAAGCCCCCGGTTTCTGGGCAGGGTTCCGGAGCAGGGCGGCAGGATGGAGGGTGGCCATCATGGTGACGCCATTTTTCTCAAAGAAAACGCCGTGCTCCTTGGTGATTTTAATATCCGGCTTGATGATTTTCGCGGCGGCGATCCTGCCAAGGCATACGATGATCTTGGGGCGGATCAGCGCCGTCTGGTTCCGAAGCCACTGGATGCAGGCGTCCTGCTCCTCGGGCAGCGGGTCACGGTTCTTGGGCGGGCGGCATTTCACAATGTTGGCGATATAAATATTCTCTTTCCGGCTTAGGTCTATCGCCGCCAGCATTTTATCTAAAAGCTGGCCGCCCCGGCCCACAAAGGGCTCCCCTTGCAAATCTTCGTTTTCCCCGGGACCTTCCCCAATAAACAGCACCTCGGCGGTTTCCACGCCTACGCCGAATACCACGTTATGCCGCGTTTCACAAAGGCCGCATTTATCGCATTGGAGGCAGGCCTCCTGTAAACTGTTCCAAGTGTCATACATATCCGTTCTCTCCGTTCCGGTGTTTTTTCCAGGGGGCGGCTTGGTTATTTTGCCGCCGCCGGGCTTGTGCCCAATCATGATACCATAACCATAGGTTGGTGCAGTCCGCACCTTAGACGAAAAACGCTTGACGTTTTTCGTACATGGTCAAATGTTCTCTCAGCCATCGGCGGCTTTGCCGCCGCTTATGGCGTGAGGTTATTATACCATAACCACAGGCTGGCACAGCCTGCGCCTTAGATGAAAAACGCCTGTCGTTTTTCGTACATGGTCAAATGCTCTCTCAGCCATCGGCGGCTTTGCCACCGCTTATGGCGTGAGGTTATTATACCATAACCACAGGCTGGTGCAGTCCGCACCTTAGACGAAAAACACTTGCCGTTTTTCGTACATGGTCAAATGCTCTCTCAGCCATCGGCGGCTTTGCCGCC
>CABUCM010000035.1 GCA_902490005.1 uncultured Ruminiclostridium sp.
TGCCTGTTCATGGAAAAATGATTGTATAGCCGGACGCCTTTTTCGTTTCACAGGGAAACTTTTTTCAAAATGTTCATACACTTTTCATTGATTTTCATCCGGATATGAATATAATAATTAAATAACTTAATAGTTAACGAGGTGAATATTATGACAGGGTCCGGCGTGCGGACGGAAAGGTTTTTAGAGGTAATGACAAGAATGCACCATGTTCTCCGGTGCCTTCCGCCCACAGGGGAGTTAAATAAAGGGGAATTTTATGTGCTGCACCACATTTTCCATCAGATGGACCAGGGAACTGTGAACTATATCACGCCCACCGAGTTAAGCGGGGCCATGGAAGTGACAAAGCCGGCTATCAGTAAAATGCTGAATGTTTTGGAGGATAAGGGATATATTGAAAGAAGGCAGGATTCCAAGGACCGGCGGGCGGTTTACGTTACGTTAACGGAAAAGGGCCGGGAAGCCCGGGACGAATCCACAAAAATCATGAAAACGGCTGTTGACCGGATTATTGAGGAAATGGGCGCTGAGGCAACCGACCGGCTGATTGAGTCACTGCAAGATTTGCTGCGGGCCATGAGGGTTTGTTACCCCCATTACAAGGGCCTGAGGGAGGATAAATAATGAGAAGAATAGCAAGCTACTTAAAGAGGTTTCTCCTGCCGATTATCGGCATTGTGGCGCTGCTGGTAGTTCAGGCGGTATGCGACCTGTCCCTGCCGGACTATACCAGTAAAATCGTCAACGTGGGAATCCAGCAGGGGGGTATCGAAAACCCAGTTCCGGAGCAGATCCGGCAAAGCGAAATGGATAAGCTTTTGCTGCTGGTCCCGGAGGAGAATCAAAACGCCGTACTGGAAAAATATACGCTGAATACGGAGAAAAATCCGGCGGTGTATGAGCAGAAGCGGCTCAACGGCGAAGAGCAGGAGGCTTTAAACAGTATCTTAGAAAAGCCCATCTTTTTGGTTTATATGATGGAAAACGGGCAGATCGAAGGCATGCCGGCGGAGATCTCCCCGGAGATGCTTCAGGGCATGGCGGCCCAGGGAATCACTTTGGACCAGATGATGGACCAGCTTGACCAGAAGCTGGGGGAGATGGAAGGCAGCATTCTGGCTCAAAGCGATATTCTGTATGTACAGCAGGAATACGAAGCTTTGGGCATGGATGTGGGCGCGATTCAGATCCAATATATCGTGATCTCCGGCTTGAAAATGCTAGGCCTGGCTCTGCTGGCCATGGTGGCCACCATCCTGGTGACGCTGTTTGCGTCCCGGATCGCGGCGGGCGTGTCGAAGAACCTGAGAAACGACGTGTTCCAAAAGGTAGTGGGCTTCTCCAACCAGGAATTTGAAAAGTTCTCCACCGCCTCTCTCATTACCAGGAGCACCAACGATATCCAGCAAATCCAAATGCTTTTGGTATTGCTGCTGCGCATCGTGTTCTACGCGCCTATCGTGGCCGTGGGCGGCTGTATTATGGCCCTGCAAAAAAACAGCTCTATGTTCTGGGTCATTGGCGTGGCCGTGGTGGCTGTGCTCAGCCTGGTGGTGGTGCTCTTTAGCATCACGATGCCCAAGTTTAAGCTGATGCAGAAGCTGGTGGATAAACTGAACCTGGTTTCCCGTGAAATCCTGTCCGGCTTGTGGGTGATCCGGGCTTTCGGCACCCAAAGGCATGAAGAGAAGCGTTTTGACGACGTGAACAAGGATTTAACCCAGACCAACCTGTTCGTCAACCGCGTTATGACCTGCATGATGCCTGCCATGATGCTGATCATGAACGGCGTCACCGTGCTGATCGTGTGGGTAGGCGCGGATAAGATCAATACCGGCGGGATGCAGGTGGGCGACCTGATGGCCTTTATCCAGTACACCATGCAGATCGTCATGTCTTTCCTGATGATCTCCATGATGTCCATTATGCTGCCCAGGGCGACGGTTTCCGCCAACCGTATCCAGGAGGTCCTGGATACCGAGATGGAGATCGCGGACCCCCGGAAGCCCGAGGCTTTTGTCCCCTCGAAAACCGGCGTGGTGGAGTTCCAGGATGTGTCCTTCCGGTATCCCGGCGCGGAAGAGGATGTTCTTGAGAATATCAGCTTTACCGCGAAAAAGGGAGAGACCACCGCGTTTATCGGGTCTACCGGCAGCGGCAAGTCCACCTTGATTAATCTTATTCCCAGATTTTACGATGTGACCAAGGGCAGGATCCTGATAAACGGCAGGGATGTGCGTGACGTGGCACAACATGACCTGCGGGCGAGAATCGGCTATGTGCCGCAAAAGGGCGTGCTGTTCTCCGGTACCATTGAATCCAACCTGAAATACGGCGGCGATTTTATCACCGACAAGGATATGGAAGAAGCGGCCCACATTGCCCAGGCCACGGAATTCATCGAGGCCAAGCCCGAGGGTTACGATTCGGAAATTTCCCAGGGCGGCGGCAATGTGTCGGGCGGCCAGAAGCAAAGGCTTTCCATCGCCAGGGCCATCGCCAAGCACCCGGAGATTTATATTTTCGACGACAGCTTCTCCGCGCTGGATTATAAGACCGACGTGTCTCTGCGAAAAGAGCTCAAGGAGAAAACTGCCGGCGCCACGGTTTTGATCGTTGCCCAGCGGATCAGCACGATTCTCCACGCGGAACAGATCATCGTGCTGGACGAGGGGAAAATCGTAGGCAAGGGAACCCATGAGGAACTCCTGGAGTCCTGCGAGGTTTACCAGCAGATCGCCTTATCTCAGCTGTCAAAGGAGGAATTGGGCAAATGAGCGAGAACAAAGCACCTATGAAACGAAGAGGCCCAATGGGCGGTCATGGCGGCATGGCGATGTCCACGGAAAAAGCCAAGGACTTTAAAGGCACCATGAAAACCCTTTGGGGCTATCTTGCCAAATATAAATTCGCCATTATATTGGTCGCTATTTTTGCGGTGGGAAGCACCATCTTCTCCATTGTAGGCCCGAAAATCCTGGGCAACGCCACCACGGAGCTTTTCAACGGCCTGATGGATAAATTGCAGGGGGGCTCCGGCATCAACTTTGGAAAAATCGGGGAAATCCTCCTGTTCCTCATCGGCTTGTATGTGGTCAGCGCCCTGTTCAGCTTTATCCAGGGTTTCATTATGACCAATGTGTCCCAAAAGCTGACCTACCGCCTGCGGAAAAATATTTCGGAAAAAATCGGCAGAATGCCCATGCGGTATTTTGACGGGCAGACCCACGGCGAGGTGCTGTCCCGGATTACAAACGATATCGATACCCTGAGCCAGAGCCTGAACCAGAGCATTACCCAATTGATTACCAGCGCCACCATGCTCGTGGGTATTTTGGTTATGATGTTCTCCATCAACTGGATCATGACCCTGGTCTCTCTGCTGATCCTGCCCCTTTCGCTGGGGATCATTACCAGGATCATCAAAAAATCCCAGAAGTATTTCAAGGCCCAGCAGGAGTATTTAGGCCACGTGAACGGACAGGTGGAAGAGGTGTTCGGCGGCCACAATGTGGTGAAGGCCTTCAACGCGGAGAAGAAGGTCACAGAGGAATTCCAAAAGACCAACGAAATCCTTTACGGCTCCGCCTGGAAAAGTCAGTTTTTATCCGGCATGATGATGCCGATTATGAATTTTGTCAGTAACATCGGCTATGTGGCTGTGGCGGTGCTGGGGGGCGTTTTCTCTATCCAGGGGATCATTACGGTGGGTAACATCCAGTCCTTTATCCAGTACAATAAAATGTTCACACAGCCCATTCAGCAGATCGCCCAGGTGAGCAACCTGTTCCAGTCCACCGCCGCGGCGGCGGAGCGGGTCTTTGAGTTCCTGGAAGAGTCGGAAGAGGATCAGACGGTGGAAAACCCGGCCTCCATTGAAAACCGGGCGGGCAACGTGGAGTTTGAGGATGTCAACTTCGGCTATCTGGCCAATAAGACCATTATCAACGATTTCAGCGCCCATGTGAAAGCGGGGCAGAAGGTAGCCATCGTCGGCCCTACCGGCGCGGGGAAAACCACTATGGTAAAGCTGCTGATGAGGTTTTATGACGTCAGCGGCGGCGCGATTCTGGTGGACGGCGACGATATCCGCCGGTTTAACCGGGATGAACTGCGGCAGATGTTTGGCATGGTGCTCCAGGATACCTGGCTGTTCAACGGCACCATTATGGAAAACATCCGCTACGGCCGGCTGGACGCTACCGACGAGGAGGTCATCGCGGCGGCAAAAGCGGCTCATGTCCACCATTTTATCAAGACCTTGCCCGATGGCTACAATATGGTGCTGAATGAGGAAGGCACCAACGTTTCCCAGGGGCAAAAGCAGCTTTTGACCATCGCCAGGGCAATTCTGGCGGATCCGAAGATTTTGATTCTGGATGAGGCCACCAGCTCGGTGGATACCAGAACGGAAATCCGGATTCAAAAGGCCATGGATAACCTGATGCAGGGCCGCACCAGCTTTGTCATCGCCCACCGGCTTTCCACCATTCGGGATGCGGATTTGATCCTGGTGATGAAGGACGGCGACATTGTGGAGCAGGGCACCCACGAGGAGCTGCTGCTGAAAAACGGCTTTTACGCGGAGCTTTACAATTCCCAGTTTGAAGAGGCCGTATAACAAAAGGAAATCCCCGAGGCAAAAACCGCCTTGGGGATTTTTCACTTTTTTCCAGAAAGAATAAAGAGAAAATAAAGCAGGGATTTTCTGCCGGTTCCGGCTTAAAAAACGCGAAATCCTGTTTGCCTCTTTTCATATGGAAGGTTTTCCTGTATAATATAGTCACTAGTACTAAAAAAAGAGCAGGTAGTCAAGTATGTATGGTGCAATATTGGGCGATATTGCCGGCTCGAAATATGAGTTCAGCAGGCCCGAAAAGTTCGATCCCTGGAAAGTAAAAATATTCGCCAATGATTGCTGTTTCACAGATGATACGGTGATGACCATCGCGACAAAATACGCAATTTTAAAAGGCACGCCCTATGCGAAAGCCTATGGCGTTTTTGGGCGCAAATACCCTAACGTGGGCTATGGCTCCATGTTTAAAAGATGGATTGACAGCTATTGTGAACGCGGATATAATAGCTACGGAAACGGGTCCGCCATGCGGGTCAGTTTTCTTGGCGAACATTTCAGCACCTTGAAAAGGGTAGAGGAAGAGGCGGAAAAAAGCGCCGTATGCACTCATAACCATCCAGAGGGGATCAAAGGGGCCCAGGCCATCGCGGGCTGCGTTTATCTGGCGAAAAACGGCGCCTCGAAAAAAGAAATCAAGAGTTATGTGCAAAAAAAATATGGCTATTCCCTGAATAAACGGCTCAGCTTTTACCGTGTGTTTTCCAAGGTTGACATGTCCTGCCAGAAATCGGTTCCTTTGGCGGTACAGTGCTTTTTGGAAAGCGATTCCTGGGAGGAATGTATCCGCAACGTGTTCAGTGTGAAATGCGATACCGACACCATCGGCGCTATCGCCGGCGGCATCGCGGAGGCTTATTTTCACGGCACAGGTTTTGATGAGGACGCTGTTTTAAGGCAGTTTTTGATTAAACCCAATAAATTTGGCGTTATGGATCCTTTTTTATATGAATGGGCAACCGCAAAACACAAAGAAAGTGGTGAGTCATCATAACAGTTATCACTTACCAGTCAAAACGAGTCTTACAAATGATCCGTTCCGGTAAGGTTTACCGGGCCCATCGTAATATCGGTATGGATAGGGCTTATTCCGCCCTGGTGGATATCCTGGGGCTTCACTGTGAGTGCCCAATTTTCGGCTGCCTGCGGTTTCACCGGCAATGCACCAATGGGAAGGTTTCTTCCTCGGCAAAGCTGGTGCTGAAGGTTCCTGAAGAGTATGTTAAGTTGACGGAATACTCTGTTTGGGCTGATTTTATGTACCATATCCGCTTTACCAAGCCCAGCGATTACACCATGGTATCGGTGGACGCGGTGGAACAGCTTTCTCAGGCCCAGCTGGATAAAATGATTCATTCCCTGAAAAAGCAGCGCAAGCCCTTTGCCTATTACTGCCCCCAGGCTATTTTAGAGGAAATCCGGCCGGAATGGCTGGTGGATTACGACCTGCATACCAAAGAAAGCTTTTGGGAGCGGCGCAAAAGAAAGTATTGAAAAGGTTCCGTCCCAGGGTTCGGAAAAAGGGCTTTGGGACAGTTTGTTTTTTTGATAAGTTTTTTATGGAATTTAGAGCTTTTCCCTTGACATTCGGCGGTAATTTGGATATAATAATCTGGCGTTCTAAAAATAGAATACCATAGGGAGAGATGTCCGAGCTGGTCGAAGGAGCACGACTGGAAATCGTGTAAGCCGTTAAAGCGGCTTCTGGGGTTCGAATCCCCATCTCTCCGCCATATGAAATTAGCCGAAACGTCTTGCTTTTTGCAGAGGGGATATTCGGCTGCAAAATAAGCAGGGTCGTTTCATGACTCTGCTTATTTTGTTGTTTTAGGAGGCGTTTTTTCATGTCAAAAGAAATGCAACGGCGCTTTATCCTGTTATTATCCGCATATGTTAATAAAAATAATTGCTCAAAAAAGTGTATACTAGATTATATTAAGGATAATAACTGGATAATTATTTCTGAACGTGATAAACAGCTTAATCCAAAAATAAATGAGCCTATTTGGAGAAATGAATTGGCTTTTGTTAGAAAGCATCTTGTTTCAGAAAATTATATTTGTAATGATGAAATAAATCAATGGAAAATAACTCTTTCCGGAGTAGAATATTTGGCTTATCTTTTTGAGTGCCTTAGGGTTTCCGAACACGCGCTATTGACGGAAAAAGCTATGGCCGACGCGGAAATAATCATGCAGGAAATTCTTTTATCAGCAGTTTCGGCTGAGTCGAATAAAAAAGAAAAAGTAAATGTGATACCCACTAAGGCTGAAAGGGAAATCATTGTAAAGCAAAGAGTTGGACAAGGTACCTTTCGTAAAAAATTAATTGCACGATCGCATGTTTGTCAAATATGTGGTTTATCACACGAAAGTCTTTTGCGGGCCAGTCATATAAAACCATGGGTTAACAGCAGTATTATGGAAAAGCTGGATATTAATAACGGCCTGTTGCTCTGTGCCCTGCATGATAGCTTATTTGATAAGGGGCTTATTACCTTTTCTTCTACAGGAAGGATCATAATATCGAACCTTCTCACGCAAAGGGACCGGGAAATTTTAAATCTAAATTCTATGCTAGAAATACATATTTTAGATGCCCAAAAACAATACATGCGGTATCACAGAGAACATGTATTTCAAAATTAGAAAAGTCCGAATTTCATACTACCCCTCCGCCAAAAAGGCTGCCGGCTTTTACCGGCAGCCTTTTTATATTTATTGATAATAATGATATTTACTGATATACTTTAGAAGCGGCCATTTATAAATCAGAATTTACCTTTTAATTTGATATATGGGTGGTGTTGAGAACAATTTGCTAGGCTTTGTTTATTGTTTGCCAGCATACTCAACAGCATACCGCGGCAATAAAACTTGAATGTTAATATGCGTTGCTTGTGGCAACGGGCTGTTCCTCATATAATTAGTGTTAACGACTAAAAGAAATGAGGTTATCCCTAATGTTAAACGAAAATATTAGATCAATCAGAAAATCAAAAGGACTTTCGCAAGAGGAGCTTGCTATCAGGCTGAATGTGGTGCGGCAGACAATCTCTAAATGGGAGCAGGGATTGTCGGTTCCTGATTCTGATATGTTGATCTCCATATCAGAGGAGCTTGAAACGCCGGTAAGCGCTTTGCTTGGAGAAACTGTTGCTGAGCCAGAGGCTGACAGCTTAAAAGCGATTTCCGAAAAGCTGGAGATTATTAACTTACAGCTTGCCCAAAGGAAGACCACGCGACGAAAGATACTGCATTGGCTATTTATCACATTGTGCGCGGTCATAGTAATAATTTTCGCGGCCTTAGTGGCATTAAATAGTCCTTACCAAGGCTGGGATTATAATGATCCTGAAACCGCCGTTGCCGGAACGGCTTTTCACGCGTTTGAATGGCTGTTTGTCAGGGCCGCGCCAGTTATCCTTATCGGGACAATTGCTGGAATCATCTTGACGCGGAAGAAAGTATAAAGCGGCGCTGCTTTTTGAGGGGCGGTTAAGACTTCAAATTTCTTATTTAAAACACGATAAATGGGAATCATCTTTACTGAGCGAGTTTGAAGCTCTCCGCCGAAAAAGCAAAAATACCTTTTTTATACGCGGCGGACCCGGCCTTTTCTTACCCCTTTCCGCCCGCGCTATCAGCGGCTAGCTTTTTTAGGACGCGATGGCGGCAGGGGCCGCCCTGTACCAACCCGCGCGCCTCACAAAGCGGGGTGCGTTTAGTTTCACTGTCAAAACTTCAACTTTTTAGAATTGTGCGATCCGAACAAACGATGCGCGGAAAAAAGCCGCCGGCCGTGATTATGACGGCAATACGGCGCAAACGAAAAGGAAGTACAGAACCTGATGAAAACAAGTTTCATTTTAGCTTCCGCTTCTCCTAGAAGAAAAGAAATTTTCTCTATGCTGGGTCTGGATTTTTCCATCCAAGCGGCGGATATTGTGGAAACCATCGCTCCCGGCCTGCCGCCGGAGGAGACGGTGACGTCCCTGGCGGCGCAAAAGGCCAAAGCGGTGAAAGACGCCATAGGCCTTTCGGACAAAACCGTGGTAGGGGCGGATACGGTGGTTTCCTTCCAGGGCCGGATTTTCGGCAAGCCAAAGTCCCCGGAGGAGGCTTTTTCCATGCTGTCGGCTCTGTCGGGGAATACCCATCAGGTGTTTACCGGGGTCTGTATCCTACTTCCGGGCGGAAAAGAAGCTTCCTTTTACGAAAAAACCGACGTGACGTTTTTTCCGCTGGCGGAAGCTGATATTTGGGACTATGTGCGTACGGAAAAGCCCTTTGACAAAGCGGGGGCCTATGGGATTCAGGGGAAAGCCGCGGTGTTTGTGGAAGGAATCCGCGGTGATTTCTTCAATGTGGTCGGTTTTCCGGCGGCCCGGTTTATACGGGCGCTGCGGGAACTGGGTCAGGGATGAAAAAGAATGATTTTTCCAATGGCGCTCAAATAAGGAAAACCCCCCGGCCATGCCGGAGGGCTTTCTTTGCGCGGATGAGGTTAGGGCTTGATCCTCAGTACCTGTCCGGGATAGATCCGGTTGGGGTCCGCGATGCAGCAGTTGAGCTGGAGAAGGCGCTCCACCGTGGTATTGTATCTGTCGGCGATGGAGGACAACGTGTCTCCTTGGCGGACGATATACCATTTGGATGCCACAGGAAACCGGGTGGCGATACGCAGCACCTGGCCGGGATAAATTTGGTCCACGTCGCTGATACCGTTATATCTGGCGATATCATTGACAGAAGTATCGAACTTTTCCGCGATGTTCCACAGGGTATCCCCGGGGCGCACCGTGTAGTTGACAGTAGCCAAAAGGCAGCTCTCCTTTCTAAACATGAAATAGGGGCCTGTATCATCTTATGCCAAAGGAGAAAAAGGCGTGCCGGAAGAAACGCGATGGCGAAATTGCCGGCGATGGAGGGAAAGGCTAAGTTCCCCTTGCATGGAGATAAAAATTGGTATAAAATAGAGCTACTCTACGAATGAGAAACGATGAGGGAGATTGAAACAATGACGAGAACTGAAATCGCGAGCCTTTATCAGGACCCCGCTGCTTTCAGCGGAAAAAAGGTGTCGGTCTGCGGGTGGGTGAGAACGATCCGGGACTCCAAGGCCCTGGGCTTTATGGAGCTTAACGACGGCAGCTGCTTCAAGGGCGTCCAGGTGGTCTTTGAGGATCAGAATCTTGACAACTTCAAGGAGATTGCCAAGCTGAACGTGGGGGCGGCGGTAGCTGTCACAGGCAGCTTTATCGAAACCCCTGAGGCCAAGCAGCCTTTTGAACTCCATGCCTGTGAAATTCAGGTGGAAGGCGTATCCTCGCCGGAATATCCGCTGCAAAAGAAACGCCACAGCCTGGAATATTTGAGGACCATTGCCCATCTGCGCCCGAGAGCCAACACGTTTTCCGCGGCTTTCCGGGTGCGGTCAGCGGCGGCCTATGGCATTCATAAATTTTTCCAGGAGCGGGGCTTTATTTACGCCCATACCCCCATCTTGACCGGCAGCGACTGCGAGGGCGCCGGCGAGATGTTTACCGCTACCACCCTGGACCTGGAGGACCCGCCGAGAGGCGAGGACGGCCTGATCGATTTTTCCCAGGATTTCTTTGAAAAGCACACAGCCCTGACCGTGTCCGGTCAGCTGGAGGCGGAATGCATGGCCATGGCTTTCGGAAAGGTGTATACCTTTGGGCCTACTTTCCGGGCGGAGAAGTCCTATACCCAGCGCCACGCGGCGGAGTTTTGGATGATCGAGCCGGAAATCGCGTTCGCGGACCTGAACGACGACATGGATTTGGCCAGGGATATGATGAAGTATGTCATCCGTTATGTGATGGATACCTGTCCCCAAGATCTGGCGTTTTTCAACCAATTTGTCGACAAGGGCCTGATCGACCGGTTAACCCATATCGTGGAATCGGATTTCGCCCATGTGACCTATACGGAAGCGGTGGAGATCCTGCAAAAGCACAACGACCAATTTGAATACCGGGTGGAGTGGGGCGTCGATTTACAGACGGAGCATGAAAAATACCTGACGGAGCAGGTGTTCCAAAAACCGGTGTTCGTCACCGATTATCCCAAGGAGATTAAATCCTTCTATATGCGGGCAAACGACGACGGAAAAACCGTCGCCGCCATGGATATGCTGGTGCCGGGCATCGGCGAGATCATCGGCGGAAGCCAGCGCGAGGAACGCCTGGACCGCCTGACCGCCCGAATGAAAGAGCTGGGGCTCAAGGAAGAGGATTACTGGTGGTATTTGGATCTGCGCCGTTTCGGCACCAACAAGCATGCGGGCTTCGGCTTGGGCTTTGAGCGGCTGATTATGTATCTCACTGGGATCCAGAACATCCGGGATGTGCTTCCCTTCCCCAGGACCACAGGCGTGGCGGAATTTTAAGCGGCAGGAACCTTTTTGAGGAATTTGCATATCCTATCAGCATAAGGGCAGGCATCGGCCTGCCCTTTCTTTTGTGGAAAACGTTGAAAATGCAGGAATCTCTGAAAAGACTTGCATTTTTATGCTGGATGGTTTAAAATAACCTATGGTTTTGACCAACGATTGCAATTACCGCAAGGAGGATTCTCATGTTGGATTACTTATCGCTTGACAAGGCGCAGTTACAGCAGAAACAGCGGGTTTTACAGAAGTCCTATGCTGATTTTAAAGCCAAGGGGCTGAAGCTGGATATGTCCAGAGGCAAGCCGGGAACTGATCAAACCGACCTTTCCGGAGGCATATTCGATATTTTGAATAAGGACGCGGATTTCCGCTGCAAAAACGGGGTGGACTGCCGCAATTATGGCTTGCTGGAGGGAATCCCGGAAATGCGGGAGATGTTCGCCCAGATGCTTGGGGTAGAACCTGAAAATGTGTTCGTAGGGGGCAACTCCAGCTTAAATATGATGTTCGACGCCATTTCCTGCATGATGAGCCAGGGGATCGGCGGATGCGAACCCTGGAACCGGCAGGGAACCATTAAATTCCTGTGCCCGGTGCCCGGATATGACCGTCACTTCGGCATTACGGAGTTTTTCGGCATTGAAATGATTAATGTCCCCATGACGGATTTGGGCCCGGATATGAACATCGTGGAGGAATTGGTGGCCTCCGACGAAAAAATCAAGGGGATCTGGTGCGTGCCGAAGTATTCCAATCCCCAGGGGATTACCTATTCCGATGAGACGGTCCGGCGTTTCGCGGCCTTGAAGCCGGCGGCAAAAGATTTCCGCATTATGTGGGATAACGCCTACGCGGTTCACGATTTGAACGATACCCCGGACCAGCTTTTGAATATCATGGAGGAGTGCAGAAAAACCGGTAACGAAGACCTGCCGATTTTATTCTGCTCCACTTCTAAAATCACCTTCCCCGGATCCGGGGTGGCTGCTATGGCGGCTTCGGAAAACAACATGGCGGTGTTCAAAAGAAAATATCAATACCAGACCATCGGCTTCGACAAACTGAACCAATTGAAGCATGTGCGGTTTTTCGGGGACTATCAAGGGCTTTTAAACCATATGCAGCTGCACCGGGGAATTTTGGAACCCAAATTCCAAACGGTGCTCTGCCTTTTGGATGAGGAACTGCTGGGCAGGGGCGTGGCCTCCTGGACGAAGCCGAACGGGGGTTATTTTGTCAGCGTCAACGTGCTTTCCGGCTGCGCTTCCAGGGTGGTTTCCCTGTGCAAGGAGGCTGGCGTGGTGCTGACCAACGCTGGGGCCACCTATCCTTATGGAAAGGACCCCAACGACAGCAATATCCGCCTGGCGCCGACCTATCCTCCGGTAAGCGAATTGGAAACCGCAATGCAGCTGTTCTGTATCTGTGTTAAGCTGGCGGCGGTGGAAAAGCTGCTGGAGAAAAAATAAGAATGTGTCATTGAGAAACGGCTGCCAGTCATTCCGGCGGCCGTTTTTTTGCCCCGATAAGCCTTGAAATGAAAAAATTTCTTATTGGTGGCTGTTTTGTGTAACTATTTCCAAATTCTGATCTTGTGCGGCAGGACATTCCATTGACTTTTCCGGCTAAAAACCATATAATTAAATTTGTTACGTCTGCGAGTTTATATCGAAAGCTGTATTTTGAGGGACGTTTTCTCATATGACTTCGCCGACACCAAACTACATTGGAGGATTTGCGCATGAAGCGAGTAGCAAAACCGGTATTTTTTATCGTTGCCCTCCTGATTATCGCCCTTAGCGGTACGGCGTTTTTCGGCGTCCACGGCAGGAACGGGGATATTCCCGTTACCTACATAAAAGGGCTTAGCGATATCAGATGGGGTATTGACATCAAAGGCGGCGTGGAGGCTACCTTTAGCCCCGCGGACGGCGTGCAGGCGACTAGAGAGGATATGGAGTCCGCGAAAGCGATTATTGAGCTCCGTTTGGTGAACAACAATATCACCGACTATGAGCTCTACGCGGATTACGATAACGGCAAGGTCATCGTCCGTTTCCCCTGGAAAGAGGATGAAACCGACTTTGACCCGGAAGCCGCGGTAGAGGAGCTTTCCGCCACCGCTTTGCTGACTTTCCGGGAAGGCGGGGAATATGCTTCCACGGAGGTAGGCTCGGACGGACAGCCCATTTACAAGACTCCCGCAGGAACCACGGCGGAAAACCTGATTATGGACGGCAAGGACGTGGTATCCGCCAAGGCGGGTATGATTCAGGATGACAACGGCGCCCAGCAATTCGTGGTTGATTTGGAGTTCAACGACGAGGGCAAGGAGCTGTTCGGCGAGGCCACCAGCCGTCTGGTGGGAAAAACCATTTCCATCTGGATGGACGATGTAATGATTTCCCAGGCAACGGTGAAAGAGGCCATCACCCAGGGAAAATGTAATATTTCCGGTAACTTTACCGCTGCTGAGGCGGCGGCTTTGGCCAGCAAGATTCAGGCGGGCGCTCTGCCCTTCCAGTTGGAAACAACCAATTTGAGGACCATTAATCCTTCGCTAGGCGCTTCCGCGCTGAACGCTATGGCGATTGCCGGCGCGATTGCTTTGATCCTGGTGTGCCTGTTTATGCTGGTGCTTTACAGGCTTCCCGGTTTTGTGGCCTGCATCGCTTTGCTGGGACAGGTTGCCTTGTCCCTGGCGTGTGTGTCCGGTTACTTTAACTTTATCCCCAGCTTTACCATGACGCTGCCCGGTATCGCCGGTGTGATTTTGTCCATCGGTATGGGCGTGGACGCCAATATTATAACCAACGAGCGTATTAAGGAAGAGCTAAGGGCCGGAAAGACGCTGGATGGCGCCATCCGCACCGGCAGCAGGACCAGCTTTGCCGCCATCTTTGACGGCAACATCACGGTGATTATCGTAGCCGTGATCTTGATGCTGGTATTTGGCCCCAGCAACATTCTGTCCGGTATTTTCGGCGCTTCCACAACGGGAACCATTTATTCCTTCGGCTATACGCTGTTGGTTGGCGTCATCGGCAACTTCCTCATGGGCGTTACTGCCTCCCGCCTGATGCTTTCGTCCCTGTCGGGATATAAGCACATGCGCAGAAAATCTTGGTACGGAGGTGGCGCGGCATGAAATTCCATCAGTTTAAAATCAGATTTGTAGAAAATAAAAAGATTTTCTTTGGCATTTCCATTGCCGTATTGCTGGTCGGCGTGATCTTCAACGTGATCTTTGGCGCGAAGCTGGATATTCAGTTTACCGGCGGCGCTATCGTAAACTATTCCTACACCGGTGATATTAACGCGGACGAACTGGCCGCTTTGGTACAGGAAACCACCGGTAAAAGCGTAAACGTCAACGAGAGCACCGATATTGTCGCCGGGGAAGACGGCGTGATCAACAATAACGTGTCTATCGAATTTTCTGGCAACGACGCGCTCTCTCTGGAAGGCCAAAAAGCCATGGAAGAAGCCATTCAGGAGAAATATCCGGATAACGGCTTCCAGAAGCTGGAATCCGACTCGGTAGACCCGGTTAACGGTGAAAAATTCCTGCTGAAATGTCTTTGCGCGGTAGGCCTGGCCGCTGTTCTGATGATCGTTTATATCGCGTTCCGGTTCCGTAAAATCGGGGGCTGGTCCGCCGGCGTGGTGGCGGTGATCGCCCTGCTGCACGACGTAGCAATTATTTATTTTACCTTTGTGGTATTCCGCATGCCGGTGGATGATAACTTTATCGCCGTGGTATTGACTATTTTAGGTTACTCGCTGAACGATACCATTATCATTTATGACCGTATCCGTGAAAACAGAAGGATTTTGGGCCCCAAGGCGGAGATCGGCGAACTGGTGAACACCAGCATCAACCAGACCCTGACCCGTACCATCAATACCTCTGTGGCCACCGTTATGGCGGTAGGCGTAGTGGTAGTGGTAGGCTTGGTGTTCAACCTGTCCTCTGTGGTCACCTTTGCGCTTCCGCTGATGTTCGGCATTGTGTGCGGCTGCTATTCCAGCACCTGCATTACCGGCCCCCTGTGGGTGGTATGGCGCCGTCACCGCGCGAAAAAATTGGATGCAAAAAAGGCATAAATCAGGTAAAGCTAATATAGATAATTTACAAAAGGCCATTCGCGGCACGCGGATGGCCTTTTTGAAAGGAGGAGATTCCTTGGCACTGGGCATCTCAACGGCATGCCTTTATCCTATGTTGATGGAGGACAGCTTAGAGACTTTGATTAACTTGGGCTTTCACCAGTTTGAAATCTTTATCAATACCTATTCTGAGATGGAGCCGGAATTTTTGGCTATGCTGGAAAAAAAGCTGAAGCGCGGCGGCTGCAAGGTAAAATCCCTGCATCCGTTTACTTCGGGGTTTGAGTCCTATTTGCTGTTTTCCAATTATGAGCGGCGGTTTCAGGATGGCGCCGCTTTTTATCGGCGGTATTTTGAAATGGCGCGGCGGCTGGGGGCGGAAATCGTGGTGATCCACGGGGACCGCAGCTTTGAAAAAAGCGGGCTGGACGACCGGCAGTATTACGACCGGTTCGGCGCCCTTTCCAGGATCGCCGGAGAATACGGTGTAACCCTGGCCCAGGAGAATGTAAACGCTTTTCGCAGCCAGGATTGCGGGTTTATTCGGAAAATGCGGGAATATTTGCAAGAAGACGTAAAGTTTGTGCTAGATATCAAGCAGGCGGTCCGCGCGGGAAGGGATCCCTACGAAATGTGCGAGTCCATGGGGGAAAACCTGGTTCATATCCACATTAATGACAATATACCGGGGCGGGACTGCCTGCTTCCGGGCCGGGGCACCATGGACTATGGAAGGCTGAAGGAAATTTTAATTAAGAACCATTATCACGGGGATTTTATCATCGAGGTCTACCGGAAGGACTTTACAGAGCTTTCTGAGTTAATCGACGCTTATCATTTCTTACAGTCTGTCCCTTTAGAGCCAATTTTCGCGTAAATCTTCTTGCGAGGGAAGAAACTGTGTGTTATACTACAAAATATAATAACAAATTTCCATATATTGAGAGAAAAGTTTCACCAAAGGAGGGAAAGAATTATGAAGTGTCCGTTTTGCGGCTATGAGGAAAGTAAGGTAGTGGATTCCAGACCGGCTGACGATGGGGAAAGAATTCGCAGAAGAAGAGAATGCCTGGGGTGCGGCAAACGTTTCACCACCTATGAGGTGATTGAAACGGTTCCCATCATTGTGATAAAAAAAGATAGGTCCAGGGAGGCATTTGACCGGAACAAGCTGGTCAACGGTTTGCTGCGCGCCTGCGCCAACCGCCCGATTTCCATTGCCGCCATTGAGAAAATGGTGGATGATATCGAAGCCAAGCTTCAGAATTCTTTGGACCGGGAGGTTTCCTCCACTCTGATCGGTGAATACGCCATGGAGGCGCTGAAAGAAGTGGATGAGGTGGCCTATGTGCGTTTTGCCTCGGTTTACCGCCAATTTAAGGATGTGAACTCCTTTATGGAGGAACTGAAACAGCTAATTAAAAATAAAAATTAAAATAAAGAAAAGCCGCTGGATTGCAATCTCCGGCGGCTTTTTCTATTTTCAAAACATAAGGGCGCCCCTTGGCGCATAGATTTCACCAAGGGGGGATTCTGGTGAGATTTTTTGTTCTGACAAAAAAGAAGCTTCTGGCTTTTGGATGCTGTGTCCTGATTGGGGCGCTGGCGGTAATCATTGGCTTTCAGGGCGCTGGCGCGATTCTGCAGACGGTGGCCTCGCCGAGAAAAAGCCCGATTTATTCCGTGCAGCGGGAAGATAAGGTGGTTTCCCTCACCTTTGATACCGCTTGGGGTAACGGGCAGACGGAGGACCTGTTAAATATTTTGGATCAATACCAGGTGAAGAGCACCTTTTTTGTCACCGGCCAGTGGGCCCAGGAGCATCCGGAAATGGTGAAGGCCATGAGCGAACGGGGCCATGACGTGTGCAACTATTCCGATACCCATCCCCATATGCCCCAAATCAGCAGGGAACAGCAGTCTGCTGAAATTACCGGCTGCAACGAAAAAATCAAGGAAATCACCGGCTTGAGCCCGATTTTATTCCGGGCGCCTTATGGAGATTACGATAACTCAGTGGTAGAGGCCGCCAACGATCTGGGGATGTACTGCGTTCAGTGGAGTATCGACAGCTACGACTGGCAGGATGCTTCCCCGGAGAATATGAAAAGCCGGGTTCTGTCCCAGCTTCAGCCGGGCTCGATTATTCTTTTTCACAACGGCTCTGACGCCACGATCCAAACCCTGCCCGCCGCCATCGCGGCCGTTCAGGCGGAGGGCTATCAGATCGTACCGGTTTCCAAGCTTTTGCTTTCCGGATCCTATCTTGTGGACCACGAGGGAAAACAAATCCCCCAGCCCTGAGAAAGAAGTATTAGGATAGGCCGCGGCATAAGTAAAATTTTGCGTGTTTAAGGGGCATGCTGGCAAAAAGGCCGGAGAAAGAGGAAACCAATCCTCTTTCTCCGGCCTTTTATTTGGGCTGTTTATAAATCGATCTGCTCTAAAATGCCGGAAAGCTTGGCAATCGCCACGCCGTAATTAGTGATGGGCACGCCCTGGCTTTTGGCGCGGTCAATGCGGGACATGACGTGCCGGCGGTTAAACATACAGGCGCCGCAGTGGATGATCAAGTCATAATCGGACACATCCTGGGGAAACGCCGGGCCGCTGCACATATCCACCACCAGGCCCTTGCCCACCTTTTTTTTCAGCATCCGGGGCAGCTTTTCCCGGCCGATATCCTCCGACAGGGGAGCGTGGGCGCAGGCTTCCGCAATCAGAACCTTAGAGTCCTCCGTTAAGGCGTCGATAGCCGCGGCGCCTCGCACAAACTCGGAAAGATCCCCTTTGTAATTGGCAAACAGCACCGAGAATGAGGTGAGCTTGCTCTCCCTGGGCTTTTTGTCATATACGGTTTTGAATACCTGGGAATCGGTAATGATCCATTTTGGCGGCTCCTTCAGCGAGGAGAGAGCTTGGTCCAGCTTGTCGGTGGTGCAGCTCATCACCAGGCATTTGTGGTCCAGCAGGTCCCGAATGGTCTGTACCTGGGGCAGGATCAGACGGCCCTTAGGCGCTTGGATATCCTGTGGCATTACCAAAAGCACACAGTCATCCTGAGATACCAGATGGCCGGTAATACTTTCCTGCTCATAATCCTCCGGCAGCAGACGGATGAGCTCTTCCCGAACCCGGCCGATCCCCTCCCTGGTTTTAGAACTGACCAGAATAGGCGAAAGGCCGTAATCCCTCTCCAAAGACTCGACGAAGGCATCGGCATTATCCAACAGGTCCGCTTTGTTCACCACCGCTAGAATGGGCGTTTTCTTCTTTTTCATAAGAGAAATCCATTCTTTTTCCTGGGTGATAGGGCTGCCGTCAAACACCATAATGGCGATATCCGTTTTTTCCAGGGCCTGACGGGTTTTTTCCACCCGCAGCCGGCCCAATTCGCCCTCGTCGTCAAAGCCAGCGGTGTCGATGAGCATGCACGGGCCGATCCCGTGAATTTCCATGGCTTTGTAAACCGGGTCCGTGGTGGTGCCGGCGTAATCGGATACCAGGGCGATATCTTGGTTGGTGATGGCGTTGATTAAGGAGGATTTGCCGCTGTTCCGCTTGCCGTAAAGGCCGATATGGACGCGGTTGGCGCTTGGAGTGTTTGACAGGCTCATGGTTCAGGCCTCCTAAGGGCAATTTTAAATGAGAGCGGTCAAATAAAAATCAGAAGCGGAAGTCCCGCATTCCGTTTTCCATTTCGTTTAAATGCTTGAGCACCACTTGGCGCACTTTTTCACTGGGGATTTTAGGAATTTCGCTTTCGATCAGCTTTAACCCCTTTTCCTTCGTGTCTGGAGAAGCGTAATCCTCCAGGTATTCCTTCAGGGTCATCAGGGCGTTTGGCTGGCAGCAATTGGCGATTTGGCCGCTTTTAACCAAACGCATAAAGCGGTCGCCGGTGCGCCCTTCCCGGTAGCAGGCGGTGCAGAAGCTGGGGATATAACCCATGCCAAGCAGCCAATTCACCACCTGGTCCAGGGTGCGGGTATCGCTGACCTCAAATTGGGCGGAATCCTCCTCCTCGGCCTCGTAATAGCCGCCGACAGAGGTACGGGAGCCGCCGCTGATCTGGGACACGCCCAGGTGAAGCACCTTTTCCCTGGTTTTTTGGGTTTCCCGGGTGGAAATGATAATGCCGGTGTAGGGGACGGAAATCCGGAGCACCGCAACGATTTTGGCGAAGATGTCGTCGCTGATGCCGTTTTCAAATTCCTCCGGATTGATGTCGTCGGCGGGGCGGATTCTGGGCACGCTAATGGTGTGAGGGCCTACGCCCTTGGCGGCTTCCAAATGCTCGGCATGCATCAAAAGGCCCACGAAATCGTAACGGTACAGGTTCAGGCCGAACAGTACGCCGCAGCCCACGTCGTCGATGCCGCCGTCCATCGCCCGGTCCATGGCTTCGGTGTGGTAGGCGTAGTTGGATTTGGGACCGGTGGGATGAAGCTGTTCGTATGCTTTTTTGTTGTAGGTTTCCTGGAATAAAATATAGGTGCCGATGCCGGCCTCCTTCAGTTTACGGTAGTTTTCCACAGTGGTGGCCGCGATGTTCACATTCACCCGGCGGATGGCGCCGTTTTTATGCTTGATGGAATAAATGGTTTTGATACTTTCCAGGATATACTCGATAGGGTTGTTCACCGGGTCCTCGCCGGTTTCCAGGGCCAAACGTTTGTGGCCCATATCCTGCAGGGCGATGACCTCCTTGCGGATTTCCTCCTGGGTCAGCTTTTTCCGGCAGATATGTTTATTTTTATAATGATAGGGGCAATAAGTACAGCCGTTGACGCAGTAATTGGAGAGATACAGGGGCGCGAACATGACGATACGGTTGCCGTAGAAATCCTTTTTGATCTGCTCCGCCAGTCGGAACATCTTTTCATTTTCCTCCGGCAGGTCGCAGTCCAGCAGCACCGCCGCTTCCCGGTGGGTGAGGCCTTTCAGGCCGGCCGCTTTTTTCAGCAGGGATTCGATCAGTTCCTTGTTGGATTTGTTCTTTTCCGCATACTCCAGGGTGTCCAAAATTTCCTCGTCGCTAATGAATTCTTCCGCTTTGCTGGATTTTACATCATACATACTCTCTATCTTCTTTCTGTAACAAAATGATTTATGGCCTGTCAGCGGGGGATACGATCCAGCGCTGTAATCTGCTGTTCTAATAGCTTGCGGTCCTCCAGCACGTGGGTTTCTCCCAGCTTTGCCGGATAGATCTCATAATACCGCTTATATTTGGTGGGGGTTACCTTCCGCATCACCACGTTGGCGCCGCAGGAGAACACGTCGTTTTTCTCATTGCAGCTCAAAACCCCAAGAGAGGTGGTCGCGGGCAGGTTCAGCTTGGGAAGCAGGATGCGGGCCAGGGCCACCGTCCGCTTGGTCATTTCCGTGCTGCCGCTGGGTAAGTCTCTGAGAGGCGTGCCGGGATGGGGGATAAAAGGCCCCATGCCCGCCATATCGCAGCCGATTTCCTGCAATAAAAGCAGATCGTCGGCCAGGGTTTCCGCCGTTTGATTAGGCAGGCCGATCATGAACCCGCTGCCGGTCTCAAAACCTAAGCGTTTTAGGCTTTTCAGGCAGGCCACCCGCTCCGCCAGGGAGGAATCGGGATGGATGGCGGCATAAATTTCAGGGTCCGCGGTTTCATGCTTTAATAAATACCGGTTCGCCCCGCATTCCCGCAGATAAGTGTAATCCTTTTCCGGCATTTCGCCGCAGCTCAGGGTAATGGCCATGCCGGTTTTCTTGATCTCTTTCACCAATTCCCCTAAAATTTCCGGGGTAAACCACGGGTCCTCCCCGGACTGCATCACCAGGGTGCGGTAGCCGGCGCCGGCGGCGTCGTTGGCCGCGGCGATAATCTCGTCAGGCGTCATGCGGTAGCGGTGCAGCGATTGGTTGGCGCGGTTCAGCCCGCAGTAAACGCATTGGCGCCGGCAGATATTGGAGAATTCCAAAATTCCCCGAATATCCACATAGTCTCCTTTTTCCCGAAAACGGATTTCGTCCGCCATACGGTAGTAGGGGGAGAAATCCTTCGCCTGCAAAGCGGCGGTCAATTCCCGCCGGTTCATTGGGCACCCGCCTTAGAGTAAACGGTTTTTACGCTGATGCCCGGCAGCATTCCAAGCCTTCCCGAAAGGGAGCTGATGACGTTGTTTTCCGCGTCGACGACTACGCTGATGATATTTACCTTTTTCTCCCGGTAGGGAAGCCCCATGCGTCCGACAATATAGCCACCGTATTCATGAAGAATGGCGTTGACCTGCTGGACCGACTCCGGGTCCTCCACGATGATGCCGATTAAGGCGATCCTGGTTTCCATAAGGCGAGACCTCCGATGAAATTCTCTTCTGAAACAAAAAATCCCTGCGCAAAGGCGCAGGGAAAACCTTAGAAAGCCTAAGAAGCTATCAAATTCCTCGTCACCTTCGCCGTCGGGCCGCCAAAGCCGCCCTCTTGTTCAGATCATAATTCATTAAAACACCTTTCCATTTGGCGTGACGCCTCATAGTCAGGCTTTGCTAAAATTATAACACACCTTGCGGTTTTCGTAAAGGGGCAGTATACTAAAAATTGATTTCAACTTTGCCGGAGGTGGCTATGAAAAAAATTCTGAAAATTGTGATGCTGTGCTTGATCCCGGCGGGGGGGTTGCTTTTGATTCTCGCCCAGAGCGTTCCCGGCTTTGCCGAGGGCTACGCTGTTACCGTCTATCCGGTGTGGTCCAAGGGAATTAACTGGATTACCTCGCTGCTGCCGTTTTCTTTGATAGAGATTATACTGTACCTGGCCATAGCGCTGGCGCTTTTTTTTCTGTTCCGGTTTGTTGTCCGCCTAATGAGAGGCCGGGGCGAAAGGAGAAGGGTGCTCAAGGGCTTTTTTGTGAACCTGGGCTGTTTGGCTGGGGTTTTGCTGTTCTTTTTCGCGGTGGGCTGCGGCGTTAACTACCACAGGGACACCTTTGCCCAGGCCAGCGGCCTGCCGGTCCAGCCTTCCACGGAGGAAGAACTCATCAGCCTGTGCGAATCTTTGCTGGAGGAGGCCAACAGCGGCCGCCAATTGGTGGAAGAGGATGAAAACGGCGTGATGAAGCTGAGCTTTTCCGGCTACCAGGAGCTTGCGGACACGGTGCGGCAGGCTTATGACGGGCTGGAAAGCCAATATCCCACCCTGACAGCGGGGTATGGAGCTCCAAAAAGGGTGCTGGCGTCCCGGGGGATGTCCTATTTGGATATTACAGGCGTGTTCATCCCTTATACCTTTGAGGCGAATGTGAACGTGGATGTGCCGGATTACTCCATTCCAGCCACCATGGGCCATGAGTTAAGCCACCTGCGGGGCTATATGCGGGAGGACGAGGCTAACTTCTTAGGCTATCTGTGCTGCTGGGAAAGCAGTCATCCGGATCTGCGGTATTCCGCCGCCATGACGGCGTTAAACTATGCCGTCAATCAACTTTACCGCCAGGACCCGGAGGCCACTCAGAAAATTTTTGAGGGCATGAGCGACGGCGTCAAAAGAGACCGGGCCTATCATTCCGCGTACTGGAAGCAGTTTGAAGGCAAACTGGCGCAGGCCTCCGCCAAGGTGAACAATACTTATTTAAAGGCAAACAGCCAGGAGGACGGCGTGCAGAGCTATGGCCGCATGGTGGATTTGCTGCTGGCCTACCAGCGGCAGAAAAATTCGGAATAGAAAATATGGCGCTGTGAACTGTGAACACAACTTGAACAATTTGTTAATTACACCCTGAAAGCCTTTCAGGGTGTATATTTTTCTTGACAAGGATGTAACACACTCTTTATAATTAATAATTAGATTGTCAAACTAATTATTGCCGGGAGGTGACATAATGATCTGCCAAAACCTGATCGAAGAATTGGAAGAGGCTTATACCCTGATTACCGTGGTAGAAGAGGAACTGGTGGAAAACGCCAAAAAGCTGAATCTTTCCCTGGCTGAGGTTCATATGTTGCAGGCAATTGGGAAAAATAAGGAGATGGGCAGCACCATCAGCGAATTGGCGGCGGAGCGTTATATCACCTTGTCGTCTGTGACCATTGCCGTCAATAAATTGGTCCGCAAGGGGTATGTTTTAAAATCCAAGGCCCAGCAGGACGGCCGCGTGGTTTACGTGCGGCTGACAGAGCAGGGCCAAAGGGTAGACCGTTTATACCGCAGGTTCCATCAAAGCCTGGCCCATAATATGGTGGAGGGCTTTTCAGAAGAGGAAAAAAAGGTGCTTTTAAAGGGGATCGGCCGGTTAAACGGTTTTCTGAAGCATAGAATTGAGAAAATGGAGGCCATGAAATGAGTTTTCGAATCATGGGAACGGGACGCTGCGTTCCGGAATATGTTTTGACCAACGATGAAATTTCCACCATGGTGGAAACCAGCGACGAGTGGATCAGCACCCGCACCGGGATCAAGGAAAGAAGGATATGCACGCACGAAACCATCACGGATCTGGCGGTAGCCGCCGCGAAAAACGCTTTGGAGAACGCCAAGGTTTCTCCCGAGGAGCTGGACATGATTATCTGCGGTACCATCCGCGGGGAATTTATCAGCCCTTCCGAGGCTTGCGTCATTCAGCGGCACCTGGGGGCAAAATGCCCGGCTTTTGACGTGAACGCCGCCTGCTCCGGCTTTCTTTACTGCATGGATGTGGCCGCCGGCTTTTTTGCCCGCAAGCGGGTGAAAAAGATGCTGATTGTCTGCGCGGACAATTTGACCAACTGCACCGATTGGGAAGACAGGGGAACCTGCGTGCTGTTCGGGGACGGCGCCGGCGCCGTGGTGCTGGGGGAAGGCAACGACCTGCTTTCCATTGAACTGACCACGTCGGGAGATTTTGAATACCTGAGAATCCCCAGAGGAGAGAACTCCTGCCCCATGTATGAGCATCCTTCCCCGCGGTCGGTGCTCTATATGAACGGCCGCGAAGTGTATAAGTTCGCGGTGAACGCTATGGTAACCGGCTTTCAGAAGGCGGTAGCCGACGCGGGGCTGAAGGAAAGCGACATCGACCATGTGATGCCCCACCAGGCCAATATGCGGATCATCGACACGGCGAAGGCCAAGTTGTCCTTTGCCCCGGAGAAGTATATATACAATATCACCCGCTACGGCAATACGTCGGCCGCCTGCATTCCCATGATGCTGGATGAAGCCAACCGCGCCGGAAAGTTTAAAAATGGCGACTATATCGCGATGGCGGCGTTTGGCGGCGGCTTGTCCAGCGGCAGCGCGGTGCTGAGATGGAATGCGGAGTGAGATCAATGGCATTGGAAACGATAAAAAAGCTTTTAGCCGATTATAAGCATATCGATGAAAACAGCATTACCCGGGAGACCACCTTCGAAAGCATGGGCATCGACTCTTTGGACACGGTGGATTTGGTGATTGATTTGGAGGAAACCTTTCATATCGTCATTGAACGGGATGATACGATTGAGACAGTAGGCGAGCTAGTGGATATTATCGACGAGCTGCGCTGTCAGGAGGTAAAAAATGGGTAAAATTGCGTTTGTGTTTTCCGGCCAGGGGGCCCAGGTTCCCGGGATGGGAAAGGAACTGTATGAGTATTCTCCCGCAGCCAGGGCGGTTTTTCAGATGGCGGATCAGATCCGTCCCGGAACTTCCAGCCAGTGCTTTGAGGGAACGCAGGAGGAATTGAACGTCACCATCAACACCCAGCCATGCCTGTTTGCCTGCGACCTGGCGGCGGCCAAAGCGGCTCAGGAGCGGGGCATTCAGCCGGACTGCGTGGCGGGGTTCTCTTTGGGAGAAGCCGCGGCCATCGCGTTCAGCGGCATGCTGACCGAGGAAGAAGCCTTTTCCATGGTGTGCAGGCGGGCGGAACTGATGAACGAGGCCGCTCAGAAGAATCCAGGCGCTATGGCGGCGGTGATGAAGCTTTCTCCCCAGCAGGTGGAGGAGCTTTGTGCGCCCATTAAAAACGCCTGGCCTGTGAACTATAACAGCCCCAAGCAGACGGTGGTCGCGGCTTCCGCCGCCGCCATCAACCAGGTGGTTGCCGCGGCGGCGGCCCAGCGGGGCCGGGGCGTCAAGCTGGCGGTCAGCGGCGCCTTCCACTCGCCACTGATGCATTCCGCCGCCGACGGCCTGAGAGAATACCTGGCGGCGGTTTCCCTAAAGGAAGAACGGCTTCCGGTTTACGCCAATCTTACCGCCCTGCCCTATGAAGGGGATAAAAAAGAGATCATGGCGGCCCAGTGCGAGAATCCGGTGCAATGGCAGAAAACCATTGAGAATATGGCAGCAGCCGGCGTGGATACCTTTATTGAGGTGGGCGTCGGAAAAACGCTGGCGGGGCTGATTAAAAAAATCAATCCTGACGCAGCGGTATATCAAATTGAAAATAAGGAGGGACTCGACGCGGCAACAGAAGCGTTGGGGAAATGACAATGATGGATTTGACAGGGAAAAATGCGTTGGTCACCGGCGCATCCAGAGGAATCGGCAAGGCCATCGCCATGAAGCTGGCGGGCCAGGGCGCTAATATCGCTATCCCTTATCTGGGGGACCCGGCGGAGGCTGAACAAACCCAAAAGGAAATCCAGGCCCTTGGGGTCAAGTGCGCCATGTATGTGTGCGACGTTTCCAGCTTTGAGGCTTCCAGAGAAGTGGTGGAAAAGATCATCGAGGAATTCGGCGGTATCGATATTTTGGTCAACAACGCCGGTATTGTCCGGGATAAGCTGATCCTCTCCATGAAGGAAGAGGATTTTGATATGGTAATCAACGTGAACCTGAAAGGCGCTTTCAACATGATTAAGCATACCTATTCCCATTTTATGAAAAAGCGCAGGGGCAGGATCATCAGCATTTCTTCCATCGTGGGCCTGAACGGCAACGCGGGCCAGGCCAACTATTCCAGCTCCAAGGCCGGGCTCATCGGCTTGACCAAATCCACCGCCAAGGAGCTTGGCGGCAGGAACGTCACTGTCAACGCCATCGCTCCCGGCTTTATCGACACGGATATGACCCAGCAGCTTTCCGATAAGGTCAAGGACGCCATGAAAGCACAGATTCCCATGAAGCGCCCTGGAACCCCGGAGGATATCGCGAATCTTGCCCTGTTCTTAGCCTCGGATGAAGCCTCTTATATCACCGGCGAGGTCATCCGGGTAGACGGCGGCTATGCAATGTAAGGAGGAGCCAAATTGAATCGAGTAGTAGTCACAGGAATCGGCGCGGTGACCCCCATCGGCAACGACGCGAAAACCACTTGGGAGGGGATGAAGGCCGGCAAAAACGGCGTCGGCTTTATCACCCGCTTCGATACGGAAGAATTTAAGGTCAAGGTGGCGGCGGAGGTCAAAGATTTCGACCCCACCTTGTATATGGAAAAGAAAGAGGTTCGGAAGACCGACCTTTATACCCAGTACGCCTTGGCCGCCGCGGCCCAGGCCCTGGAGGACAGCGGTATCAGCGGCGCGGTGGAGCCGGAACGCCTGGGCGTTTATGTGGGCTCCGGCATCGGCGGCATGACCACCTTTATCGATAACACGAAAAAGCTGTTTGACGGCGGCCCAAAGAAGGTATCCCCGTTTTTTATCCCATCGATGATTGCCAATATCGCCGCGGGGACCATAGCCATTAAGCACAACGCCCAGGGGCCGTCTATGTGCGTGGTGACGGCCTGCGCCACCAGCACAAACACCATCGGCGAGGCGTTTCACGCCATCCGCTATGGCTACGCGGACGCAATGATCGCCGGCGGCGCAGAGGCCACCCTCAACGAGCTGGCCATCGCGGGCTTTACCAATTGTATGGCCCTTTCTACCATTAACGATCCCCAAAGAGCGTCTATCCCCTTTGACAAGCGGCGGGATGGCTTCGTCCTGGGCGAGGGCGCGGGCATACTGATCCTGGAGGAATACGAGCACGCCAAGGCCAGAAACGCCAAAATCTATGCGGAAATCGTGGGCTACGGCAACACCAATGACGCTTACCACATGACCGCCCCGCGCCCCGACGGCAAGGGCGCCAGCACCGCCATCAAGCTTGCTTTGGAAGAAGCGGGCTTTGACAAGGAAAAGAACAGCCTTTACCTGAACGCCCACGGCACCAGCACCGAGCTGAACGACAAGGGCGAGACCAAGGCGGTAAAGGACGCCCTGGGCGACAAGGCGTATGATATCTACATCAGCTCCACCAAGTCTATGACAGGGCATATGCTGGGCGCCGCCGGCGCCGTGGAGGCTATCGCCAGCGTCATGGCGCTGAAGGAAAACATCATTCCGCCCACCATCGGCTATCAGGAGCCGGATCCGGAGTGCGACTTAAATTACTTGCCAAACCAGGCGGCGGAGGAGAAGGTGGACTTTGCGGCCTCAACCTCTCTGGGGTTTGGCGGACACAACGGCTGTTTGGTATTCAAACGCCTGGAGGAAAAGGGAGAGTAAAATATGGATATAAAAGAGATCAAAACCCTGATAGCAGTTATGGAAGAAAGCAGCCTGACCGCTTTAGAGGTGGAGGTTCCCGAGCTAAAGGTGCGCCTGGAGCGTAATCTCGCCAACAGCATGGTGGAGGTTGTGCAGCAGCCGGTTTATTCCATGCCTGCCGGCGTCCCCGCGGCAGCGGCGCAAGCGCCTGCTCCGGCTCCGTCGCCGGCAGCCGCGGCGGAAGCGCCCGCCAAAGAAAACGCCTTTTATAAAGAAATTAAATCGCCTATGGTAGGCGTGTTCTATACTGCCTCCGCCCCAGAGGCGGACCCTTATGTGACCAAGGGCTCCCAGGTAAAAAAGGGCGACGTGGTGTGCATCATCGAGGCCATGAAGCTGATGAACGAAATCGCCGCCGAGGAGGAAGGCCAGATTGTGGAGGTCTGCGTCCAAAACGGCCAGATCGTGGAATACGGCCAAACCCTCTTTAAACTCTCCTGAAAGGAAGATTAACAATGAATCGGGAAGAAATTATGCAGATTATCCCCCACCGTCCCCCCATGCTTTTGGTGGACGAGGCGGAAAAAACAGATGAAAACAGCTGCCGCGGCTCCTACACCGTGAAAGGGGACGAGTGGTTTTTGCAGGGACATTTTCCCGGAAAACCTACGGTTCCCGGCGTGGTGCTGTGCGAAATGATGGGCCAGGCCTGCGCCGTCATCCTGGCGGATAAGGTTCAGGGGAGCATCCCTTATTTTACCGGAATTAAGAACGCCAAATTCAAGCAGCCGGTCCTGCCCGGCGACACGCTGGAGATCGAATGCGCTATGACCAAGAACCGGGGCGCTTTCTACTTTGCCGAGGGCAAGGGCAGCGTTAACGGGAAGGTGTGCGTCCAGGCGGAGTTTTCTTTCGCCCTGGTTAAGCCGGAAGAATAAAGGAGTGTGTCACCTTGTTCTCTAAAATTTTGATTGCCAACCGGGGGGAAATCGCGGTCCGGATTATCCGGGCCTGCCATGAAATGGGGATTTCCACCGTGGCGGTATATTCCGAGGCGGATCAGAACGCCCTGCATGTCAGCCTGGCGGACGAAAGCTATTGTATCGGCGGGCCCCAGGTGGGGGACAGCTATCTGAACATGGCGGCGATTTTAACGGTGGCGGTA
>CABUCM010000036.1 GCA_902490005.1 uncultured Ruminiclostridium sp.
TTTCGCCAATCTGTTTTCCGGATTCTAATATATCCAGTACAACTAATTTCCCATGACTTTACCTCCAAAATAAATTCATAATAGTATTTAGATTTAATCAATCATTTCAAAAGTCACCTCAGCATCACCGGTTGTGGCAAACACTTCAACACCCTCTCTGATATGTCCGATGTGCTGGCGTTCAAACTGCTCACCATTCTGCTCATAAAGGATAACCAAACTTCCTCTCGGCGGCCAGTAAGCAATATCGCCCACCTCATATCCGTCTGAACGCAGGCTGTCTGTCGGCAATGCGTTTGCACCGTAACGGTAGCACATTTCACGACCGTATAAGTCGTCCATTGATAAGGTCATCGGCATTTGCTCAATCAAAGCCCTTGTTGTTGCGTTATCTTCCAATGTGGCGAAAAGTTCTGTATCGCCAACAGTAATTTTAATTTGCATATTTTCTGTTTCCTCCTGTGCAGGCGTTTCGGATTCTGTTGAAGTGATATTTTCCGGCGCGCTATTTGGTGTACTGCTTTCAGTTTCATTTGTATCGGTTGTTTCTTTTAGGGCAATCGTCACATCAATCTGTCCCTCCAAAGCGTCCAGCATTTCCTGCGGGCTTGTAATGTGACCGAGTTTTACAAGGTCGCCGGTATTTGCGGAATTTTCCTCGCCGCTTACAAAAATCACGAAGTTGCTTGCAGGTGTCCAAAAGACAAGATCGCCGTTCTGATACCCGGAAGTCACATCACTTTCAGAGTATTCAATGTCAAGGCTGTCACCGCAGAAATCATTATCGGAATCATTTAATGTAACGGTAAGGGGAAGCTGCGAAATCAAACTTTGTGCAGGTACGGAATCATTCAAATAGGCTTCCAGAACCGTATTGCCAATGGTAAGCGTAACGGGTGTGCTTCCCGCAGTATCGTTTGTATTTTCATTATCGGCACTCGGCTGTGATGAACTTACGGGAGGATTATCTGATGAAGCGGGTACATCGTTTTCAGTCTGCCCGCAGGCTGCCAGTGCAAGCGTTAAAACAAGAGCCAATGCGATACACAATTTTTTTTTCATAGTCAAAATCTCCTTTTTATTTTATTCCAATATCCGAAAGCCATTCGGATATATCTTCGCTGTGATCTTCACGCCCGGTACGAAGCGTAACGCCGTCTAAAACAGTTGCACCGTCTGCAAGAGAAGTGATATTTTCTACGCTTTCCTCAACACCCGCTCCCATTGTGGTACAAAACGGAATAATGGTTTTGCCCGAAAAATCGTATTCATCAAGGAATGTGCGGATCGCCATTGGTTCGATGTACCACCATATGGGATAACCGATATAAACGGTATCGTATTCGTCCATATTGTCTAAATGAGTGGAGAGTTCGGGGCGGGCGTCTGAGCGCATTTCTTCTTCCGCAATGGCTGACGCTTCTCTATGGCTGACGGGATAGGTTTGCACAGTTTTTATTGCAAACAGATCGCCGCCTACCTGCCTCTGAATTTCCATTGCCGCCGATTCTGTGTTACCGATTGATGGTGTAGCGTGAGCCGAAGCGTCAGCTCCCTCCGGTACAATATCAATCAGTGAAAAATAAGCGATCAGTGTTTTCCCTCCGGTTGTTTCTTCGTTGGCTGTTGGCTGCTCGGATGATTGTATCGTATCAGTTTCCTCCTGTTCTGAGTTTTCTTGTTCGGATGACGCGGTCTGCGGGGTGCTGTCTGAGCTTGCAGGATTCTCCTGCCCACCGCCCGAACAGGCCGCAAGTGACAACAGCAATAATACAGATAAGCAAAGGGCTGCGATTCGTTTCATTTGAGTTCACTCCTTTTTCTTGGTTTTAATATTTTGGATAAGGTAAAGGCAAGGGCAGCAAACAAAATCAAAATACAGAGATAATCCCCGAAAAAGAACAGGGCAGGTTCTTCATAATCGAAAAACGCATATTCCATTAGCAAAAACATTCGATCTGCAAGCTGTCTTGTAATAAATGCGTAAATACCGTAAGCGGATAGTAGGGCAGCGGATATTCTTCCTGCCATACCGAGCCATTTGTTTTGGAACTTGATTTTCTTTTTGAATATTCCGGCGATCATTCCAAAATGCAGGCCGCTATGCGCCGACATTAACAGGTAGCCCCAAGAGGTCGAAATCATATGTAATCTGCGTCCAAACATTCCGGCTCTCAAATTCAAAAAGCTAAACACTTCACGGGAAAGCATTATGCCGCTTATCATCATACCCACCATTGCTGCAAATAAAAGCACATTTATGGTTGTCATTAAAATTCTAACGGCTGAATATTTGCCCTTGAACAGCGTTTTGTACCAATTCAGATTCAGTATATGGTGCAGAACGAAAAGAGCAAAAAGGATTGTCCCGAGCCATTCGTGCAGGCTGTTTCCTGTAATGTGGTATGCCATTTGCGCAAGAAACAATACGGTCATTAAAACATCAACCGATATTTTGAAAATTTGTTTTGGTTTCACTTTTCTTCCTCCTCGCTTTAATACGCAATATCAAGCTCGGCAATCCAAGCCAGCAGCTCGTCTTTTGACTGTGCCACCTCCGGGCGGTATGCGCCGAATTCTTCTAAAACAGTACAATCATCGGGCAGAACATTTCCAATATCCCGTAAGCTGGCGGCAAATCCACCTGTGCCGTGGGAACAAAACGGAATAATTGTCTTGCCGGACAAATCGTATTTCTCAATAAAGGTAAGAATCGCCATAGGGCAGGAATACCACCAATTTGGAAATCCCAAAAAGACAATATCGTAATCGCCCATATTTTCGATATTCCCTTGTATAGCAGGGCGGGCATTGTCATCGTGTTCCTCGATTGCCCGATTCAAACAGGTATCATAATCGTTGGAATATGGTTCTTCGGTGATGATTGAAAATTTGTCGCCGCCTGTTTCTTCTTCAATCCATTGGGCAAGCAGTCCCACATTTCCGGGCATAAGTACGCTGGCCGAGGTAATGGCGTCCACATCAACCGAATCGGGATCAGCGACCGAAGTATTTTCTGCCCAAGTGAAATAAGCGATCAAAATATTGTTTTGAGGGACGCTTCCCTCCGGCTGGGTGAGCGTGGATTCTTCAACATCTGTCGATGAATCAGCACTATCTGTCGAATCACTTTCCAATTCTGAATTGCTCCCGTTTGCGCTGCTGATTTCTTCGGACGGCTGTGGAGCAGAACAGGCCGTTATCCCAAGCAACAAGCAAAGCGTTAGAAATATACTGATTAACCTTTTCATATCTATTCCTCCAATCCAAGAGAGCCGAGCCATTCGGCAATATTTATCCGTTTCATTGTCCGATCACATTCACAAACATATTTTTATAGGCTTCAGAAAGAGTGAACTTGTCTTTTAACCCATTCGTCAAATAAATTTCGCCGTTTTCTGTCAGCAAAAGAAAATCAATATCGCCGTACTCTCTAAAATATTCTTCCGCTGCGGGCAAGCCCATTACAAAAAATGCCGTAGCAAGAGCGTCACAAACCTTGCTTTCTTTTCCTACTACCGTTACCGAAGCAAGACCGCTCTGTGCAGGTTTGCCTGTTGATGGGTCAAGAATATGTCCGTATCGTTTACCGCTTTCGTCCTCAAAATATCGTTCATATGTCCCGGAGGTTACAACGCTTACATCAGACAAAGAAAGCAAACCTAACGAATTTCTGTTTTCGGGGTGTTCTACGGAAATTTTCCAATCGCTGTCGTCCGGCTTTGAGCCGATTACCCGGATATTGCCGCCCAAGCTGACAATAGCAGAAGTAACACCGTTTGCCTGCAAGTTTTCTGTTACGAGATCGCAGGCATAGCCTTTGGCAACTGCACCAAGGTCTATTTCCATTCCGGGTAAAAGCGTAACGGTGTTTTCAGAAAGGGAAATTTTATCATAGCCCACATACTGCATAAGCGCGGCAATCTGTTCATCGGTCGGAACTTGCTTATTGTCCGTTGTAAATCCCCAAGCGGTTAAAAGGGGATAAATTGTAATGTCAAGGTTCCCGTCTGTTCGTTTTGCCATTTCAAGCGAAAACCGTAAAAGTTCTGCGGTTCTGTGGCTGACGGGAATGCTTTGGCCTCCGCCGTGATTGATTGCATAAATTTCGCTCTGCTCATCGGTCACCGACCAAAGGCTTTCAAGGGCTTTGAGCTGATTTTCCGCAGATTCTAAAACATCACCCGATATATCGTCATAAACCGTAAAGGTGTTGTAGGTATTCATCGCAAAAACATTTCTTGTAATTGGATTATCACGGTATCGGGCGGTATGATTACTCTGATCGGAACAGGCACTTAAAAGACAAGTTGAAAGGGCAAGTGTTATCGCTGCCATTTTATGAAAGCGCTTCATAGGCTTCGTCCTCGACAGGCTCAAGCCACTTGGTGGATTCATTTTCTCCGGGAACGGCGATTGCAATGTGACTGAACCAACTATCTTTTTTCGCACCGTGCCAATGTTTCACGCCTGCGGGAATTTGTATAATCGTTCCGGGCGTCAAACTTACGGCTTCTTTTCCGTCCTCTTGATACCAGCCTTCACCTGTGGTACAGATTAAAATCTGTCCTCCGTTTTTTGCAGCATTATGAATGTGCCAATTATTCCGGCAAGCAGGAGAAAAGGTTACATTCGAGATGTGGAGAGAACAATTTTTATCGGTAAGCGGTTTTAGAAAGGAATCCCCGACAAAAAACTGTGCAAACGCTTCATTCGGCATTCCGATACCAAAAATATCTTCTGTTTCAAAATCCGATATGTTGTTATACTTCATCGTTATAGACCTCCTTTGCAAGTCTGAACGCAGCCCAAGCGTTAGGCCAGCCTGCATAAAAAGCTGCGTGAGTTAAAATTTCTGCCATTTCCTCCGCACTGATTCCGTGTTTTTTTGCATTTGTAATATGAACTTTCAGCGAATTGTCAAAAATGCCTTTTGCCATTAAAATGCTGACGGTAATCAAACTGCGATCTCGAGGGGACAATTCGGTTTCTCTTGCCCAAACCTCGCCGAACAGAACATCATCGTTAAGTTCTGCGAATTTCGGTGCAAAGCTGCCTAACTGTTTTCTTCCGGCTGTTTGTTTTTCCATTTCAAACTCCTCCCATTCAAATGCGAATTCTGCCAAAAACTTTATAGACTGCTGTTAAAAAAAGCTGAAATTTTTTCTACGGCTTTTGTAATATAGGCCGGGTTGTCATAAAAATCGAAATGCCCGGCACCGTCCATTATGCACAATTCTTTCGGGCCGTTTGAAAGCTCGTAAGCTAATTTACTTTGCCACAACGAGCCCGCTTCACTTCCTGCTACGACCAAGAGCGGACGGTCAAGATATTGCGGTATGAATTCGTAGGCGTCAAATGTCATTCTGTTTGCAAGTCCTGTAAAACGAAAAATGTTCGGAGAATTTGGGTGTTTTGCTTCACTGCGGTAAAATTGATTTCCTTTTACCATATCAGGATAGGTTTTTTCATTGATTTCATCTTGCTCCGGTACATAATGAGCATACTTTACCGGCTCACCGTTTGCTTCGGCTGTTCTTTGTTCTGCTATTTGGTCGAGAATTTTAATGTTTTCTTCTACAGTTCGTTTTCCGTCCCACCCTTGCCTTGTTGTAGCTCCGGGATTAGTACAGCAAAGACCGCAGACTGCTTTGATTCTACGATCGGTAAGTGCGGCAAAAATTGCAAATCCTGAACCTGCACATTGACCGATTGCCCCGATACGGTTTCGATTGACATAAGGGAGTGTTGTCAAAAAATCGACACCGCATTTAATATCTTCTGTGCGCTCGTAAGGGTTATCCAATAGCTTTGGTTCTCCCTCGCTTTCGCCTTGGTGCGAAGCGTCAAATGTAAGTACGATAAACCCCGCTTGTGACAATCCCTCTCCGTAATCGGCAGGAGTTTGTTCTTTTACGCTCCCTCCGGGATTGCCAAATACCAGCGCAGGGTATTTTTGATTTTCTTCAAAGTTATCCGGCAGATACAAAAGACCCGATAATGCCCATATTCCATTTTTGAATGCAACTTTTTTCGTCATAATAATTCTTCTCCTTAACTATTTCTTTTTGCCGCCGAATACGGGGAAACGGCTGTATTCTCCGTAATCCTTGATTTGGGGAATCGCCTTTAAGATTTCCATATCGTCATCTGAAATGGCAAAATCAAGTTCTGCATTTGTACGCATATGGTCTGGGTTCGCAGTTTTGGGAATGACGATTGTGCCAAGCTGAATGTCATATCGAATACAAAGCTGCGGAACTGTCACACCATATTTTTCTGCCAGTTCTTTCATTTTTGCATTTTTCAAGGCTTCTCCGTGAGCAACGGGCGAGTAGGCTTCTACTGCGATTCCATTCCTTTGGCAGTAATCAATCAGTGAAAACGGAGTGTTGGAAATATGGCAAAGCACTTGATTTACCATAGGCTTTACACTTACCGCTTCCAAAAGGCTCTCAATATCTTCTTGTAAAAAATTCGATACGCCGATCGCCCGTACCTTTCCGGCAGAGAGTGCGTCCTCTAACGCTTTCCAGACCTGACGATTTTCTTCAAAATAGCGGTTCTCCGATTGATTGACCTCTGCCCACGGCTGCGGGCTGTGAATAATCATCATATCCAGATAAGAAAGTCCCATTGTGTTAAGAGTTTCGTCTATGGATTTGGCGGCAGTTTCATAGGATTTATGTTCTGCTGCCACTTTACTTGTGATAAAAATTTGCTCCCGTGGAACACCGCAATTTCTCACACCGATTCCAATGCCCGCTTCATTGCCGTAGGCCTGTGCGGTATCAATATGGCGGTACCCAACAGTTACTGCCTGCTTGACCGCTTCGGCGGCTTTGTCATTGTCAATAAACCAAGTTCCAAGTCCGAGCCTCGGAATACGAACACCATTGCTTAATACATAAGTTTCATTTAACATTGTGGTTTTCAATCCTTTCTTTGTGAGATAGTGGTCTCGTTTGCTGTTGAAACATACCTGAGCCACACACAACCGTTTTCTGTAATTTCTGCACTTTTCACTTTGAATTTGATACTTTGCCCAAATGGAGAATCAAGCCGTTCAAACAATGTTGGGGTGTTGGAATTACCGTCAGCAACAGGTGCGATCACCACGCTGATTTCGTCGATCAATCCTGCTTGTGCAAAAGACCAGTTTAGTACACCGCCCCCAGATACCTTTAAGGTGTCGATATGGAACAGCTCTTTCAATTTTTGAACGAGTAGTATACAGTCGATTTTATCCTTACCGGCAAAAATATAAGAAATCTGCTTTTCTCTCAAAAACGCCAGATAGTCGGTTGATACTTTTTCGGTGAGCACCTCGATTACAAACGCTTTGGGCCGTCCGGCATATTCTATATAATTGTTCTCCCAGCCCAATTTACCGCACGGGTCAACGGCCACAATATACTTTTCTGCGTCTTGAATAGAAAGAAAATCAGTATAGGGGATTGGCTCGGAGTGATTTTTCAAGTTTGGTTTTTTATAAAAGGTAAAGTTTTCATCAACGGTAATCCGTCCGTTTACCCAAGCCTGTGGGGAATAAAAACGATTGATATTCTCGTAGTCTTTATAAGCCTTATCTGCCACAGGAGAATCGGTATATTCTCCTGTGATTTTTCCGTCAATCGAAACGGACATATGGCAAATAATATATGGTCTGCTCATTAAAACGCCTCCTTTCACGCCTTGCTGCTCTTATGCCAAATCATATAGTCGAGATTGTCAAGAAGTTGCTGCTTTTTATGAATGTCGTTGAGCAGAGAGCGTCGCTGTTTTTTGAGCATACGGATTTGTGTTTCATCAGCCCCCATATTTTCGGTAAGTGCCAAATACTTTTTTGTTTCCTCTGGTGTAAAACCCGACTGAATCAATGTATCAATAAGTCCTAAACGCTCAAAATCCGAATCTTTATATTGTGCCGTACCATCTGTACTTGAATTTTTTCTGATAAAACCCAAGGATATATATTTTTTCAGTGTTTCCAAAGGAAAATCAAATTTTTTAGCGGCATCATTCAATGTCATAATCTGCCTCCTGTCTATATAAACAAAAAAATATAAGTGCCGCCGGATTCGCATTTGCGTTCCGATTACACTTATATTTTAGTTCGCTTCCGTTTGTATGTCCAATGCTTATGCTTGATACAAAAGCATGCAATCAAAGCATACTTTTGAAATGTTCTAAAAACTTTCCGGCTGCTCCAAAGTTTGGTTGAAATTTCTTCCACGCAAGCACAGAGGTCATTGAAAGTTCCGGGTATAAAGGTTTGAATACCATTTTTTCGTTTGCAAATAAATTAACCGCCCCCTCTATTGTCAAGGCCGAAGCCACACCGCTGTCAACCAGCATAGCCACATTCGTGATGATATTGTAAGTAGCAAAAATATCCAGTGATGACAGCGGTGCGCCAAGCCAGTGCTCCATTTCTTTTTGCAACGGCAGTCGATCTGTCGTAATGATAGGAATGGAAAGCAAATCATCTTTTGTAATACATTCTTTTTTGGCAAGCGGGTGATCTGAACGGATTAAAAGTCCCCATTTTTCTTTTTCAGTCATACGAATATAATCAAACTTGGTAACATCTATCGGTTCAAGTAAAAATCCGAAATCTAAAAGCCCTTGTTCCAACCGTTCTTTCACATAATCAGCACTGTTCGTATAAAACTGAAACTGCACTCGTGGATATTTTTCACGAAAAGACTGCATTACGGAGGGTAGAATTTGCGAAGCAGTCAATCCACCGCTTCCGATAGAAATAACACCGCTTAAATCGCTTTTTTCTTCAAACTCGCTTTCAATTTTGTCAATTAGCAGAGCAACTTCCTCGGCACGGCGACGAAGCATAACGCCTGCGTCGGTTAAAGATAAATGTCTGCCTCTTATAAAGAGCTGTACGCCTAATTCTTCTTCCAACTGCGCCATTTGTCGGCTTAATGTTGGTTGCGTAATATGGAGAATATCAGCCGCTCGTGAGATGTTTTCTTCTCGTACAACCGTTAAAAAATATTGTAATACACGAAGTTCCATTCGCATTTCTCCTATTCTGCTATCAATAAAATACATTGTACCATATATATGCCCAAGATGCAAATATTATGGAAAAGTATACAAAAATAGAATACTTAATACGTGTTCAACATGCCAGCAAGCAATGCAATCTTCCGTAAGATTGCGTATTTTAGGCAGGAATACCGGGAACGGAAAACCTGCAATAATGCTTGTTGGTGACATATCCCCAAACCCCTGAGATCGCCACCTGCGGTGACGGCTGCGCGTTCGGTGAACGCTGAAAAACAAATAAACAAGCTGTATCAAAATAGAAAAAACTCTATGCGAAAGATTTCTCAATCACATAGAGTTTTCATTTTTCCGTTTACCTGGCATAACTCATAGTTTTTGTAATGTTTCCTTATGAGCTACTGCCGTTGGGGGAGCCTCTTCTTTTTCAGCCGAGTTCCGGCACCAGCTTTAAAAACACAGGCTTCATGCCTACTTTCTTCGGGGTATGTTCTGGTAGCTGCAGAATATCGTGTCCGGGAAATTCGTTTCCCTCCACCAAGACCGGGCCCTGTGGCGTAACGCATACATCCCAGCCGATGTAACCGATTTCCGGCGCCCGTCCGGCCGCCTGTACGCACAGCTTGAGGCTGTCCCGCCAAAATGGAATTTCCGCGCCTTCAATTGTGGCCCCGGTGACCGGATGCCTTTCATAGGCTTTCCCGTTCTTATCGCAGGCTTTTCCCGCGATCACGCCGGTATCCAGATCGATAGGCGCGCACATGCCGCCGGAATTGATATTATCCACCACATTCCCGTGATTGCCAATCCGCAGGAAACCATAAACCACCGTGACCGTGCCGCTGTGGTTCATGGTCCCGATCCGCAGGGTATTGATTGAGGAGGGATGCAGCTTCTCCAGAGCGGGATGCTGGCTCAAATATTCTTCCACAATGGTTTTTCCTTCTTTCTGCAGCCGCCGAAGCATCTTCATAGGCTCTGCGTCCTGAACGGCCTCTACCCGCTCAAAGCCTTTCCCGCAGCAGCCTTTTGGGGGCTTTGCCGCGAACACTTGGTGTTTTTTTACAAATTCTAAAAAATCTTCCTCCCGGCACCGCGTCAAATCCAGAAAATCCCGCCCCATAAGATCTTGGTACCTGCGGTTAAAATTCCCCTTATCAGAGAATTGCTCCCTTTTCTCCTTGTCGTTCAGCAGGCAGACCATACGGTTATTAAACCCCCGAGTCACATAAGTCCTTCGCTGTGCCCGGGTCAGCTTTTCAAATTCATACAGCCAGTAATCCTGGTATCCGGCGCCGTAAGCAACGCCACAGTAAAGCACATCGAAAAAAAGAAAAACCTTGTTTTTCCCAGATCGACGGGCTATTTTCCGCACCGTCTCCAGCAGCTGTTTTCCATTCATCCGGCAGGCCAGTTTCCAAAATCCTGTTCTTCGCAGCATGGCAGCAACCTCCTTGTTCCATCATAATGAAGAAGTTTCTGCCTTTTAGTATAAAATGAAAACCTTAATTAAAGCTTAAGCAAAATTACCCCAAAGAAAAAGCAGGCGGAGAAAATTTTCTCCGCCTGCTTTTTAATATTCCGCCAAAAGGGGATTGAGAAGGCCCTCTCCCTTTTGATTCATTTTGTCCACATATTCCAACCCCCTGCCGGCGCCAAGCACCACGCAGTGGGCCGGATTCTCCGCCACATACACCGGAAGCTTAGTTTTCTTGGCGATCAGGGTATCGAATCCATAAAGCTGGGCGCTTCCGCCGGTTAACACGATGCCCTCGGAATAAATATCCGCCACCAGCTCCGGCTGGGTTTCTTCCAGCATATCCTGAACCTCCCTGGCTACCTGCATACCGCATTCCACCAGGCATTCCAGCATCTCGTCAGAGGAAACCGTCACCGCCTGGGGAAGCCCGGAAAGCCCGTTTCTGCCCTTCATCACATAGTAGGACAGCTCTTCCTTGGGATAGACGCAGCCAATGGCAATCTTGGCGCTTTCAGCTGTTTTCTGGCCGATCACCAGATTATATTTCCGCCGCATATACTTGATAATTGCCTCGTCAAAATGAGTGCCCGCCAGCTTGACGGAACGCATGGCGGAAACGCCGCCTAGGGAAATCACCGCCATATCGGTGGTCCCCCCGCCGATATCCACCACCAGAGAGCCGTGAGGCGTAAAAATATCGATACCGGCCCCCATAGCCGCGGCCACCGGCTCCTCGATCAGGCAAATCTTCCGAACCCCCGCGGTGCTGATGGAGTTGACCACCGCCCGTTTTTCCACCTCGGTGACCTCGCCGGGAATACACGCCACCACCCGGGGCATAAACACCATGCTGGAGCTGACCTTTTTCAGGAAGTATCCCACCATCTGCTCCACCAGGATAAAGTTTGAAATCACGCCGTTCACCAGCGGATAGGTCACCGACAGCCTCTGTGAGGTGCGGCCCACCATTTCATAGGCCTCCTGGCCGATGGCGATGATTTCCTCCGTAATATTGTCTACCGCCACTACGGACGGCTCATCTATGACAACCCCCTGTTGGGGAAGATAAATTCGGGTTCTGGATGTTCCAAGGTCGATTGCGGCATCGGTTCCCAGCAAAGAAAACGCCTCCTATCTTCTTTTCATCTAATTTTATAGCTCCCTGCGCTCAAAAAATGATCGGCCGCAGGATAAACTTCAGCTGTCAAAAAAAGCTTCCATAAAGCTTTTTTATTCCGCGGCTAACATATAAATTTATTATAGTATACCGGCGGAGAAATTTCAACCGTCCCTTTCCCGCCTCATAGCCCGGCAAAAGCTGACGCCGTATACCGCTTTCGCTCCATGCGCCAGCAATACGCCGGCAGCCTCCCACATGGTGGCGCCGCTGGTGATAATATCGTCGCAGAGCAAAACAGTCTTACCGGCTTCAACCGGTAAACGCCCTTTACGTTTTTCCACCGCTGTTCAAAGGACAGCGCGTGCTGGATTTGATTGCTCTTTGGCTTTTCTAAAATCCCCGCGTAAGGCAGCTTTAGGTTTTTCGCCAGCTCCTTTGCCAGCAGACGGGATTGGTCATAGCCTCTTTCCCGCCTTCTTTGTTTCGATAGGGGCACCTCGCACACCACATCCAGCGGAACCTTGGAAAAATGCTTCCTAACACTTTTCGCCATGGAAACGCCGAAAGGCTCGGCATACTCCCGGTGATGGTAAAATTTAAAATTCAGCACCGCCTTTTGCGGCTTGTCCCAGTAAAACCAAGGGCCGCAGCAAAGCACCTTATGGTTACCATTTCCTAAAAATGGATTAATAATCCAAAAAGCTTCCGATTGGGCCGAATTTTGGGATACACAATCCCGGCAGCCCTCTTGAAAGGGCTGTATGACCCCGCCGCAGTAAGGACACCGGGCGGGATAAAACAGCCGCAAAAATCTTCTTACAATTTTCATTCCGCTTCCTCCGCCGCACGAAGCATGAAATAGCACAGCCCTGTATACCGCTTGGTTTTCCGGTTGTTTTCCACCATGCGTTCTACGGTTTTCGGCGTGCCCACCATCACCAGCAGGTTTTTCGCCCGGGTGACCCCGGTATACAGCAGGTTCCGGTAGTAAAGCTGGCGGGGCCCGTAATACATAGGCATGACCACGGCCTCGAACTCGCTGCCCTGGCTTTTATGAACCGTCACCGCGTAGGCAAGCTCCAAATCCCCAATGCTTTCCAAGTCATAAGCCGCCACCTTGTCGTCATACCGGACGGCGGCCCCCGCCCGGTCCACCTCCAGCAGGATGCCAACATCGCCGTTATAAACGCCCTCACCCAGGGTGCCGTCATCCTTTTCCCAAGGGATATTATAATTATTTTTCACCTGCATTACCTTGTCCCCCTCCCGGAGAACCACGCCGTTGACGGAGATTTCCTTTTTAACGCCCTTTTCCGGCGGGTTTACCGCCGCCTGCAGGCATTGATTCAGCGCAATGGTGCCCAGCTCGCCCTTTCTGCCGGGGGAAAGCACCTGGATATCGAAAATTGGGGAATAGCCATAGCTGGCCGGCAGCCGCCGCAGGCACAAATCCACAATGGTCTCCCGGATAGAAACCGGGTCATGATTGGGCAAAAAGAAAAAATCGCTGTCCTTTCTTCCCATCTCCGGCATCTGTCCCTGGACGATCTGGTGGGCGTTGGTGACGATCAGGCTTTTCATGGACTGGCGGAAAATCTCCGTCAGCTGCACCACCGGCAGCAGCCCGGTGGCGATCAGGTCCCCCAGCACATTGCCCGGGCCCACAGAGGGAAGCTGGTCCGTATCCCCTACCAAAATCAGTCGGCAACCCAAAGGCAGCGCCCGCAGGACGCCGTCGAACAGAGCGTTATCCACCATGGAAAGCTCGTCCAAAATCAGGGTGTCGCAGTCCAGCATATTTTTCTCATTCCGGGTGAACACGGGCCTGTCCTGGGGATCCCACTCCACCTCAAGCAGGCGGTGGATGGTCTTGGCCTCCCGTTTCGTCACCTCGGACATCCGCTGGGCGGCCCGCCCTGTGGGGGCGGCCAGGTAAACCCGTTCTCCGTTTTGCTCCAAAATATTCAAAATGCCGTTTAGGGTCGTGGTTTTTCCAGTGCCGGGCCCGCCGGTGAGGATCAGCATTCCTTTGGAAAGGGCCTGGGAAATAGCCAGCTTCTGCTGCCGGGCGTACCGCATTCCGCTTTGCTCTTCCACGGCGGCAATGGCGTCCTCCACCCCGGTAATACTCTGGGCCGGAAAGTTTAGCATCATCAGCATCCTGGCGGCGATATAAATCTCGCACTGGTGCATTTTCGGCGTAAAGATAAATTCCCGGCCGTTGATCAAATCCAGCTCCAGGGTTAGGTCCTGGATCATTTCATACAAAATTTCATCCGCTAGCCCCTCCTCGATTTCCAGATAGCTGGCGGCGGCGGGCAGCAGCCGGTCCTTCGGCAGGCAGGTGTGGCCGTTGTTCATGTTGTGCAGCAGCACATAGGAAATCCCCGCCCGAATCCGCCCCCGTTCGTCGTGAGGCCGCTCCAAGGAGGCGGCGATGGCGTCTACCCGTTCAAAGTCTATGGATACCGGCTCACGGCACAGCACATAGGGGTCCACGCGGATCATCTCCACCGCGCCATCCCCCCAGACTTTCCAAATCTGCAGCGCCTCCTCCGGGGTAATGCCAAAGGCGCTCAAATAGGACATGACCTCTTTGAGCCCGGAAAGGTTGTGAAGCTCTGAAGCGATCTGCTGGGCCTTGGCCTTGGAAATCCCCTTTACCGAGGCCAACCGCTCAGGATGGCTTTCCAAAACCTCCAGGGTACGGTCCCCGAAAGCGTCTACCAGCCGGGCGGCCATCACCGGGCCGATCCCCTTCACCGCGCCGGAGGACAAGTACCGCAGGATCGCCTCCTCGCTGGCGGGCTGAAACCGCTCGCAGGCCACGGCGGCAAACTGGGTGCCAAAATTGGGATGGGTTTTCCACTCCCCCACCAGGCGCAGGGTTTCTCCCACGTTTACCCAGGGCAAGGTACCCACCGCCGTCACCTCGCCGTCGCCGGCTAATAGGGAAAGCACCGTATATCCATTTTTCTCATTGCGGTATATGACCTGCTCCACCGAACCGGTCAGCTCCAAGAGCTGATTTTCGTCCATTGCTTCATCCCCGTTTATTTTTGCCTTTTTCATTCGCATTAAATTTATGATAGCACAAAAACGCCCTGCCGCATAGGGCTAAAAAGACAAAATAAAGGAAAAGCCGGCCTTCTTCTCAGAAGAATGGGCCGGCTAGAAGCACTGCTTTCGCAGCATGCCCTGAAGCTCCTCCATAGTACAAAGCTCCATAAACCCATAGGAATGAACCAATTTCTCACAGATCAGCCTGGTTTCCAGATCCATGCCGCAATCCAGGCAGATGACACGGCGCTCCCTGCCGTTATCGGCCCACTTCACCCTGGCGGCGGCGCTTCTCAAAAGATATTCGGCCTCTTCATTATGCCCGCAGATGGGTACGATGGTCATAGCGGTATCCTCCCCCTTCGGCCGGAGAACAAACAAAACAATACTTCGAAAAACTTCGACTAGCCCAATAATGATGAACAGTACGCAGATTATGGCGGAAATTGTCTCAAGCATTCCTATCACCTCACGCTATCTTATTCCCCTGAGGCTTATCCCGTGACATAATCTTGCAAAGAAAAAAGGCGGGGGCCCGGAAACGCCGGGGCCCTGCCTTTTCATTTTCTCAAGTCCTTTTACGAAAGCTTTGCCGCTTCGGCCTTCAGTTCCTCCACCCGGTTGCATTTTTCCCATTCCACGCCAAGCTCTTCCCGGCCCATATGTCCGTAAGCCGCTAGCTGCCGGTAAATGGGCTGTCTCAGCTTCAAGGTGCGGATAATCGCCGCTGGGCGCAGATCAAACACCTTCTGAATCGCCTTGGCGAGAAGCTGGTCGTCAAGCTTGCCGGTGCCAAAAGTATCCACCCGCACAGAGACCGGCCGCGCCACGCCGATGGCGTAGGCCAGCTGGAGTTCGCACTTTCTGGCTAAACCCGCGCCCACCACATTTTTCGCTACCCAGCGGGCGGCGTAGGCCGCGCTGCGGTCCACCTTGGTGGGGTCTTTGCCGGAAAACGCGCCGCCGCCGTGGCGGGAATAGCCGCCGTAGGTATCCACAATAATCTTTCTGCCGGTCAGGCCGCTGTCACCTACCGGGCCGCCGATGACAAAGCGGCCTGTGGGGTTCACAAAGATTTTGGTGTCCTGGTCGATCAGCTGGGCGGGGATCACCGGGCGGATGACCTCCCGTTCAATATCCTCACGGATTTGCTCCAAGGTCACGTCGCTGTCATGCTGGGAGGAAACCACCACCGCCTCCACCCGGATCGGACGGTCTTCCTGGTCGTATTCCACCGTTACCTGGCTTTTCCCGTCGGGCCGCAGGTAAGAGAGGGTTCCCTCCTTTCTCACCTTCGCCAGCTGCTTGGACAGCTTATGGGCCAGAGAGATGGGCAGCGGCATCAGCTCTGGGGTTTCGTCGCAGGCATAGCCGAACATCATGCCCTGGTCGCCGGCGCCGATCTGGTCGTCGGCGTCGCCGGCCCCTTCTTTGACCTCCAGGGACCGGTTCACGCCCATGGCGATATCCGGCGACTGGGCGTCGATGGAAGTAAGCACCGCGCAGGTATTGCCGTCAAAGCCGCAGGCGGGATCGTCGTAGCCCACGCTTTTCACCACTTCCCTGGCTACCGCCGGAATATCCACATAGCAGGTGGTGGAGATTTCCCCCATCACATGCACCATGCCGGTGGTAGCGGTGACCTCACAGGCCACGTGGGCCTGGGGATCCTGTTCAAAAATCGCGTCCAGCACCGCGTCGGAAATCTGGTCGCACACCTTATCCGGATGTCCCTCTGTTACCGATTCAGACGTAAATAATTTCTTTGCCATTCGTTCCTTCCTCCTAACTATTATTTGCCTTATCCCCTCTGCCAGTCCGGTTGTCTTTCGCTCATTCCGCAAAAAAAGCCGCCCGGAAATTCCGGACGGCTCGTTTTCACTTAACCTCATCTTCCGGTTTTCCCGCAGACATTGGCACCTTGCAAACCGCAGGTTGCCGGGCATCACAGGGTCTGTTCCCTCCGCCGCTCTTGATAAGGGTCTATTCTTTTGTAATTTTAGTTTACCATAGATTGCGAAAAAGTAAAGAGAAAACCTGCAAGAAAATCCTTCCCGAATTTTAGGCGATTTGATATGTTTTTCACGATTGGCCGATGATAGTTTTATTCCGGCGGACAAACGGGGAAAGCAGCTTGAACAAAATTCCCGCCAGAAGGCTGTTGGCGCCGCTTTTGATTAGGTTAAACGGAATGATACCGGGCAGAAGAATGGCGTCTACCACTTCCTTTGGGGTGCCGTAAACATGAACGGTAAAGATATAGTTCATGGGGATCATAATCAGCGTCATCGCCACAGAGCCCAGGATCATTCCAATGACGGCATCTCTCATCCGCTTTTTATGATGGTAAAAGCAGCCGGTAAGCGCCACCAAAGCGCCGGAGGCCACAAAGTGCATCAGAAGGCCCACCCAGCCGTCGGAGGAAAACATAAACGCCTGGATAACCGACACCACCAGCAGGATTGTCAGCCCCGGCACCGTGCCAAACAGCAGCGTCCCAATCAAAACGGGAGCGTCCGCCATATCGTACACCAGGAACGGCGCCGCAGGGACCAGGGGAATTCTGACGAAGGCCACCAAAATCACGGAGATGGCGGCCAGCATGGCCATTTGAGCCAGGCGAATGGTTTTTGACGATTGCTTCATAAAAACATCTTCCTTTCGCGCTGTCCACTGAAACGAAAAAACGTCCCGGAAAAAATCCGGGACGCGCAAAAGCAAACGCTTCTTTTCTTCTTCCATCCGGACTATACCGTCGGCTCTGGAATCACACCAGATCAGCAATTAAGCTCGCGGGCTTCCCTCGTTTATAAAGGTTACCGCCGGTGGGGACTTTCACCCCGCCCCGAAGACAGCTATTAAATTTAGTTAAATTATATCATTTCCGGTACGGCGTGTCAAGGCCGGCAAAGCGCCCACAGGCTCTTTTGCCCTTTTCATTCTGCTGCGCACCGTCACCGGGCACAGGAACGGTTCTTCGGCCAAAACCTCATTCATGGTATAGCCGAACAGCATCCAGAAGGAAACCACCATAAAGGTAATGTCGAACAATAAGGCCCGCTCAAACAGGGCGTAAACCGCGTAAGCGCACAGGGAACTGAATAAGATCACCAGTTCCCTCTCTCCCCGCTGGGAGAAGCGGCGGAATACGGTCTTGGCCACTTTTCTGGCGGCCAGCACCGCGAACACCAGGAAAAGCCCTAAGCCAACCGTTCCGCAGGAAATCAGAATGGTCAGATAACCGTTATGGAGGTCAAAAAATTGAAAGCCCCTGGCTAAATAGCGGTTGCCGTATTCAAGGATATTCCCTTTGCCGATGCCCATAATCGGGTTCTTTTGATAAAGCACCATGGCTTTTTGCAGGGAATCCAAGCGGCCGCTGGTAATCTCATAGTTCCCATCCCTGCCGATGGTGACCAATACCTGGGACGCCGAGGTGGACGCGTCAGAGGAAACAGACACGGAATTGCTTTGATGCAGTGCGTTGATGGTCTTGGCCATTCCAAACTGGCTGGCTTCCCGCAGGGCAAAACAGCCCACGGCCGCCACTAACGCCACCAACAGCATCACCGCGGTTTTCCGCACCAGTACCTTTCCCCTGCAGCTGCTGTTTTTCCGGTACATCCGGGTAAAAAGGAACGCGGTGCCGTAGACCATCAAAAACACCATAGAGGCGTTGGAGTCGGATAAAAATACGGTTAAAACATTGACAACAATGCCGATATTCAAAAACCATCTGGGAAGCGGCTTTTGACTGGAGGAGCCCTCTCCGGCTTTTCCATAAAGCAAATGGATACACACCAGCCCCACCACGCTGACGTAAGCGGCGATATTGGGATTGGTATACAGCCCGGTAAAGCGGTTATCCATCAGGCCGATGCAATAAGAAAACGCCTTTACCCTGGTGAAAATCAGGGCCACCAGCATTCCCGCAACAGCGAACGTGATAATGAGAAACGCCAGAATTTTCGCCATGAAGAACATTTCCCGGCGAACCTTTTCCTTATCCCTTTCCGCGTGCATTCCATAAACAATGAAAAAGCACACCGCCACATGGTACATCATGACCAAATTGGGAACCAGGTTATCCTCTCCGTGAAGAAGGGCTGTGACCAGGCCGCTGGCAATAAAGGCGGAAAGAAGCCCAAAATACTTCAAATTTTTTCCGGGGTACAGGCTGCGGAATGTATCAATGAGGATTAAGACCGACCACGCCATCACCACACCGGTCAAAATCTGGAAACCTAATTCAACAAAACAAAGGGAGCTCAAAAATAAGCACAGCAAATAACAGCAGCGAAAAACGCTGTGATCCCATAAAAACTTTTTCGCCGTGCCCTTTAAGGTGGCAGACAACTGCCTATCACTCCTTTCTATTTTTGATTAATCTCGGTTTCCAATTATACAACAAACAAAAAACAAATTCAATCTTTGTGGGTTTTGACCATACAGATTTCTGACTATGCCTTCTAAAATTGTTTTCAACTAATTCGAAAAATATTCAATTTTTATTCATTTATTTTAGAAAAAAGCAATAGAGGATGATTGGTGTCATCCTCTATTCTTGGTAACTATTTCAATATCTTACGAAATTATTAATTTTAATGGTTTCTTTATTTTTTTTTGCAGTTTTTATCAAAACCAGGATTGAAAGCATAGAAGTTTTTACTGTCAAGATGGTCGGTGGCTATCCGCAGCCCTTCCCCAAAGCGCACAAAGAAAAGGCGCTAGTACCGCCAGAGAAGTTCCAGCCTTCCCTCCTGAAATATGGTAATCTCTTCGATGATCCCATCCGCCGCCTTGCTTTTTTCCTCATTGGAAAGCCGGTTCCAACCGTTCAAAGCGGAAGACGCCAGATTTTGAAAATCACTCCCAATCCTTGGCTTTTCATATCCCAGCCTTTTTTCCAACTGTTTTTTCTCCCTTTCCAAAGCCTCTGCTTTCTGATTCAGACAGGCCATTAACGTTTCTCCGGCGCCAGCCGCCTGGCTTGCAAGCTCCTGTATCTGCCGCTCCAGCTCTAATTTTTGCAGTAAAAGAGCGTTTTGTGATTTTCCTTTTTTTCGCAAAGCCTCCTCCGGCAGGGCTGGGGTTTCTTTCAGCTTCGCTGTAATCCTTTGATAAACAAACTCCTCCAGTTCCTGGGCCCGGACTGTCCCCGGCCCGGAGCAGCCGTTATGACGGATTTTTCCGCCGCAAATAAAATAGCGGGCCCCAGTCTCCCCTTTCTTTCGAACCACCAAGCTGCTCCCGCAGGCGCCGCAGGTTATCTTTCCCGCGAGCCAGGAGCTTTTTCCCTTGCCCGGCCTTGACGGCTGGCGGTGCTCCAGAAACTTTCTCCGGCAGGCAAGCCAAACCTGACTGTCGATGACCCCACGGTGGGGCGCGAGTACCGCCTGACAGCCAACCAACGCAGATTTTGCCCCTTTTTCCTCCTGATAAAGGTAACAGCCCCGCTCCCCGGTATATCCCTCGGGGGGATCCAAAAGCTCTACACCGTGGTCCCGGAAAAAACGGTACACCTCCCCGTCCGCTTTCACATAGACCGGGTTCCGCAGCAATTCCCCCAAACGAGCGGGAGTAAAAGGCTTCTGCCGGCGGTTGACGGCTTCCTGCTTTTGCAGGTACCGGGCCAGCTCTCCCAAACTGGCGTCCTCCTGGGCGTAAAAAGCGTACATTCTTCGTACCCACTGAATTTCTTCCTCTATTGGCTGGTATTGTCCGGTAGCGATCCCGTTGATACGCGCCGGTTCCACACGAAAGCCATAGGGCACTCTTCCACCCATATAAAGCCCCTTTTGGCTTCGGGAGCGATAAGCGTCTTTGACCCGTTTCTGTATGGTTTCCCGCTCCAGCTGGGCAAAGACGGCGCATAGGTTCAGCATGGCTCTTCCGATCGGGGTAGAGGTGTCGAATTTCTCAGTGGAAGAGATAAAATCCACGCCGTAACTTTGAAAGGTTTCCATCATGTTGGAAAAATCCACAATAGAACGGCTGATCCGGTCCAGCTTATAGACCACTACCGCTTGGATACCACCCCTGCGAATGTCAGCCATCAGCGCCTCAAAGCCGGGACGGTGGGTATCCTTCCCGCTGAACCCCCTGTCGATATAGGTACGGTAATCTTGCCCCTTGGTTTCAAACCGGCAGAATTCCAGCTGGCTTTCCACAGAGATGCTATCCTGCTTTTCTACCGATTGTCTCGCGTATAATCCATACAAAGCGTACCCCCCTTTGGAGGACTCTCCGAAAAAAGGCCGGACCATCGTTTCTGCATCTCGGAAATTCGCCTCCAGCTTTCTTCGGCTGGCAAATCGGGACTGATTTCCTGCACCAGAAAGCTGCGTCCGAACAAAACCTGGTCAAATTCCGTCTTCCTCACAAAACCTTCCCCCTTGTGAATCCTTTCTATATTTTTATGAGGAATCGCTTGTATGATATTCGATTTTTGCCCAATGAAAATTTGCAGGAATCTTTTTAAAAAAAGCTCTATCTGAGCGTAATTCACAAAAAACGGAATAAACACAGCAGCGAAATGAAGGATAAATAATAAATCCTGCAAATCGTTCAAAATTTTTTCATAAAAAGCATTGACAAACAAAAAACGCGGGGTTATAATGCAAACATCAAAAGGCAATGGCGCCGCGACAATGAGGTTCGCGGCGTTTTTTCTTTTCTTGAGGGTTCTATGAAAAAATTCTATCAAAGGCGCACAAAGGCGTGTGCTTTGCTGATGCAGACAGCAAAGCACACGCCTTTTTTACATAAATAGAATTTCAGGGGTATTCCCTGAAGCATTAAAGGAGGAAACAACATGGACGCGTATTCATCCGTAAATACTATTTGGGTATTGCTCGGGGCGGCCCTGGTATTCTTTATGCAGGCCGGTTTCGCAATGGTAGAAACCGGATTCACCAGAGCGAAAAATGCCGGTAACATCATTATGAAAAACCTGATGGACTTTGCCATTGGCACACCTTTATTCTGGCTGCTGGGCTTTGGCCTGATGTTCGGCGGCGCCGGAGCACTGATCGGAGGCTTTGACCCGCTGGTACAAGGGGATTATTCTTCCATTCTTCCAGACGGCGTTCCCCTGCCAGCGTTTCTCATTTTCCAAACCGTATTTTGCGCTACCGCCGCAACAATCGTATCCGGCGCCATGGCGGAAAGAACTAAATTTATTTCTTACTGCCTTTACAGCGCTGTTATCAGCTTAGTGATCTATCCTATTTCTGGCCATTGGATCTGGGGCGGCGGCTGGCTCGCCCAGATGGGCTTCCATGATTTTGCCGGCTCCACCGCGGTACATATGGTGGGCGGCGTTGCCGCTTTGGTGGGTGCTAAAATTCTGGGGCCCCGCATCGGCAAGTATGATAAAAACGGTAAGCCCCGGGCCATTCCCGGCCACAGCTTGACCTTAGGCGCTTTAGGCGTATTTATTCTCTGGTTCTGCTGGTTCGGCTTTAACGGCGCTTCCACAGTGTCTATGACCGGTGATGATACGATTTTCTCCGCCGGCAATATTTTCGTAACCACCAACCTGGCGGCCGCTACCGCCGCAGTGGCTACTATGATTATCACCTGGATCCGTTACAAGAAACCCGACGTGTCCATGACGTTAAACGGCGCTTTGGCTGGCCTGGTGGCCATCACTGCCGGCTGCGACGCCGTAAACCCCATTGGAGCTTTCTTTATTGGCTTAATCGCCGCTTTTGTGGTGGTGTTTGGCATCGAGTTTGTTGATAAAGTATTAAAAATCGACGACCCTGTCGGCGCTATTGGCGTGCATGGTTTTTGCGGCGCTGTCGGCACCCTGCTCACAGGTTTATTCGCGGTTAACCTTACCGACGACGCCGGCAATCCAATAGGCTTGTTCTATGGCGGCGGCGCTGACTTCCTATTGACCCAGTTCATCGGCGTGGTTTCTGTTATCGCCTGGGTAGGCGTTACCATGACCATTGTATTCCAGATTATCAAGCATACCGTGGGATTGCGCGCCAGTCGTGAGGAAGAAGTCCGCGGCTTAGACGCTACCGAACATAACCTTGCCAGCTCCTACGCCGACTTTATGCCAATGCCTCCTGAGATCCTAACCGGTAAGCCTTCTTCCCCCGCCGCGGTTTCTATGGAAAAAGCAGTGGAAGTGGAGCATTATCCGGTTGCTGCCTCTGGCGGCCCGGCTTCTACGGAAACTGGCGCCAAGATCACGAAGATTGTCATGGTGTTTAACCAGGATAAATTTATCGCTTTGAAAGAGGCCATGAATTCGATTGGCGTCACCGGTATGACGGTAATCAATGTAATGGGCTGCGGTATCCAGAAGGGCAATACCAGATATTATCGCGGTGTCAAGATGGATGACGTCGTATTGCTTCCCAAAATCAAGCTAGAGATCGTGGTAAGCAAGGTGCCTGTCCAGACTGTAGTGGATACTGCCAAAAAGGTTCTTTATACCGGTAACATCGGCGATGGAAAAATATTTATCTATGATGTTGAGAATGTTATCAAGGTTCGTACCGGCGCGGAAGGTTATTACGCGTTGCAGGATGACGATGAGGTATAATCCGCCGGCTGCAACGAGTTAATAATATACTACTCTCTAAAGCGGCAGCCCCTCGGGATCCAGTTCCGGGGGCTGCCGCTTTTGCGTTAGGTACCTTTTCTTTCTTCGCTTTTGTTCCCCAAACCGTTGATAGTGAACGATTTCCCGCTCTCTCAGGAAACGGATCGGATCCTTGACATCGGGGTCATCGCAGAAGCGAAGGATGTTGTCGTAAGTGGTTCTGGCTTTTTGTTCTGCCGCCATATTTTCGTGAAGATCGGTAATCGTATCTCCAGTCACTTGAATCGTGGCCGCGGACCACGGGTTTCCACTGGCGTCAGCTGGATAAACGCCAGTGGTATGATCGACAAAATAGGCGTCGAATCCGGACTTTTTGATTTCTTCCTCAGACAGGTTCCTGGTCAGCTGGTAAACGATGGTTCCCACCATTTCTAAATGGTTCAACTCTTCGCTACCGATATCGGTCAGGATCGCTTTTAACTCCGGATACGGCATGGAATACCGCTGGCTCAAATATCTTAAGGAAGCCCCTAATTCTCCGTCGGGGCCGCCGTATTGACTGATGATAAGCTTTGCCAGGGCTGGGTTGGATCTTGTAATTTTAATCGGATATTCTAATCGTTTTTCATAAACCCACATACGTTAAATTCCTCCTTTCTCACAGTCGACATCCCACGGCCACGGATCAGAAATCCAGGCCCAGCGGTTAGCCTGTACCTGATTTGCCATCAAGGGGCCGTAATTTTCCTCGAACTCCCTCCGGAGCGCCTGGCTTTTCATATCATGCTCCTTCAGCTTCATTGCCGCTTCCCTGTTATTTGGATGGGAATCCATAAACATATGAAGCTCAATGACCGCGAAATCTTCTGCCGCAATGCGTCTCAGCAGTTTCTCCCGTTCATTCATTGCTTATTACCTCCCACAACCGTAAAACGGTTTATCCAGCACAGGGAAAATCGTCCCTGCCATAAGTCCCTGCTCTACCCCGTAAACAGCCTCCAGCTGCTGGTAAGGCACATAAGCCATTGCCGGCACCGGGTTTTCAGGGAGCGGCGTAATTTTATATTCTGTGGACACTAATTTCATGAAGTCATCCATTTGCAAAACTCCTTTCAAAGTTTGATATTGTATCATATGCAGTAAAGAGCGGACAGGTTCTTTCTTCTTTCCAGCCGTTTGGTTCTGCCAAATACTATATTGACAACCTTTGTCTTCGCGCCGCATATTCTGAAAAAAGAAATTATAAAACAGGGAGAAAACTTATGAAACGATGTGTCCCATTAGAAAAGGCGGCCGAGGCGGTCTGCGATCAAAGCTCGGTTCCGCCGCTGATTTTTCAACTGCCGCCGGAACAAGGCCGAAAAGCATTGGAGAAATTACAGGATGCGCCTGTCTATCAATATCCTGCCCATATATCCGTCAGCGAGGTAAGCTGCGGTAAGTGGGGAACGATTCCAATTTATTTGATTACCCCAGAACACTTAAAACCCATTCGAAACGTGATCTTTTATATCCATGGCGCGGGCTGGGTATTCGGCAGCTTTCATACCCACGAAAAGCTGGTCAGGGAACTGGCGGCGCGGACAAATTCACTGATTGTATTCCCAGAATATACCCGTTCCCCCGAAGCTAAGTATCCAGTCGCTATTGAACAATGCTATTTTGTTCTTTCCTCCCTCTGGACGCTCATTGGCGATCAATACCCAGAGATCGACCACAGCACTCTAACCGTCGCCGGCGACAGTGTTGGCGGCAATATGGCTATCGCAATGACGCTAATGGCTAAAGACCGAAACGGCCCGAAAATCCAAAAGCAGCTTTTGTATTATCCTGTGACCAACGCCTGTTTCCAAACCCCCACCTATCGGCAGTTCGCCGTGAATTACTATCTATACCGCACGGGTATGCAATGGTTCTGGCGTCAATACACCTCCCGTGATGCAGACAGGGAACAAATCACAGCCTCTCCTTTGCGGGCCAGCGTCAACTGCCTGAAGGGGTTACCCCAAGCCATGATAATCAATGGCCAGGCGGACGTGCTGCGCAGCGAGGGTGAAGCTTTCGGAGAAAAGCTGCGCAGCGCCGATGTAGAGGTTACGGCGATCCGGGTGCAGGGCACCATCCATGATTTTGTCATGCTCAACGCCCTGGATCAAACCAATGCCTGCCGCACGGCAATGGATGCGTCTACAGAGTGGATCAACCGTAAAAACCAGAGTGGGGAGTAAACCGTTTTTGCCGCCGTTCCGGCACGCAGCAAAAGAAACGCTAAACCATCAGGGCATTTCCCTTGACTAGTGAAAAACTGAAATTCACGTTCAGCTTTCATTAAAAAAGCAACGAACGAAAAAGGAGGCCGGTACGGGACTTGATTGTCCCGTACCGGCCTCCTTTTCGGTTGGAATCAATATTTTCCGACGAAAGCATTGATTTCACCCTCGGTATATGGTAAATTTTATGGTATCAAGCAGGCGCAGGGGAAAGTTCAAAGCCAGCCAAGCCGGCGCTTGGGCGGGAACCAGAAACAGCGCCGAAGCGTACGATTCTTATTGCGTTAAATGGAGGGCTGCACCATGGCTGATATCAAGTTATTCAAAAAAATCAAGAATGTTGTTACCGTGGTGGCCCAAAAGAAAAAGCTTGTTATCAACCTTCCTTTGGATATCAGCTCAGTGGCCTTTGAAGAGGGCTTTTCCAGAAATGTTACCAACATTGGGCATTGGGGCTGCGGACCGGTAGAATTGCATTTGCAAACTAACGGGGATTTAGAAAAAGCAAAACCACTAATCGACAGAGCTTATAATGAAAATTGACAGCGGGAATCTTAAGCTGCGAAAAATAATTTTTTAAGCAGAACAAGGGCATCCATAAAATTCGCCGCTTCCCTTGCCGGCAGCGCCCGCGACCCTCTTTTGCCGTCTGCGTTACAAAGCAGGCCGTAAAACAAACCTTTTAAACGGGGTATCACACTATGAAAGTAAAAGAAAACAAAACCAACGCCATGCGGGTTTTAGACCGGGAAGAAATTCCTTATGAAACCCACAGCTACGACCACGAGGATGGAAAAATCGACGGCGTTTCTGTGGCGCAAAAGCTGGGACAGCCTATAGAACGGGTATTTAAAACACTGGTGACACGGGGATCAGACCGTAACTTTTACGTTTTCGTTATCCCGGTGGCCAAAGAGCTGAACCTGAAAGCCGCCGCCCGGGCGGTAGGGCAGAAAAGCGTGGAAATGATTCACGTGGATGAGATCAAAAACGCTACCGGATACATTCGGGGCGGCTGTTCTCCTATCGGTATGAAAAAGCTGTATAAAACCGTTATCGACGAAAGCGCCCAGGCATTGCCTGCCATTATGGTCAGCGCGGGGAAAATCGGCCAGCAGATCGAGCTCGGCCCACAGGAACTGAAAAAATTAATCGGCGCTCAATTCGCCCCGATTGCATACGACGGATGACAAACAAAACCCCTGGCAAACGGATTTTCCATCTGCCAGGGGTTTAAAATGAACTTTCTTTTGGACTCACCTGTTTCTCATCCTACGGATGATTACTTGTCACTTTTTGCTTAAAAAGATTATCCCATTGGACCTTACCAATCCCTTTCTGAACTTTCTGAATTGCTTTTCAATCTCACTGGTTAAGAATTGCTCTTCTCTCAAAACCACAACTCGGATTTCTCAAACTCGGCTTTTTCTTCTTCATGAAATCTTTACCATTCAGAAATCAGCACATGGGACTCTACTCACCTTTCGTTTACGGATCAAATTGATCTGAATTTTTCAAAAGCGACTTCTTAAATCAGGCTACCGCCTTTTTCACTGTACTTTGGACTCACCCTTTACAATGAATTTTGTTTTTATCTATGCGATAAAGGTCATTTCAATTTTGTGTTTATCTCTTTTCAGGGAGTAATTTCCTCGGCTTGACGGCCGCTTACTTTTATCCGTCTTTCGCTTTACGAAAGGCCCTCTCCTTGCTTCTTTGGGTACTCTCCCAATTTGTTTTGACGCCTACTATCAATTCATCGGCTTACGATTATCTATTACTATAACAGATAATTTAAAACTTCCAAATTTCAGCCTTCAAAACATAGGAAGCCTGAAAAGCAAACACGCTTCTATTCAGTTTTGATTCTAATATCGTCCCTCATGCCGCGGAACCTTTCCTATTTGCCCTTTTAAAGAAAATAAAAAGGAACCTCCGCCGCGATTTTATTTCGCCATGGGGACGTTCCGCTTTTTATATAAATATAAAATGAAAAATCTGTTATTCGCCAGCAAACCGGCGCCTGTGTCAGACTGTTTCGCAGATAACCTTCGTTCTCGAAGGAACCCGCTGCAAATCAGATCTTATTTTTATGAGAAACAGATTTTTCTGAAAGCGGAAGCATCGGTCCCCTGACCGATGGCTAAAGGCTGTGACTGTGGATCGTTCATTGGACTCGCTTCCTTTCCTCTGAAAATTGCTTCCTCTTCTTCAGGAAGCCTTATTTTCTTATTTGTCCTCTTTTCTTGAGTACGATTATATTATAACACATTTTTAGCAATTGTCAACAGTTAATATTAAAAATTATGATGTTTTATGTGAAAATTCTGTAAACAAAATATTTATCCAAATGCGGTTGACTTCACGGGTTCATCAGGGTAAAATAAATAATATCAAATTAGAAAAGCGAGGTTTTATGAATATATGGATAATGAGTTTACCGCCGATCTGATCACCTTGATCGACGATGAGGGCACCGAGCATGAATTTGAGATCCTGGATGTAATTGAAAGCGACGAAGGTACCTTCTACGCTCTGCTTCCCACCTTTGACGATCCTGAGGAAAGCGTGGAATCCGACGGGATGTATTATATTTTCGAAGCTGTCGAAGAAGATGGAGAGCAGCAGCTGGCGGAAGTCGAGGATGAAGAGCTCTTGGACCGGCTGTCCGAAATTTTTGAAAGCCGTTTTGAAGAGCTTTACGAGTATGACGAAGAGGAAGCTTCTGAGAACCAGTAATTTCTTCTTCACCGCCCTGTTAAAACCCGAAAATTTATGGTATAATAACCTCACGCCATAAGCGGCGGTAAAGCCGCCGATGGCTGAGAGAACATTTGACCATGTACGAAAAACGGCAAGCGTTTTTCATCTAAGGCGCAGGCTGTGCCAGCCTGTCGTTATGGTATAATAACCTCACGCCATAAGCGGCGG